>DATJWB010000316.1:0-58598 GCA_035501495.1 Bryobacteraceae bacterium | reverse complement strand
CGCCGAGACTCGTCTCGGCGCCTGTTGGTCTGCCATCCAGTTCAATGCTGGCGAAGGGGTTTTCGAGACTTCCGCGTCGGCAATTGCCGCCACCTAACCGCTTTTCCGCGAGAACTGCAGCTTGCCCCCAAGGAATGCCGCCAGCCGTTCCGCCTCTTCCCCCGCCGCGCGATCCACCCAGCGCGGAACCGGGACGAACGGATCGATCGCCACTTCCACGCGGCTTCCCTTCACCTGATGGCTCCATGTGCCTTGCATCCTGCCATCCACCAGCAGCACCGGCGAGATCCACCCTTGCGGCCGATACACCCGCGAGCGCCAATCGCCCGGCAGCAGCCGCTCCGCATGCGCCGATGCCGCTACTACGTAGGGATCAAAGGCCGGCAGCAGCCGCACCATCCGCGCAGAAGACGAATCGCGCGCCTCCGCCGCATGGGTGGCAAGCAGCCAGCCCCGGGAGCCTTCGACATCCACCGGACAGACCTCATCTCCCAGCGACTCGACCCATTGCCGCGCCGTGCCCACGCCGCCTCCGCCCCACCAGCGCGCCAGATCCTGAACTGTGGCCGGTCCGTAGCCGGACAGAAATCGCCGCGCCACCTCGGCCGTTGCGGATGGCACCGTAACCGGCGGCCCGGGAGCCTGGGCGTTCGAAGCCAGCCAGCTTTCAGGACCCGTAAACCTCACCCGCTGCCCGAGGCTCGGGCCGAAGCACAGGCGACCGGAAAACGCCGCCGGCCGCAGTGTAGTGCCCCAACTGCTCTGCCCGACCTTGACGCCGAACGCGGCCGATCCCGTGAGCCGCTCCACTGCCGCAGCCAACTCCTCGCGCGTCATCAGGCAGCCCGCGAGTGCCTGCGAAACGGCATCGGTGAGGCGGTCGAGATCCTCGATGGTGAGGCCGTACGCACGCTTCCACACGGCCGGCCTGAGGAAGTGGCGGCAGGTGCTCAGGGCGGCGTACCAGGTGCGCAGCTCACTGGAAGGAAGCAGATGGAGAGTCCCGCGCATCGCCCACGTCTTGACGAGCGTCCGGTGCTCCCAGAGCGCCCCCTGCACTTCATTCCGGGCCAAGCCGTCCACCCGAGCCCAGGCCGCCAACTCGGCCGACGACATCAACTGGGCATGGAGTCCGCACAGCCGGCTGGCCACCGCGAGCAGGCTCCCGGCCGGCGCGCGCCGGCCCAGGTAGTGCCGACCGCTGCGCCACCGCGCGGCCTCCGGCCAGGTGAGCTTCAGCATGTCTCTACGATTATCGTGGAACGGCGCATCGGCCACGCGGATTATATACTGATCTCAACTATGCGTTCCCTCGTGATTGTGTTGCTCCTCGTGCCGGCCGCCGCGGCACAACAGCCGCAATATGATCTGCTCCTGAAGGGCGGCCATGTGATCGACGCCAAGAACCGCATCGACCAGACTCGTGACGTGGCCATCCGCGACGGACACATCGCCCGCGTGGCCGCGCAGATCAACCCCGCCGAAGCCCGGAAAGTGGTGGACGTCTCGGGACTGTACGTCACCCCGGGGCTGGTCGATATGCACGTCCACGTCTTCAAGCGCAACAACCCGCCCATCACCATGGCGGAGGAAGCCGTGCAGCCGGACGCATTCTCCTTCCGCAGCGGCGTGACCACCATGGTGGATGCCGGCAGTTCGGGGTGGAAGGAGTTTCCCGAATTCCGTGACCGCGTCATCCGCAAGGCCAAGACGCGCGTCCTGGCGTTCCTCAATATCGTGGGCGCCGGCATGGGCACCGGCCACGAGAACGAGGCTGCCGAGATGGATGCCGAGGCCGCCGCCAAATGCGCGAAAGAGAACCCGGACCTGATTGTCGGATTCAAGTCTGCGCACTATGCCGGCCCCGGCTGGCCCTCGGTGGAGAACGCCGTCAAGGCCGGCAACCTCGCGAATCTGCCGGTGATGGTGGACTTCGGGCAGATCACCAGCGAGCGTAACATCGACACCCTGTTCCTCGACAAACTGCGGCCCGGGGACATCTTCACCCACTGTTATTCCGGGCACCGTGAGGAGGTGCTCGAAAACGGAACGCTCAATCCCGCCATGGTTGCCGGCAGGAAGCGAGGCATCATTTTCGATATCGGATTCGGCGCGGCCAGCTTCTATTGGTACGTGGCGGTCCCGGCCTACCAGGCCGGCTTCCGCCCCGACTCCATCTCCACCGACCTCCACACCAACAGCATGAACGGCGGCATGAAGAACATCGACAACGTGATGGACGACATCCTGGGGCTTGGCTCGTCGCCTGCAGACGTGGTCCGAATGGCCACCTGGGCCCCGGCGCAGGAGATCAAGCGGCCCGCGCTCGGCAACCTGGATGTCGGCGCGGAAGCCGATGTGGCGGTGTTCCGGCTGGAGACGGGCCGGTATGGGCTGCTCGATTCGGCGGGCGCGCGGATGCCTGGCACCCAGCGAATCGTCTGCGAGTTGACCTTGCGCAAAGGAGCGGTTGCCTGGGACCGCAACGGCCTGGCAAGCGAGGATTGGAAGAGCTTCCCTTACCGCAAGGGCCCGTTCTTCAAGAAGTGACTTGACGCGGGGACTCTTGCCTGCCGCGTCCCGACTCATCGGGACGCTGGTCAGGGCGTGCACAGTGTCACTGGCGGCCGTCCTTCCGGAGCGCCGCGCCTCTAATGAGACCGCCTTTATCCCAGCCGCCAGGGAGCGCGATATGGCCGCCCAAGCATGTGGTTGGCCTCAACATCCCCCACCACCTGCTCCTTGGCGGCATCCCATCGCACCGATCGCCCCAGTCGCGTCGAAATGTTTCCCAGGTGGCACATCACCGCCGACCGGTGCCCCTCTTCCACATCCGCGTTCGGGCGCTTGCGGCTCTTCACACAATCCAGGAAGTTGCGGGCATGGGCCACATTCAGGTCGTCGCCCTTCACCTGCAGTGCCTCCATGGCAGGAGTCTTTGCCTTCCCGCTCCCGAGCATCTCGGGTGCTACCTGAAATCCGCTCCGCAGCAGAGTGAGCGTCCCCCTGGTGCCGCTAATGTCGAGCGTGAACGGCTTGCCTTGTGCGATTTCGCTGGACGTCCAGGTCACCACCACCTTCGGAAACTGGTAGGTGACCTCCTGGATGTCGGGGGTCTCGCCACCATCCGTGAGCGAATAACGGCCGCCGAATCCGGCCACCTCGGTGGGCGCCTCCGCCCCCACGATCCAGCGGGCGATATCCAGGTGATGGGCGCCCCAATTGGTCATCTGGCCGCCCGAATAGTCCCAAAACCAGCGGAAATTGTAGATGCAGCGGAACGGATCGAAGGGCCGCAGGGGCGCCGGCCCCAGCCACATGTCCCAGTTGAGCGCGGGACTCAGGCCCGATGCCATCTCCGTCGGCTTGAGGCCCGGAGCGATGTTGCGCTGCATGCCGGCGTGGATTCGGTGTACCTCGCCGATACCGCCATCCTGAATCAGTTTCACAGCCTGTGCATAGTGCGATCCCGAGCGCTGCTGGCTCCCGGTCTGCACCACGCGATCGTGCTTGCGCGCCGCTTCCACCATCTTTCGGCCTTCCACCACGGTCAGGGAGAGCGGCTTCTCGCAATACACGTCTTTGCCGGCCTCGCAGGCCGCCACGGTGATGAGCGCGTGCCAATGGTCGGGAGTGGCCACGATCACGGCATCGATATCTTTCTGTTCCAGCAAACGGCGGAAATCCGAAAACGCCTTCGCCCGGCCCTCCGTCATCGCGATGCCTTTTTCGCGAAACGGATCGTAAACGTCGCATACCGCGACCGGCTCCACCTCGGGCTGCTTGAGGAACGTGCCCCAATCCTCGCGCCCCCGGCCGCCGCTGCCGATCAATCCCACACGGATCCGCTCATTGGCGCCATTCACGCGGCCGGCGCTCCACGCCGAAATTGCTCCGATGGCGAATGTCCTTCGATTCATGACAATGCTCCCGCCTGTGGACAGACCTTCGCTTCTTGTCCTCTCTGTCCCTTTGCCCTCTCCCAATAAAGTACACCGCCTGCGGCCAGGATTGCCGCCCGAAGGTGGTTGGTTACACCAAAGGTGGCAGAGTCGCGCGCCTCGTCCCTGACGATCGCGGCCCTCGAGCCGCGACCCGTCAGGGGAACGACTGCTTTACGTGGTAGAGCGCTTCGCGGTCATCTCCACGGGTTGGGGCGTCCCGTCCTGCCCCATGCGCGTGGTCTTCAACTTCAGCTCGTCGCCCGACAAGGTCCCTTCGTACTTGGACACCATCTCCCCATTCTGGGTCTGCCGCTTCACTTCGAAGCTGATATTGTTGCCATCGATCTTGCCGTTGGAGATTTCCACTTCGGTCCCGGCGTTGCCGCCACGGCCCGGTGCCATCATGGTGCCGGTCAGTTTCATTCCATCGGCCTTAAAGGTGAAAGTTGTCTGGCGAGGCGGTCCGCCCTGCCGGCCAGGCTGCTCAGCTACCCACTTGCCCGTGATATCGGCCGCGGCTGCGGCAAATGCCAGGGTTAGCAGAATCGTCGTTACAGAAAACAGCTTTTTGGTCATCGTAAACAGGAGGCGCAGCCAATTGCGGGGATGTTACCAAACCTGGGTGCGTCTTAGTAGTTCTTAATATACGGATGGTGGAAAGAGACCTGGAAACCTGAAGAGAAACAGACGAGCGGCCCTCTTACCCGGGATCTTAGGGCCGCTCACGGATGGAAATCACTCCTTAAGACGTTGCCTTCTTGGCCACGACTTCGTTGACCCGAGGGTCGCCGCCGTTCATGCCCGGCCGGGTGATCTTCAGCTTCAACGAATCGCCATCCAGTGTGCCTTCGTACTTGGTGGTCATTTCGTTGCCCTGCATGTTCATCTTTACTTCGAAGTAGACGTTGTTGCCGTCCACTTTTCCGTTGGAGATTTCATTCTCCGCCGGCGCGCCGCCGCCACCGCCGCGGCCGCCAAAACCCGGCACCGTGCCGGTCAGCTTACTTCCATCCTGCTTCAGAGTGATTGTTACCGGGCGGCCGGGGTTACCGCCCCTGCCCGGAGCTTCGTAAGTCCACTTGCCCGTCACATCGGCCGCGAAAGCGACGAACGCGACGACAAGCAGAAGAGTCGTTACAAAAAGCAGCTTCTTGGTCATAGTGTGGGAAATGGCGTCCCGAAGGTGTCCGACGTTACGCGGAGGAGGTGGCGGCTGGGCCACTTTTTCACAGCTGTGCCTGCGGCAAGTTGCCGCCCGCGACCCCCGCCCCAAATAGCATATCATTGAATTTAAAGAAATTAACTCGCGCCGGGGTTGGTATCGGGAGTGCCCTCCCGATACCGGGAGCATTGTACCCGCACACACCGGATGCCGGTCCGGCTCTGCCCATGCAGAAGATCTCAGGCCAATCGCGAAGAATCGTCTGGACTCTGGCGATCGCCATCGTGTCCGCGGTCCTCGGCATCCTCGTGGACTCGCGTGCGCCAGGGATCGGCCGCTACGCGCGCGACTGGCTGACTCAGGAGCGCGGTGCGCTGCCTGCTCCCGATGACATTGCCATCGTGGCCATCGACGAGCCCAGCCTGGCGCGCTTTGGGCGCTTTCCCTGGTCCCGGCAAGTGATGGTTCGAACCATCGATGCCCTTTCCGCCGCCCAGCCGAAAGCCATTGCTCTGGACATCCTCTTCGTCGATCCGACCACCCAGGACGACGATGATGCCCTCGCCGGCGCCATCGGCAAGGCCGGCAATGTGGTCGTGGCCGCACAGTTGACCGAATCGGCGGTTCACGGCGGGCCTTCGGAATGGCTTCGGCCGCTTCCCCCGATTGCCAATGCCGCTGCGGCCATCGGTCATGTCAATGTGCAAACCGAGTCCGATGGTGTCGCGCGCCAGATCGAAGTCCGCGCCTCCGACGATGCCGGTCACACTATTCGCGCCATGGCAGTGGAGGCGGTGCGAATCGCCGACGGCACGCCGGACGCGGGAGTCACCAACACCCGCCGGGCGCTGTTGGTGGGCGCTCGAACCATCCCGCTCGATGTCTCTCAGCCGCCGGTCGTCATCGGGCAGGCGGGCAGCGGTGCGAATGGCACGCAAATCCTGCGCGGCGGCCGCATGACCATCGATTACATCGGACCGGCAGGTTCGTTCGGCCCCAACACCTACAGCCTCGCCGACGTTGTGGAAGGACGCGTCCCCGGCACGAAGTTCCGCGATAAGTACGTGCTCATTGGCGCCACCGCCGCATCCCAGGGCGACCGCCTGAGCTCGCCCTTCGTTCACCAGACGGACGCTCATGCGGATCAGCATGGATCGCTCATGCCCGGCGTGGAAGTGCTGGCGAATGCCGTCAACACCATTCTGCGATCAAGATTCTATTCCGATACCTCGGGGTGGGCGGCGTTTTTCTGGTCGGCGCTCATCGCGCTCGCGACCCTGGCTGTGCTCGAGGTGGCTCAAGGTGGAACCGAGTCTCTGAAACAGTTGGCCGGGTTGGCCGGAATTGCTCTGGCCATTGTCGCGGTGAGTTACCTGGTGTTCACGCGGCTGCTGGTGTTCCCGCCGCTGGTGCCGGGGCTGGTGGCGTGCGCCTCGGCGGGAATCCTGGGGCTCCTCCACCGCTCGATTTCCGCCAGCCGCCGGCTCGACGAGAACCTGGCGGAGTTGGCCGAGTCGTCAGACCTGCTCGGGCCCGCCCAGCCAGCCCTCGAAGGAAAGCATCCGCCTCACGCGTGGGCCCCGCACGGCCTGGAATGGAAGGCCCGCACGCTGGCGGAATTGAACGCGCGCCTTCTGGCGCGAGCCAAGTTCGTCGACTTCGCCATGCGATCGGTGGAGGACGGGTTGATCATCGCGTCTCCGGACGGAAGCATCACCTTTGCCAACCGTAGTGCCGCCGCGATCCTGGGCTCCACGCCCCCGGCTCTCGTGGGACAGAGCCTGTTGGCGCGCCTGCTCGACGCGCCGGAGCGCGATCTGCTCGCCCGCCTGGTGGTGGACCGCGTGCACATCGAACGCGAAGTGACGTTTCGCGACGTGCGCGCCAACCATTACATGCTCCGAATGGGCGCGGTCACTGGCGGCGAAAACGGCGACGGGCCCGTCCTGGGAATCGTGGCGTCACTCTCCGACGTGACCAGGCAGCATGAGCTGCAGCAGACCAAGAACGACGTGATCTCCCTGGTTTCCCACGAAATGCGTACACCGCTGACCGCCATCCAGGGCATGACCGAGTTGCTGGCCGACTACGAGGTGGATCCGGCCCGGCGCCGCGAGATGCACCTGGCGATCAACGACGAAGTCAAGCGGCTTACCCGCATGATTTCCGAGTACCTCGATATCACGCGCCTGGAATCGGGAGCTACCGAGGTACGGCTGGCTCCGGTGCGGATCGAAAACCTGGTGGAGCGCATCCTTCTGCTGCTCGACCCCGTCGCGGCGCGGCGCGAAATCCGCCTGGTCCGTAAGTTCGCACCTGGATTGCCGCCGCTGCTGGCCGATCCCGACTTGCTTTCGCGGACTGTCGAGAACCTGATTTCCAACGCGATCAAGTACAGCCCGGAAGGGACCGCGGTCACCATCTCCGCGGATCGCGACGCCTCGATGGTGCGAATCGATGTGTCGGACCAGGGGTACGGAATCTCGGAGCACGATCTGACCCGCATCTTCGAAAAGTTCTTCCGCGTGCCGCGGGTGCAGGATGCGGGAGTCCCCGGAACCGGGCTGGGGCTGGCGCTGGTACGCGAGATCGCCGAACTCCACGGCGGATCGGTGACGGTGAAAAGCGAGCTGGGAACGGGATCGACTTTTTCGCTGCGGATTCCGCACGGAGGCGCCGAGTGAGAATGCCGCGTCGCGCCCCCTCCAACGTTTCTTGCCGGCCGCCAACCCGTGCCTTCGTTCACGCCCCTTCCGAAATCCCCAAGTCCCTCCTCTTCAGCCGCTTGCCCGTTTCGTGCGGCTGCCCGCCCGGAGTCGCCCTGCTACCCTCTTGTTCGAAACTCATGCCGACTGACTCCCAAATCCAGGCCAACCGTCGCAATGCCAGAAAGTCCACCGGCCCGCGCTCCGCTGAAGGCAAGGCTGCCTCTTCGCAGAACGCCCTGAAGACCGGCATCGACGCCAAATCGCTCGTCATTCGTGGCGAAGACGCCGCCACCCTCGATGCTCTCGCCGCCTGCTACCACGAACGCTTCCAGCCCGCCACTCCCGAACAATGCGTCCTCGTCGATGCCCTGATCACCGCCGACTGGCTCCTCCGCCGCCTGCGCAAAATCGAGCCGCAGCTCTGGGAGATCGAATTCCAGGAGGCCAGGGAATGGCAGCGCTTCCACAAGAAAGTCATGCTCGGCGACGCCTTCACCCGCGGCCAGCGCGTCTTCGACCGCCTGCAGCGCCGACTCGTCTCCGCCGATCGCGCCTATCACCGCGCTCTCGACGCCCTGCGCGCCCTCTGTCCCGACTGTTTCACCCCCCAAACCCCGCCTCCCGCCGCTCCCCCCGAACCCGTAACTCCCGTCCCCCCACCACAAATTGGCTTCGTTCCGCAAACATGTGGCGCGGGCACTCCCGCCTGTACCCATCGGCCCCGTCGGCCCACCGAAATTCATGAAAACCCTTGCGCCGGCGGCGTGGCGCAGGCACTCCTGCCTGCCGCGCCGAGACTCCCTCGGCGCTTGTCGGGCGTGTACCGTGCCACTGGCGGCGAAGGGGTTTTCGAGGCTGCCGCGTTCCGACTCCTCGGGGACGCTCTTCTCCTGAGCACCGTTGCCGCTACAAACTCCCGGGTTACACTTATCTTAGAGTCCGTTTTCCCCGACACCCGGGCGCCGGCCCGAGGGTGGTTTCGCCCCGTTCGACGGCGATAAGAGTCATCCATGTCCCAACAACCTCATATCCTGATCGCCGATGACGAGCGCTCCATCCGCCTCATGCTGGAAACCGGGCTCACCCTGAACGGCTTCCGTGTGACCTCCGCGCGCACCGGGCGGGAAGCCCTGGAAACCGTCTCCTCCGGTCAGTTCGATGCGGTCCTCAGCGACGTCTACATGCCTGACGGCAACGGCCTCGACCTG
Organism: Bryobacteraceae bacterium; assembly: GCA_035501495.1. GTDB lineage: Bacteria > Acidobacteriota > Terriglobia > Bryobacterales > Bryobacteraceae > JAIQFL01. The sequence goes on along the minus strand of DATJWB010000316.1, from coordinate 49,576 downwards.
GTCGCCTCTCTCCGCGCCGTCGATGCCAACCTGCCGGTCATTCTCATGACCGCCCAGGGCTCCGTCACCGCCGCGGTCGAGGCGGTCGCCCGCGGCGCCAACGACTTCATCGGCAAGCCGTTCGAGATCTCGGCGGTAGTCGCGCTGCTTCGGCGGTACCTCGATGCGCGCAAGGAAGCCCAGGCGTCCGCCGCGGCCGGGCAGGACGACGCGCAGCTTACACAGGCTGGCCTCGTCGGCCGCAGCGCCCCGATGGTGATCGTTTACAAGCTCATCGCGCAGGCCGCCCGCACCGATGCTACCGTCCTGATCATGGGCGAATCAGGCACGGGTAAGGAACTGGTGGCGCGCGCCATTCACGATTTCAGCGCGCGCTCCGCCCGCCCGTTCCTGTCGGTGAACTGCTCCGGCCTCACCGATACGCTGCTTGAGTCGGAGCTGTTCGGCTACACTCGCGGCGCCTTCACCGGAGCAACCGGTGAGCGTGCCGGACTCTTCGAAGCCGCCGATGGCGGCACGCTCTTCCTCGACGAGCTGGCATCCACCAGTCCCGCGTTTCAGGCCAGCTTGCTCCGCGTTCTGCAATCCGGCGAGGTACGGCGCGTCGGATCGACACAGTTGCGCCGCGTCAACGTGCGCGTCATCGGGGCCAGTAATGCTCCCTTGCGCGACCTGGCGGCGGCCGGCAGTTTTCGATCCGACCTGTATTACCGGCTGAGCGTGCTGTCCGTCGAACTGCCTCCGCTGCGCGCGCGCACCGGAGACGTCGAACTCCTGACCGCGCATTTTCTGCAGCGCTTCCGCAGCCCCGATCAGCCCACGCTGCATCTTACGAAGGAGGCCATGGCGTCACTCACGGCGCACGATTTCCCAGGCAACGTGCGGGAACTCGAGAATGCCTTGCGCCGCGCCGTGGCGCTCTCCTCGGGCGGCTTGATCACGATCGATTGCCTGCCGCCCGAAATCGCCGCCCTGCGCCGCCAGGGCCCGGAATCCGGCAGCCTCGAACATCGCCTGATTGCTGACCGACCCACCATGGAGGAGTTACAACGGCGATATCTGCAACTGATCCTGGAAGAGACCGGATGGAACCGCCGCCGCGCAGCCTCCGTCCTTGAACTTGACCGCCGCACCATCCAGAGACTGATCGCCCGCTACCAGTTACAGGGGGCTTTGGACCCGGACGGTGACGGTGAACTCGAATCGGAGGACGTCTGACCAGGAGCCGCGGCGAAATCCAAAACCCTTGCGCCGCCGACGTGGCGCAGGCACTCCTGCCTGCTGCGTCCCCAGTCATAGGGACGCTTTTCGGTCGCCAAGTCCTGTGCCGGAGTGGTTCTCCAGGCCGCACCTGGCGCCTCCTCGGAATCGCCCTGTTGGCATGCGCCGCGCAAGCCCAGACCCTCCCCGTGGTCGCCCGCGCCTCGAGCGTTTCCGGGCGGGCGCTGCTCTACAACTCCAACAGCGCGGTCTTCGGACTCTCTCCAGGAGCGATCTTGAACCCTGGCGACCGCATTGACACCCGCGGAGGCGGCCGCGTCGTGATCGATCTCAGCGACGGCAGCATGGTGGTGATACAGCCGGAGTCGGTCATCATCCTCAAAGACTTCCAGCAGGCGTCCTCGCTTCGCGAGCTGTTCGAGATCAGCCTCGGCATGGTGCGGGTGAAGATCAATCATTTCTCCGGCCGCCCGAATCCTTACCGCATGAACAGCCCTACGGCATCCATCGCGGTGCGGGGCACCGAGTTCAGTATCGACGTGGGAGCGCAGGGGGAAACCCAGGTGGTCGTGTACGAAGGGGCCGTCGAAGTATCCAGCCTCAGCGATCCGGATCGCAAGACTCTGATCGAAGCCGGACGCGGAGTTTTGGTAGAGGCCGGACAGGACTTCCACTTCTTTATCAGCCCGTTGAATCGCGCGGGCGACCCCGGCGGCCACAACGATGCGGACGACCACCACGCAGCGCCGGTAGCCATGGCCGCCGCCGCTTCCAATCCCGGCCCGAACCCCGGCGCGGTGCTGCCGGCCGGCCAGACCCAGGGCCAGCCGCCTCCGTCGAAAAGCGACTCGCACGGCGGGGCCGCGCCTCACGACCGGGACGACTCCTCGCAGCGCGCCACAGCCAGCACCTACGACCGCTATATTGCCGGCCTCTCGGATCTTGCCCAGGTGCCATTTCTGTTCCGCTATAACGCCTTCGCAGAAGCCCACCTGGATAGCCTCGAGAATCCCGCATACGCCACCGGATTCCCGCGCGCCGAGGGCCGCGTCTTCGTCCTGCCCTCGTTCAGCGGCGTGGAAGGCCTCCAGCAATACCAGTCTGCCTTCGGCCCGGGCGGAACGCTGCCCGGCGATTACAGCCTGTCGCCGCAGGTTTCGATGTTTGTCCCACTGACCGGCACCCGGTTCACGCTGGGTGGAAGCGCCTCGGCCTCGCGCGTGGGGAACACCGGGATCTCGGCCATGCCCGATTACGATCCCACCAGCGTCCCTTCGTCGAACGGCGCAGCGCTCAACACTACCGGGGCCTCCACCGGAACCTTCTATTCGGGAGCATTGCTGGCCGCCGGGCGCTTCGGCTCCAGCAGTCTCGGATTGGAACTGGAGTCTCTCAAGGGCACGGGATCTCTGATCAGTACCACAACCGAAGGGCAGGGCGGGGCCAATCCGTATACCGAGAGGATCGACTCCTCCTCCGATGTCACTCAGACGCGACTCACCGTGGGGCTCTCGCACGACATCTCGCGGAGCGCCAAGCTCGGCTTGTTCTACCGCTATGCCTTCATCGAGGCTACCGACGCCGACACCACCCACACCATCAACAGCGCGCCCGCCGATCTCAACTCGACACGCACCGCGGGCCATTCCGCCGAGATTGGCATGCGATTGCGCGGCTCCATCTCTTCGCGGCTGTTCTATGGCGTGACGGCGGCTTGGCTTGGCGTTTCGCTCGAAGACGGGCTGGTGCGGACGAATGCGGTGGATTCGCACGAGCGTGACCGCGCGCAGCGTGGGTCGCTCGGCCTGGGTCTGGGATATGCGTTGACGCGCCGGGTGATGCTCAGCCTCGACATTGCGGGTGGGGCCACTCGCACGCAGGCCGCGCGCACCGAGGACAGCACCGGCAATCTGCTGCAGAACGGCACTGCCAACGGTCACTTTGTCTCGGCCCACGGCGCGGTGCAGGCCGACCTCACCCGGCGCCTGTTTGTCAGCGCGTCGCTGCTCAATATCTGGCAGTGTCACGAGTTGAGCGTGGCTTTGTTCCCCGACCGGTACGGCCAGACAACGCTGGTACAGGACTCCTTCTTCCCCTTCACTCCCGCGGCCTTCCAATCGGCCAGCCGCTTCTCCGACTTCGGAGTGGGCTGGCGCTTTTCCCCGAACTTCTTCGTGCAATACCTGTATTCCACCGACTACGGCGTCGATCCCGCGAGCCACTCCCTGATGCTGCGATACACCTTCCACCTCCGCCGGGAATAGTAGGGCGGCCAATCCTGGCCGCAGCCGCCTTTTCAGGCGGCTGTACTCGCTCGAAAAGCCAGGTGCCTTACCGCGACGGCGATGGCGCCTGTTTCCCTGACGCCATCACGCGCTCCACCTCTTCAATCGTCTCCGGAACAAAGGCCGACAGATTCTCGTACCCGTTGTCGGTGATCACGATGACATCCTCGAGCCGGATGTAGATGCGGTCTTCGGGAACGGTGAGCGCCGGCTCGATCGTGAACACATAGCCCGGCTTGAGAATCTCCATGGGCGACTGCACATCGTGCACCTCCATCCCCACCGGATGTCCGAGGCTGCGCCCCACGCCGTTGCGATAGGTATCGACGAAGCGCTGCGCCGCCTGCCGGTATTTCTCCTTGGTGAAAGGCCAGCCTGCCAGGATGGCGTCCATCTGCTTGACGGCGTCCTGGATGACGGCGCGCGCCGTGACATTCGGGCGAATCGACGTCATCAGCGCCTGGTAGAGCTTTACGTACACGCCGTACAACTCGCGCTGGCCGGCATTGAACTTGCCGCCGGCCGGGAATTCGCGCGTCACATCGGAGGCGTAGTACTTGTAATCGGGAGCGTAATCGAAGAGCACCAGGTCGCCCTCCTTCAACTGGCTCTGCGCCGCATGATAGTGCGGCCAGAACGAATTGGTGCCCGCGGCAACCAGGCCGAAGTACGCCGGCCCCTGGGAGTTGTTCTTCTTGAATACGTAGTCGCCGATGGCCTCGATCTCGTACTCGTACATTCCCGGCTTGGCCGATTTCATGGCCTCGATCATCGCCTCTCCCGCGATCCGGGTCGCCTGGCGGATGAGTGCCAGCTCGCGCGGGCTCTTGATGCTGCGCATGGCGTCGAGAATGGGATCGAGATCCTTGATCTCGAGCTTGGGAGCCTGCTCATGAAGCTTCTGCCGGAAGACCGTCTCACGCGACGGTCTGCCGTCCCATGGATCGGCGGCCGTGGCGGCTTCATGCACGGCGACACGATCCGGCGTGACCGCTGCCTGGGATGCCGGCCGGAACGGCGTGTACAGCACGCGCGCCTCCTGGCCGATTTTCTTCAGGTCCGCCGCGAACTCCTCGCGATCCAACACCCGCGCCATCCCTGTCAGTCTGACCGCCTCGTCGCCCGGCGCCAGCAGAGGCCCTTCGCTCCGCTCCGCGCGTTCGTTCTTCGGCATCAGGTACAGGGTGGCGGTCTTGGCCCGGCCGTCGATCATCACGATGGCGCGCGGCGACTCTACCCCGGTCAGATAGAAGAGGTCGTTGTTCTGCCGGAACTTCACGTACGCGGCGTCCTCGGTGGCGCCTTGCAGCACCGCGACGCCATTGCCGATTTGTTCCATCAGCCGCGCCCGCCTCGCTGCGAATTCCTCCTTGGGAAGCGAGTCGGTGAACAGAGGCGGCTGCGCGATGGCCGCCACAAACCCGATCAGTCCCAGGCTGATGAATCTCATGGCTCCTGATTCTACCAGGATGGCCGCGTGTTCTTCACGGCTTGTACGTGATCCACATCGGCGAGACCCACACGATCTCGCCGTTCTCCTGCTCGCCGCGCACATAGTAGTAACTCGTCTTTCCCGCGGCCGCGGCCTCGTCCCGCCACGAGAACGACACGTTCGCAGTCTTGGGCTCGTTGGAATACACGTATTGCCCATCCTTCACCACCACCACCTTGGTGAAGGGTGCCGTACCCGTCAAACTCACCTGCAGCGCGGGACGAGCCCCGGTCGTGAACACGTCCCCCATCATGTGAGTGCCGCTGCGGAAGTCCGCCAGGATGTTGTCCGTGGCGCCGTACACGTGGCGCTTGCGCAGCGCATCCAGCACCGCATCCCGAGAGATGTCTTTCGCCAGAACGTTGGCATAGCTGATGTGCGTGGAGATGTGGTCGGAGCTGGCCTCGAATGCGAATTGATAGCCCTTCTCCAGCGCCAGGCTGACGAACCCGCGAGGCCGCCACGCGCCGATGGCGTCGTTCTCCGTGATGGTGCGGGGCGCCCCCGGCATCTCGTAGTTCTGGCGGTCGCCCTGGTAGATCTCCACCACCGGCTCCACCTGCGGATCGTTGTCCCGCCAGTCAGTCCCCATCCCCGTGGCACTGGTGTGCGAGGCCACGATTCCGCCGAAAAATTTCAGATAAGCGTAGAGCATCTGCGTGTCGGGTGCGCGCCCCGGCTGGTCCTCGCTGGTCTTCGGCAGGCGCGGCAGGGTGCGAATGCCGCGCTGCGCGAAGATCACGTTGCGGTGCCCTTCCGGATACGCCACGCTGCGCTCGTAGTTGAACATCGCCGCGAACACACCCGGCGAGTTGAAGATGTCCGTCAGCTTCTGCTCCATCCACCAGGTGTACTCGCGGCCGCCGCCGTTGTCGTGATCGCAGCAACCCACCCAATCCAGCGCGCCGGCATCCAGGATATAGCGCCACTGATCGAGCAGGGCGCCGTCATTCCCGCCGTCCATCGATACCTCGCTGTGGCGGTGGAACTCGCCGCGCGCGATCCGCAGGCCGTCGCCCGGCGAGCGGTAGCCGCGCATGCGCTTCACTCCCGCGGTTTCGGCGGCGTCGCGTGTCTCGACAGGAGATGCGGCGGCCGAGGCCGCCACCGCCGGGGCCCGGCGCGCCGGCTGCAGTCGAACGTCGTTCAGATACAGGTCGTTCTGGAAGGGATCGACGAGCGGTGCAGGCTGCTCGTTGGAAGTCGGACCGGCGGCTTCCGAACGGTGGAACTGCCGCCGGTCGTCGCTCGATCCCAGCACGAAAAGCCTCCCCGCTTCGGGCGACACAATCGCCGGGCGGTTATCCAGCAGGTTGTCGCTGTGGGTCAGGAATACCGGGTGCGTCCAGCGTTCTCCATCGAACGAGGTCACGTACTCGGTATAGACGGTGCCGATCGGATTCCACCAGTTCGGGTGCATGCTGCGGAAAGCCAGCCAGATCCGGCCGGACGAATCCACGGCCAGCCGCGGCAGGAAATTGTGCGGGTTCGGCTGCCCGGGCGCGGCCTGGTTGGGAGTGCGATTGCGCGCCGCGTCGGGACGCGGGTCGAGCGACTCCGCGGCGCTCTGCGATCCCATGTTGTCGAACCGCGGCCGCGGTATGCCGGGAAGCACCTGGCCAGGGTCGACCTGCAACTCGACGCGCCGGCCATCCGGCTCGATCCCTTTCAGCCGGACTACCCGCCCCTGAAAGACCGGCACGCCTTCCGTCTTGTATGCGCCGAAATCCTTGCCCCAGCCCGCGCCGCCCTCTTCGTATGCCGCCCAGAGCCGGCCCGAGTTCTCGTACGCGATGGAGGGATAGGCCTCGTAGCGAGCCGTAGCCGCGATGGCGAACTCCGGGCCCCACGCACCTGCGGTCGCCGTCCGCGCCATCACGTCGTAGTTCCCGTCGCGATAGGAATCCCACGCTACGGTGACGCGTCCTCGTGTATCCGCCGCAATAGCGGGATTCCATTCGTTGGCAGGCGACTGCGAGACCGCGGCCGGAGCGGAAAAGGCGTCGCCCTTCTGCACCGCGGCGAAAATCGATGCGTGCCCGTTTCGCCAGCCTTGCCAGGCTACCCAGACTTGCCCTTGCGAGTCCGTGGCCGCCGCAGGAAAGACGTCCGATCCCGGGTCCTTCGAAACCGGCACGGGCCGCGCCGCCCTGCCGCGATCGACCACACTGGCGAAGACGTCGAAGTTGGCCCGCTGAGTAGACGAGGCGGTGTTCTGCGACCAGAACACCCACACCCGCCCGCGGCCGTCCAGCGCTACCGCGGGCCGATACAAATCTCCGCCTGCTGGTGTTATCGCGATGGGATCCTGCCAGGCGCCGTTCGCGTAGTGCCGCAGCATGATCTGATCGCCGCCGGTCGGAGCCTTCAACGGCGCGAAATCGGTGAGCGGTTTCTGGAGGGGAGCGCGCAGGCGGTCGTGATCGGGATGGTGGCGAAACACCGAATAGGCCATCCAAACGCTACCGTCCTTCGCCATCGCGGCCGAAGGGTAGTCCTCTTCGTCCGGCGTGTTGGTGATGCGCAATGGGGATGGCACGCGGTCCACGAAAGCCTTGCCCTCCAGGCGCCGGATGACCGTGCCATAGGGGACCTCAGTCAGCCGGAATTCGAAATTGCCCTGCGCGGTCGTCACACGAACGGCGGCATCCGGCTGGCGGGCGGAAAGGTGCGCGACCACGCCGTTGGCGACGATTGGACGATTGGGCTGCGCACCAAACAGCCGGATCATGTGAGTAGAGATCCGCCAGGCTGATCCGGTGATCCGGTCGTTGCCTTCAAAGCGCCACGGCTCGAGGGAATCGACCGTTGCGCCATCCGCGGTCAGGGAGCCATCCCACACCGAAGACGCGGTGTCCGTGACCCCGAGCAGGATCCGCACGCTGACCCGGTCCTGCGCATGGACGGCGTACGCCAGAACCAATCCAGCGGCGAGGCGAAAGATTTTCATGTCCATCGATCTTACATCTGTGGAAGATGGAAGTCGCGGGCTGTTGAAGTTGCTTCGAGAGTAGTGGAGAATATATGGGATCCGAGGACTGTCGTGTCGTTTCCCTTTGCTGAAGCTGTCTCCCCGGGTGAGTGCATCCTGCACTATCAGATCGAGCAACGTCTCGGTGCGGGGGGCATGGGAGTGGTCTACAGGGCGTTGGACCTCAAACTGAAGCGCCGCGTCGCCCTAAAATTCCTGCCGCCCGGCCTGGGGACCGACCTCACTTCCCGGGAACGTCTTTTGCGCGAGGCCATGGCCGCCTCGGCCCTCGATCACCCTAACATGGGGGCGGTGCACGCGATCGAGGACGCTGGAGGCCGGACCTTTATCGTGATGGCCTATTACGAAGGCGAGACGTTGAAGGATCGCCTGGATCGCGGGCCGCTTCCGCCCTCCCAAGCGATCAACATCGCCTTGCAGGCCGCGCGGGGGCTCGCGAAAGCGCACGAATGCGGCATCATTCACCGCGACATCAAGCCCTCGAACCTGATCGTGACGCGCGATGGCACCGTGAAGATCGTGGATTTCGGCCTCGCCAGGATTTCCGGCACGGACAGTCTCACGAAGACGGGCACCACCATGGGCACGGCCGCCTATATGTCGCCCGAGCAGGCAGTTCATTCTGAGATGGACTGTCGCACCGACCTGTGGTCGCTGGGAGTGGTGCTGTACGAGATGCTTCGCGGCGATGTGCCGTTCCATGGCGAGAGCGCCGTGGGCGTGCTGTTTGCGGTGGTCCATCAGCCTCCGGATCCGCCCACCGGGATTCCACCGCGGATCGCGGCAGTTGTGGACAAGTGCCTGAGGAAGCCGCCGGCGGAGCGCTATCGAACCGCAGCGGAATTGATTGCGGACCTCGAACGGCTGTCGAGTGGTGCGGACGAAAGAGCGTCCACCGTGACGATCCCGCCCGCGAAACCGGTGGAAGCCAGACGCAGGCAGCCGATCGTGCTCGCCGTTTGTGCGGCGGTGGTGCTGCTGGGTGTGGTGCTGGCGGGCCTGGCGCTTTCCAGAAAGAGCGGCTCGGCGCCGGCGCAGGTCGCGACTGTTCCTCCGCCTATTGCCGCGGCGCCATCCGCCCGGAAATCGGAGCCCCCTGCCGAGTCCGCCGCGGCCAAATCGACGCCTGTTTCCAAAGCGGAGACTCCCCCGCCGGCAGTGAAGTTGCCTCCGCTGCGGCGCGCCTTGAGCGCCGCCGAATACGGGGGACCGTCCCACGGCGAATTGCAGTGGACCGGCAAACTCCCCGATCACGAGACGCTCACGATCCAGGCTGGACATGTCGTTCACGGCTCGCTGAGTGATGACTTGCCGCTCGTGCCGATTACCATCGAAGTAACTCCTCCCGGGCTGTCGATCGTCGAGCCGCCCTCGACGCGCAATCAGTGGGACCGGCTGGTCGTCCGCAACGACGCCGGGCGCACGTTGACGGAGATTACCGTGCGTTGGAAGTTGAGGCCGTAGCTTCATGAAGTCGAGCTTGCTGGCAGTGTGCTTTCTGGGCGTGTGCCTTTTGTCAGCCCAGAGCGGGCCGCCGCTTCGAGTGAGCAGAACCCTGGTGCTGCGGAGCGGGCCGTTCGAGCCGGATCAGTTTGAGGCCGAGAGCGAATTCCTCACCACCGATCCCCTGGCCGTTCCGGTAATCACATGGACGGGCGGCAAGAAGGGGGACCGGCTGCGGATGGAATGGAAGAGTCCTTCGGGCACGGTTCTCCAATCCCAAACTCTTGACCTGTCCGGCCCCGACGGTACATTCCGAGGTTACGACCTGCCGATTGCGGATGCGCCGCCATCGACCATGCCGGGTAAATGGGAGTTGCAGGTCTTCTTGAACGATAGTCTGACCTCTTCGTCGGCCTTCACCATCACGAGGCCGCCCAACACGGTGGTGAATCTGGTGAGCCGGACTTTGTTGCCGTTTGGCGCACTGCAGGTTCGGTATTTCTTCCAATTGAGAGCGGCCGGGGGATCGGCCCCTTACCGATGGTCGCTCGTGGGCAACGCGCCACCAGGAATGAATCTCTCGTCGTCCGGAGAAATATCGGGCGCACCCACTCGAGGAGGAAACTACCGGGTGGTAGTCCGGGCAGAGGACTCGGCCGGCAACTCGGTAACCAGGGCCCTGGGCTTTGGCGTCCAGACTCCGTTACCCGGCCGGCGGGTCACTGCGCACTTACTGACGAAGAGCCCATCGAGCCCGGATGCTTGCGCGACTCCCGGGGGAAGTACCGATTTTCTAACCACGGATCTGAGCGCCTGGGTAGCGTTTTCCGTGGAGGGAGCGCAGCCGGGGGACCTCGGTGAGGTCCAATGGCTGAACCCGGCCGGTGAAGTGGAAGAGTCGGTTTGGTTTAACCACAAGCCCGAATACCGGCGCTGTTACGAGCTCAATCTGCCGATTGCCGGAGCAAAAGCGTCCTCCATGCCCGGCAACTGGCGGGTTCGCCTGCTTTGGTGGCGTGCCGAGATCATGAGCATCCCGTTCCAGATATCGGATGCCACGGTGGCTGTTCTGCCCGGCCGGCACGCTCTGGTGGTGGGCAATGGCGCGTTCAAGAATCTGCCTCCCATCCCATCTGCCGCCGCGGAAACGGCGGGCGTCGCCAAAGCTCTTCGGCAGGACGGGTTCGATGTCATCGAAGCGGAGGATCTCAGTCTGGCGGAACTGCGGCGGGTGGAGAGTGACTTCACGGGCAGACTTCGGAAGGGCGATGTTGCCGTGGTCTACTTCACGGGTTACGGCTTTCAACGGGGCAATGACAACTGGCTGCTGGCGACGAATTTCGACCCCCGCGACTCGGCGCCGCTGGCGAACGCCTATTCCGTCGTAAGGCTGCGCGAGGCCCTGGACGCGAAGGGCGTCCGGCTGGCGATCGTAGCGCTCGACGCAGCGCACGAACTGCCCGCGTTAGCTTCGCGTGCGCAAGCTCCGGGGTTGGCCCGGATGGCGGCAGACTCCCACACCGTTTACGTTTATGCAGTCCCACCGGGACGCACGGAGACGAGGCCGCAAGATGCCTCGCCGGGGGCATTCGCGCAAGCCTTTGTCCGAGCCATCCGGACGGAGAGCATGGGTGTGCAGGATCTGCTCCTCAGGGAACTGCCGAACGACGCCGCCACGTTGGCGCCCGGGCGCCCGGCCCCTTCGACGCTCCTCGAGACCAGTGAGGAGTTCGTGTTTCGGACGCCTGGCGTGAATCGTCCCGTCGAATTTGCGCCGGAGGCCGCGGCACGCGAGCTTTCCGGCGAGTGGGAATTCGGGCGGGCGGCGGGCACCGAGCCCCGATATTTGCCGGGACCGCGCTGCAAGTTCAGCTTCACTGCGAATCGCGGGAAATTCGGGAATGTGATCGAAGGGTCCCGTTGCAGCGAGATCTTCTGGCGGCTGGAGGGACAACGCCTCTACGTTCTGGACGGCAGCGGACTGGGGACGACGGCATTTTCCCAGACGGCGGATGGCTACTGGACGGGCGGGCACCTCGAACTCATCGGCATCGTGCATTACCTGAAGCGCCCCCGCGAGCACAAGGAGATCCCCATCGACGGCAAAACCCTCGACAGCTACGCCGGACGTTATCAGCTCGCGCCCGAATTCATCATCGCGGTCACCAAGGAGGGCGATCATCTGTTTGTGCAGGCTACCGGCCAGCAGAAGTTCGCCGTCTTCCCGGAGATCAATCGGGACTTCTTCTGCAAGGCGGTGGACGCGCAGTTCGCCTTCGAAATCGACCGGCAGGGTTGTACCGCGGCTCTCGTCCTGCACCAGAACGGAAAGGACCAGCGCGCCGAGCGCATCGAGTAGCTCAATGAGAAGGACCCTCCGCCTCGTGGCTGGCTTCGTATGGACAGTTGCCCTATCGGCTCAGAACGGGCCGCCCCTTCGCATGACCAGCGCGGTCGTGATCCGGACCGGGCCGTTCTATCCGGGTCAAGTCGAGGAAGAAAGCGAGTTCCTGACCACCGATCCTGGGGCTTCCTGGGGAATTACCTATACCGGCGGGAAGAAGGGCGACAAGCTCCGCATCGAGTGGACGAGCCCTGCCGGCTCGCCCCTTGCCCCCACTGTCATCGACCTGTCTGGTCCCAATGGCACCTGGGTCGGTGGCATGCTGCGGATTGCGGGCGCGCCGCCATCCACCATGCCCGGCAAATGGGAGCTGCAGGTTTATTACAACGACCAAAAGGTCTCCTGGTTTCCCTTCACCATCTCGAGGCCGCCGAACACGGTCGTGAATCTGGTCAGCCAGACGGTGCTGGCAAGTGCCACGATGAACGTCCCGTATTTCTTGCAACTGCGGGCTTCCGGCGGGTCGCCTCCTTATCGATGGTCCGTGGCCGGCAATGTTCCACCCGGCATGAGTCTGTCGCCGGCGGGAGAACTCACCGGCACGCCCACGCGCCGCGGAACGTATCGGGTGGCAGTTCGAGCCGAAGACTCTGCCGGGAACGCAGTCACCCGGACCCTTGGTCTTGGCGTGTTCGATGGGGCGGTCGACCGCCGAGCCGCCGCTCGAGTCATCACCAAGAGTCCTTCGGCACAGGATGCCTGCGCCGCCGAAGGAGGCGCGAAATTCCTGACCACCGACCTGACGGCGTGGGTGGCCTTTTCGGTGGATGGCGCGAAGCCGGACGATAATGGCGAAATTCAGTGGCTCAATCCGTTCGGTGAGGTAGAAGACCCGATACGATTTACCCGCCAGCCGGATGAGCGGCGATGCTATCTGTTCAATCTGCCGATCGCAGGGGCTAAAGCGGCATCCATGCCCGGAAACTGGCGTTTTCGGGTTCTGTGGAGGAATGCCGAGATTCTGAGCATCCCGTTCCAGATCTCCGACGCCTCCGAAGCGGCCGTGCCGGGCCGCCATGCGCTGGTGGTGGGCAATGGCGAATTCCAGAACCTGCCGGCGATTTCGTCCGCCGCCGCGGACACCGCAGCCGTCGCTCAAGCTCTTCGTCAGGATGGGTTCGAGGTTACGGAGGTACGGAACCCGACCAATGAGGAACTGCGGGCCGTTGAGACAGACTTCGCCGGCAAGCTTCAGAAGGGCGATGTTGCGCTGGTCTACTACACCGGCTACGGATTCCAACGCGGCGGTGACAACTGGCTTCCGGCCACGAACTTCGCGCCGGCGGACCCGCGGCCCACCGCCAACGCCTACTCGGTGACGCGCTTGCATGAGGCGTTGGGCGCAAAAGGCGTCAGGCTGGCGGTCATCGTTCTGGATGCGGCGCGCGAACTGCCGGTACTGGCGTCGCGATCGCAAGGCCCGGGATTGGCGCGGATGACGGCCGATGCGCACACCGTCTTTGTCTATTCCGTCCCGCCGGGCCGTACGGAGGCGCGGACGCAAAATGCCTCGCCCGGGCCGTTCGCTCAGGCCTTTATCAAAGCCATCCGGACGGAGAGGACGGGCATCCGGCAATTGCTCCAGGCTGATCTGCCGAAAGCCGCCGCGGCACTGGCCCCGAACCGTCCGGCCGCAACCACGCTACTCGAGACAAACGAGGAGTTCGTCTTCCGTACGCCGTCAGTGAGTCAGCCAGTCGAGTTTGCCCCAGGCGCCGCGGGTGCCCAGCTCTCGGGGGTATGGGAATTCGGAAACGCGGCGGGAACGAATTCCAAGATGCTGCCCGGACCGCGTTGCAAGCTCAATTTCACGCTGAACCGCGGTGCTTTCGGAAACGTGATTGAACGCTCCGCGTGCGCCGAATCGTTTTGGCGGATGGATGGAGAACAACTCTTCGTCATGAACCCCGGAGGCTATGTGACGACGATTTTCTCCAAGACTCCGGATGGCTATTGGATCGGCCCGTTTTTCAGGCCGGAAGGCATAATGCATTACCTGAAGCGCCCAGGCACTCACAAACAGATCGCCATCGATCCGAAAATCCTTGACAGTTACGTTGGGAAGTACCAGTTCTCGCCTGCATTCGCCATCATCGTCACCAACGAGGGCGGCCATTTGTTTGCGCAAGGCACTGGCCAACAGAAGGCGGAAGTCTTTCCCGAAATCAATCGGGATTTCTTCGCCAAGGTGGTGGATGCGCAATTCACCTTCGAAACCGATCGGGAGGGTAAGACCGTGGCTCTGGTCCTGCACCAGAACGGAAAGGACCAACGAGCCAAGCGCATCGAGTGAGCTTGGATGGGGGGGAGTCCGTCAGGCGGCGAAGCGGCTCACCGCTCCCTCGTCCCACTCCACGCCCGTCCCGATCACTCCCTCGGCGCGCGCCATGCCATTCTCGATGCGCAGCGGTTCCCTGACGACGGCGTTCCACCAATCGGCGTACTCCAGCCAATGGGCGGTGGGGGTCGCGCAGAGCAACTGCGCGCTGACCTCCGGCCACAGGTGGCTGGAAAGACGAATGCCGTGAGCTTCTCCCAATGCGGCCGCCCGCATCCAACCTGTCACGCCGCCGATTTTCATGACGTCGGGCATCATGTAATCGCTGGCGCGCGCCTCGATGGCGTGCTGCATGTCGCGCACGCCCCACCAGTTCTCGCCACACTGAACGGGGGTGCGAATCTCGCGCGCGATGTACGCGTGACCCTGATAATCGTGCGCCAGAGTCGGCTCCTCGATCCAGGCGAGGTCCTCGTCGTCGAGGCGGCGCAACCGCTCCACCGCATCGGTTGGCGTAAGGGACTGGTTGTAGTCCACCATGATCGCCACACTGCCGCCGACGGCGCTGCGAATCGCCCGGAGCACGGCGCGATCCTCGGCAACGGTAGGATACCCGATTTTCGCCTTGATCCCGGTGAAGCCCAGCCGCGCCCAATCCTCCGCGGCCTTCGCCGACTCGCGCTCTCCGTCGTATCCGACCGCGCCATACGCCGGCACGGGCCGGGGGACTCCGCCGAGCAAGGCAAGCAGGGAGACGTTGTGCGTGCGAGCCAGCGCGTCCCACAGTGCCATGTCGATGCCCGCCAGCGCCATCCCGACCAGCCCCTGCGTTCCCAAAAGACGGAAGCGCCTGGCCAGTTTCTGTTCAATCGCGGCAGGAGCGAGCGCTTCACCCTCCACCAGCCCGGCGATGTTCCGCACGAGGTCTGCCGTGGGTTTCAGCGCCGCAGTCGTATACGTGAAGACGATGCCGTGTCCAGCAACACCCTGGTCCGAGAGCACGTCGATGAGCACCAAAGGGGACTCCGCTACCGTCCCGCTGGCGGTCTGATGAGGATGCTCCATCGGGACACGGACCGTGCGCACCCGCAGAGATTTCAGGTGAATCATAGGCATTCGTTGCTTCTTCATCCTAACGTGGCGCGGGCACTCGCGCCCGGTAGCGCCGGGATAAACCGGCATAGGAGTAGCGATGTGAAAAAGTCGTAGAGCGCGAGCACGGGTCTGTTCGGGGGGCGACGGGCACGAACCGCCGGCCACACGCCCACAGTCTTCTACGAGTTCATGACGCGGCTCATGCGCTCGACGGCTTCGTCGATCTCGGCGGTGTTCTTGAAACCGATCGTGACCGCGTCCACGCAGCCGAGATTCATGGCGAACTTCATTGCGACATCGCGATCGCCGGCATTCGTGAAACGGCCTTCGCCGCAGAGCTTCATGCTGATCACGCCCATGCCCTGCGCATGCACCTTCCGCGTATGCGACACCACTTCGTCCACGTTACCCAGCCCCTGAGTATTGGGATCTTCGGCATCCATGCGGGTGCCGTTGTGGTTCATACGGATCATGGCGATGTCCAGCCACTGGTTGCCGGGAAAGGTGCGCAAGGCCGGCAGCCCGTGAACCGAGGCTCCGTGGGAGAGGATCACCTTCTTCGACTTGGCCTCGGAGAATCCGTCCACGAGGCTCCGGTAGTCGGCCTCCCAGGTCGCTGGCCGCAGGCAGTGCAGCAGCATGATATCGATATACTCCGTCTGCAGTTGCCGGCGCGCGAGATCGATATTAGGCATGGGGTCGCCCGAGTTGGGCGTGCGGTACTTGGTCATGAGCCGGTAGGTATCGCGCGGGATGCCCTTGAGCGCAATCCCGAGCATCTCCGGCATGCCCCGGTAGGTGTCCGACGTTTCGAAAAAGCGGATGCCGCGGTCGTACGCGTGGCGCACCAGGCGGGTGAATTCGTCCTGGCCCAGATCCCGCTGCACCTGTCCACCGCGAGTACCGGTGCCGAAGGCGAGGCGCGTGACTTTGATCCTGGATTTGCCAAGCGTCACCCAGTCGGTCGCCGCCCGTTTCGCGGGTTGGGCCAGCGCCGTGCCGCCGGCTGCCGATAGCAGTGTGGCAGCGACACTGCTTTTCAGAAAATCACGTCTCGTGGATTTGCTCATAACTCCCTTCGAGTGCACAGCTACTTCTTCTGAATTGCTTCCGCCGGGGGATCCTTCACGCAGCGGAAGCCGATGTTGGAAGAAGTCCACGTTTCCGGAACCGTGGTGAAGTCCCAGACGATGTTATCCACCAAAGGCCCGGAGGACGACCCTCCCCGAATCACGTACCATTTGGTATCCGCGGTGGGGGGCGGGTCCATTTTCCGGGAGAAATACTGCATGGCCTGGGCGGTGGCCGGACGCGTCTCGTCCACCAGTTCCCAGGCATTGCCCACCATGTTCAAAGCCCCGAAAGGGCTCGCTCCGTTGGCGAAATCCGTCACAGGCCGCAAAGGCAGGGGCTTCGCTTTCCGATCCGTTTCCGCCGCCGGGTTCAGATTCGCTCGCGAATAATCCTTCTCATTGCCCCAGGGAAACACCCATCCGTCGGATCCGCGAGCAGCTTTCTCCCATTGATGCCCGGTGGGAAGCTTCTTACCGGCCCAGGTTGCGAACGCCTGCGCATCGTCGAAGGAGACGTTGACCACCGGGTAGTCGGGCTTGGCGGACCCAAAATCCTTGGGTAGCGCGTGTCCGGCGGCGGCACAGAATTCCGCATAAGCCTTGTTGGAAACCTCGGTCTTGTCGATGTAGTAGGCGGGCAGCGAGATCGGCTCCTTGTTCTCGCCGAACAGGAACGTTCCGGCGGGCACCAGCACCATCTCGCCGGTGCTTGTCGTGAGGGTCTGAGCGTATTGAGTTTCGACGGGCACCACCGGTTCGGGCTTCTTCCGGCCGATCGCGAAATAGACCGCCAGCGCCAGCACGGCCACCAGGCCCAAGACAGCGGGAAGCATCCACTTCGGCTGCGACGGCTGCGGCGCGACTACGACCTGCGGCTGGAGCATCATCGTGGGCGCGTCCAACTCGGCGATCACGCGTTCGATTTCCGCGCACACCGGCGTAAAGCCCTGCGGTCTCTGTGCCGGATTCTTCGCGGTGCAGCGCGCCACCAGATCGCAGATCGAATCGGGCACCCCCGCCTGGCGCATCGGTTCGAGGTTCAAGGGCTCGTTCAGGATGGCGTAGAAGATCCGCTCCACCGCGTCGCCGGTGATCGGCTTCGTCCCGGTCATCAACTCGAACATCAGGATGCCGAAGGCGTACACGTCCACCTGGTCGGTGATGTCCTGACCCATCACCTGTTCGGGCGCCATGTAATACGGCGTGCCGAGCACGTAGCCGGCGCGCGTCATGTTGAGGCCTTCGGTCTTGGCGATGCCGAAATCCATCAGCTTCACCACGCCCGCGACGTTGATATGCACGTTCTCGGGCTTGATATCGCGGTGGATGATCTTCTGGCTGTGAATGTATTCCAGCGCGCGCGCAATCTGGAGCGCGATCTTGAGCTTGGACCGCAGATCGCCGGTGCGGCCGGCCTTGATGGCATGCCGCAGGTCCTCTCCCTTGAGGAGTTCCATCACCATGAAGGGACGGTGCTGGTCATCCTCCCCGAAATCGTAAATGCTGAGGACGTTGTCGTGCGTGATGTTGCCGGCCATGCGGGCTTCCGCCAGGAAGCGGGCCTTGGCTTCCGGGTCCTGGCAGCCGGCCTCGGTCAGAATCTTGACGGCCACGGTGCGGCCGATGACCGTATCGCGCGCGCGATAGACGTGCGACATCCCCCCGCCGAGAAACTCCTCCAGCTCATACTTGCCGATCCGCGCCGGTAAATCCATGTATGAGCTATTTTAACGCCACAGTCGGGACACAATTTAACGTTTGGAAATAACCTCGGTCGAAGACCGGCGGCGAAGCGATCACTTCGAGCTTGACCGTCACCGGATGGCCCGAGGCATCGTCGATGGTGGCCTGCTTGGGATTGCCGGAGCCCAGGATCGCCGTCACGATGTTCCCGCGGTGATCGTCGGCCTGCTCGACAAACTTGAACACCGCCCACGTGCCGTCGAAGTGATAGATGCGGTAGAGCGTGGAGTTCTTGAACTTGGCGTTCAACTGGAATCCCGATGAGTCGCCGGGCCAGGTGTATTGTTTGGCCGGGGTGTCGCCGCCCGGGAAGGTGAATGCTTGCCCGCCAATCGTCAGCGGGACGTTTTCGATGTCCGGCGAAGGCAGAGGTTTCACCGTGAATTTCAGCTTCGGATCGGGTGTTCCTTCCCCCCAGGACGCGTCGGAGAAGGCCGCTACGCGGTTCAGCCAGTCCAGGAACGTCTTCGAGATCTTCACGCCGCCGGACGGATTCTCCACAAACACCGGCCCCTGGCGAGTGACGAACTTCTGCAGGTCGCCATCCACGAACTGCCAGATCGCTCCGTCCTTGGGACGGAAGACCGAGTCGATTTCGGGAATCGTGGAATCGACGCCCTTCGGATTGAACGGATACTTGGACAGGATCGGGTTGATCTGCTTGCAGAGGCCCGCGCCCTTGCCGTTCAGAACCGTGGACATGTCCGGCGGCTTCAGGTAAGGCTCGACGTAAAGGATCGGGGCGAGCAGGAGCTCGGTCACCTGCTTCTGCACCGGCGAATCGGTATTGAAATTCCGGGAGACCGCCCCCACCTTGATCTCAGCGTCTTTGGCCACCTGATACGCCTGTGCCAACTCCGCTTCGGCGGGTTGGGGTTTGCCCGCCAGCGTATCGACCTGCGACTGCAATTGCGCCAGGGCGTTGATGTAATCGGCATTGGCAGGGCCAATATACTTGTCCGTGATCTGCGGAGGCGTCACGTACTGTACCGGCTGAAAATTCCTGGCGGCGGGATCCTCCACGGCCGTATTCTGCGAAGCCTGTGACGAGAGTTCCAGCAGAGGCGCCAGGTTGCTGGAGTGAAGCTGCAGCTTCGTCGCCGCATCCTTCAAGCCGCCATATCGCAGCACCACTGCCGATTTGAGGTATTTGGTCCACTGATCGACCCATTCGTTGGAGTAAATCGTCCTGATATCGGCGGAGAGCTTGCCCATGTCGAGATTCTCGTTGCTCTGCTCTCCCAGGACCCATGCCTCGCCCTTGACGTAACGTTCGGGATGTTGGATGGCGTCGTTCATGAACTTCCACCCGTCTTTCGAGAACGCGCCCCGCACCTCGTATGGGTCCAGGACCGCCTTCTCGGAGCCGGGAAACGACTTGTTGAAATTGATCGACGGGAAGCGCTTGTCGGCCTCCGACAGCATCGCCAGGTACACTCGCTGCGTGCCTCCCAGGCTCCTGATGTACGCCTGCGCGCTGAAGACCGTGGGAGTATCGGCGCTTCCGGCGCAGGGGTTTTCGGCTAACAGGTCCTGCTGGTAGAAATCGAACTGCCTGCGGGCGAGGGTCTGGCGATCCTGGTCGGGATTCTGACCGTTCAGCCAGAAACGCATCAACACGGGAGCAAGCTGGCTGTCGCTTTTCTCGGGATGAGAGGTGGTGATGAGGTACGACCGCAGCGCCTCGTAGGCGGGCCGGAATTCGGCGTTGGACGAGCGCAGATTCCGCAGATAGGTGAGCATGTTCGCCTGCGTCTGCTTGAGCATCAACTGGCGCAGATCGCCGCAATAGATCGGCCGCCCCTCGCGGTACACGTCGTCACCGGCGTAGAGTCCCCACCGGTAGAACAACGGCTTGCCGTCGCGCCGGTACTTCATGAGGTCCACCAGCGACCCGCGAATCACATCGAGCTGGCGCATCGAGGTGGCCGGGGCCACGTCCGTGCCGGTGATGTCGCCCGCGGGGATGGCTTTGGCCGCGTCGCGGACGCGGTTCTCCAGGCTGTTGTTGTTGAGGAACGAAATCGTGAACAACACGAACAGGACGAAGCTCAGAGAGGCCGCGGAGATCATCAGCCAGCGGCGTGCGGTGCTGGTTCGGGTGCTGGCGCCGCTGGCACCCATGGCGCTGCGGTCCATCAGCAGGACGTCGTTGAAGAAGTGCGCGAGGAACAGCCACTGCGGGACCTTGCGAGTCCCCATGATCTTGGGAGGAGCCGGGGCTGCCGCGGCCGAAAGGGCCGCGCGGTTGAAGAAACCGGTGGCGCCCGAGGGCGCGGCTTCCGACGGCTGCGGCGCGGCCGCGGCCACGGGAGCCACCTCGTTGATGATGATGGGCCGCACGCCCGTGAAGTAGAAGCCGCGCAGGAACGGCCCCACGGTCAACTGGCTGGGACGGCAGAGATCCACCAGGAACTGCACCAGGGCCGGCCGCACCTTGCGAAACTCGCGCGGGAACTCGTATTCCGGCGGCAGCCTGGCAGCATCGCCTTCGCGGGCCAGGAACTCGATGCGCGCGTCGGCCAGCGAGCGGAACAGGCGCTCGAACTCGCCGGTCAGCCGGTTGGTTTCCTGTTCCGCGTACACGCCTTCGTTGCGCCGGTCCATCATGGGCAGGGTCACCCCGAGCACCTGGGTAGACTCGTCGTTGGTCAGGTTGCGGACGTAATCGGTGAAGAAGGGCAGGCGGTCAGTTTTGGTGAACAGGGCATAGACCGGAAGATTGATGCCCATCGCCTGCGAGACCTCACCCAGGCGGGCGCGCAAAGTCCGG
Source organism: Bryobacteraceae bacterium (assembly GCA_035501495.1). Lineage (GTDB taxonomy): Bacteria > Acidobacteriota > Terriglobia > Bryobacterales > Bryobacteraceae > JAIQFL01. The sequence continues at coordinate 28,777 of DATJWB010000316.1, read as the reverse complement.
GCGGCATTGGTGACGATGTCGGAAGCTCCCGGGCGGGTGAAGTTCTCGCAATCGAAGCACACCAGCGCCGCGCGCGGCGCCTGCTCGCCCTTGCGGACCACGGCGGCGCGCGGCTGGAGCCGTTTCACCAGCTTGCCCCATTTGCCGGTGTCGGCTATCAAGGCGCCCCCGGCCTCGGCGAAGATGGCCTTGCGCGTGAACCACAGGTTCGCGGAGCGCGTGGGCGAAACGTTTCCGGCCACATAGACCTGGCCGGCCAAAAGCTCCGGGTCGAGCCCCGAGTGGAGCATGACGGAAGTCTTGGTGGTGCCAGGCTCCCCCATCACGAGAAAGACCGGCAGGCCGCCGACCTTGGATCCTTCTTTCAGTTTGGCGGCCTCGAGCTTTTTCTCGGCCTCGTGAATGAGTACCGAGATCTCGTCGCCGCCAGGCGCAACTGGTTCGCCCGCAGCCGCCGCCGCAGCAGCCTGTTTCTCTTTTTTCCTTTTCTGAAGATAAATGCTCACCAGGACGATCAGCGCCAACACGGTGAGGCCTATGACGCTATAACCGAGCATCAGTGCGCTCCTTAACCGATGGTCTGCGGGGCCAGATTGTGAAGGTCCCCTATACCCGAGCGGAGGATAAAGAAGTAGATGAAAAACGCCAGCAACATCACGCTCGCACTCGCAATGGCGATGATGGTCAGCCGCCGCACCCAGGGATCCACCAGGGCGCGGAGGGTTCCGGGCGGCAGCATCCAGGCGGGCGACAACTGGCCGAAAGGTCCGCGAATGCGACGGATCTTATCGCGGGTCATGTTCATGATCTGATCGAGCTCGCCGCGGTTTCCCGCCCGGTATTTGCCGAGAAAGCCCAACAGCAGGCAGAGGTAGTGGACTTCCAGCAGGTCGGCGAGATCGTGGGAGTCGCTGCGTCCGAGGAGCTGCTGCAGGTTCTGGAAGAAGATTTCGCCGGCGATCTGTCTGCCGAACAGTTCCTCCTGCATCGGTTTGCGCAGCCAGTCGGCGAAGATGGGGTTCTGGGAATTCAGCACGGACTCGTCGAGGAACGCGACCACTGCGAAAGTAGCGCAGCGCGTGTCGTCGGCATTGTAGCCCGCGGCCAATGCATTGTTGGTCGCGGTCTTCATGGCTTCGCGGGTGTGATGGCGAAATCCATTGGCATCGCTGATGCCCTGGGTGTTGGCGCGCAGCCTCTCGATGGCGGTAAAGGCTTCCTGGTAAATGAGAGCCAGGTTGTCGGGCCTGCGGGTGTTGGCGGGTGTCATCACTGGTTATCCAGTACCACAAGGATTTCGACTTCCGGGTTCGGAAACTCGCCCGGAATATAAACTCCGATCTGCCGTGCCTTGGTCATGTGGTCCCAGCACGGACCGCTGCGGCTGATGCCGTAATACTGGGTCTCCACGCGGCGCGAAATGGCCGGCGGCGGAATGGGGAGATGGGTCAAGGTCATTCCCGGCAGCGCTCGTCTCACCAGCTCGCGCACAAACGGTGGCGTGCAGATCTTGATGAGGCGCGGGGTGCTCTCCATCAGCTCGGCCTCGCCCATGTCCGAATGGATGGCAAACACCCAGCGGGAACGGCCCATGCAGCGCGTGTCGGTGACTTCGCCTTCCCAGTAGTAGTTCTCGACCTTCTTGAGCGGAATCGACAGGCAGTTCGTGGGAACGATGGTTTCGAGGTGGAGCCGGATGTGACGCTCCAGCTCGTCGAAGACCTCGGTGAGGCGCAGGTGATCGTACAACGGCAGGGTTCGCGGATGGGAATCGAGCGCAAAGGTGCAGAGCGCTCCCGCCAGGCGCGACATCTCGACGAACAACTCCTCGGGATGGCCGTGCTTGGCGACAAGCTGGTGCCGCAGGGGCGGGAGGGCGGAATTGATCGCGTGCAGCAGCCAGAAGTTGGCGATTTCGCGGGTAGCGAAGTCGGTGCCGAGCTGTCCGGGGCGGGCGCTGCTGCGGGTGATCGTGGCCGCTTTTTCGTCGAGGATCTCGATGAGCCGCTGCACCATGAGCATGAGGCTCCGGCTGGCGCTGATTTCGAGCAGCGGAGGGATGTAACGCGCATCGTAGACGTAGTGGCCGGAGCCGTCGCGCATGATCCGCGCCAGCGGCTGCGTGAGAAATTCCTGGGTCGGCTCGGTATCCACCAGGAGCCGGATGTTCTTTCGCCCGAGGCGGACGGGGCGCTCGTCGGCGCCGCTGTTCTCATCGGAAAGGACGCGCGATTCGGCTTGAAAGCGCGCCGCAACGCCGTCCTCGGTCAAGGAGCAGTTATACCCGTTGGGTTTGCGAGGCGGGATCGCCAACATGAGGGTGATGGAGTCGCGCGTGGGCGGAAAGAGGTCGGCAATTGCGCGGGCTTCGGGCAGAGCATCGCTCTCGGGCATATGGAACGGCAACCCATCTGGAAGGATGCCGCGTGCGTGCACCAGGGATACAGTACCATTACGCAAAGCCTCGGCGTCCAGTTCTATCCCTACCAGGCCGAAAGGGGCGAACCAAAGCGAACCCGTCGCAAACTCGATGGAGTCCTCAAAATAGCGGCTTTGAGCCTGAAAATGGTGGGGTCCGAGATACATGCCTTCCGACCAAACCACCCTGGAAAGTAGCCGCATAGGTTTCGCGATTCAATGTAACATTAACTTTCGGGTTTAGGAAACCGTCCATGGTACGTGCCGTCGATAACAATAGGGTATCTCGATCGGCCAGGGTTGCGTGGCAAGATGGGGACTAGCGGGGCGAGGAATGGAATTCTACAAGCGATACGATCTGATAGAGCCGCTTCCGGGAGCGGGCACCAAGAGCTTTCGCGCCCGCCAGGTCTCGACCGCTCGCGATGTCACCGTGCACCTTCTGATCGGCGGGCGCACGGCAGAGAACGAGCAGTTGCTGGCCCGCCTGCGCGCCATGCCGCCGGCGTCGTTTTCCAAGCTGATCGAAGTCGGCGACAACGATGGCACGCCCTTTGTTGTGACGGTGGCACCGCCCTACCAGCATTTGGACGAGTGGCTGACCGACCAGGAGAGGGCGCCGCAAAAACCAACAAAGGGGACGCTGGGAAGTCCATGGCGGACTCCTTCGACGGCGGAAACGACCTTGCCGCGGCCGCCCTCCAGCCCTCCGGCGGCACCGCCCTCGGTCCGCCCTCCATCGGGAATAGGCCGCCCTCCATCCGGGACGGCAGACCCGTCCAAGCCCGGAGAATTTACACGGGTCTTTCAGCGGCCGCCCTCGACCGGGGGATTCCGCCCTCCGTCGTCGCCGCCGGTGCCGCCCGATGCGGTTCCCGACGACGAGAAAACCAGGATTCCCAACCGGCCGCCATCGCGGCCCAGCGGCATGTTCCAGGGGCCGGCGGCGCCGCCCACGACGGCGCCTTCCGCTGCTCCCCCGGAAGCGGGCGAGTTTACGCGGATGTTCCAGCCGGGCGGGCGCCCGCCCAGCGAGCCGCCTAAGCCGCAGCCGGCCGTTCCGCCTGCGAAACCGCCGGCGCCGGGCGAGGGCCCGCCGCCGAGCGGCCCCGGCGAGTTCACCCGGATGTTTCAGGGCGCCCCCGGTGTGCCGCCGGCGAGGAGCGTCGCCGAATTACAAAACGCCGAGACGGTTGCCTTCAGCCGGGAGATGCCGGTGGACCGGTCGGAAGCTCTGACCGACGAGATGGCTCGACCGGCGTCCAAACCGCAAACCGCGGCGGAGAGGCGGCCGGGGGCTGCGGCGCCTCCGATCAGCATGCCGCAAAGCGTGGCGCCCCCGGCCACACCACCGGTCAATCCGCCCGCGCCATCCGTTCGGCCACCGGTTCCGCCGAGGCCGACGATCACGCCGCCGCCTCCGGAATTCACCCCGTTGGAAAGCGCGGGGGAGTTCACCCGGATGTTTCAGGGCGGTCCGCCGGCTGGGCCTGCCGTGCCGAGAAGTACGGTACCGCCAGCCGCTCCGGCTGGTCCGGCGAGCGGCCCTGGTCCGGCGGCTGCCCCTCCGGTTCCACCGCCCGCTTCGCCGGGCGAACCGGGCGAGTTTACGCGAATGTTTCAGGGGGTGGGCCCAAGCGCGGCGCCTCCGGCCGGCGCACCCGGGAAACCCGCTCCACCCGCGCGACCTGGCCCGGCGAGCGTACCTCCGCAGGTGGCCGGACAGAGCCAGGCGCCCGGATCCACGCAGATGCCCCATGGGGGCGGTCCGCGAGCGGCGTCTCCAGCGCCCGCGGCAGGCGCATCCAGCCCTTCGAGTGGACCTCGTCCGGGGGCTCTCCCAGGTCCACCGCCCGCTTCGCCGGGTGAACCGGGCGAGTTTACGCGAATGTTTCAGGGTGTGGGTGCAAGCGCGGCGCCTCCGGCACCGCCAGCGAGACCCGCCATTCCCACGAGTGGAGCCGGCTCGGGGATTGTACCGCCGGCTTCCCAGTCTGCCGCCCCACCGAACGAACCAGGTGAGTTTACGCGGATGTTCCAGGCGGCTGGTTCAGGCCCTTCCGTGCCGCCGCAATCCGCGCCGCCCGGCGCCCCGGTAACCGAACCGGGGGCGTTTACGCGCATGTTCCAGGCCAGCCCCGCAACCCCGATGGCCGAGCCCGCGCCCGCTCCGGAAAAGACGGCACCGCCGGTCCCGGCAGCGAAGCCGGTCAGCCCCCCGCCACCCCCGGCGAGTCCTGCGGCAGACGCACCCGAGGGTCCCGGCGAGTTCACCAGGATGTTCCAACCCGCTCCGACGGCCGCGAGCGTTCTACAAACCGCAGAGCCGCCTGCCGTAAAGTCCCCTCCCTCCAATCCCGCGGTTCCGACTCGCCCGGCGGGCGCACCGTCAGCGCCATCCCCGGGTTCGGGTGAAGGCCAGGAGATTGGCGAGTTCACCCAGATCTTTAAGACCAGGCCGGGGTTTCCCGTGCCGCAGCCTGTCGGTCCCGTGAAGACGATGGAATCGCCGGCCATGGCCCCGCCTCCCGGCAAACCGATGGCGCCCGCAAGCCCTCCACTTTCTACCGACAAGCCAGTTCCGGCCACCCCCGTCGCCTCCTTTCCCGGGGAGTTTTCGAGGCTGTTCCAAGGACCTCAACCTGTGGCGTCTGAACCTGTTCCACCCACGGCTCCGCAGTCCGAGGCGGGTCCGGGGGAGTTCACGCGGATGTTCAACTCGCCATTCCCGGAGCGCTCGCAGCCGGAGGAAGACTGGCAGCGAAAACCGGCCAGGATGCCGGGATCGGACGTGTTCCAGCCCGGATTGCCGACCGCCGCGAATCGCGCTCAACAGGTGGAGGACAAGCCGCAGGGTGAGTTCACGCGCTTCTTCAAGGCGACGCCGGGACCGCCTCCAGCGACTGCGCCACGCGAAGGATCAATCGATCTGAATGCTTCGCCGGGGGCGCCGCAGGTTTCGCCGATACCACAGGCGACGCGGCCGTCACAGTCTCAAGGCGAGTTCACCCGCATGTTCGGGAAATTCGGGGGTGCGGAGCCGCTTCCGGGCTCCGGTTCGGGAAGCGCCACCGGAGCCTTTCAGGCACCGATTCTTCAGCCCGCGGGGCCGTCGGCAGGCGCCTCTCCGGCGCCTTCCGCGAGTGTGCCAGCGGTCGAGGCCCCGCCGGCCGAGCAGGGTCCGAGCGAGTATACGAGGATGATTGCGCGGCCGGCCATGCAGCCGGGCGCAGCCGGTGCGGCCGCCCCCGCCGCGCCGGGTCAATCGGGTGGGGGAGGCGGGGGAGGCTCTCCCATCCAGGTGAATGTGAACGCGCAGGCTCCCCAGTTGCCGGGAGTGTATCCGCCCCAGATGCCCCACATACCGCAGCCGCAGGTTCAGGTTCCGGGCGTTCAGGTATACGGGCCGCAGATTCCTCAACCCATGATGCCGGCGATTCCCCAGCCCACGATCCCGCAGGCCACGATCACGACCAAGGGATCACCGATGCTCGAGAGGATCATCATCTTTCTGGTGGGTCTTCTCTGCGGGGTGGGTCTGAGTCTGGCTTTGGGTCTGCTGAAGAAGTAATCGGGGCTCGATCGATACGGTCAGGACCGAAACCTCCTCTTGCCATTCCGAGCAAGCCTGGGCCACAATCAAAGGCCGGCACTCTGCACTTCCGGTGCGGTAAATTCGGAGGCCTATGATTTCGCACCTGAGCTCCGTTCCAGGTTGGGTGGACACCTCCGTTCGTACTCCGGGGAGTGCCATCCTGCTGGTGCGTTTTGTGGCTCTGGCCGGGATCCTGGTTTCGACTCTGGAGCACCTTTCGAACTGGCGGCAGTTCCGTGCCGGGGGTCTTTTTGACTGGAAGATTATGGGGTCACGGCCGGAGTTGGCAGGCGGGGGCGCGCTGGCGTCGGCCTTGAGCGGGGTTCTGAGTTTTCACGGCTATCTTGCGGTGCTGGGAATCCGCCTCCTGGCGATCCTTCTTCTGCTCACCAATCCCCACGTCCGTGCGCTCGAGGCGGTTGGGCTGACGATCATTCTCGCGACAACCATACTGATCAACCTGCGCAGTCCGCTAGGCCAGGACGGGGCCGATCAAATGGCAACGATCATTTTCACCAGCCTGTGGATCAACCTGTTCGCCGTGTGGGATTCACGGATCACGCACGCTTGTATCTGGTTCATCGCCCTGCAGTCGTGTCTGTCGTATTGCGTGTCCGGAGTGGCGAAAGCGATGGGTGAGACCTGGCGCCGCGGCGAGGCGGTGTTTCGAATTTTCAACACGCAGACGTACGGACAAGCCGCCGCGGCTGGATTCCTCCGTGACCATCGGGCGATGAACGCCTGGCTCACCTGGTCCACAGTCATCATCGAGACCGCGTTCCCTTTGGTTCTGGTGCTGCCCTTGCCCGTAGGATGCCTCTTTCTGGCGTGGGGATTCGCCTTTCACCTGATGAACGCCATCGTGATGGGGTTGAATTCGTTTCTGTGGTCGTTTGCCGCCACTTATCCCGCAATCGTCTACTGTGCCCTGTCCTGGCGCTCCTGAAGGGCGCCCGTCAACCCAGCCGGTGCACCTCGGACTGCATGACGAGCCTTGGTTCCTTTACGGGGAAATGGCCGAACGTCTCGACAATGACAAACTGCGTCGCCTCGGAGGCTGACGTACGAGGCAGGGAGGCTACGTAGTTGAGGATCGCGAGATAACCAAGGGTGGTCTTGAGTCCCGACTCGTGCATCGCCGCCGCCGAGCGCACCAAGCCACGGACAGAATCCGCCAGCAGTTTCTGCCCCCGTTTTCCCGGATTCCAGATGACGTGCAGAACGGACAATCGGGCACCGAGCGGCACTTCCCGGTATAGGCTGAACCGGCCGCCTGCATAACGGTCGCGGAACATCAGGCGATAATCCGAAGTTGCCGGATTCGGCGCAAAGAACGTCCAGCGGGGGATGAGAGAGAAACGGTCCATTCCGTTCAGGACGGGATGGTGGCCTTTCCAGACTTGCCGGACAATCGTTGCGCCGATCCAGAACGCGAAGAGCGCGGAGACCAACCAAACCATGGTTCGACCGGACTCACTCAATTGCGGCTGGAGAGAATTCGATTCCGGTACTCGACGAGTTCATCAACCCCGGGTTCCGCGCTCAGAGTTGTGGCCGAGACAGAAACCTGTTCCTGATACGCGGAAATCCCCGCGGCATCGGCGGCGACCTCACCGGCATCTTCGGCGGCCTCATCCACGCCAGGGTTGGCCGCCACCTCTACGGCAGCGTGACCCACGTCTTCAGCGGCGTGCGCTACATCATGAGCGGCCTCTTTGATGAAATTGTAGATCACCCCGCCGAACCAGATCCCGTCGATTGGCCGGGCGGTCATCGCATTGACCAGTTTCTCGACGGCGCTCAGTTCGGGCTCACGGACCATAACGATGCATTCCATGGCCGTGCCAGACTGAGAGTAAGATTTCGCGGTGAAGGCGGATGGCACGACGGCGCCTCCGTGATAGGGCAGTTGGACGAACGCGAATCCCGTGCCCCGATCGACCACGACCGAAGCGATTTGGCGGCCGTGGTAGGCGATCTCGACGGCTCCGGCAATCGAATCCACCGTGGATCGGCTTGCGGCCCGCGCCCTCTCCGCAATGATGTGAGCACACTTCCGGAGCAACGGCTCATCGCGATGAGAAGCGGCCAGGGCAATGTCTTGCAGCAACGGCGACTCGCGATCGGCAACGAGCATGGCAAGGGACCCCGGCGGGACAAAGCCGAACACAGCCCCGTTTACCGGGCTGACTTCAATTACCCAGGGGGTTGTTGAGGAACCGGAGCCGAAGGAAGGCTTCTCCCTGGCCCAGAGTTGGGTGAACGTCTCCTGCTGCTTCGATCGAGAATCAGCATCCACAGTGTTGAGCGGCATCGTGATCATTCTCCTTCCAGAAATCAATACGGGACCCAACAGATCGGGAACAGCCTATCATTTCGGCCTTTCGAAATCAAACGAATCGCCGGGGGAGTTGGCGTCAGACGCAATAGAGACAGACGACGAAAAACGATCGTCTTTCCTACAGGAGCTGTCCTTCCAGGTCGGAATCAGAGGGTGCTCAAGCCACCGTCAAGGATCAGTTCGCTGCCCACGGTGAACGCGGCCTCATCGGAAGCCAGAAAGACAACCGCTTTCGCGATTTCGGCCGCGTCGCCGAATCGTCCGGCGGGAACCTGCGCCAGAATCTTCTCTCCCGTAGCTTTGGCCTCGGCCTCTGAAAGGCCCAGCTTACCGTAAAGGGGCGTGGCGATCGGACCGGGGCTGATGGCATTCACCCGAATGCCGCGCCCGATCAGTTCGCCCGACAACGTCTTCGCCAGCGAAAGCAACGCCGCCTTCGACGCCCCGTAGATGGAGGTCGCGGGCATGCCGATGTGAGCGTTGATGGACGTGTTCAGCACGATCGACGCCGGCTTCGCGAAGTAGGGGAGCAGCGCCTGTATGAGGAGAAACGGCCCCTTGAAATTGATCGCCAGCGAGCGGTCGATCGCGGGCCCATCCCATTTCCCGATCGGCCGCAGTTCGGCGATTCCCGCATTGAGAAACAGGATATCGAGTTGGCCAAAGGCCTCCCCGACGGTTCTCGCCAGAGCCTCCTGGGCGCTGAGATCGCCGGCGTCGGAGGCCAGCACCAGCACGTCGTTTCCCAGGGCTTTGCGCGCTTCGGCCAGTGTCGCGGGATTTGTACCGGTTACGGCCACCCGCGCGCCCTCGCCAACAAACTGCCGCGCCGTTTCCAGGCCAATGCCGGTGGTGCCCCCCGTAATCAGGGCGCGCTTGTTCGTGAGCCGGTTCATTGCCATGCTCTCCCTGGAGTCATGGATTGAATATGCGCTATCGGGCCTCGGCCGTCAACATGCTTTCGAGGGCTTTTCCCATAACCCGTTACGGTAGGACGCGGATCAGAGACGAATGATGCCCCGCTTGACCGCGATGGCGATGGCCTGCGTCCGATCGTTGGCCCCGAGCTTGTCCATGATATGTTTGACGTGGACCTTGACGGTCTCCTCGGAAATGCAGAGGCGTTCCGCGATGTCGCGGTTCCGATTCCCTTCCGCCACCTGGCGGAGCACTTCGATCTCGCGGCCGCTCAAACTTTCCGAGCCCAAGTGCTCGGCAAGCTGGGCGGCGACATCCGGCGGAACGCGCTTCTTGCCCGCATGTACCTCCCGGATCGCCTGTGCCAGTTCGCGAGGCGGTGTGCTTTTCAGCAGGTAACCGCGCGCTCCGGCTTCCAGAGCCCGCTGGATCTCGACGTCGCCTTCGAAGGTCGTCAGCATGATGATGCGCGCATCCGGGAATTCGCCCCGGATGGCCATCACCACGTCGATTCCGTTCAGGTCGGGGAGTCGCAGATCCATGAGGGTGACGTCCGGGCGGTGCTCGCGGTACTTGCGGATGGCCTCGGACCCATTCGATGCCTGCGACACCAGGATCATATCGGCCTGTCCCTGAATGATGGCGGCGATTCCCTCGCGCAGCAGGGGGTGATCGTCAACGCTCAGTACCCGAATGCGCGCCTGCTGTTCCGTCTCCATTTCGTCTTAACGGTACTATAGCCCAGCCGGTCCGACATCCGCCCGGTAATCTTCGTCTACCACTTTCGAGTTATCGCGTCAGGGTAGCGGCGGGTGCGCTTCGGAGTGAACGAAGATCATCCAGGGGTGGTTGATGCCGACAAAATTCTTCACGCTCCGGGGCCGATGCCCATGCTCCAACTGTCTTGCAAACAACGGGCGTCGAAGAAGGCCCGCCTGGCTTTGGCGTGGTCGATCAAAGCCTGGAGCGCTTTTGGTGCCGTCGTCGAGACGGACAGATCTCAGAAACTGGTTCTCGATCGCGGCCCGTTCTCTGCTTGATCGATGAATGCGTTCAACGTCCTGGCATAGTCGGATTGCTGTGCGAAGACGCGTCGATTCTCATCTTGGTGTATCACAGCCGGAAGCCGAAACGAGCTCTTCAGGTTAGGGCTCTTCACGTTCGGGCAATACCCCAAGCGTGGTACCGGGTCCTTGGCCGGAACGGTTAATGCAAAACGCCTCGATGTCGTGATGACCTTTGAGCGCCGCGAGCGCATATTGGAAGCATGAGTTCGGCACGAATCGCGCGGCGAGTGACCCCGGCCGGGGTGGTCCGGGCCGGCCGCCATGCCCGTTTCGAAGACGCCGAACCAAGGCTCTCGAACGCTCCCCTGTCGGATCCAGCCGACATCCTTCGCCGAATGCCCGCCCAGGCGCTATCGCCTGCTCTGCTCGTATTGCTCGACGTCATGGCGAGCCCCATCCTTCTTATCAAGAACAATCCGGCGGGGGAGTTTCGAGAGATTGCGGCGGCGTGAACGGCCGCGCAAGAACCAGCTGCACTCCTTAACTCACCACTTCGATCGCCGCCGGCATCGCGTCGAAAATTCACGCGCTGCGTCGCCCCTCTGCGCCAAAGCGATCAGGGGGTAGGCGAACTTGGCGCAAAGAAATTCCTGCCTGCGTGCACCTCCCGGATTACCTGTACGAGCCGGTTGGGAGGCAGGCTCTTCAGGAGATACCCCCAGGCTCCCGCCTCCACCGCGCGGCTTACTTCCTCATCGCCTTCAAAGGTGGTCAACATGATCACGCGGGCTTCGGGAAACTCGGCCCGGATCGCAATCAAGGCGTCGATTCCGCTCAAATCCGGCATGCGGAGATCCATCAGGGTTACGTCCGGCCGGTGCTGGCGATACTGTTGAATCGCTTCCCGGCCGCCGGCTGCCTGTGAGACCAGCAGCATGTCCGTCTGGTGCGTGATGATGGATGCAATCCCTTCGCGAAGGAGCGCATGGTCATCCACGCTGAGCACCCGAATGTAGCCCTGTCCCATAACTACCTGTCGCCTCCTTCATCTCGCGTGCATCAAGATCCTTTTCCCGAAGACATCGACCTCTGGACGGGAAGTTTTCCGTAAGCCACCGAGGCGGCGATCGTCAACTCGATCTCCGTGCCGGAATCCGGTCCGCGCCGGATCGCCAGTCTGCCGCCTACCGATTGGGCGCGTTCGCGCATCCCCGCCAGGCCGAAATGTCCGGGACGACCGCCCGCACTCAGAACCTTGTCGTCAATTCCTCTTCCATTGTCCAGAACCTGCAGTCGAAGATGACGCCGATCATACCGGATCTCGACCTCGATGTGTCGCGCGAGCGCGTGGCGGAAGGCATTCCGCACCGCTTCGCAAGCGATTCTGTGAATGTCGTCGCGCACCAGCGGGGCCAGATCCCGGGAAGTGCCTTCCACCCGCACTCGAAACTCGGGGACGTCATGATCCAGTTCCGCTGCGAGTGCTTCCCCGAGAGCGCCGATGGCCAGGGCCAGATCGTTGGTGACCTGGGTTGAGGAGCGCAGACCCTGCACCGCCTCGCGGCCCTCGATCACTGCCTGGCGCGCCTGGACGATGACCCCCTCCAGAGCGTCCCGCGCCTCAGCATGATCGTCCAGCAGGTATGTGACCGCGTGGAACTTCATCAACACCGCCTGAAAGCTCTGAAGCATGGTATCGTGCAACTCCCGCGCGATGCGGGTCCGCTCGTTGAGGCGTACTTCCATCCGAATCTGGAATTGCCGCGCCACCTGCTGCTGCCGCAGCCGATAGAGGGCTCCGAGCAATGCCAGAACGCCGGCCGCGCAAAGCACCTGGAACCAGGTAGCCTGGTACAGCGCCGGGGCGATGGAGAAATCGAGCGATGCACCGGACTCGTTCCACACGCCGCTGTTGTTGCATGCGATCACGCGGAAGCGGTACTTCCGCGGCGGAAGATCGTTGTAGACCGCTTGCCGGCGATTGCCGGTGTCGTCGCGCCAGTCCAGGTCGCGCCCCTCCAGCCTATAGCGGAAGTGCACCTTCTCGGGCGCCACCAGGCTCAAGGCGGTGTAGTCGATGGTCAGATCGCGCACCAGGGCCGGCAGACGCAAGTGCTGTTGTTCATCGGTGGGAACCTGGTAGGTCTTGCGGTCCGCGGTAACCAGCGCGATGTGCACCGGGGGGAGCAGATGGTTATAAGGAAGGTGGTGAGGATCGACGATGCTTGCCCCGTCCGATGGCAAGAACCACAACCTGCCGTCGGCGGACTTGGCCACATGCGGAGTGTAGCCGCCGTTCTCCTCCAGGCTGCGCACACCGTCGGAACTGTCGAAAACCGTGGCATGGATCGCGCGCGCCGCATGCGGATCGTGGTCTGTGGCGGCAGCCCATGCATCCAATTCCGCGCGCGCGACGCGGACCAGTCCGCACGTGGTGTACAGCCAGAAGGAATGGTCGTCGTCTTCCATCATCCAATGAACGGAGTCGCAGGGAAGGCCGTTCCTTCCGGCAAGCGTGGCGATGCGGCCGTTTTTGAAACGGCTCAGTCCGCCCTCCGTGGCCGCCCAGAGCGCTCCGTCGGGATCGAACCTAAGACCGTTCACACGGCCCTCGCCGAGACCGTCGGCGGCTGAGTACGAAGCAGTCACCTTGCCATCGCGGAATTTCGCGATTCCACCTTGATTGAAGCCTATCCAAAGACCGGGCTCCGTGGGATCCGGAGCCAGAGCCATCGCGGGATCCTTATGGCCCAACGCCGTCCAGGGAGTCTGTTGAACCTGGCCGTTCCTCGACAGCTGAATCAGCCCGGCGGCCCTGTTGGCGATCCACAAGTTCCCATTGCGGTCTTCGCAAATGGAATAGACCGCTCCGCCGGGAACGTCTTTAACGGGGACAAACCGGTTGTTCTCGAGGTAGCCGAACTCGCGAAGAGTGGAGGCCCAGATTCTCCCCCGGCTGTCTTGAAACATGCTGCCCGCATAGGCTCCATGGAGCAGCCCGAAGACTGAAATCTGCCCGCTGCTCCATCGGTTCAAGCCGCGCCGCGTGCTCAGCCAGACACTGCCATCCCGGGCCGCCAGCACGGACAGAATGCTGGCATTCGACAGTCCCTGGCCGAGCGAAAGGGTCGGCACTGCGAATTCCCGAAAGCGGTCGAGGCCGCCGTCGGTCGCCACCCACAGCGTGCCTTCGCGATCGATGAAGAGAGCGGTGACGAAGTCGCCCGAGAGACCGCCGGCCTGGGCAAATACATCCGTCCTCCCGCTGTGGACATGAGCCAAACCGGCGTCCGAGGTCCCGATCCAGAGACTGCCGTCGCCATCGCGGAGCAGCCGTAAGGCCGTGACCTGCTGCCTGGTGCCGGGGAGCGGATAGGCTTCCGTTTGATCCTGTGTAACGCGCCTGGTTCCGCTGGCCGACCCGAACAGAAGCGCGCCGTCACCACTTTCGGCGATGCCTTGAATGCCACCGCCGTTCGCGGCCGGCGCGGTCGCCGGATAGAATGCGGGAGGGCCTGGCTTCCATCGAAACAACCCGTTCCGCACTCCTACCCAGAGATTCCGCTCATGGTCTTCATACAAGGCGGTTACACCCCCGTCCAGAGTGCCGTCCTCGCCGTAGCACTGAACCGCAGCCTGTCGAAAGGCACACAGTTTTCCGGCAGATGATGAGGCCAGTCCGCCGGCCCAAATGGTGCCGTCGCGATCTTCGAGGATTGCCGCGCGGATCGCCTGGCCCGCCAGTTCCGGATACTGCGTCAACCGGCCATCCTTCCAGCTTGCCAGGCCGTTCGACGTGCCAATCCAGAGCGTCCCGTCGCGCGCCGCAAGCATGCTGAAAATCCTGGCCGATGGAAGATGCTGGCCGGGCGGCGGATTCCAGGCTGCCGCCCGGACGCCATCAAACCGCTCGAGACCGAATTCCGTACCCAGCCAGAGATAACCATCGGACGTTTGCGCCAGGGAACTGATCACGCCCTTGACGAAACCGTCGCGGACTTTCCATGAGCTGTGTGCGTATTGGCTGGCGTCCAGCGCCGAGTCCAGGGCAAACGCACGTGGACAAACCAGCAGTATGCCCGCCATCATCGCCTTCAGTGGGACACAGCTTTGCCTCTGTCCACGCGCTCCCCTCATGATGATCACAACATTATCCCATCCGATGAGACGATCACCGGAGCGCGCGATCAACTCAGTCCTCTACATCTGGCAGGATCGCGGGAAGCTATGTTTTGTTTGCCGGGAATTTCAAACCCGCGGTGCCTTCACGAGCGTCCGATTTCATGCCGGTCATATGCCTGGCGCATTCGCCGTAGCTGCTCCACATCGTCCCAGAGATCATCGCGTTCCCTGCCGGCGAGGTGATTGTTGTCGAGGACGTGCTGGATCGCCGCGATGGAATCGTCCAGGTCGCCTTTGTCGAACCTTTCATGACGCCAGTCGCGCGCGAACGAGCGAAGCCGTTTCTCTGCGTTATTCAGCCGCGACCGGTCTCCATTGGACAGGTGCCACTGGTCGTATCCGCGATTCAGGTCCGCGTGGACTCTGTCCACCAACGAATCCACCGAATCCGGCTGATAAGGACCGCCCGCCGGACCGTATTGCGCGTGACCCACGATTTGGAAGCCCGCCAACACAAACAGAACCACGAGCCCGCGTAGACCGAAACTGTTTGACATTTGCGCTCCCTCCAGGCGAGTTATTTGCAAACGATTGGCCAGATCGGCGAGGATGTGACGAAAAGGACACGCGGGCTCGCAGACCGGGCCGATTCCCGAGACCACCTGAAAAGCCGGTGGAGAAGAAGCCGCCGCGTCCCCGCTGACGTTCGGAAGCGTACCTTGGAACGTGCCTGGTCAAATCCGCGCCGTCTGAACTGTCGATGTGGACCAGACGTTATCAATCACGACAGCCGCGGCTGTCGCTGCGGTGGCTATGAACTGCCGCGTTCGGCGGATCAGAAAGATGCCCACCAGGAGCATCACCGCTCCAATTGCGAGAAAGATGTAGGGTAACAGCCGCGTCGTCTTCATAGACCCTGCGTGGCATCTTCCAGAAGTTCCTCAGAGGCTCAGTGATCGAGCCGATGAAGCAGTTCCCGAGCCTCGGGATAGTTCGGGCGCAGCCTCACGGCTTCCCGCAATTCCTTCACGGCGTCGTCCCGCTGATGCTGCATCGAGAGCGCCGATCCCAGGCCGTAGTGAGCCTCGGGGTCATCCGGCTTGTATCGCAGCCCTTCCCGGAATTTCGCCGCTGCCAGGTCGGTTTTCTGCGAGAAGAGGTACGCGAATCCCATGCAGAAATTGGTGGCGGGATCGTGCGGCTTGAGCTTGAGCACTTCGCCCAGTTGTTGCAGTCCCTGTCCGTAATTCCCTCGCTGCATCAGAACCACGCCAAGATTGAAACGGGCGACCGTATTCATCGGGTCCAGTTGCACGGACTTTTGAAGATACGAGATCGATTCATCGAACTTCCCCGCTTTATCCAGGACCAACCCGAGTTTGTTGAACGCTCCGGAGTTCTTCGGATCGTTCTGGATCGCCGCCCGGTATTCCGCCACCGCCTCCGGCGTCTCTCCCTGCGCGTCGGCCGCCAGCCCCAGATAGAAATGGGAATCGGCCCGCCCGGCCTGCGGCCGCAGCAGCGCGCGCAGCCGCTCCACAGATCCGCCCGGCTTGGGCTTCTCGAAGAAGTCATTGGCGAAACCCCACAAGGGCGTAAGGTCGTCCGGTTTCAACCGCAGGCACTCACCGAGTTGTGTCAGGGCCTCATCGACCGCCTCGGGCTTTTCACCATAGAACGTCAGCAGAGTGCGGGCGATGAAGTTGTGAATGTCGGGGTCACCGGGGTCGGCATCCGCGGCGCGGTGAGCCACTTGAATCGCCCGGTCCTGATGTCCAAACCGGCTCTCGACTCCGGCTTCCTTGAGCAGGCGCGTGGACGAGTAGGAGAGATCCGTCAATTGGTCGTGTATCGCATCCTTCGGCGGTGGCACGTCCGTGAACTTGCCGGAGAGGATGGCGTCGCGCACCTCATTGGCTTTATCGGCCTGTCCGAGTGCTTCGTATGCCTTTTCGAGCAACTGGTAGGGCGGCCGCACACTGGGATAGCTTCGAACCAGCGGCCCGGCGTACGCGATCACCTGGCTCCAATCTTCCCGCCGCGCCGCAATGCGGGCTTGTCCAAAGCCGGCTTGCAGGGCCGCTTCTCCACCCGGCGACCTGGCCGCCAGTTCATACTCGTGCGCCGCCTCGCCCAGCGTGTCCTGCTTGAAAAATCCATCGGCCAGCTTGAGAAGCGCGGGAGCATAATCGTGCTTCAGCCGCACGGTCCGCTGCAACAGGTCAAACTCCGCCTTTTCGTTGCCGCTCTCTTCCGCGAGGGTGGACTGGCAGTACACCCACCGGTAGTCGCCTGGAGCCAGCCGTGCGGCAATCCGATAGGCGCCGGCGGCCTGCTCCGGATATTGATTCGCCTGGTACACCATCCCCAATTTGCCGACCGACTCCGCCGAGCCGGGGTGTCGCCGCGCATCCTTATCCGCACCGGTCAGCATTTCGCGAAGACGCGGGCCCATCGACTGCACATCCGGCAGTTTGGGAAAGTCCTCCGGCAGGCCCGGCGGCAGGAGGAAACTCACCAGCACCCACGTGCTCAACGCCAGCACCGCGGCCAGCCCCGCCAACTGCAGGAGCCCGGCTCGATTGAAACTGCGCTCTTCGTCCTGAGATTCGGGTTTCATCGGTTTCCTATGTTCGACGGCGGCCGGCCCCAGTGATTGAGCCACAGCATCACGCGCCCTTCGTTGGTGAATGGTGCATATACATCCATGCGCACCGAAACCAGGTCGGGCTTTCCGTCCCCGTTCATGTCCGCCGCCTCCAGGCTGATGAGGTGAGTCGGAGCATGGCTGATGTCATGTTCCGTATAGTTCATCCTGCCGTCGTTCTCGTACCAGACGATGCTTTGCGAGTCCGGCTTCTCCCAGAAGTTGTAACAACTCACCGCCGCGATATCCAGATCGCCATCGCCATCCAGGTCGGCCGCGACCGCCGCGCTCGCCCCCGGCAACAACCCGATGGGATGATGCTCGAATTTGAAGTTGCCTTTGTTCTCGAGCCACTGGACGCTGTGCCAGGGCCGCGGCCGCGGAGGCAAATAATCGAAGGCATCGCCGTTCGTGTACAGGATGTCCACCAGTCCGTCCCGGTTCAGGTCCACCAGGCGGATGCCGCTGCTGCCGTAGTCTTCGTTGGTGCTCCCCCAAATCAGATGCGACTTGAAATTTCCGTGCCCGTCGTTCTCGAAAACGTAGAGCTCTTCCCACTCCTGGCTCACCAGGCTCACGAAATCCATGTCGCCGTCGTGATCGATGTCCACCGGAATGGTGTGAATCACGCCAGACAGGCTCTGCAGGATGTGGGAACGGAATTGCCAGTTGCCGAGGTTCTCCATCCAGCGGGTTTCGCCGTCATCGTAGCCGAACTGGCCCACCAACAGGTCCAGGCGGCCATCGCCGTTGAAATCGGCGGCGCGAACATCCGTCACCCGCGCAATCCTGTCGATGATCGTATGCGGTGTGAAGTTCTGGTGGCCGTCGTTCTCCAGGATCACCACCGATCCGATCTTGTCATTACTCGGAAAAAGCTGGCCCATGCACGCCACCAGCACATCCAGGTCGCCATCCTTGTCGATATCGACGGCGCTGACGTGGGCCGGCGCGGGCAGCACCGGGCTGATCCAGGTCTCGGTGTAGACGCCCGCCGGATACTGCCGGATCCACCCGATGCGATTGGCGAACATGTCGGCCACCAGAATGTCGGGCAGACCGTCCCGGTCGAGGTCCACGATCTCGAGGCTGCCGATTCGCGGTGGATTGGTGGAGGGAAATCCGATCGGGACCGGCGTCAGAAAATCGATCTTGCTGCCGTGCGGAACGCTGACCGGGGTTTCCTCCGGATCTGTTCTTCGAGCGCCCTTGAAGATGTGTTGGAACATCTGTCCGGGCGAGAGGCCGGAGTTGTGACCCTGGTAGACCAGGACCAGAAGCGGAACACCCAGCATGACCACGAGGATCTTGAGTCCCGGCAACACCGAGGAGCGTCTCTTTCCGGGTGATCTTGGTCTGGCCGTCTCCTTCTTCATTCCGTGTGGCTTTCCTTACGCGGCAAACAGGCAGATCATGCCCGCGGCGGCGACCCATAGAAAAGTTCCCGACGATAGCGACCCGAGAATCGCCTGCTGCCGCACCTGCGTACTGTCGAGCCAGTGGTGGTACAGCGTCCCGAGCGCGAAACCGGCGCCCACCAGGATGCAAGCCACCTGCAGCCACGGAATCGCGGGCGACCAGAAAATGTGCCATCGGCTGCCCGCCATGCCGAGAAGGTTCCATCCCCAGTTAAACGGGTCCGACAGGCTTTGCAGCACGAAAGTCGTCATCGAAAGCACCGTCGCCAGCGCGAACCCGACCCAGCAAGCCATGCCGATCGGTATGAGCGCCGCGGCGGTTGCCCGGAACTGATCCGGTGCCGTGATACGCGCCTTACTGACAGCCAGCCCCATTCGCGTCAGCAGGTACCACATCAGCGGCAGAACTCCCAGACACGAAATCCAGACCGCCGCGGCGTAGACCGCAAAGCTCCCCCAGTGTTGTTTGTCCACGAGGTCGATCCAATTGCGAACTTTGTCCGACACGCCAAGGTTGACATAACAGTAGAGGCACGCCAGCGCGAACATGACGATTGCCTGCCACGCCTCGCCGTAACTGGCCACCTCCTGGTCCCATCCGGTATTCCGCCAGAAGACCGCGACATTATCATAAGCGCAGGTCTTCACGCACTCCATGCACGCCCCGCAATCATTGTTGCGGTTGATCTCGCCCGCGCAGAGTCCATACGGACAGCCCCATCCCTTGATACTGCCGGTGAGGCAAAAATGCTCGGTGCACGCGCCGCACGCCTGCGGGGAGACTGACCGCACCATCACCCGCCCGGTGGTGGAGTAGAGGCTGATGTAACAGTTGATCGGACAAAGATAGCGGCAGAAAATCCGCTGCTCCGGAAACCAGGAAGTCAGCGTGGCCAGCAATACCAGGCCGATCAGCATCCAACTGGTGGCCGGAGGCAGCGCGACGATCGTGGTGCTGAAAGTTCCCAGCAGCAGAAACAGGAGCACGCGAGGCCAGGTGTTGCTCAGCCAGACGGGCCAAACCAGCGGAATTCCGAAAATGCGTTGCGGCTGATCCAACCCGGCCGGATTGCGCGACAGCCGCCGGCGCTGCACCCATTCCCCCAGCAGAGGCAGAGGACACGCCGCGCACCAGATCCTCCCCCCGAGCGGCACCAGCACGAGGATCAGCGCCGAGAGCCACAGAACCCACACCACCATCGGCCCCGCATTGCGGCCCGAGACCTTGGTGCCGAGCAGCCCCGCCAGAATCACGAACCAGAAGACTCCCAGCATCGGAAGCGCCAGGTTCATTTGAAACGACGGAGCCTTCACCACCTGCTTGAGCCATGGAAAATGCCGGAACAGATCGATCGATCGCGGGCGCTTTGCAATTCCCCGGCCGCCCAGCATCAAGCCGGACAACGGCATCGCGGCCAGCAGCCCCAGACCGCCATACAACAGGAAATTGGGACTGACGCTGATTTCTCCCCGCTCCGTCCCGTGCAGCGGGCCGTTGTAGGTATGATTGCGAAATTCCGATTTCGAGACCAGCCAGCCGCGCCATCCCGGCAGCCCCGCAACTACCTCCACCGTCTCCATGAACGCCGGCGGATCATCCGGGCGCGAAAGCCGCTGCACCGAGACCAGCCGGTTGCCCGGAGTGATCGAGACATGCAGGTCGTAATCCTGGCAGAAGAAGCTCTGGCCGGTATCACGGGTCGAAAAGGTCAGCCGCAGACGGTCGCCGCGATTCGCCTGAATGCGCGCCGGGCTGAATCCGTAGCGATAAGCCTCGATGTGGATATCGCGGGTCTGCGGACCACTGGTCAAGACAGCCGAGATCCACGCCGGCAATATGGCGCCTACCAGCAGAATCAACACCCCCGGCAGTGCGGTCCTGAGCATGAAACCCTTCACATTGATCGCCGCGAAGTCGGGGCCCGCAGATCAGCATCCGGGGTTACCACGAGAGAGCATCCCTCTTTCCGGCTCCTGGAGCGGCGCTGACCCCATTATCCCACCGTTTAGGTGGTTTTAGTCCGAAATCTTCCCCAAAAGCCGCCCCAGATACTTTTTCGCGTAAATCACGCTGCGTTCGCGAACCACACGTTCCGGCGGGTGCCGGAAGAGTTCCAACTCCGGAGCCTTCGTCAGCACCCGGCCGTCTTCAGGACTCAGAATGATCCAGGCCAGCGCCTGGCGTGCCATGAAAGGTTCGAACCTGCCTTCGATCTCCCGCAACACCAGCCGGCCAATCGCGGGCTCCCGTGGATCGGCGCAGAGATCGGCCACCGCCGCAATCGACACCAGGTTCCGGATGCTCTGGCCGGCGTCGTCGAGTTTTCCGGCCTGCCACAAGTCCAACCGGTTCGCGAGACCGCCGGTCTGCGCCGGATCGAGAGACGCCGGTGCCAGGGGCGTGACGATGTCGTGGTCGCCGGGCAGGCCGCCGAAATCGATCTGTTCGATCTGCGCCTCCGTGATATTCATCCACGCCGCGGCCTCGGGCAAGGTGTGCAGCCGCCCGGTTTGCCACGCGGCCGCGCCCACCGTTCCCCAGGATGCCATGGCCGCAGCCACCCACCAGCGCGCGGGCCGGTCGATCCTCCGCCCGGCTTCCCAGCGGAACAGTTTGGCGCCTGCGATCCCCGCTGCCAGCCCGATGACGGCCAGCGCTGCGAGCCGGAATTCCACATCCCTCACCCCCTCGATCGCATCGAAGCAAGGCTGCAGCACCTCCACCGCATAGCGCCCTGGCATGAAGCCTGCGAGCCCCTGCGCCCAAACCGGCAGCACTGCCAGCGGCACGCCCACGCCGCCGATCATGATCATCGGCAGAAACAGGCACTGGCCCAGCGCCTGCACCGCCGGCACATTGTCGGCCAGCGCGGCCACCAGCAGCCCCAGCCCCAGAAACGCCGCGGTCACGAATAGAAATGCGAGCGCCGCCGTGCCCGGGCGAGCCGGGACGGGGGTTCCATAAACTGCATGGGCAATGGCTATCTGCATCATCACCGCGGAAGCCACGATCGCGACTCGCGCCGTCATGGTGCTCACCACCAGCCAGGCAATCGGGATGGGCAGCAGCCGGTAACGCCGCCAGACGCCCAGTTCCCGCTCGGCCACCAGCGCGGTCGGAAACCCGAAGCACGCCCCGCCCAGGATCGTGATCGTCAGAATCTGGCCCATGTGCGCCTGCAGCGGCGGCGAATCGGTGCGGAACACGCTGCCGAAAGCCACCAGGAAGAACACCGGCACCAGGTAGCCGTATACGATTGCTTGCGGGTTGCGAAAGTTCAAGGCAACGGTGAGCAGCAGATGGCGCATCCACCCGCTCAGGTTGGGATGCACCCTCACGAAGCCGCTCCCGGCGATTCGGAACCGCGCCGTGCCGTGAGTTCGATCAGCACGTCTTCGAGCGACGGCCCGCGCAAATCCACTTCGAGCAGCTCCGCGCCGGCCTCGTCCAGCCGCCGGATGAGCTCCGCCAGAACCCGGCTGGGTGCCCGAGTCTCGAATACCCACGTGGTCTCGCTGTGAACAGCCTCGATCACCTCCGGCAGCCCATCCAGGATGGCACTCCCCGCCGCCAGAGTCGTTCGCACGATGAAACGCGACGGCGACCCGGACCGGCCGGCCAGTTCCGCGGGAGGCGCGAGGGCCACGATCTTCCCGTGATCCATAATCGCGACGCGGTCGCATAACTGCTCGGCTTCCTGGAGATCGTGCGTGCTGAGAAGGATGGTTCGGCCCTCCGCTCGCATGGCGCGAATCAGTTCCCGCAACGTGCGGCGGGCCTGCGGATCGAGCCCGGCGGTGGGCTCGTCGAGCACCAGCACGCTCGGCCGGTTGACCAGTGCCAGCGCCAGGAACAGCCGTTGCCGCTGTCCTCCCGACAGCGTAACGAACGGCGCGCCGGCTTTCTCTTCCAGATCGAAGCGCGCCAGGAGTTCCGCGGCGCAAAAGGACTGCGGGTAGAACGAGCCGAACAGATCCAATGCCTGGCGGGCCGTGATCTGGTCTTGCAACGTCGCCGCCTGAAGCTGCGCACCGACCAGCAGTTTCGCTCGAGCGGCGTTCTTTCGCAGGTCCACCCCGTTGACCCGGACCACCCCGCCATCGGGCTCCCGCAAGCCGAGGAGGCATTCGAGAGTCGTCGTCTTGCCGGCGCCGTTCGGACCCACCAGGCCAAAGATCTCGCCTGCCCCTACGTCGAAGCTGACCCCGCGGACTGCCGCCGTGGCGCCGTACCGTTTACACAACCCGGCCACGGATACCGCAGGTTGGACGGCCTCGGGCATGTCGATTCACCCTCAACGTAGCACAGGGCTCGCCTGATCCGGACACCGCCGCCGGTTTACGCGGAGAGGTCCCGGAACAAGGCGGGCAGGTTTCCCTGGCAGCCACCTGTGCCGCCAAAGTAGTAAAACTGATTCATGAAGATCCTCGCGACTTTCGTGATCACCATCCTGGCCGCCGGGGCCTCCTTTGCCCAAAACCAGCCCATCCTCGGTGAGGACACCGTCAAGGTGTCGGACCACGTGTGGGCGATCATGGGCTTTCCGAACATCGGCATCGTGGTCGGAACCAACGCGACGCTGGTAGTGGATACCGGCCTCGGTCCGCGCAACGGCGCCACCATCGCGAAGGTGGCGAAAAAGCTCGCCCCCCAAAACAAGCTGTACCTGACCACCACGCACTTCCACCCGGAGCACGCCGCCGGAGAGCCCGGCTTTCCGGCCGGTACGATCCTGATCCGCGACAAGGTGCAGCAGGACGAAATGGATCAACACGGCGAGGAGATGATCCAGTTATTCGCCGGCCGCAACGCGCAGCAGAAAGAACTGCTCGCGGGCGTCAAGCTGCGTCCGCCCGATCAGACCTTCGACAAGGAGCGCACGCTCGATCTCGGCGGCGGGGTGAGAGCGCGCCTGCTCTGGTTCGGCGGAGCGCACACCAAGGGCGACGAGTTGACCTTTGTCGAGCCGGACAAGACTCTGATATCGGGCGACGTCGTTCAGAACAAAGTGGTCCCGAATATCTACGGCGCGGGCGGTACGCCTGCCAGTTGGATTGCGGTGCTGGACCAGGTCGCCAAGCTGGGTGCGCTGCACGTGCTGCCGGATCATAGCGCGATCGGCGACGGCGGCATGGTGGCCCAAGAGAAGGCGTTCATCACCGACCTGCAGGCCCGCGCGCTCGAACTCAAGCGTCAGGGCGTGAGCGCGGACGACGCCGGCAAGCAACTCACGGCGGAGTTCAAGTCCAGGTATTCCGATTGGCCCATCAACAGCGTGGCAGGATTCGTGAGAAGCGTTTACGCCGAGTGAGCATTCGCATTACGCCTTCTTGGGAGTCTCGCCCCGGCCCATCTTGTCGATTTCGTTGAAGTAGACTTTGCGGCCTTCGTCCATCGCCAGGTTCGAGAGAATCACCGCCACCGAATCAGCCAGCCCGATTTCGATGTCGGCACGCGGACGCTGCCCGTCCCGGCAATTCTGGAAAAAGCTCTCCAATTCCACATCCACGGGATTCTTCTGCTCTTCCTGCATCATCACGCCCTTGGCGGTGAGCCAGCGGCGCGCGAACTTCACTTCGCGGTCGAGAAAGCTCTCTTTCCCGGTGAAGTCCAGATCGCTGGTCATGATCGGAATGGGTCCGTTGGCGCCGCCCGAAGCCACCATCGTGGCGCCGGCAACGAAGGGCTTGTTCTTGTCCTCCGCCTTGGAAACCTCCGTCGCCTTGGGAGGCTCGCGATACCACCACGCAATGCATGGGTGGACGTCGTCTCCCACGGTGATCTCAATCGTTCCGTCCGTTCCCATGATGATCTCGCCCATCTCGGGGCGGGTCCCGTTGAAATACGGCAGGAACTGATTGGTGCTGACCGAAGAGTAGGTGAGCTTTTGGCCTTTCGGATATTTGTAGATCAACTGAATGTTGTCGTAAACGTCGCGTCCGTCTTTGAGCGTGTCGAGGCTGCCCAGACCCATCACAAACTCGGGCGAGGAGCCGAACATCCAGTCGGAGACGTCCACCTGGTGCGAAGTCAACTCCGCCGTCAAGCCGCCCGACATGGAGCGGTAGATCCGCCAGTTGGCGATGTTCTTCTCGCCGCCCGGTTTCATCGTCCAGAGCGCGCTCGGCTTGTTGATCATGTTGCGGTGCCATTGCGCGTGAATGTGGTGGACGTCGCCCAGGATGCCCTTGTCCACCATCTGTTTCACGGTCTGGTAGAAGTAGCTGTAACGGCGCTGCAGCCCGGTTTGCAGGATCTGCTTGGGATGCTCCAGCGCGAGCGCCCGCAAAGCGTGGACCTCTTCCGGCTTGAAGACCAGGCACTTCTCGCAGAACACGTGCTTGCCGGCCATCAATGCGTCTTTGGTGATGGGGAAGTGCACGAACAGGGGCACGGTGACGAACACGGCCTCCACTTCCTTCATCGCAAGCAATTCGCGATAGTCCTTGAACGTCCTCGGATTGGTGCCGATGGTCTGGACGCCGCGGTCGATGGCATCCTGCTGGATATCGCAGAGGGCCACGCATTTCCCGCTGTCGATGGCCTTCATGTGCTTCATCAGGTACGTCCCGCGGCTTCCGGAACCGATAATGCCGAACTGCACCTGGTCGTTGGCGGCCTTCACTTTCTGGATGCCAGGAAAGCCCTGCACGGTTGGAATCGCGGCGGCGGCCGCGGTCACGGCGCCGGCGGCTTTCAGCAGTTCGCGGCGGGAGAGGTCGTTGTGCTCTGCCATAGGAAGGACACCTCGCAAAAAGAGTATTTCTTCCGAATTGTATCATGGGGGTCTGGAGCAGGTTATGCGCATTCTCGTCCTCGGCGGCACCGGCCTGACAGGCCCGTTCGTGGTGCGCCGCCTCTGTCAATTGGGCCATTCCGTCACCGTTTTTCACAGAGGCCGGCACGAAGCTGACTTGCCCGAAGGTGTGGCGCGCATCCATGGCGATATTGCGCGGCCGCCTTCCTCGTTGCGCGACCTCGCGCCCGACGTGGCGCTCCACATGTGGGCGATGAATGAGCCCGATACGCTCGCGTTTCTGGATTGCTTCCGCGGCGCTGCCGGGCGCGTGGTGGCCATCTCGAGCGGCGATGTCTACCGCGCCTACGGATGTCTCAAGCGGCTGGAATCCGCGCCGCCCGGCCCGATTCCCCTTACCGAGGACGCGCCCCTGCGAGAATCGCGGTATCCATACCGCGGCATCGAGAACGCTCCCCTGGAGCGTGTGGACGAGTACGACAAGGTGCTGGTGGAGCACGCGCTCCGCCGCCAACCCGAACTATCAGTCACGATCTTGCGTTTTCCCGCGGTCTACGGTCCGAATGACTATCATCGCTTCCAGCCCTGGCTTCAGCGGATGCAATCCGGAGAATCAGAGATTCGGATCGACCGGGAATTCGCGGCCTGGCGGTGGACGCACGGCTACGCGGAAGATGTGGCCGAGGCCGTGGTGCTGGCCGCGACCAACGGCCGCGCCGCAGGGCGGATCTACAACGTCGGCGAAGCACAAACTCCCACTTGGATCGAGCGCCTGGAGGAATGGGCCCGGATCGCGGGCTGGCGCGGCCGCATCGTGGCCGTGCCTCCGGCGGAACTTCCCGAGGAGCAGCGAATGCCGCTCGATTACCGGCACCATCTGGCCGTCGATACGTCGCGCATCCGCGCCGAGTTGGGCTACGCCGAGGTGGTTCCCCGCGATGAGGGCATCAGACGGACCATCGCCTGGGAACGCGGCAGCAGCGCTGTTGCCCGATAGGCGGGTCTGTCACCCGCGCGTGCTATACTGCGCCTCTCGGAGAGTATATGAGACCCAGTTTGATCCCCCTCGTCCTGCTTTTGTGCGTTGGCGTACGGCTTGCCTCCGGCGCACCGGCGATCCTGTCCGGCCAGGTGAAGAATGCCGCCAGCAACGTCACGGTGACCGCTTCTGGCGCGGGGCTGGCTCAAGGATCGTATATCGCCATATATGGAACAGGGCTCGGTCCATCCACAGCCGCGAGCGCGACGGTGCCCTACCCGACGAACCTGGAGGGCGCCACCGTGACCATCACGCCCTCCGGCGGATCGCCTCTGCCGGCCTTTCTGACCTACGCGCAGGCGGGGCAGATTAACGCGATCCTCCCCTCCAGCGTGCCCGCCGGCAGCGCGACGGTGACCGTGTCGTTCGGCGGCGCCACCAGTCCGCCCGAAAAGATCAACGTGGTGCAGTCGAGTTTTGGGGTCTTCTCGACGGGGTTTCCCATCGGAGCCGCGGCGGTAATCAACGTAAACACTGCCAGCCTGTACAACCTGTTCACCAACGCGGCGAATGGCGGCGACGTCCTCGAACTGTTCGGCACCGGCCTGGGTCCCATCACGGGTGGCGACAATGTCGCCCCGGGCATCGTCTCGCCCGCGGGAATCACGGTAAAGGTGCTGGTGGGCGGCCAAAGCATCACGCCCGTGTATGCGGGCCGTTCGTCGCAGTACCCCGCGCTCGACCAGATCAATTTCGTGCTGCCTTCGGACGGGAGCATTCCCGACAGTTGTTTTGTCCCCATCGCGGTCCAGGTCAATGGCGCTATGAGCAATTACGCGACGATCGCCAAGGCCACGGGCAGCCGGAGCTGCGTCACCCCGCTCGGACTGAACGCGTCCGCTCTCGGAGCGCTCGATCAGGGCGGGACGCTCAACTTCGGTTTCCTGACCCTTTCCAAGAGCACCATTCAGGGCAGCCTGGGGCCGATCACCGCGACCATCAGCACCGAACAATCGGGGGCCGCGTTCGCATCGTTGAACGGCACGGGGCTGTTCGGCCTGCTGCAGTCGCCGGGCGCCACTCCGCCGTTGAACGCAAACGGCACCTGCCTGGTGGAAACCATCGATGCCTTCACTCCGCCCAGCACCACCGTTCCTCCCGTGCCGAAGCCTTTGAACGCGGGGGCCAGTCTCAGCTTGTCGGGCCCCAACAGCAAGGCCCAGACTCTGCCCACCATCGCCGGGGCGGGGTACGGCGCGTTCCTGGCGCAGTCGGGCGCCACCATCGGCGGCATTTCGCTCGCCGGAATCGTGCCCGGAGTGCCTGTCGTTCCGGCAGGGCTGCCGTCGAGTTTCATCGAACCTGGACAGTGGACAATCAAGGGCACGGGAGGGAGTGACATCGGCGCGTTCTCCGCCTCGGTGACCGTGCCGTCGCCGTTAGTCTGCACGAACTGCGATGGCATCGGCACCATCGATCGCACACAGCCGCTGACGCTCAATTGGACCGGCGGAGGCGGGGCCAACGATTACGTGGAGATTGCCGGAGTGGCAACCGCGGCATCGCTCGCCAGCGCGTCCAGGAACGTGGCCACGGTTTTCGCCTGCGCCGCTCGCGCGAGCGACGGAACGTTCACCGTGCCGGCCTCGATACTGGGTCAGTTGCCGACCAGTTCCTCCGATCCGACCGCCGCCAACACGGGAGCGCTGCTGATCATCAACGGCCTGGGCACGAGTGACGGGACATTTGCCGCGCCGCTGACCGCCGGCGGCAACCTGGATGCCGGTTACTTCGGATATGCGTCGGTGCTGACCAAGCTGGCCGGTTATAAGTAAGAAGCCGCTGAACGGATCGCTCCGGCGCTGAGCATGTCGTCAGCATGGCAAGCCGCGGGACGATCGTCAGTTGCCGTGCGAAAACCGGGCGCTACAGTTCTGATTGGCCTTATACGTGGGCTGGTTAGCTCTCAATACTGTTCACTTAGGCCGCTGCTTCGGCACTCCCTCTGCGCGCCCTTCGCTCGTGCTCACAGAGAGCCCGTGGGACTCCCCTTGGCATTGCCCCCGGTCAAAGGCTTAAAGGTCCTCGGACAAAAGAAGGAGTGCAAGCTCAAGAGATGGTTTGGGTGTTTAACTCCAGATATCATCGCGGTACCATGGCCGACTTAAGGGGACTAATCCAGCGGTCCGTGGCTCCGGCCAAAACCGAATGTCCCAAATCTGATACATTTGGAGTTGTGCGGCCGATCATCTTCCATCCGAAGGCGTGGGACGAGATCCGCCGGTTTCCCAAGGAAGCGCGAGCCCGTCTCGGGCGGGGCCTGTACCGGTTACAAATGGGCGAGCCCCCGGGCATGCCCGACGCTCGGCCGATGGCAAGCGTGGCTTCGGGCGTTCGGGGGTTGCGCGTGAGAGACGAGGATGGATTTTTCGGGTGTTCTACTACACGGCATCCGCAGCGGGTGTTCTGGTTTTCCACGCGTTCGCGAAGAAGACCCAGCGGACTCCGGCCCGCGAGATCGAACTGGCGAGAAAACGTTTGAAGGAGCTTCTCGATGCATAAACTGAAACCGAT
>DATJWB010000315.1:0-10006 GCA_035501495.1 Bryobacteraceae bacterium | reverse complement strand
CTTTAGAAATCAACAAGCGGCTCAATATCAAGCGGTTAAGAGATTTCGTGAGGCTGTGACCGCGATTTTGATGGAGTGCTCGCGGCAAGCTATTCTGGATCATTCACCATGACTGCCCTACGCACTCTCTTCCTCGGATGGTTTCTGGCCGGCGCCTGCCTGGCGCAAGGCGTGGAGTACATCCGAGCCCACTACACGAAGTACGAATATCAGGTCCCCATGCGGGACGGAAAGAAGCTGTTCACCTCCGTCTACCTGCCCAAGGACACCTCGCAGCAATATCCCATCATGCTCGACCGGACGCCATACAACGTCGGGCCCTACGGTGCGGACAACTTCAAGGCGTCGCTCGGACCTTCCGAGAAGTTCGCCCGCGAAGGATTCATCTTCGTGTACCAGGATGTCCGGGGGCGCTTCATGTCGGAAGGCGAATTCACCAACATGACGCCGCACCTGGACGTCAAGCACGGTCCCAAGGACGTAGACGAAAGCTCCGATACCTACGACACCATCGAATGGCTGATTCACCATCTTCCGAATCACAACGGGAAGGTGGGGATGTGGGGCATCTCCTACCCCGGTTTTTACACCGCGGCGGGAATCATCGATGCGCATCCGGCGCTCAAGGCGGCGTCTCCGCAGGCGCCTATCACGGATTGGTTCGTGGGCGACGACTTCCACCACAATGGGGCGCTGTACCTTCCGCACGCCTACCGGTTCTTTGGCGGCTTCGGCCATCCGCGCCCCATGCCGACGCTGCCCCCGACGCCCGCGCCCGCGGCGAATCTGCCGGACGCGTACAGTTTCTTTCTGTCGCTCGGCCCGCTCACGAACGTCAACGAGAAGTTCTTCAAGAATGACGTTCCGTTCTGGACGGAGATGATGCAGCACGCGACCTACGACGAATTCTGGCAGGCCCGCGACCTGCGCCGGCACCTGAAGAACATCAAGCCGGCAGTGATGACGGTGGGCGGATGGTTCGATGCGGAGGACCTTTTCGGCGCGTTGAACACATACAAGGAGATCGAGAAATCGAGTCCGGGAGCTTACAACATCCTGGTGATGGGGCCATGGTTTCACGGCGGGTGGTCGCGAAGCGACGGCGATTCGCTGGGCGCGGTGCAATTCGGGGCCAAGACCAGCGTGTTCTACCGGGACGAAATCGAGTTTCCCTTCTTCAACTACTGGCTGAAGGGCAAGCCCGATCCCAAGCTGCCCGAAGCTTACGTGTTCGAGACCGGCACCAACCAATGGCGCCGCGAAGATGCCTGGCCTCCGAAGGATGCGCAGTCGAAAATGTTGTACCTCCATGCGGAGGGAAGATTGAGCTTCGATCCGCCGAAAGACAGCGGCCCGGCGTTCGACGAGTACCTGAGCGACCCGTCCAAGCCCGTTCCGTACATTGGCGGGCAAGCGCCGGGGATGACGCGCGAGCACATGGTGGAGGACCAGCGATTCGCCTCCACGCGCACCGACGTCCTGACCTACCAGAGCGACGAATTGACCGGCGATGTCACGATCTCCGGGCCGGTAAGCCCGTCGCTGTTCGTTTCGACGAGCGGAACGGATTCGGACTGGGTGGTGAAGCTGATCGACGTCTACCCGGAGGACTACCCCAACCCCGAGCCCAATCCGCTGGGCCTTCACATGGGCGGTTATCAGCAGTTGATCCGGGGGGAGATCTTCCGCGGGAAGTTCCGCAACAGCTTTTCGAAGCCGGAGCCGTTCGTGCCCGGCAAGGTGGAGAAGATCGAATACACCATGCCGGACATCGATCACTGCTTCCGGAAGGGGCACCGCATCATGGTGCAGATTCAAAGCTCGTGGTTTCCGCTGGCAGACCGCAATCCGCAGAAGTTCGTGGACATCTACAACGCCAAGGCGAGCGACTTCGCAAAGGCCACAGAGCGGGTGTACCGCTCGGCGGGCTCGGCGTCGTGCGTCAGAGTGGGAGTGCGGCAGTAAGTACGGCGATATAATCGATCCCATGATTTGCAAGCGATTTGGTCTGGCTCGAAACTTGGCTTTCGCCCTGGTGGGGCTCATCGCCGCCCAAACGGCGCAAGCGGCGGCGCCGGCGGCAGCGATCGACTCGCTGGTGGGCAACTATCAGGCGCTGGGGCTTTTCAACGGCTCGGTGCTGGTGGCCGATCAGGGGCAGGTCGTGTTCAAGAAGGGATACGGGCTGGCGAATATGGAGTGGAATATCGCGAACACGCCCGACACCAAGTTCCGATTGGGCTCGATCACCAAGCAGTTCACCGCGACCCTGGTGCTGCAACTGGTGGAGCAGGGTAAGATCGACCTGAATGCGCCCATCACCCGTTATCTTCCCACCTATCCTGCGCGGAACGGCGACCGCATCACCATCCACCATCTCCTGAACCACACCTCGGGAATCCCCGGGTACACCGAACTCCCGGACTTCGGAACGAAGGCGCGCGAACCGGCGAAACCCGAGCAGTTCATCGAGACCTTCGCCAAGCTCGACCTGTTCTTCGAACCCGGCACGCGATTCAGCTACAGCAACAGCGGCTTCTTTCTGCTCGGCGTCATCCTGGAAAAAGTCACCGGCCAGAAATACGAGCAGCTTCTGCGGGAACACATCTTTACTCCGGCCGGAATGGGGGACAGCGGTTACGACTCGACCGCGCCCCTGCTGAGCAAGCGGGCCTCGGGCTACGACAAGACCTTCGATGGCAAATATGTCAACACCAGCTACATCGATATGACATTGCCATACGCGGCCGGATCGCTGTATTCGACGGTCGAAGATCTTTACCGTTGGGATCAGACGCTGTACGCCGACAAGATCCTCTCGGCTGCGAGTAAAGAGCGTATGTTCAAGCCCGGCTTATCCAACTACGGCTATGCGTGGGACATCCGCCGGGCCGACGGCGTGACCACGATCGAACATGGCGGCGGTATCAACGGATTCAATACCTTGATCACGCGCAATCCGGAGACGAAGCGGCTGATCGTTCTGCTGAACAACACCGGAGCGGCTCCGCTGAATGAAATCGCCACCGGCATTCGCGCCGTCCTCGACGGGAAGTCGCCGGCGCTGCCCAGGAAGCCGGCCGCACCCGAGCTCTACAAAACGTACCAGGCTTCCGGGCTCGACGCCGCACTCAAGCAGGCGGGCGAAATGAAGGACGGCAAAGTATACGATGCGGGCGAGCAGGAGCTGGAGCGGCTGGGCGGCCAATTGCTTGCGACCGGTAAGGCAGCGGATGCCTTGACCCTTGCCAAGACCATTGCCGAAAGCGCCCCGAAGTCGGTAGGGGCCGCGACCCTACTGGCACGGGCTCACAGCGCGAACGGGCACCGGGTAGAGGCGATCCAGGCCTGGTCACGGGCGATCGAGTTGAGCCCCACACCACGGGGCCTGCTGATGTACACCGACGAGATTCGGAAGCTCTCGACGCTGGAGCCGCCCGCGGCCAAATCGAAATAGACCCAGGAATACGCCACACCACTGCGCTGTGCTGTATAGTATAGCCAGAGGTGCAAGTCATGTCTGACAAGAAGGCAGACCTGGCGGGCCCGGGCATCGGCGACTACCAGGAACTGGAGCGGATCCTGCCCTCGGATTACCACTCCCTGCTGACTCCCAAGGAAACCCAAAAAGCCATTTACGCGGCCAAGAATTTCATCGAGTGCCGCTTGTGCGAAACGCTCAACCTGATGATGGTCACAGTCCCGCTCCTCGTGGACGTCGAGAGCGGTGTGAACGACTACCTCGATCGCGATGGTTCGCGAACCCCCATCCAATTTCACATCTCCAACGACCGCGAACTGCACCCGCTGGACGCGCAGATCGTGCAGGCGGCCACCAAGTGGAAGCGGATGGCGTTGCAGCGCTTCGGTATGGAGCCCGGCGAGGGCCTGTGCACCGACATGCGGGCAGTCCGCAAAGACTACTTCCTGGATCACGATCACAGCGTGTACGTCGATCAGTGGGACTGGGAAAAGACCATCAGCGCCGGGCAACGCAACCTGGAGTTCCTCAAACAGACCGTGAGCGACATCTGGAAGGTTCTGGTGGACGCGGAGGAATACCTGCAGGACCGCTTTCCGAAACTCTGGGACCGCAGATATCCGAACCTGCCAAAGAAGCTGACCTTCCTGCACGCCGAAGACATCCTGGACATGTACCCGGATCTTCCGAGGAAGCAGCGCGAGACGGCGATTCTGCGGGAGTGCCCGGCGGTCTTCATCATCGGGATCGGTTGGACGCTGAAGGACGGCTATCCGCACGAGATGCGCGCAGCGGATTACGACGACTGGGTAACGGAGGAGACCTCGATCGACGGACGTCCGGTACACGGGCTGAATGGCGACATCCTGGTCTGGAACCACGTGACGCAGAGACGCCACGAGCTTTCCTCGATGGGAATCCGGGTGAACGCGGAGACGCTGCGGAAGCAACTGGAGTTGACCGGCCAACTCGACTTCCTGAAGTACCCCTACCACCAGGCGATTCTGAAAGGCGAGATTCCGCTGTCGATCGGCGGCGGGATCGGGCAGTCGCGGACGCTGATGTTGCTGCTGCGGAAGGCGCACCTGGGTGAAGTTACAGTGAGCGTGTGGCCGAAGATCCTGAAAGAGATCTGCGCGAAGAAGAATATCTTCGTTCTGGAGTAGCTGGGCAAACGTGGCGCGGACACTCGTATCTGCAAGCGCCCCGACTCATCGGGGCGCTTTTTGGCCACGTGACTGTTGTCGTGGCCTTACTCGGTTGCGCGACCGAAAAGTCTCGGCATGAGTGCCGAGACGGCAGGCAGGAGTGCCTGCGCCACATTGCGCGGTGGTCTATCCTCGAAGAATGTATCGAATTTCGGATTCGGTGTGTTCATGAGGTTCGGCGTCTTCGGATGGGGCGTGGTGGCCCCAAAATCACCCGACATTGCGGCCTTTGGAAAGAATCTGGCATCTTCGGAGACCTGGCTTGCTCCGTTCAACGGGTTTGGCCCGGACAACTTCCTGGCGGGCGTTCCCGAGTTCCAGTTCGAAGAGTATCGGGAGTGGATCGACCGGCGGTTCGCGCCGCGGCAGTTTCGGACTTTAAAAGAGAAGATGGATCTGCCCACGCTTTATGCCATCGGCGCCTTCATTCAGGCATTGGGGCAGAATCCGGGGATTGAAGAAGCCTTGACAGAAATCGGGGGGCAGGCGCACGTGTACGTGGGTACCGGCCTGGGAAGCGTGGACACCATGTACACCGAAAGCGTGAAGCTCTACGAGGCGCAGCGCCGGTGGGATCGCTTCTGGTCGGAGCCCGAACGCAACGGAGCGCTGCGAGAGCATTTGACGCAGCCCTTGGGCGAGCACGCCGCGGATGTGCCACCGCATCCCGACTCAGCTCGCTCCTGCGATCGCGATGCGGCCGAACAGGCATGGACCCGCTACTGGATGGAACGGTCGCCGGAACTGGAGAAGTATCTGGCGGAGCTGGCGCGCATCGATGGTTTGAACATTGAAGGCGATATCGCCGCGGGAAAGTTGAATGCCATTCGGGAAAAGGAGAAACGGCGCGCCAGACTGCAGGAGGAGTGGCGGGCTCCCGAGCCTCCATGGAAGGTGTCGGCCAACGTGATCTGGAACATCCACAATACGCCGGCCGCGCAGATTTCGATTCTGGGAAAGATCAAGGGCCTGGCGTTTGCGCCGGCGGCCGCGTGTTCCACGTTCGGGGTGGCGCTGCGACTGGCGATGAAGGCGATCGCTTGTGGAGATGCGCGGCTGGTAGTGGTCGGCGCCACCGATCCGCCGCCGCATCCGCTGATTGTGGGGTCGTTTTACAGCGCTCGAGTGCTGGCGGCCGATCGGACGGTCTCGGTGCCGCTCACGCGGCTGCAGGGGACGCATGTCGCCGGAGGCGCGGTGGTGTGGATTCTCGGCGATCTGGAGTACTGCCGGGCCAAGGGCTTCCGCCCTTTGGGAATGGAGCCTTTGGCCGCCGGGGTGAGCTCCGACGCTTATCACATCATTACGCCCACGGAGCAGGGCCCGTCGGCGGCCATGCACCAGGCGCTCGCGGAGGCCGGCACCGGCCCGGAGGCTGTGGGGACCTGGGACCTCCATGCGACGGCGACGCCGGGCGACTATTCGGAAGTCGCCAGCCTGCGCACCATTTTTCCCGGCACGGTTCTGGTGACCGCCCGCAAGGGCACCTTCGGCCACGGAATGAGCGCCGGGGGAGGCTGGGAACTCACGGCCCAGTATCTCGGGTATGAGGCCGGTCACCTGTTTCCCACACCGCTGACCGAACGGGAACTGAACCCGGCGATTGCGGATCTGCACGAACGAATTGTGTGCGATGCTCCGTGCGCATTTCCCGCCGGCCTGGGAGGCAAGCTCTCGATGGGGATCGGAGGCATAAACGCCTGCGTGATTTCGCGGCCGTGGCCCGCGGAGGGGTAACGGCGGCCAAGGATTCAATCCGATCACGAGACCGGTTCGTAGTCATTAGCGATGTCACAGAAACGGCGTTGGCTGGCGCTGTTCGCGTGCGCCCTGGCGATCCTCGGCCGATGGGTGGTCCGCGACCTTTCGGCGAACAGCACGCACGATCTTGGTGAATTCGATCCGCACGAGGTGGCCCGGCTGGAAACGGCTGCATGGCGCGCTTACTACGCACATGAGAGGCTTCGCCTGTTCACGGTGATGGTGGAGCTTCTGCGCAGGCAGTATCGCATGCCGTTCTGGCGCTCGGCCGCGGCGGCCTACTACGCGGCGCATGCGGCCGTGGTCTTTCAGCCGGGGCACGATCGCGCGGAATACGAGCGCGCCATGCCCGACCTGGTCGGGCTGTTTGCGCTGGTACACAAGGGCAGCGAGACGGACTTCCCCATCGGCAGCGTGGCGCGGCTCGAGCTGGAGTGGTGGATTGTCCATCGGGAGCGGGCGCAGCATCCGGCTGGAGACCTGGAACGGGCATTGGCGAATGTGCAGGCGGCGGTCTTCCAGCGGCCGGAAGCGTTGTTCGAGGAGCACGCCAAGGCGCGGGCGGACGCCATGACGATGCGGGATATGCGGGCCGAAGCGGGCGTCGTGAGTGAGGATGACTGGCGGTCGATCGCGCAGTTGCTGGATCATTCGTGGGTGTCGCTGCGGACTGCGGTGGCGCGAGCCGGGAAGTGATCGCGGGGAGAGATGGAGTAAGATTCTGAAGAGGTCGGAGATCATGAAGAGAATCGCAGCATTCCCGTTGTGTGCGGCCCTGGCCGGTTCGATGGCCGCCGCGCTGGCGCAGGCTCCCGTGCCACAAGGGCAGCCGGCGCAAACCCAGCCCGCCGCCGGTCGGCAAGGCGGAAGAGGCGGCGGTCAGCCCATGCCTCCCGGACCGAATCCGAACTCCCAGTATCGTCTCGGCCCGGACTCCATGCCGCAGGAAGGAGTCCCCAAGGGCGAGATTCGCGGGCCCTTCGTGATTCCGAGCAAAGTGTATCCGGGGACGCAACATACCTACTGGGTGTACGTGCCGGCGCAGTACGATCCGGCGGTGCCGGCGAGCCTCATGGTGTTCCAGGACGGGCAGGCGTTCAAGGACGAGAAGGGCGACCTGCGCGCGCAAAACGTGATGGACAACCTGATCTACCGGCGCGAGATTCCGGTGATGATCGGAGTCTTCATCAATCCTGGACGGCGGCCCGATCAGCAGGAACCGAGCCCGGAGATCGGCTGGGGGGACGGCTTCACCAATCGGGGCATCGAGTACAACACGCCCGACGACAGGTATGCGCGGGTGATCACCGAAGAACTGATGCCGGTAATGTACAAAGAGTACAACCTCTCGAAGGACCCCGAACAGCATGGCATCGGCGGGTCGAGTTCGGGAGCGATCGCGGCGTTCGCGGTGGCCTGGGAGCGGCCCAACGACTTCCGGAAGGTGCTGAGCAGCGTGGGAAGCTTCGTGAATCTTCAGGGCGGATATGTTTATCCGGAGCGGGTACTGGCGAGCGAGAAGAAGCCCATTCGCGTGTTTCTATGCGACGGGCGGAACGACAATCGGGGCCTTCGGGCGAACGGAGACTACGACGAGAAGCGCGACTGGTTCTACCAGAACGTGCGGCTGATGAAGGCCCTGACGGCGAAAGGGTATGACGTGAATTACTCGTGGGGCATGAATCTGCACGGACAGAAGTTCAGCGGCATGATTCTGCCGGAGATGATGCGCTGGCTGTGGCGTGACGGTCCGGTCTCGACCGATCCCAAGGATATGGTGGAGCGCAGTTTCCGGCAGCCGGCCGAAAAGAAGTAAGGGAGTCTCGGCGCGGCAGCTCGAAAACCCCTCATCGCCACTGGCACTGTACGGGCCCGACAAGCGTCCCCACGAGTGGGGACGAGGCAGGCAAGAGTGCCCGCGCCACGCACGGTCAGTGGCGTTTTTGGCGGGCGGCGATGAGTTCTTCGATGTTGACGAGATCGGTGGGATAGTCGCCCGTGTAACAGGCGTAGCAGTATTCGTGGCGCTCATCGTCTGCCACGGCGTTGCGAAGCGACGCCAACGAAAGAAAGCCCAGGGTGTCAGCCTCCACGAAGCGGCGAATCTCCTCCACGTTGTGATTGGAGGCGATCAGTTCGGCGCTCGTGGGCGTATCCACTCCGTAGAAGCACGGGGAAACGGTGGGTGGGCAGGAGATGCGGAGGTGCACCTCGCGGGCGCCCGCATGGCGCACCATGCGAACGATCTTGCGGCTGGTGGTACCGCGCACGATCGAGTCGTCCACCAGCACCACGTTCTTGCCCTGCAGCAGGTGGCGCACCGGATTGAGCTTGAGCTTCACGCCGAAATCGCGGATGGCCTGCGAGGGCTCGATAAAGGTGCGGCCCACGTAGTGGTTGCGGATGAGCGCCTGGCGGTACGGCAGGCCGGACTCGGAAGCATAGCCGATGGCCGCCGCGACTCCGGAATCGGGAACGGGCACCACCAGGTCCGCATCCGCGGGGCATTCGCGTGCCAGCAGCCGGCCGAGGTTTTCGCGCGATTCAGCCACGGCGCGTCCGAACACGATGGAATCGGGACGCGAAAAGTACACGTGCTCGAAGACACACTGGGAGAGCGGTTGCTGCGGCGCCCAGCGTTCGCGCGTCATGCCTTCCGGGCCGACGATCACCATTTCGCCGGGCTCGACATCGTTGAGATAGACCGCGCCGATCAGATCGAAGGCGCAGGTTTCCGAGGCGAACACGGTGCACTTCCGGCCACCCGAGATTTCCATCTGGCCGACGGCCAGCGGGCGGAAGCCGTGCGGGTCGCGCGCCACGATCACACGGTCCTCGGCGAGGAAGACCAGCGAAAACGCGCCTTCGAGCTGCAGCAGGGCGTCGCGGAGCGCGGCGTCGAGGGTGCGCTCGGACGAATGCGCCACCAGGTGCAGCACCAGCTCGGTGTCGCTCGACGCCTGGAACACGGCGCCGTGCCGGCCCAGCGTGGCGCGCAGCTCGGCAGTGTTGGTGATGTTGCCATTGTGGGCAATGGCCAGCCGCCCCTTGTTGCAGGCCACGCAAAAAGGCTGCGCGTTCAGCAGAACCGTATCACCCGCGGTGGAATAACGTGTGTGGCCGATGGCTATTTCGCCGGGCAGCGTGGCCAGCGCCGCTTGGGTGAAGATATCGGCCACGTGGCCCATCGACTTGTGCAGATGGATGGCGCCGCCGCTCGCGGTGGCGATGCCGGCCGATTCCTGCCCGCGATGCTGCAGCGCGTATAAGCCAAGGTAAGCCAGCTTGGCGGCTTCGGGATGGCCGTAGATGGCTACCACGCCGCACTCCTCGTGGAGTTTATCGAAGATGCCGCCATCAGAGTTTTGCTTCGAGCGATCGCCCATATGCGGATTGGAGTGCCCCCAGTTCCCATGCTCCCAACGTCTGGCTGCGCTGCCGGATTTCGAGACCCTTCTCTATAGTATGGCCGATAACCGGCGCTTCCACGCCGTGCTTCCGCGCGATCTGTTCGACCGTCTTCGGGTTGGCCGTGGAGATCAGGATGCGGGAAGGT
>DATJWB010000314.1:0-131787 GCA_035501495.1 Bryobacteraceae bacterium | reverse complement strand
ACGACCTCTTCCATGCCATGGAAGCGCGCTCCCAACTGCGCCACAGGCCCGACCTCGAAGATCTCTTTATTTATACCATACCTCGCGCCCAACGTGAATTGACACCCCGCTTTCCCCTCCACCTACAATAAAACAATGGTCTTCAGGCGCGTAACGGCTACTCTCTTCCTGCTTTGCCTGATCTCGCTGGGGTTCTCGTCCTGTTTCGCCAGGCGTCGCGGCTTCACACGGCCCGGCGGCAAGACCACCCAAACCCTCCTCGTCGCCGACCGCGACACCTTGATTCGCGTCGTCGCCAAACAGTACGCAGCCGTGCACGACTTCAACGCCACCGTGGACATGGTCCCCGCCCAGGGGAGCGCCGAAAAGAACCACATCACCGAATACAAAGACGTCCGCGCCTTCATCCTTTTCCGTAGACCCGCCGATATCCGCATCATCGGACTCCTCCCCGTCGTGCGCAACAAGGCCTTCGACATGGTGTCCAATGGCACCACCTTCAAGCTGTACCTCCCCACCAAAAGCCGCTTCATCACCGGCCGCAACGAGGCGACCCAGGTATCCGAAAACAAGCTGGAGAATCTTCGCCCGCAACAGTTCCTCGACGCCCTCGTGGTCCGCCCGGTGGACGTTCTCACGACCAAACTCCTGCTGGAAAACTTCACCGACGAGGACAACGCGTTCTACATCATCCACGAGATCCGCGAGTCGCCCGATGGCCAATTGAGACTGCTTCGCACCATCTGGTTCAACCGCCTCGATCTGCAACTTGCCCGCCAGTTGATTTTCGACGGCGCCGGCAACATCATGAGCGACGCGCGTTACTCGGGATGGCGCGCCTACGACAATGTACCCTTTCCCAAGCACATCGAAATCAACTGGCCGCGCGAGGAGTCCGCCGTGGTCATCGACATTGTGAAGATGGACATTAACAAGGGCGTGTCGGATGATAAATTTGTGCTCGAACAACCGGAAGGAACCACACTCCAGGTCATTGGCCAGCCGCCCGCGCGCGGCACGCGGAACCCTGCTCCCCTCTCTCCCGAAGGACCGCCGCGGTGACCGGCAAGCTCGTTCTCGAAAACCTGAAGCACAAGCCGATGCGCAGCCTGCTCAGCTTTTTGCTGATCGGAATCCCGGTCACACTGATCCTCACACTGGTGGGGTTGAGCCACGGCATGATTGACGACTCGAATCGGCGCGCGCGCGGGAGCGGCGCCGATCTCGTGGTGCGGGCACCCACATCGGCGGCCTTCGCCAGCATGAGCACCGCGACGATGCCGGAGCAGAAGTTTCTGGCATACTTCAGCTCCCAGCCGCACGTGAAGGCCGTGATGGGGGTCGTTGTCCACACCGTCGAGTTGGTTCTGGCCATCAACGGGATCGACTATGACCAGTTCAACCGGATGACCGGCGGCGTGCGATTCGTGAAAGGTGGTCCGTTTCAGGGGCCCTATGACGTTCTGATCGACCGCTACTACGCGCAGCAAAAGCACAAGGCCGTCGGCGACACCATCAATCTTCTGAACCGTGACTGGCGAGTGTGCGGAGTCATCGAGGAGGGACAACTCGCTCACCTTTTAGTGCCCCTCAAGACCCTCCAGGAATTGGACGAGGTTAACGGCAAGCTGAACCAGATCTACCTCAAGCTGGACAACTCTGCGAATACAGACATGGTCAAGGCCGAGTTGAAGCAGGCGCTCCCGGAATACCAGATCATATCCATGGAAGACCTCGCCTCGCTCGTCCGCGAGAGCGTGAATCGCCAGGGCCTCAGCGACTTCACCGCGGTCGTGATCGGGATCGCCATCGTGATCGGTTTTGCGGTCGTCTGCCTGTCGATGTATATGGCGGTGCTCCAGCGAACCCGCGAGATCGGAATCCTGAAATCCCTCGGCGCTTCGAAGTCCTTCATCGTGCGAATCATCTGGGCGGAGGCATTGCTGCTCGGTCTGGGCGGCACCGCCTTCGGGATCGTGCTCAGCTACGGCGCGCGCTGGGTGATCGTGACCCTGAAACCGGCGTCCTTCCAGATCGAGATCGTGTACCTCTGGTGGCCCATCGCCGCCGGGATTACGCTCGCGGGCGCCACCTTGGGAGCGCTCTATCCAGGTTTGAGCGCGGCCAGCCACGACCCCATCGAGGCGCTGTCGTATGAGTAGCGCCCGCATCATCGAGATCCGCAGCCTGCACAAGATCTATCGGGTGGGCAAAGTGGACGTGCCCGCGCTTCGCGGCGTGGATCTCGCCGTCAAGCGCGGCGAATTCCTGTCGATCGTGGGACCATCTGGCTCGGGAAAATCCACGCTCTTCCATATCATCGGCGGCCTCACTCCACCCAGCAGCGGGCAGGTCCGAGTCGCCGACCAGGACTTGGCCGCCCTCACCGACGCCGGCCGCACCAATCTCCGCAAGCGGACCGTCGGATTCGTTTTTCAAAAGTTCAACCTCCTCCCCAACCTCACGGCGCGCGACAACATCGCGGTGGCGCGCTACATCGCCGGAACCGACTCCAAGCCCGATCCGCAGTTCGAAGAGGCGCTGCGCGCCTTAAGCATCGCCAACCGGCTCGATCATAAGCCCAGCGCGCTTTCCGGAGGCGAACAGCAGCGCGTCGCCATCGCCCGCGCCATCGTGAATCATCCCGCCATCCTGCTGGCGGACGAGCCCACGGGCAATCTCGATACCGAGAACTCCAAAGCCGTGCTCGAGATTCTGCGCGATCTGAACGAACGCCTCGGGCAGACCATTCTCATGATCACGCACAATCCCGAAGCCGCCCAGTATGGCCACCGCATCGTGATCATGCGCGACGGGCGGATCATGGAAACAACCTGAACGTTACTGAGACAGCCGAAAGGTCACGTTCACGCGAGTCGCCACTTCCACCGGCTGGCCGTTCACCAGGGTGGGCTGATACACCCACTGCCGCACCGCATCGATCGCCGCCGGCGCCAGGATTGTCTTGCCGCCGAAAGCGAACGCCTGCTGAGCCGTCAAGCCCGCGTGCTTCGTCAGGCGCTCGGCGATGAGATCGGCCTGGCGGACCGTGCCATCCTTACCAATCACGATACTCAGCTGGACCTCGCCGTCGATTCCGCTCTCACGCGCCTGCGCCGGGTACTGCGGCGGCGGCTGGCGCAGGAGCTTGGCCTGTTGGACGTCAGGCGGTACGGGGATCGCCGCGGGCGCCGGAGGCGGCTCGTGGGGTGGATTTGGTGGAGCCACTGCCGGCGGAGGAGGTGGTGGCGGTGCGGAGAGCCTCTCGCGAGCCGCCGGAGGCGGTGGTGGCGGGGCCGGAGCTGCCGCAGGCTCAAATTCCGGAGGCGGGGGTGGGGGTGGTGGAGGGGGCGGCGGCGCAACCATCTCCGGGATCGGTCCATCAACATCCAGCAGCTGCGGCGGCGCCGGCGGTGGCATGGGCCTCCGCTCCCGCTCCCGCTGCGCATCCCTCGCTTTCGCCACCCAGGTATCCGACTGGGACATGTAATCCTGAGACTCGGCAGGGCTATCCACGATCTCCGACTTCATCCGGCAGAGCAGATTCATGTACGCCATGGCGGCCGGATCGTGCGGCTGAAGTTGCAGCGCGATCTCGAGCATACGGAGCCCGTCATCGATGTCGGCCAGGTGTTGTGTGCGAATGCGCTGCCGCACCGCGGGGTCCGGAATAATGCCGGCCTGGCTGGGTTGCATGCCTGCATCGCGCCGGGCCTTGGCGTAGTCCGGGTAGCTGATCGCCCAGTCGGCAAAGGCCGCGCTGTAATAGCCGCTCTCGTCCCTCGGGTCCGCCTGGATCGCCCGCAGCGCCCAGGTGTGCGCTTCGGCGAGCTGCCGGGTGAACGTCGAAAGCGCCACCATGCCGAGCAGAGCCTGCTGGTTGCCGGGCTCGCGCGCCAGGACATCGAGATACTGCTGTCGCGCGCGAACGGCCAGCGGGCGCATCGGCTCGCTGCCGGGAATGTACTGTTGCATGAGGGTATGGGCCAGAAGCAGCCTGGCCCTGGTGTTCTCGGGTTCGAGCTTCACCGCGTTCTCGAACAGGTCCGTCGCCGCTGCGTAATCGCCGTGATTGAAAGCCGCTTCCGCCTGCTTCATCACCCCGTGTGCCGCGCCCTGGGCGCGCGCCGTCAGCGCCAGGCTCGAAGCGATCACCGCGCACAGCACCAGCGCCGCGAGCCCGCTCGCCAGCATGAGGCGGGCCCGTTTCGGATTCTCCGCGGGGGGCTCCACCAGGCGCCTGACGCGCTCCTCGAGAATATCGCCGTCGAAGACGCCCAGCGTGTACCCGGGCGAAGTCGCCGCCGTGATTCCGGCGGCGATGCTCACGATCGAACGGGCATAGACGCCGGCGTCGAGCAGCCGGTGCGCCACCAGTTCGTCGCAGGTCATTTCGCGGGTCCGCTCAATGCCTCGTTGGATCAGCCAGGCAGCCGGATGAAAACTGATCGGCAGTTGGAGGAACTCATAGACGAGATTGCAGCCGAAATCGCGGCGTGCGATGTGTCCCATCTCGTGGCCGATGGCCGTTGTGAGCACGTCCTCCGACGGCTCGTCGCGCAACTTCTCGGGCAGGATGATGGCACGGCCGGCGGTGATTGGTCCCGAAATCTCCGAGGAGAAGAGCAAGTCCACGCCACTCCGTCCGAAAGCTTCCGCGCAGCGTCGTAGAACCTGCCCCAGATGCTCCGGAATCTCGGCAGCGTACGCTCCCTGGCGGATTCGCACGGTCCGCACCGACGCCCGCGTCAGCCGCACGAGCCGCAGGCACATTAGCAAGGACCATATCCCGAGAACAATCGAGGCGGTGCCCCCGGCCAGGGAGATGGTCCGCCTGGAAGGGACGTTCACGGGCTCCGGAACCGGCAGCGCGGCAATACGTTCCGGCGCCCCGGCGCTGGAAGCCACGCCCGGCGCCGGAAGCGGTAAGGCCAGCCCGATCGATTGCTGTGGCCGGCTGCTGCGCATGCTGATGCCCGGAAGCAGGACAGCCGCCGCCAGGGCCGCCACCCAGACCGCGTGCCGGTGAATGGCCGGACCATTGCGCATCACCCGGCAGGCCATGGCCGCCACGGCGGCAGCCACGGGGATTTGCCAAAGAGCATTCAGCAGGAATGTCAGCAGTGTGCGGCTAATCGTTTCCATGGGGTTCCTCCCGCGGGCGTTCCAGCAGCTTCTGGATCTGCCCGAGTTTCTCCGGTGTCAGGTGCCGCGTTTCCACCAGATTCATGATCAGGCTGTCGGCCGATCCACCGAAAAACCGGTCGAGCATGTCGGCCACCGCCTGAGTCACCGCCTTCTGCCGGCTGAGAACCGGCCGATACACAAACGCGCGATCCTTCAGTTTCCGTTTTACTT
Organism: Bryobacteraceae bacterium; assembly: GCA_035501495.1. Lineage (GTDB taxonomy): Bacteria > Acidobacteriota > Terriglobia > Bryobacterales > Bryobacteraceae > JAIQFL01. The sequence continues at coordinate 126,429 of DATJWB010000314.1, read as the reverse complement.
TGCCCTTGCGATCGAGCACGTTCAGCATGGTCTGCACGGTCGTGTAGGCCAGTTCCCGGCCCTGGATGCGGGACTGGACGGTAAGCACGTTGGCCGGCCCGGTTTCCCACAGGATATTCATGATTTCCAATTCGAGCGGGGTAAGCGGCTGCTCGGGGCTCCTTCGTCTGGGCAACTCGTCCTCCTAAATACTTAGGAGCATAAGACCCCGGGACGGGCGTTGTCAACTAAAATTTTAGGACCCGGTAATGGAGAGCGCTGGCGGCAGTGCGTGTGATTTAAACCATAAGGCTTGCCGTCAGCCAGGGTTATGTTTAATTTGAGCTTCATTTTGGACTCGTTTTCCGGCGGACCCGGACCAGGCACGATTCCGCGAAGAACCCCCATGTTGGTTTATGCCAATAGGTGTCACGGTATGATCGTGGTATGACGAGGTCGAAGATCGCCATCAGTTTACCCAACGATCAACTCGACCGAGTCCACAGCGAAGTCCGTGCCGGGCGAGCCGATTCGGTGTCAGGGTACATTGCCCGAGGCCTTGCGGAATAGTCAACTAATAGTCTAGGGGGCCTTGGCACGCGGGTACCTGAATGGTGCCCACGTCCACTGCTATCCCGCGATGCGCTCGATGGACCCGCCGCCGCAGATCGTCTCCACCACGGCGCGGAATTCCTTATCGGGCCGGACCTTCGGCGCTACGTCCAGCAGCACCGAGAAATCCCGGGGAGCCTCCAACCGCAGGCGTACGGCCGTGTCGCCCGGCTTCCTTCGGAATAACTCCTGGAGCGCCTGCGCCCGATCGACCCCGCCGTTGCGCCCCAGCCAGACGCGGATCGAGATCAGCGAAGGCAAGTCCACCCGCGCGTTATCGAGCGGCACGATGTCCTGCACGGAGATCTTGGGCGCCGAGTTTTCCTCCGGCAGCACCAGCCCGGTCACCAGCACGGCCTGGTCCTCTACCACCACGGGCGCCAGGCGTTCGTAACTGGTGGCGAACACCATCGCCTCGAGAGAGCCGCTGCGATCCTCGATGGTCATCGCGGCCCACGGCTTCCCTTCCTTGTTGCGCTTCCGCGTGATACCCGTCAGGACGCCGCACAGCTTCACCTCCGTGTTTTTCGCGAGCCCGTCCAGCCCGGAGCTATCATGCGATGCCAGTTCCGACACTTTGTCCGCATAGCGATCCAGGGGGTGCCCCGTCACCCAGAAGCCGAGCATCTCCTTTTCGCTCGCAAGCTTCTCCTTGTCTGTCCAATCGGGCACGTTGGGCAGCGGGACGGCGTGCGGCGCGCCGACCTCCTCCATCAACTCACCGAAGAGGCCCACTTGCCCGGACTCGCGGTCGCGCCACGCCCGGGCGCCCGCCTCCATGGCGCCTTCGACCGCCGCCATCTTCTGCGAACGCGTACCCTCCAGCGAATCCATGGCACCGGCGCGGATAAGGCTCTCGATCATGCGGCGGTTGACCGCACTCAGGTCCACCTTCTCACAGAAATTGTGCAGTGACCCGAAGCGGCCGGACTCCGCGCGCGCCCGCGCGATCGCCTCCACCGCCGACTGTCCGACATTCTTGACCGCACCCAGGCCGAAGCGGATCGCGTTTCCGTCCGGCGTAAAGCTCCACTCCGAATGATCCACGTCCGGCGGCAGGATAAGGATCTGCATGTCGCGGCACTCGTTGATGTACTTCACGATTTTCGCGGTGTTGCCGGTTTCCGAGGTCAGCAGCGCCGCCATGAAGTCCACCGGGTAGTGCGCCTTCAGGTACGCCGTGACGAAGGCCAGATAGGCGTACGCCGCGGAATGCGACTTGTTGAAGCCGTAGCCCGCGAACTGCTCCATCAGGTCGAAGATCTTCTCGACCTTCTTCTGCGGAAACTTGCGCTCCAGCGCGCCCTGAATGAAGCGTTCGCGCTGCTTGGCCATCTCCTCGGGCTTTTTCTTACCCATGGCGCGGCGCAGCAGGTCGGCTTCACCCAGCGAATAGCCGGCGATGCGGTTGGAGATCTGCATCACCTGCTCCTGGTAGACAATCACGCCGTAGGTCTCCTCGAGCAACTCTTTCAGCTCGGCAATGTCGTACTGCACGGCGCGGCGTCCCCATTTGCGTTCGATGAAGTCGTCCACCATGCCGCCCTGGATCGGTCCGGGGCGGTAGAGAGCATTGAGCGCGGTGAGGTCTTCCAGGCGGCTCGGCTGGTAGCGCCGCAGGATGTCCTGCATGCCTGACGATTCGAACTGGAACACGCCGCTGGTGAAGCCCTTGGAGAAGATCTCGTAGGTCTTCGGATCGTCGAGGGGCAAATCCTCGGGCACAATTTCGACGTCATGCCGTTTCTTGATCAGCCGCAACGCATCCTGGATCAGGGTGAGCGTCGTGAGCCCAAGAAAATCCATTTTCAACAGCGACAGCTTCTCGAGGCCGCCCATGTCGAACTGCGTCACAATTTCGTCGCGGTTCGTCTTGTAGAGCGGCACCAGTTCCTTGAGCGGTTCGGGCGAGATCACCACGCCAGCGGCGTGCACGGAGCAGTTGCGAGCCAGCCCTTCCAGGCGCAGCGCGACCTTCAGCACGTCGTCCACACGCGGGTCCTTTTTCGATGCTTCAGCGAACCCCGGCTCCTGCTCCATCGCCTCGGTGAGCGAGATGTTCAGGACGTTGGGCACCATTTTGGTGATGCGCTCCACGTCCGCGAAGGGGATTTCGAGAACGCGGCCCACATCCTTGATTGCGGCGCGCGCCTGAAGCGTGTTGAACGTGATGATTTGCGCCACCTGCTCGCGGCCGTATTTCTCGGTGACGTACTGAATCACCTCGCCGCGGCGATTCATACAGAAGTCCACGTCGATATCGGGCATGCTCACGCGCTCCGGGTTCAGGAAGCGCTCGAAGAGCAGACCGTACTGCAGCGGGTCGATATCGGTGATCGCCATGGCGTAGCCGACCAGGCTGCCGGCCGCCGATCCGCGCCCCGGGCCCACCGGAATCCCCTGCGCTTTGGCGTAGCGGATGAAGTCCCAGACGATCAGAAAATAGCCCGAGAACTTCATCTTCTGAATCATCTGAATTTCGCGATCCAGGCGCTCGGCATATTCCGCAAGATCGTGCTTCAGTGCGCCCTTGGCGCGCAGCGTCTCCAGCCGCGGGCGGCGTTTTTCGAATCCCGTCCGCGCCACGTATTCGAAGTAGGTATCCGCGGAGTGGCCTTCCGGAACGTCGAACCTGGGAAACGGCTCCTTCACCTTTTCGAGCTTCACGTTGCAGCGCTGGGCGATTTCCCAGGTGCGGTCGAGCGCGTCTTCCAGTTCGCCGAACAGCTCCATCATCTCGTCGCGCGACTTCAGGTAGAAGTCCGGCGTGTTCCAGCGCATGCGGTTCGGGTCGTTGAAGCCCTTGCCGGTCTGGATGCACATCAGGATTTCGTGCGCGCGCGCGTCTTCCTTGCGAAGGTAATGAGAATCGTTGGTTGCGACCAGCGGCAGTCCGGTCTCGTGCGACAGGCGGTTCAATTGCGGGGTGAGGCGCTTGTCCTGGTCGAGGTGATGGTCCTGCACTTCCAGGAAGAAGTTATTTTTCCCGAAGATGTCGGCGTAGGTGTGGGCCATGCGGCGCGCGTCTTCGTACTTGTCGGAAAGAATGGTCTCGGGAATATGGCCGCGCAGGCAGGCGGAGAGGCAGATGAGGCCCTTGGCATGTGCCGAAAGCAGGTCGAGATCGACGCGAGGCTTGTAATAAAACCCATCCAGGTAGGCGGTCGAGACCAGGCGGATCAGGTTGCGATAGCCCTCCTGGTTCTCACACAGCAACACCAGATGGTTGTAGCGGTCGCCTTCGGAGCGGGTCTTGTGGCCTTGCTGCGAGACATACATTTCGCAGCCGATCACGGGATGGACGCCCGCTGCCTTGGCGGCGTTATAGAACTGCACCGCGCCGAACAGGTTTCCGTGATCGGTCATGGCGACCGCGGGCATCTTCTGCTCGGCCACGATCTTCATCAACTGATCGATCTCGCAAGCGCCGTCAAGCAGGGAGTAATCGGTATGGCAGTGCAGGTGGCAGAAAGACATGTCGAAAGCCGGCTCCTCAGATTGCGCAGGCGAGCGGGCCTGCGTCCGCCCGGGGGAGGGTGGGAGTACCTTCATGTTAGCAAGTCAGACGTGGCGCGGGCACTCGTGACGGGTGTGTACAGTACGAGTGGCGGCGAGGGGTTTTCGAGGCTGCCGCGTCCCGACTACTAACGACGCTCCGACACGTGTTGTTGAAAAACAAAGACGCGGGCCGGGGATCGTCCTCTCGCGATTTGTTCCACGGCAGGGGGCAGTTAGCGCTGCGAGAGGCTTTTCCGCGCGCGCAAGCTGCCGTCTCACTCATGCCAGAGCTTTTCAGTTGGCTCCGATAACTACATTTGGGCGCGACAGGTCGAGTGGCCAAAAGCGTCGGCATGAAGTGGATGCGGGCAGCCAAAAAGCGTCCCGAAGAGTCGGGACGCGGCAGGCAGGAGTGCCTGCGCCACATCCTGGAAACCCCAACGAAAGGCCGCCGCCGTCCGCTATTCCCTCCGAAGAGACACTGCCGGGTCGATTCGTGTCGCCCGTTGCGCCGGAATCGAGGCCGCGATCAGCCCGACACCAAAAAAGAATGCCGCCGTCTCAACGAAAGTCACAGGATCGGTTGGCGTGATGCCGTACAGGAGCGCCGCCAGCACACGCGTCAGAAGCAGCCCGCCGGCGACTCCGATCGCGATTCCGAGAGACGTGAGCAGTGCCCCTTCCCGCACCACCAGAGCGGCAATCTGCCAGGTGCCGGCGCCGAGAGCGGCACGAATGCCCAACTCGGGTGTGCGCCGCGCCACCGAGTAGGACACCAGCCCGTAGATCCCAGCAACCGCCATCGCGAGTGCGATTGCCGCGAAGTAACTCAGGAGCAGCAGGCACACGCGCCTGCCAGCCAGCGAGTCCGACAGCGCCTGCTCCATGGTCTGCAGGTGCTGCACCGGCTGGTCGCTGTCCACGGTCCATATCTTCGCCGGAATCGCCGCGGTCAGGCTAGCGGGATCGGCGGCGGTACGCAGAACCAGCGACGCAAAAGGAGCCGGCGGATAGGGCAGCGAACGATAGGGATCCTGCCGGTAGGGGATAAACACCTGCGCAACCGGATCGAGGTCGCGGCCATAATAACGCACGTCAGCGGCGACCCCGACGATCGAAATCCAATGCCCAGGGTCCCGGTCGTAGTACAGCCGGATTCGCTTACCGAGGGGATCCTCTCCCGGCCATAGTTGCTGCGCCATCGCGGCATTCACGATGGCCACAGGAACGCCCGTTGCAATGTCACCCTGATCGAAGTTGCGGCCGCGCAGGAGGGGAATTCCCATGGCACGGAAATAGCCATCGCTCACGAGATCGAAGGCGGCAACGTGCCCCTGTTGCGGACCGGGATCCGCGCGGTTCTCGAGATGGAAGGTCTCTCGCGCCCCGCCTCCCAGAAATGGCGGGTCGGTGTGGAGGGCCGCCTGATCAATCCCCGGCAGGGCGCCCAGAGAGTCCAGAATCTGCCGCAGAAACGCGGCACGGCGTTGCGGATCCGCATAGCGCTTGGACAACGGCAGGTCTGCCGTCACCACGTGGCGGGGATCCAGGCCGAGCTCGGTCTGTTCGAGCCGCGCCAGGCTTTTGATCATCAGGCCGGCGCCGGCGAGCAGCACGAATGTGAGCGCCACCTCGCCAACCACCAGCACGTTTCGAAAACCGTGATCGGTGCGGCCGGAGGACGCGCCACGGGTCGCCTCTCTGAGGGCGTCGCCGATTCGCGATCTCGCGGCTGTCAGCGCCGGCGGAAGACCGCAGAGCAAACCGCAGACCATGGTAAGCGTCAAGCCAATGGCGAGCAGCCGCCAGTCGGGCGTGATGACGGGCAAAGCGAATCGCTGCGCCAGGGCTCCGGCGAGCAGTCCGCTTCCCCAGACAGCGGACGCCGATCCCACCAGCGCGGCCGCCGTCGCGAGCACGGCGCTCTCGGTCAGGAGTTGGCTGGCGAGGCGAGCGGCTCCCGCACCCAGTGCTGTCCGCAACGCGAATTCGGACCGCCGCGCGATTCCCCGCGCGAGCATCAGGTTTCCGACATTGGCGCACCCGATCAGCATGACGAAGACCGCCGCGGACATCAGGATCAGGAGCGGAACACGGACGTCGCCCGCCGCGGCGTCCTGGAGAGCGACCGCCCTGATGCCGCGGCCCCGGTTCGAGTACGGAAACGCCTGCTGCAAGCGCGCGGCGATGCCGTCCAATTCGCGCTGCGCCGCCGCTATGCGAACGCCCGGCTGCAGTCGCGCGATGGCGAAGAGATAACCACGGCTTCGGTCAGGACTTTCGGTAATCGGAACCAGCACAGCGGGATCGCCGGTCAAAGGGAAGCGGAAATCCCTCGGCAGTACTCCGATCACCGCGTAGTCGTCGCCGTTCAGGACAATCGTCTGTCCGAGGGCGCCCGCGTCACCGCCGAAGCGGCGCATCCACAGCGCGTGGCTGATGAGCGCAACGGGGCTCTTGTGCTGCTGCTCCCGCTGCTCGAACGAGCGGCCGATCGCCGGGCCGATCCCCAGCACCCGAAGCAGTTCATACGAGGCCCGCAAACCCGTGACGGATTCGGGCGGGCCTCCGCCGGTGAGAGTGAACTGGTCCCGACGCCAGGCTGCCGCGCCGGAGAAGGACCGGGCCTGCTGCCAGTCGTGGAAATCGGGAAATGACGTGGAGTCCTTCGGCCTGGTTTCGGTGGTGGCCGACAAGGCCACCAGTCGTCCCGCTGCTGGAAAGGGCAAGGGGCGCAGCAACACGGAATTCACGATCGTGAGGATGGCCATGGTGGCTCCCATCCCCAAAGTCAGCGTCAGCACGGTCACCGCAGCGAAGATCGGGTTTTGCCGCAGGGACCGCGACGCGTACCGCAGGTCTTGCAGTAGAGCATCCACGAGATTCACGCGCCGCAGGTCGCGGCACTCCTCCTTCTTCTGCAGGATTCCATCCATGGCGCGGAGAGCGGCGGAGCGGGCCTGCGCGGGCGTCAGTCCGCGGGCGATCTCCTGCTCGATCCGCTGCTCCAGGTGGAAGCGGAACTCCTCGTCGAGTTCCCGTTCCACCTGCTCGCGGAGGAACACACTCCGCAAGCGAAGGCGCACACGGTATACCCATCGCCAGCCGATCATCGCTCTACACCTCGTTCAGCCGCACCACGCGAGTGATCGCGCCCGACAATCGCTCCCAATTGGCCGCCTCACGTTCCAGCGCGCGCCGTCCGGGCCGCGTCAACCGGTAGAATTTCGCCTGGCGGCCGTTTTCGGTGACCTTCCATTCCGAAGTGATCCATCCCTCCTGTTCGAGCTTGTGGAGCGCGGGGTAAAGCGAACCGTCGCTGACCTGCAGGACGTCGCCGGACACCTGCTTCAGCCTCTGGCTGACGGCCCAGGCGTGGAGCGGCTCGAGCGCCAGGATTTTCAGCAACAGCAGGTCGAGCGTGCCTTGCACGAGATCGGACGGCTTGCTCATCGATTTCCCTCGGTTACCGAGCTTAGTATACAGCCAATTGCCCTCGGTAAGCAAGGGGAGAGGTGAGGTTCAGCCTTCCAACAGGCGTTCGGCGTGGGCCGCGACCGCCACCAGGGCATCGTCCCGGCCCCAGGCGGCATTGATCTGGAGCCCGAGCGGGGGGCCGGCCACTCGCAGCGGAACGGAAATCGCGGGAACCCCCACGGCCGTCCACGGCGCGTTGATCGAGGGATCGCCGGTAGAGACCAATCCGGCCGGAGCCGGGCCGATGGCCGCCGCGCTGAGGATTGCCGGGTGCTCCCAGAAAATCCGGGAAAGCTCCAGACGGGTCTGCTCCACTTGTTCCACGGCCTCGTAGTAATCGGCTTCCGGAGTGGCGAGCCCTCGCCGGATCAATTGCGCCAGCCGCACCCCGATGCGCTCCCCGAACTCCGCGAAGCGGCCTTCGTGCGTGCGCGCGCCCTCATATTCATTGATCACCAGCGCCGCCCTTCTGGTCCGGTCCCAACCTCCTGGAAGGTCGGCTTCCATTACCTCCACGCCGCCGGCACGCAGGCGCTCCACGGCCTCCTCCACCGCGCTCGCCATCGTCTCCTCTGTAGGCACACGAAAGTACGCCGCCCGATGCAAAAGCGCATCCGACTGTCCGCCGAAGCCCCGCGACCACAGGCACTCCATGTCGTCCGCGCTCTCCGTGAAGAACCCCAACGTGTCGAGCGACGGCGCGAATGGCAGAACGCCGTCCATGGGGATGAGGCCAAAGCTGGGCTTGAATCCGCAGATGCCGCAATACGACGCCGGGCGCAGCACCGAGCCGAGTGTCTGCGTCCCGAGCGCGAACGGTACCATGCCCGCCGCCACCGCGGCAGCCGACCCCGACGAACTGCCGCCCGGCGTATGTCCATCGAGCCGCGGATTCCTCGTCGCCGCCGGATCGAACGACGCAAACGCCGTGGTGCGGGTCTTGCCGAGGAGCACTGCTCCCGCGTTGCGCAGATGGCTGACCACCGACGCATCGCGGTCACCCTTGCGTCCGGCGTACAGCGGCGAGCCGTATTCGGTGGCCATGCCGCGGGTCTCGATGATGTCCTTCACGCCGAACGGTATGCCGCGCAGCAAGCCATCCCTGGGGCAAGGCTGCGGGGCGACTTCAACCCACGCTTGTATGGCCCGATCGGCCTCGGCGATTCGCCGCAGACACTGGTCCAAGAGCGACTGCGGCGTGAGATCTCCGGAATCGAGGCGATCAAGGAACTGGCGCAACACGGGACAGCGTTACTTCGCAGGCGTCGCGTTCCACTCGCCCTGGTCCACGTCGGTGTCGCCGTCGGCAACCGTAGTCCAGTAATGGCCTGTGAAAGCCTTGCCATCCCACTGGCCCTCGGTCTTGGAACGCAGCTTGTTCCCCAGCAGATCGAAGTCGTAGGAGATTTCCAGTTTCGACTGGTTGAGCTTGACCGACTTCACGGTGGTGGTGACATCCGAGCCGGCGAACGTGAACACCACGTCGCATTTCCATGCGCCATCGGCGCCCGGTTCGAGGTTCAGACGGATGGCGCCCTCCCCTCCCGAACCGGTGCTCTTCCATTGGCCGGCATAGCGGCCGGCCAGGTCGCGGTCCGCGGCACTCGCGGCCAGCAGCAGGAACAGAACGGTGATCCATCGCATGAGAGTCATCCTTTCAGATCGCCGGCCTTTGCGGCAAGCGTCTCGTGCTTTTTCAACTCCAGTTTGGCGATGGATTCCCGGTGCACCTCGTCGGGCCCATCGGCAAAGCGCAGAGTCCGCGAGTTCGCCCAGGCGGAGGCCCACTCGAAGTCCTGCGAGATGCCCCCGCCGCCGTGTGCCTGCATCGCGCGATCCAGTACCGCGAGTGCCAGGTTAGGCGCCACCACTTTGATCATGGCGATCTCGGCGCGCGCCGCCTTGTTGCCGACGGTGTCCATCAGGTAGGCGGCCTTCAGAACCAACAGGCGCGCCTGTTCGATCTCGATCCGCGAATTCGCGATGTCCGCGCGGATGGTCCCCTGCTCCGCGAGCGTCTTGCCGAACGCCACCCGCGAGCGCACCCGCCGGCACATCCCTTCCAGCGCCCGCTCGGCTACACCAATCAGCCGCATGCAGTGGTGGATCCGGCCCGGGCCGAGCCGCCCCTGTGCGATTTCGAAGCCGCGTCCTTCGCCCAACAGCAGATTTGCCGCGGGGACGCGCACGTTTTCAAACACGATCTCGGCGTGCCCGTGGGGTGCGTGGTCGTAGCCGAAGACCGTGAGCATGCGTTTCACGGCCACGCCTGGAGTGTCCATGGGAACCACGATCATGGACTGCTGCTTGTGTTTGGGCCCGGACGGGTCGGTCTTCCCCATGAAGATCGCCACCTTGCACCGTGGGTCGCCCGCCCCCGAGATCCACCACTTGCGGCCGTTCAAGACATAGTCGCTGCCATCGCGACGGATGGCCGATTCGATGTTGGTGGCATCTGAGGATGCCACCTGCGGTTCGGTCATCGCGTAGCAGGAACGGATCTCGCCCGCCAGGAGCGGCTTGAGCCACCGTTCCTTCAATTCCGGCGACCCGTAACGTTCCAGGACTTCCATGTTCCCGGTGTCGGGCGCCGAGCAGTTGAAGACCTCGGGCGCCATCGCGGAGCGGCCCATGATCTCGCAGAGCGGAGCGTACTCCAGGTTGGTGAGCCCGGCGCCCAGATCGCTCTCGGGAAGGAAGAGATTCCACAATCCCGCGGCTCGCGCGCGGGGCTTCAACTCTTCGATCACGGGCACGGGATGCCAGCGGTGGGGGCCGCTGGTGTGCTCGTGATAGCGCGCCTCATTGGGATAGATATATTCGTCCATGAAGGCGCTGAGGCGCTTCTGCAGGTCTTTGACTTTGTCGGAGAACTCGAAATCCATCGGCAGCCTTTCTCGGAATAGTTGGCCAATGCCGTTTAGAGTACTTGCATACGGGGGCGGACGCAAGGCCGCAAGCTCACTGTAGCGGGAGAGGCCACGGCTCCCTGCCGGGACGGCCTTGGTCTTATTTCTTCTCGACCAGGACGTCGCTGGCGGCAGCCTCCGCAACCAGGCGGTCGGCATCCTCACGGAGCAGGAAGCGCTCTGCGACGGCCTTCTCGGCCGCCGCTTTCACGATCTCGACATACGCTCTGTGGCTGCCGTAGCGCTCCTCGAGCGAAGGGCGCGGGTCGCCGGACGCGGTACGCTCGGCCCTGGTTTTGGCGAACGGGATGAAGCCGCCGTTGAGTAGACAGATCTTGCCTTTGTCGAATCCCGAGGCAATGACGTTCCAGCCGGTGTAGGTTCCGAGAGGCGCCTGGCGCAAAACCGACGGAACGCCTCCGACGTCGTTGCCATCGGCATCCACTTTGGGCACGAGCGTCGGGAGCACCTGTTTGACCACAGGAGGCTGGCGGGTGATCAGGCCGGACTCATCGACGTAGTTGAAGTCTGGCCCAAAATCGTAATCCAAGACGGGATTCAGCAAGCCATCGGGTGAAGGGCCGCCCGGGATCTGCGGGAAGCCCATGGCGCCCTTGTTCGCCGGGACCAGTTGGTGTTCCGCGAGCCGCGGGTAGCGGCTGGGTGGCGGCTCGGTGCCCTTGGTCACCCAGTCGATCAGCGCGGCCGTGAGAGCCTTCATCGTGTCGCTCTCCGGGTTGGGGTTGGCCGGAAGCACGCAGCCGTTCGGCGGGGCGGCCGGTGTGGCGTTGAATCCGCCGCGTCCGCCGCCGTGCGTCGTGCCGGGAAAAAAATAGCGGCGCACATTGGGCGGCAGCGGAATGTCGGCTTTGGCGCCGGTCCCCACCAGGTCGGGCGATTCGCGCAGGAACCAGAACTCGACCGCGCCGAAGGTGTCGAAGATCTTGGGACAAGTCCCGGTGCTGGTGCAGCGATCCAGGAGCCCAGCCGACGGGCGTTTGCGCGCGGTATCGGTGTAATCGCTCCACCACAAAACGCCCTCACTGCCGGGCTGAAGCGGGGCGGCATAACCGCCGCCGACGGCGAAGCGAAAGTTGAGCGCCAGCTGGCGCGCGGCGATGTGCGGATTGGCGCCTTCCCACACAATCCGCCCGGCTTCGTCCTGGTTGAAGCCAAGGTGGATATAGCTGCGGATGAAGTTGCCGGATTGCGAGTCGCCGCGGCTGATAATCCATTTGATTGTTCCGGCGAGCGGATTGAGCGTACCGGTGTCATCACGTTCGCCGTAGCGCAGGAACGACTGAAGGTCGCGCGTGGCCGCATAGCCGATGCCGAGCACCAGCGGGTCCTTCGCCGTGTAGATGACGATGTACTCGGAGGCGGAATCGAAGCCGCCTTTCACGCACAGCTTCGCCGGATCGGGCGTTCCCGGGAAAGGCGCCGATGTGCAGTCGGCGAATGCCCAATCCGCGGCGGGAACAGGCTTGGACGGTGCATCAGGCGAGGGCCGCCGCAGGAGTTGAGCTTTGGTGGTGTCGAGCGTGAGGGGCCGCTGATAGGTCAACCCTACGTAGGGGGTGGGGCGGAGGTCAACGGTATTGGAATTGGCAGCCAGGTTGATCAGACGCTCCAGCACCGGCCCCGTCAGCGGCGAGCCGTCGGACTTGCGCGCCACGGGCACCACAATGGATTGCGCGCCCTCGGGCTGAGGAAGATCCCCTTGCCATCCGCTGAGGAGATTCACGCGGCCATCGGGGGAGCCCACGGGCGCGCCGCGGCCGCGGTTGGGGACGGTGTAGTAGAGGACGCCGTTCGACCTGCCCATGTCGATGGGTTTGGCCAGGCTGAAAGTGGCGCTGTATTCCACCATCCCGCGGGCGTTGCGCGGCGCGAACTGGATGTCGTTGATGATGCTGTTGTGCGGGTCTTTGGGATCGATCTCGCCGTAGAAGCGGCCGCTCAGGATTTCGTAGGCGCCGGCTTTGCCGAATATCCGCCCGTCAAAGGCAGGGGATTCGCGCTTCTCCACCTCTACGCGAGTGACACGGGCGTGAGCCCCCGCCACGCAGACCAGGAAGGCCAAGACAACGGGTCCATTCGGTTTCCGCATACCGAACATTATCTACCGGCATGCCCCGCGCTATGCTGAGAGTCGGCCGGCTTATGGCGCGGAAACTGGTGTACTACGTTGCCTGTACCGTGGATGGATTCATTGCCCGCGAGGATGGCTCCTGGGACTGGGCACTGTCGCAGGGCGAACACTTTACCGATCTGATGGAGCGGTTCCCGGAGACGTTTCCAGTTCATTTGCGCCGAACCCTTGGGGTCCGCGAGAACGCGCGGCGGTTTGATGCGGTGCTGATGGGACGGAAAACTTATGAGGTTGGCGTGAACGCCGGAATCACCAGCCCATACGAACCCTTGCGACAGTTTGTCGTTTCACTTACGATGCCCGGGATCCCTGCTTCTGCCGTGTGCCTGCACCGCGGCGGCCCGCTCGAACTGGTGCGGCAACTTAAAGCGGAAACGGGTAAGGACATCTGGCTCTGCGGCGGGGCGAAACTCGCCGCGGCGGTTTTCACCGAGATCGATGAGCTGATTCTGAAGATCAATCCGGTTGTAATTGGCGCTGGAATCCCTCTCTTTGCCGGCGTTGCCGGTACGCGAGCGACAGTCTTGACGGAGCACCGGGTGTATCCGAACGGATTCGTGCTGGCCCGCTACGAATACAAAGACCCTTGGCCGCCGAGCGGTGCTATGGACGACCAAAACACGTCGGCATGAAGGGCCGACGCGGTTAGACATGAGTGTCCGCGCCACATGGGTAATCGGGTAGGAGTGCCTGCGCCAGGCTACAACTTCCGCGTGGCGAGAGAAGCTTCCAGCGCGATCCGCACGAGCTGGCTCCTGGTGCGCACCCGCGTCTTGTGAAAAAGCTGCTGCAGCGTGGCCTTTACAGCTCCCTCAGACACACCAAGCTGCGCGGCGATCTCTTTGTTGGTGAGACCCTCGAAGATCCCCTGCAGCACCTGCTGTTCCCGTTCCGTAAGCAGCCGGCGGATCGGCGGCTCCTCCTGCCGGCGAATCCCATCCGCCATCAGTTGAATCACCTTCTGGTCTACCCACATCTCGCCGCCCGCTACCAGCCGGATGGCCCGCGCGAGCGTCACCGGAGAATTGTGCTTGAGGAAGATGCCGGAGGCGCCCAGTTGCAAGGCGATGGACGACTCGGTGGCGGTCATGCCCGCCGTAATCATCAGGAACTTGCCGGCATAGCCGGCCTCGCGGGCGGCGGCGATGAAGCGGCTGCCGTGATCGTCGCCCAGATCGAAATCGATCAGCGCGATGTCTGCCGGAGACCGTCGCAGTATGGCAAGCGCTTCCTCCGCCGTTCCGCAGTGCCCCACCATCTCGAAATCGGGCTCCGAAGCCAGCAACCGGCTCAGACCTTCTCGAAACAGGATGTGATCATCGAGCAGCAACAGCCGGATGGTTTGCATGTTTACCCAGATGCGCCCGGCCGCCCTCGCGCGATCCGGCCACGGCCAGGTCGATCACGAAGGAACATCCCGCGGGCTCGGGATCGTATCGCAGGTCGCCGTGAAAGGACCGGACAAACGCGCGCGAGAGGTACAGTCCGAGCCCCGTCGAGTCCGCCCCTTTCTGGAAGGGCTGGAACAGTTTTTCGGGCGAAGCGATCCCCGGACCGCTGTCGGTGATCCGAATGCTTACCATGCCTTCGCCTACCAGTATATGGAAATCGATCCTCCTCACCTCCGCCGCTTCGAGTGCGCGCTCGCTGTTCTTGGTCAGATTGAGGAGCACCTGCAGCAGGCGGTGGCGATCGGCCAGCACGGGCGGTATCTCGTGCGGAATTTCCCAGTGCACGGCAATCTCGGCCTCCTCGCAATACGGCTCCAGAACGATCCGTAGATCGCGAAGGGTCTCCGCCAGGTCCACACTCTCGAGTTCGAGGCTGCCGGCGGTCTGCTTCAACTCCAGGCAGGCGATCTTATTGAGGGTGTCGAGCAACGCGCCGAGCGCTTCAAAATCCTTGTTGGCGAGGAGCGTCCCGCCGCGCACCAGGTTTTCGTAGATCACCGAGATCGCGCCGCACACGTTGCGCACCTCGTGCGAGACCGCTCCCACCAGGATGCGTGAGCCGGCCAGAAGCTGTTCAAGGTTCGACTCCTCGCGCTCCCGCAGCTCTTCGGAAGCATCCACCACCAACGCCGCGAGGCGCGGACCGCTGGCCGTCTGGTATGTCGAGAAGAATACATTGGCCAGGAAAATGTCACCATGCTCCCGCTCGCCGCGGCATTGCATTTCGGTGCGGAAGGGATGGCGCGTTTGCTCCACCGACGGGACACATCCCAGGGAGGGAATGTAACGCCGGATGTTTTTTCCCGGAAGCTCCGAATCGGTCACGCCGAACAGCCGGTGCGCGGCGGCATTGGCCAACAGAATCTGTCCGTTGGCGGACATCGTGAGGATTGCCGCCGGGCTGCTGTCGATGAGGAATTCCAACTGTTCTTCGGCCTCCCGCCGCGCGGCCACTTCCGACTCCACCCGCTGCAGATTCTCAGCCTCCAGCCGCCGCCGGCGCGTGATCTCGAAGGCAAACAGGCCCGAACCGGCCAACGCGGTGAACAGCAGGATGTCCTGCGGCAGCGCGCTCGCCGAGGCAAAGGCGAAGGGATCGAACAGATCGGAGAGCAGGGTACAGAAGAGCGCGCCGAGCAGGATTTGCCAGCGGGAAAGCACCATTCCGGCCAGAAGGATCGGGAATAAATATAAGAATCCGAAAGAGATATTCAGATCAACCCGCCAGTCCACCAGAGCGATGACGACAACCAGAACACCGGCCCTGGCCAGGACCGCGCGCGTGCTTCCCTGCAGGTATCGGAAAATCAAACCCCGCTGTATCCCTACATTATTGTAGGGAGAACCGCTCGCGAGAGCCAAGCATCTAACTAAAAGATAGGTTGATTCTCCTCGAAAGATATGCAGGAGAGCAGCTTGGCACAGCCATAAGATGGTAGTTTGCGGCAGCTGGGTATAGCGGATCTCAGAGTGAGCCGGAGGCTTTCTGGAGCATGTATTCAACAGGCTAAGTTCCACCCCACCTTAGGGTTGTGGCGCACATGTATGGCCATAGCGGTAGCGGTTTGCCTGGCAAAGGGGGCCTTCGGGCAACGGACATTAACGTGGGAGGAGGTCCGGAGCCGGTTCGACGCCACCAATCCCACGTTGCGCGCGGGCCGGATCGGCATTGACGAATCGAAAGCTCAGGAGGTCACGGCCTACCTCCGTCCCAATCCCGATTTCAGCAGTTCGCTTGACCAGCTTCAGCCTTTCAACGGCAACCCCTATCGGCCTTTTGGCTTTGCCTTGCCGCTGTTCTCGGCAAACTACCTCCACGAACGCCGAAATAAGCGCGAGTTGCGCCTGCAGAGCGCGCAGCAGGCCACCGGCATCGCCGCCTCGCAGCTAGCCGACCAGGAGCGCACCTTGCTTTTCAATCTCCGCAATGCCTTCGTGCAGGCGTTGCAGGCAAAGGCGGTGCTGGCCTTGGCCCGCGAGAACCTGGCCTACTACGACCGCCTCCTCGGCGTGAACAACGACCGCCTCAAGGCCGGCGATATCGCCCAGGTGGACTTCGATCGCCTCGAGTTGCAGCGAGTTCAGTATGAGAGCGACATCCAGACCGCCGAGACCAACGTGCGAACCGCCAAGATCCAGCTTCTGACCCTGCTGAACGACCGGACTCCCGTCGAACAGTTCGACGTCAGCGGGCCATTCGACTTTTCGGAGACGACCCTGACCCTCGCAGAGTTGCGCGAGATGGCGGCGGCCACGCGCCCGGATCTGCGAGCCGCGGCGCAGGCCATCGATAAGGCCAAGACGGATTACCGGCTGGCCGTCGCCAACGGCTCGACCGACCCGACCTTCGGCGTGGATGTCGGGCGCAATCCGCCGATCCCCGCCTACATCGGCTTCAGCGTGAACATCCCGATCAAGCTGTTCGACCGCAATCAGGGGGAGAAGGCCCGCACCCAGTTGGACATCCGGAAAAGCGAGCGGCTCCAGGAGGCGACCCGGGCGCAGGTATACAGCGACGTGGATTCGGCGTGGGCGATGCTGAACAGCAATCGGGCGCTGTTGCGGCCTTACAAGGCCCGGTACCTGGACCTTGCGGCCAAGGTTCGGGAGACGGTGTCGTTCGCGTACCAGCACGGCGGATCGTCACTGCTGGAATTCCTGAATGCGCAGAACGATTACCGTACGGTGCAACTGAATTATCTGAACCTGGTAGGAGCTTATCTGAACGCCGCCAGCCAGTTGAATCTGGCGGTCGGCCGCGAGGTGATTCAATGACGTGGCGCAGACACCCGTGTCTGCCGCGTCCCCACTCATGGGACGCTTTTGGGGCGTGCAGGGGGTGCTGCCGCCGACCGAAAAGCGCCGAGATGATGGGGCGCGGGAGCCTCGAAAACCTTTCGCGGGCACAGGAGTTCGAGGCGGCCAAAAAACGTCGGCATGGGTGCCGCCGCGGAAGGCACGAGTGCCCGCGCCACATCTTTGCGAAAGGCCTGAAAAGGAGTTAAAGGTTTGATTATGGCTAGTAGGTTTTATTTCGCTGCGGCTGCCATCGCGGCTGTATCCGCCCTTCTCACATCCTGCGCTCGCGATAACGTGCGTGCTGCTCCCAACGCCGCGCCCGAGCCCAAGGTCGAAACCGTGGCCGATCGCAACGTGGTCACCGTCCCCAGCCCGGAGCGATTCGCACTCGCTCCCGCAGTCGTCCGGCACGAGTCCGACCAGATCCTGGCGAACGGCGTGGTGGCGGCGGATGTCAGCCGCTCGTATGCCGTCAATTCGCTCTCCTCCGGCCGGGTCGTCGAGGTGAAGGCCCGCCTGGGTGACGATGTGCAGAAAGGCCAGCTCCTCCTCACCATGACCAGCCCCGACATGTCGCAGGCCTTCGCCGACTATCAAAAGTTCAAGGCCGATGCCGCCCTCGCGAAAACGCAGCTCGACCGCGCCCAGCTGCTCTTCTCCCACGGAGCCGCGCCTCAGAAGGACCTTGAACTGGCCGAGGACACTTATAACAAGGCGAACATCGACACCAAAACCGCCGAGGAGCACATCCGCCTGCTGGGGGGCGACCCGCAACATGTCACGCCGCTGATCGAAATCCACGCGCCTGTTGCGGGCACCATCACCGAGCAGAACGTCACGTCCGCGGCCGGCGTCAAGTCGCTCGACAACGCCCCCAACCTCTTCACCATCTCCGACCTCTCCAACGTCTGGATCGTTTGCGACGTCTACGAGAACGACCTGGGCCGCGTCCACCTGGGCGATCGCGCGGAAATCGAACTGAACGCCTACCCCGATCGCCGCCTGTCCGGCCGCGTCACCAACATCTCCAAGCTCCTCGACCCCAACACGCGCTCCGCCAAGGTGCGCATCGAACTTCCCAACCAGGCCGGGATGCTGCGGCCGAACATGTTCGCCACGGTCCACTTCGTTTCCGGCGGCACCTCCACGCGCACGGTGATTCCATCGAGCGCGGTGCTGCGCCTGCAGGACCGCGACTGGGTGTTCGTCAGGCTGACTGACCAGAAATTCCGCCGCACCGAGGTGGAGGCCGGTCCCGTCAATTCCGACAAGACCCAGCAGATTCTCAGCGGCCTGCAGCCTGGCGACCAGGTGGTGGCCACCGCCCTGATGTTCGATCGCGAAGTTCAGAAGAGTACCGAACAGTGATTCAAAAGTCCGTAACGTTCGCGCTGCAGAACCGTTTCCTGGTACTGTGCGCCGGCCTTCTGCTGCTGGTCTGGGGCGCGATTTCTTTCAAGAACCTGCCCGTGGAAGCCTATCCCGACGTGGCCAACAACTACGTCCAGGTGATTACACAGTGGCCTGGCCGCGCCGCGGAGGAGGTGGAACAGCAGGTCACCATCCCGATAGAAGTGCAGATGAACGGGCTTCCGCAACTGGTGTCCCTGCGATCCTGGTCGCTGGCCGGGCTTTCCAGCATCAACCTCACGTTTGACGATGGCTCCAACAACGATCTGAATCGGCAGAAGGTGCTGGAGAAGCTTTCGCAGGTGAACCTGCCCAACGGCCTGCAGCCTTCGCTCGGGGCCGACTACAGCCCCGTGGGGCAGATCTACTTCTACACCCTCCAAAGCACCAACCCGGACTACGACGTAATGGAGTTGAAATCTCTCCAGGACTGGGTGATCGTCAAGCAGTTGAAGTCCGTGCCCGACGTGGTGGACGTTTCGGTCTTCGGTGGCGCCACCCGCGAGTACCAGGTACAGGTAGATCCCAACAAGCTCATCTCGTACGGCTTGAGTATCGCCCAGGTGGAGACCGCGCTCTCCAACAATAACGTCAACGCCGGCGGAAGCTTCATCGAGCGTGGCGAGCAGGCGATTAACGTCCGGGCGGTGGGACTCGTCCAGACTACCGAAGATATCGCCGCCATCGTGCTCAAGACGCAGAACGGGATTCCGGTGCGTGTGCGCGACGTCGGCACGGTTCGTCAAGGTCCTAAGATCCGGCTGGGCCAGCTCGGCAAAGCGGATCACTCCAAACTCGAGAAGGTAATCGACGATCCGGACGTGGTCTCCGGGATCGTGCTCCTGCGGAAGGGCGCCGATGGCGACAATGTCCTGACCGCGCTGCACGAGAAGGTCGATTTCCTGAACGAACACTTCCTCCCGCCGGGCGTCAAAATCGTGCCGCACCTGGATCGCAGCGACCTGGTGCATCTCACCACCCACACGGTGCTGCACAACCTCACCGAAGGCATCATCCTCGTCTCGGTAATCCTGTTCATCTTCCTCGGCAACTTTCGCGGAGCGCTGATCGTCACGCTGACGATTCCGTTTTCGCTCCTGTTCGCATCGCTCTGCCTCGACTTGCGGCACATTCCGGCGAACCTCCTCTCGCTGGGCGCACTGGACTTCGGCATGATCGTGGAGGGCGCCATCGTGATGGTGGAGAACATCGTCCGGCTCCTCTCGCATCCCGGCGTTCGCCCCGACGAAACGGTGGCGCAGAAGATCAAGCGCGCCGCCCACGAAGTGCAGCGCCCGGTGTTCTACTCCATCACGATCATCATCACCGCCTACGTTCCGATCTTCACCCTGCAGCGCGTGGAGGGCCGCCTGTTCCGGCCGATGGCCTGGACGGTGGCGTTCGCGCTGGCGGGCGCCCTTCTGTTTTCGATGTTTCTCGGGCCGGTGCTCGCCAGCATCGTCTACCCCAAGGGCACGAAGGAATGGCGTAATCCCTTCATGTTGTTCCTCACGCGGATCTACGGCAACGCCTTGCGGCTGGCGATCCGGTACCGGTGGTTAACCGCCACCGCCGCGGTGGCGATCCTCGCCGGCACGGTCATGCTTGGCCGCACTATTGGCTCCGAATTCCTGCCGCACCTCGACGAAGGCGCCATCTGGGCGCGCGGAACGCTGGCCACCAGCACCGGACCCACCGAGGGCATCCACATCATGAACCAGGCTCGCATCATGTTCGCGAAGTTCCCCGAGGTGACGAAGGTGGTGAGCCAGGTGGGCCGCCCCGACGATGGCACCGACTACACGGGCTTTTTCAACACCGAGTACTTCATCGACCTGCGGCCTAAGGAGGAATGGCGCTCCATGTTCCACCGGGACAAGGAGCACTTGATTGCCGCGCTCGGCGAGCAGGCCGAGAAGATTCCGGGCGTGGTCTGGAACTTCTCGCAGCCCATCGCCGACAATATGGAAGAAGCCGTCAGCGGCGTGAAGGGCGAACTGGCGGTGAAGATATACGGCACCGACCTGAAGCTGCTCGAGGGCAAGGCTGACGAGATCATGGGAGTAATGGGCAAGATCCGCGGCGTCCAGGACCTCGGCGTGTTCCGCGTCATCGGCCAGCCGAATCTCAATCTCACGGTGAATCGCGACCGGGCGGCGCGCTTCGGCATCAATGTCTCCGACGTGCAGGATGCCATCGAAACCGCGACCGGCGGCAAGGCCGTCTCATCCGTTCTCAAAGGCGAGGAGCGTTACGACATGGTGGTGCGCTACAAACCCGAATACCGCACCACCATCGAAGACATCAAGAATATACGCCTGCTGGCGCCGTCGGGGGAGCGTGTCTCTCTCGGCCAGCTCTGCGATGTTGCCATTCAGGACGGCGCTTCGGAAATCTACCGCGAAGGCAATCAGCGTTACGTGGCCATCAAGTACGGGGTGCGCGGGCGCGATTTGGGCAGCACGGTGGAAGAAGCCATCTCCTCGGTCACCCAACAGGTGAAACTCCCTCCTGGCTATCGCCTGGAGTGGGCCGGAGAGTACGAGTCGCAGAAGCGCTCCCAGAAACGGCTGGCGCTCATCATTCCGCTCACCCTGCTGGTCATCTTCCTGATCCTCTACAGCATGTTCTCCTCGATGAAGTGGGCCAGCCTGATTCTGATCACCGTGGCCATGGCGCCCATCGGCGGGATCCTGGCGCTCTACCTGACACACACCAATTTCAGCGTCTCTTCGGGGGTCGGGTTCCTGGCCCTGTTCGGGGTCTCCGTGCAGACCGGCGTGATCATGCTGGAGTACATCAACCAGTTGCGCGGGCGGGGCCTTTCGGTGCTCGATGCCGTTCAGGAAGGCGCGGTCCTGCGCTTCCGCCCGATCCTGATGACCATGCTGGTGGCCTCTCTCGGGCTGGTGCCGGCGGCCACTTCGCATGGCATTGGCTCCGACTCGCAGCGGCCGTTCGCCATCGTCATCGTGGGCGGCCTGATGGCGGTGCTGGTGATGAGCATCTTCCTGCTCCCCGCACTGTATACCTGGTTCGCGCGCCCCAACGACTCGATGCCCGAGCCCGAGCCGGACGCGCATTAGGAGAGAATCATGTTCCAACTTCGGCGAATCCTCTTTCCCGTGGACTTCTCGAGCCGCTGCCATGGCGCCGCCGGCTACGTCCAGTCGCTGGCGGGCCGTTTTGATGCGGAACTGATCCTGCTCCACGTCATCGAAGCGACCTACAACATGACGCTCGAAGATCTGCGCGTCAGCCGGGCGCGGAAGTTCGAAAGCTTCTTCGACCCAAGCCTCAAGCACCTGCGCTACCGGACGATCGTGGAATACGGAGAGGCCGCCGTCAAAATCATCGAGTATGCTACCGCACAGCACGTCGATCTGATCATGATCCCTACCCAGGGGATGGGTATCTATCGGCGCCTGATTCTCGGCTCGACCAGCGCCAAGGTGCTTCACGATGCGGACTGCCCGGTGTGGACGGGAGTCCACCTGGAGGACGCGCCTCCGCTCGAGGCAGTGGCCTGGCAGCGGATCCTGTGCGCGGTGGACTTGAAGCCGTCGGGCGCGAGGGTCCTCGACTGGGCCGCCCACCTCGCGGACGAGTACCAGGCGGAGCTCACCCTCGTCCATGTATTGTCCGGGAACCACAGCCAGCACGCCTGCGCCGAGGCGAGGCAAGCCCTGGAGCATTTGCAGGCGGCCGCGGGTTCCCGCGCCGCCATCCGCGTCGAGAAGGGCGACGTGGCGAAGGTGATCTCGCATTTGAGCGCGGAGCTGAAGACCGATCTGCTGATAATCGGCCGGGGAGAGGAAGCCGGCGTGCTCGGCCGTCTCAAAATGGTCTCCTACTCCCTGATCCGTCAATCTCCCTGTCCCGTCGTCAGCGTATGAGGCAAATCTTTCGGCTGTCCCGATAGAGATCGCGAAGCCCCATGGCTAATCGTTTGATTAGAAGTTGGCCGTCAAACAGCCATGGGATAATGAGCGCTCAAACCGAATACATGCCGCGTCTGGAATGGCTCTGGGAACAAGGGAACCGGACCACAGCTCTCCTGGTAAGCGCAACGGTGACCCTGGCCATCGCCCTGGTGGACTGGTGGACCAAGCCCTACGTATCGCTCGGCTTCCTCTACCTGTTCCCCATCATGCTCTCGGCCGGATTTCTGCCGCGCTGGGGCATTGCCTTGCTCGGAGTGGCGTGCGCCGTATTCAGCGCGCTATTCAGTTCGCTGGACCCTTCTTTTGTTCGTCTGGGCTTCGAAACACTGGCTTTAACGGGCTGCGGCCTGTTCGTGGGCGAGGTTCTTCGCAACCGCCGGTTGAGCCTGGAAGCCCAGGAAAGACTGCGGGTTCTGGTCGAGACCAGCCCCGCGGCGATCGTTACCGTGGATGAGCGCGGCTTCATCGAGTTGGCCAACCGCGCGGCGGTGGAGTTGATCGCGCCCCATGAAGGGGAACTCGTAGGCAATCCGATCGCCGCGTTTTTGCCGGAATTGCATCACGCCCTGCGCTGGGAGGAAGGCCCGCAATTTCGCACCTCCATGCAGTGCCGCGGCCACCGGGGCAACGGAGAGACCTTCACCGCGGACGTATGGTTTTCAACATACAAGGAAGGGGACAAGCCCAGACTGGCAGCGATCATCGCGGACGTGACGGACGATGTGATGGCCGCCAACCACGCCGGTACCGATCGCCTTGCGCGCGCTCCCTTGAGCACCCGTGAGACAGAAGTTCTCCGCTTCCTGGTTCAGGGTCTGGCCAACAAGGAGATTGCCGCCCGTATGGAGATCTCCGAAAGCTCCGTCAAGAACACCATTCAGCAACTCTTCGCCAAGACGGATGTCCGAACACGAGCGCAGTTAGTGCGGGTGGCGTTGGAGAATTACCGGGATCTGTTGTAGGCGCCACAGAGGCTTAACAAGTGTTTACGATCACACAATCGAAAGATTATCTGCCGGATTGGCCGTGCAGGGGCACGGTTTCCGGGTCCACTCGAGCTGCCGCCAGTGTCCCATCCAATACAGCTCGCACCAGTTGAGAACGGGTCCGCACGCCGGCCTTGTCGAACAACTGTTGCAGGGTCGCCTTGATGGCCGATTCCGAGACGCCCACCTGGCAGCCGATCTTCTTGTTGGTAAAGCCGTCCAGCACGCCCTTGAGTACCACTTGCTCCCGTTTGGTCAGGCTGCCGAGCCTTTGGTCCTCATGCTGGGGATATCGATCGGCTATGAGTTGGATTACTCGCGGATCTACCCAGGCCTCTCCGCTCGCCACCATGCGGATTGCTTGCACCAACCGGCTGGAGGAATTGGATTTGAGGAAGATTCCGGACGCGCCCAATTTCAACGCCGCCGCCGAGCGCGCCGGATCGACTCCCGCGGTGACCAGCAGGAATTTCCCCGGGTAGCCCGACTCGCGTGCCGCCGCGATGAACTCTTCGCAGCGTTCGCTTCCGATGCTCAGCTCCAGCAACACCAGGTCGATCGGTGTAGATTCCAGAAGCTCCAGGGCTTCCGCGGATCTGGAACATTGACCTACGACCTCGAAATCCGGCTCCGAAGCCAGCAGATGCCCGAGGCTTTCGCGGAACAGTCCGTGATCGTCAAGCAGTGCCAGCCGGGTGCGGCGGGCCTCCAATGGCTGATTCATTACGCTAGCCGGCATCCCCACCAACCACCCCCGGTGTCTCGTCCCAACCAGGCATCCGCCCGGCACCTCTCGTTCTCCCGTACCGCCATGTTGAGGATGGTAAGATCAAACGCCGCCCCCGCCAATACCCTCGCCCAAAAGACACGTTCCCCTAACCAAAAGATTACCTACCCAATCGAGCCGTGAAACCGCCCACGCCGTCACGTTGGCTTTGCCCAAACGATAATCGAATGACAAAACGGCTTGGAGACAAGATAGATGGCCTCACCTTCCAGACCTGAGCTACAGTCGCGAGTATGAGGTTGAGCCGCTTCCTCCCGGGTCTATGTGGATGGTGACATCGGCGTCCTCGCGGACGTTTCAGCGTGGCTCCCGTGGAGGCGTATGCGCCGCTCGATCCTGATCGTGGGGATGCTGGCGACCAGAATGCTCGCACAGAACACCTTCACCTGGCAGCAGATCAAGGAGCAATTCGAGGCCACCAACCCCACGTTGCGCGCGGGGCGAATCGGCATCGATGAAGCGAAGACTCAGGAGATTAC
The DNA here is from genome assembly GCA_035501495.1 of Bryobacteraceae bacterium. Lineage (GTDB taxonomy): Bacteria > Acidobacteriota > Terriglobia > Bryobacterales > Bryobacteraceae > JAIQFL01. The sequence goes on along the minus strand of DATJWB010000314.1, from coordinate 101,946 downwards.
CGCGTTTCTGCGCCCCAATCCGGATTTCAACAGCTCGCTCGACCAGATTCAGCCGTTCAATGGCAATCCCTATCGCCCTTTCGGCTTTGCGCTGCCGCTGTTCTCCGCGAACTACCTGCACGAGCGACAGCACAAGCGCGAGTTGCGTCTGGAGAGCGCCCGCAAGGCCACCGGGATCGCCGTATCGCAGCTCGCCGACCAGGAGCGCAATCTGCTCTTCAATCTCCGCAACGGGTTCGTACAGGCACTCCAGGCCAAAGCCATTCTGGCGCTGGCCCGGGAGAACCTAGCTTACTACGATCGGGTCCTTGGTGTGAATCGGGACCGTTTGAAAGCCGGCGATATCGCGCAGGTGGATTACGACCGCCTCGAGCTGCAGCGCGTGCAGTACGAATCCGACATCCAGACCGCCGAGACCAATGTGCGGACCGCCAAGATTCAACTCCTGATGCTGCTGAACAGCCGCACCCCGGTGGAGCAATTCGACATCACCGGCCGATTCGATTTCTCGGAGACCACCCTGACGCTGCCGGAGTTGCGCCAGATGGCGGCGGCCAACCGGCCCGATCTGCAGGCGGCGGTGGAAGCAGTCGATAAGGCGAAGACCGACTACCGCCTGGCAATCGCCAACGGATCCACCGACCCGACCTTCGGCGTGGACGTAGGCCGCAATCCGCCCATCCCCGCTTACATCGGCTTCAGCGTAAGCATCCCGATCCGGCTGTTCGACCGGAATCAAGGCGAGAAGGCGCGCACCCGCCTGGACATCAACCGCAACCACCGCCTGCAGGAAGCTACACAGGCGCAGGTCTACAGCGACGTGGACTCGGCTTGGGCGATGTTGAACAGCAACCGCGAACTGCTCCGGCCCTACAAGGCCAAGTACCTCGATCTGGCAGCCAAGGTCCGCGAGACGGTCTCCTTCGCCTACCAGCACGGGGGATCGTCGCTGCTGGAGTTCCTGAACGCGCAGAACGACTACCGCACGGTGCAAACCAACTACCTGAATTTAGTAGGCGCCTACCTGAACGCCGCCAGCCAATTGAATCTGGCGGTAGGCCAAGAGGTAATCCCATGAACTCGCTGTGGCGCAGGCACTCCTGCCTGCCGCGTCCCGACTCATCGGGACGCTTTTTGGTTGTGGACATGGTTGCTGCCGGCGGCGAACAGCGTCGGCATGAGTGCCTGCGCCACAGCGCCACACTTTTCGCCGTCGCCTGCATTGCTGCTTTTCTCCTTTTCTTGATCGGGTGCGGAGCCAAGGGAGCGAGTGACCCCGCTCTCGGCGCGCCGCCGGCCGCTACCGTGGAGCGCGAAGGCAACGCCGACCTCGTCAAAGTCGATCGCCCCGACCAGTTCCCTCTGGCCACCGCAGAGGAGCACGACTCCGCTCCCGAGCTCAACGTCACCGGGACCGTCAGCGCCGATGTCTCCCGCAATGTCCCGGTCATCTCGATTGCCTCGGGCCGCGTGCTCGAGATTCGCGCGCGCCTCGGCGACACCGTCACCAAGGGCCAGGTTTTGATGCGCGTGCAAAGCGCCGATATCTCCGGCGCGTTTTCCGACTACCGCCAGGCGGTTGCAGACGAGATCCTCTCCCGCGCACAACTGGAGCGCGCGAAGCTGCTCTACGACAAAGGCGCGGTGGCGCAGAAAGACCTCGAAGTCGCTCAGGATACCGAAGAGAAGGCTAAAGTCACGGTGGAGACCACAGCCGAGAAGCTGCGGGTTCTGGGCGCCGATAAAGACCATCCCACCGCAATCATCGATGTGGTGGCCCCTGTTTCCGGCGTCATCACCGATCAGCAGGTCACGGCGGCGTCGGGCACCCAAGGCCTGGCTTCTCCCAATGCCTTCACCATCTCCGACCTCTCGCACGTGTGGATCGTCTGCGACGTTTACGAGAACGACCTTCCCTTCGCGCAGATCGGCGAGTACGCCGACATCCACTTCGCGGCCTACCCGGACAAGGTGCTCCGCGCGCGCGTCAGCAACATCGGCCCCATCCTCGATCCCAATCTGCGCACGGCCAAAGTCCGGCTGGAGGTCGAGAATCCCGGCTTTGCGCGGCTGGGAATGTTCGTTCGGGCTACATTCCATGGACCGAAGAAAGAAGCCCGCGCGATGGTCCCGGCGTCCGCGATCCTCCATCTGCACGATCGCGACTGGGTCTACACGCCGGCCGACAGCGGGCAGTTTCAGCGCGTCGAGGTAGTGGGCGGCGACATGCTCCCCGGCAAAATGCAGGAGATCCGTTCGGGCCTCAAGCCGGGACAGCGCGTGGTGCAGAACGCCCTGGTCCTGCAAAGCACCGTGGAACAATGATCCGCCCATGATTCGAGGCCTCGTCGATTTTGCTCTGAACAACCGGTTCCTGGTGGTGGTGATCGCCATCCTCCTCACCGTCTGGGGTGTCATCTCGTTCGAAGCGCTCCCCATCGAAGCTTATCCGGACGTCGCCAACAACTACGTTCAGATCATTACGCAGTGGCCGGGACGCGCCGCCGAAGAAGTTGAACAGCAGGTCACGATCCCCATCGAAATCGTGATGAACGGGCTACCCCACCTGTCGCACCTGCGCTCCGTCTCGATCTTCGGCCTCTCCAGCCTGATGCTGATCTTCGACGACGAGTCCGAAAACGACTGGAACCGCCAGAAAGTGCTCGAGCGGCTCACGCAGGTGAACCTGCCGCAGAATCTGCAGCCGCAGATCGGCACCGACTGGAGCCCCGTCGGGCAGATTTTCTTCTACACCTTGAAGAGCACCAACCCGCAGTACGACGTGATGGACCTGAAGACCATCGAGGACTGGACGCTCGAGAAGCAATTCAAGTCCGTGGAGAACGTCGTCGATGTTTCAAGCCTGGGCGGAGTCACGCGGGAATACCAGATCCGGCTCGATCCCGACAAGCTGATCGCGTACGGCCTCAACATCGGCCAGGTGGAGCAGCAGCTCACCAACAACAACGTGAATGCCGGGGGCAGCTTCATCGAAGAAGGGCTGCAGCAGGTCAACGTCCGGGCCATTGGCCTGGTCAGCACGGTTCAAGATATCGAAAACACCGTCATCAAAACGGCCAATGGAACGGCCCTGCGCGTCAAGGATATCGCCGTGGTGGCGCAAGGTCCGAAGATCCGCCTGGGGCAGAACGGCAAGACCATCCACCGCTCCGATGGCCGCGTCATCGATAACGACGATGTGGTGGAAGGCATCGTCCTGCTGCGCAAGGGCGCCAATTCCGACTCCGCGCTCGAAGGCATCCACGCCAAGGTGAAGGAGCTCAACGACCACCTGCTTCCTCCAGGCGTCAAAATCGTGCCGTTCCTCGATCGCAGCGACCTGGTGCACTACACCACCCACACCGTCCTGCACAACCTCACCGAGGGCATCATCCTGGTGGCCATCATTCTGTTCATGTTCCTCGGGAATCTGCGCGGCGCGCTGGTAGTGGCGCTCACCATTCCATTCGCTCTGCTGTTCGCCTCCATCTGCCTCGACCTCCGCCACATCCCCGCCAACCTGCTCTCGCTCGGCGCGCTGGATTTCGGCATGGTGGTGGATGGCGCGGTGGTGATGGTGGAGAATATTGTCCGCCACATGGGCCGTCAGGATGTCAGCAAGCCGGCCATGGTCCGCATCCGCGAAGCGGCGCACGAAGTGCAGCGCCCGGTGTTCTACGCCATCGGCATCATCATCACGGCGTACCTGCCGATCTTCACCCTGCAGGCAGTGGAAGGGCGGCTGTTCAAGCCGATGGCGTGGACCGTCGCGTTTGCGCTCGCCGGCGCTCTGGTCTTCTCGATGGTGCTGGCGCCGGTGCTTTCGAGCTTCCTCTTCCGCGAAGGCATGCGCGAGTGGCACAACCCGCTGATGGTCTTCATGACCGCGCGCTACCGCGGCATGGTCCGCTTTTCCGTGAACCACCGCTGGATCATTGTCGGCGGCGCCATCGGCAGCGTCACGGTGGCCGCCTGGCTTCTCTCCAGCGGGCTGATCGGCTCGGAGTTTCTCCCCCACCTCGACGAAGGCGCCATCTGGGTGCGCGGCACGCTCGCGCCCAGCACCGGCCCCACCGAAGGCGTCCGCCTCGCCAACCAGGTGCGCCCCATTCTTGCCGCGTTCCCCGAAGTCACCGTGGTCACCAGCCAGGTGGGCCGCCCCGACGACGGCACGGACACCACCGGCTTCTTCAATACCGAGTACTTCGTCGATCTGAAGCCCAAGGACCAGTGGCGCCCCATCTTCCACGAAGACAAGGAAGATCTGATCGCCGCCATGAACTACCAGTTGGAAAAGATCCCCGGCGTCATCTGGAATTTCTCACAGCCCATCGCGGACAACATGGAGGAAGCCGTCAGCGGCGTCAAAGGTGAACTGGCCATCAAAGTTTACGGCGGCGACTTGCGGCTCCTCGAGGAAAAGGGCGATCAGATCGTCGGTGTGATGCGCAAGATCCAGGGCATTCAGGACCTCGGCCTGTTTCGCGTGGTCGGCCAGCCCAACCTGAATCTCGAAGTGGACCGCGCCAAGGCCGCCCGCTACCAGATCAACGTCGCCGACGTGCAGGACGCGATCCAGACCGCGGTTGGAGGCGGCGCGCTCAGCCAGGTCCTGCAAAACGAGCAGCGCTATGACCTCGTGCTGCGCTACCTCCCGCGATTCCGCGACACCCGGGAGGCCATCGAGAAAATCCGCCTGGTGGCTCCTTCCGGAGAGCGCGTCTCGCTGGCGCAGCTCTGCAACGTGCAGGTGAAGGACGGCGCGTCGCAGATCTACCGGGAGTCGAATTCCCGGTACGTCGCCATCAAATACAGCGTTCGCGGGCGCGACCTCGGCAGCACCGTGGAAGAGGCCATGCGCAAGGTCGAGCAGCAGGTGAAGCTGCCCACCGGCTACTGGATCGACTGGGCCGGCGAGTACGCCAGCCAGAAGCGCTCGCAGAAGCGCCTCATGATCGTGCTGCCCATCACGATCCTGGTCATCTACATCATCCTGTACACGATGTTCCATTCGTTCAAGTGGGCCACCCTGATGCTCGCGAATATCGCGATGGCGCCGCTCGGCGGTCTCCTGGCGCTGCTGATCACCGGTACCCACTTCAGCGTCTCATCGGGCGTGGGCTTCCTGGCGCTCTTCGGAGTGTGCGTGCAGACCGGCGTCATCATGTTGGAATACATCAACCAGCTCCGCGCGCGAGGCCATTCGGTGGTGGACGCCGCGGTGGAAGGCGCGGTCTTGCGCCTCCGTCCTATCATGATGACCACGCTGGTGGCGACCCTCGGACTCCTGCCAGCGGCCCTCTCGCGCGGCATCGGGTCCGATTCCCAGCGGCCCTTCGCGATCGTGATCGTAGGCGGCCTGATGGTCGCCATGATCGCCAACATCTTCCTTCTGCCGACCCTTTATGTGTGGATCGCCGGTTCCGACGACGTGCTGCCGGCTCCCGAACTGGAATTCGATGAACAGGAATAATGGCGTGGCCAGACGATGAACCGCGAACAGGTGCGCGCGCGCATACAGGAGATCGGAATTATTCCCGCGATCCGGGTCTCGGCCACCGATGATGCCTTGTTCGCCGCGGAGTCCGTCGCCGGCGGCGGCATCCCCATCCTGGAAGTCACCATGACGGTGCCCGGCGCCCTCGACGTAATCTCCTACCTTGCGAAGCGGCGGCCGGAGCTGATCGTCGGGGCGGGCACGGTCTGGGACACCGATGTCGCGCGACGCTGCATCGACGCAGGCGCGAGCTTCCTGACCATCACGGGCCTCGATCTGAAGACCGTGGAGTTCGCCGTACGCGAGAACGTTGTGGTTTTCCCTGGTGCGCTCACCCCGACCGAGGTGATGATGGCGTGGAAGGCCGGCGTGGACTTCGTCAAAATCTTTCCCGTCTCGCAACTCGGCGGGGCTCCATACATCAAGGCCCTCAAAGGCCCGTTCCCGCAGATTCCGCTAATCGCCTCGGGAGGCGTGAATCAGCAGAACGCCGCCGAGTTCTTCACCGCGGGTGCCGCCGCGGTCGGAGTAGGCGCGCACCTGGTGCCGCGAAAAGCGATCGAACTCCGCCAGCCGCACCGCATCCACGAACTGGCAGTTCGTCTGGTCCACATCGTCAATCAGGCCCGCGGACATTTGTGACGCGCGTCGCGGACACTTCATCAGCGCCCGAGGAACCAGTGAGCGGTACCATGAGAAGGATTTCACCCGACCTCCAAATGCAAACCACGATCCTCTCGCTCTTCGCGCTCCTCGGCGGGGTGGCGGCCGCGCAAGCTACCGACGCCGTCTACTGGAACGGCAAGATCATCACCGTCGATCCGCGGTTCTCGACTGCCGAGGCGATTGCGATCCGCGGCGGCCGTTTCACTGCCGTCGGAAAGAATGAGGACATTCGCAGGCTCGCCGGTACCGCGACGCGCGTCGTCGATCTGCACGGCAAAACCGTCGTTCCGGGACTCGAGGACAGTCACCTTCACGGCGCGGGCGGCGGACCGGGCGTCGATCTCTCGGATACCCGATCGCTTGCCGACGTCTACGCCAGAATTCGCGAACGCGTCCAGCACTCGAAGCCGGGAGACGTGATCGTCTCGAACAGCGACTGGCACGAGGCGCAGCTCAAGGAACAGCGACTCCCGCTGCGCCGCGATCTGGATCCGGTATCGCCGGAGAATCCGGTGGTGCTGGTTCGCGGCGGCCACGAGTTCATCCTGAATTCCGCGGCCCTCGCGAAATGGCACATCGAAAAGGCCACCGCTTCTCCCGAGGGCGGCCAGATCAGCCGCTATCCTGATGGTGAACCCAATGGCGAGCTCATCGACCGCGCCCGCACGCTGGTGGCGCTGCCCCAAAACCGATTGACGCCCGATCAGCAGATCGAATCCTGGAGCCGGCAGTTCCGCAAGCTTCATGCGGCCGGGCTCACCAGTATACGCCAGCCGGGAATCAGCTTGGATCAATACCACTTGTTCCAGGAAATGAAGCGCCGCGGCCTGCTGACCATGCGCATCACCGCGCTGCTCTCCGCGCCTCCCAATCCGGACGCCGCCAAGGTGCGTGCCTTCCTCGAAAACTCGGGCGTCCGGCCGGACGAAGGCGACGAGTGGCTGAAGATCGGCGGCATGAAGCTGATTGTGGATGGAGGCTTCGAGGGCGGCTGGATGCGAGAGCCTTACCAGGAGCCCTACGGGAAGGACGGGACATTCCGCGGACTCAATCTGATGCCGCGGGAGCGATACACCGAAATCGTGAAAGAACTGAATCGTCTCGGGTGGCGGGTGGGCACCCACGCCGTAGGCGATGCGGCCATCGACGAAGTCCTCGCGGCATACGAAGCGGCAAACCGCGAGAAGCCGATCCAGGGAAAACGGTGGGCCATCGAGCATGGATTCCTGCCTCGCGAAGAGCATTTCGCCCGCATCAAGGCTCTGGGCGCTTTCGTCACCGTGCAGAATCATCTTTATCTCGCGGGGCCGAGCCTGGTTCACTACTGGGGCGCGGCGCGCGCAGCGCGAGTCACTCCGGTCCGCGCCTATCTCGATCATGGAGTGGATGTCGCCGCAGGCACCGATGCGCCAGTGGTGCCGTTTCCGCCGCTCTGGACGATGTATCACTTCGTGACTCGCGGAACGATCAGCGGCGGCGTGCTCGGGCCCGACCAGAAGATCACCCGCGAAGAGGCCCTGCGCATCGCCACCATCGGAAACGCGCGCCTCACCTTCGACGAGCAGATCAAAGGCTCTATCGAGCCCGGCAAGCTGGCCGATTTCGTGGTGCTCGACGAGGACATCCTCACCGCTGATCCTAAGCGCATCGAGCAGATGAAGATCCTGATGACCGTGGTGGGCGGCAACGCGGTATTTACGCGCTGAGCGCCGGGTTCCGTCGCGGTCAGGCCGGCCCGCGGCCCACATCCATCGGTGTGCGCAGCGTTCCAATGCCTTCGATCTCGATCTCCACCACGTCTCCCGGCTTCAGGAACTCGTTGCGTTCCGCGCCCGTTCCGGCGGGTGTTCCGGTAGAGATCAGGTCTCCGGGATAGAGCGACATGATCGAGGTAATGTACTGGATCATGTGCCCCTCGTCCCAGATGAGCTCGCTGGTGCGCCCGTCCTGTTTGACCGCTCCGTTCACGCGGGTGACCACCCGCAGATTGTTAAAGTTCGGCAGAAACTCCTTGGGCACGATCACCGGCCCGAAAGGAGCGCCGCGATCGATGCTCTTGCCATCGAACCAATTGACGCCCTGGAACATCGAGACCACGCGGCGCGGCTTTCCCCCGCCGCGGTCGCTCACGTCGTACAGGATGCTGTAGCCGAACACCGCATCGTGAGCCTTTTCTTTGGCAATCATGTAGGACTCCTTGCCCATCACGATGGCCAGTTCGCCCTCCCAGTCGATGCGGGTGCGGCCGGGCGGAATCAGGTAGGCTGCGCCGGGATCGATGATGCACGATCGCGGCGATTTCGCGAAGACGATCGGCCCGTCGCGATCGGGGTCGATGTCCGCCGCCGCAGCCGCGTTGAATCCCGTGGCCCCCGCGCGCCCCGCGGGCGTCGTGGCTGCATTCTGCCCTCCGCGTTGCGTTCCCATCCCTTCGGCATGCGCTTTGTAGTTCGCCGCGAGATTGAGCAGGTTCCACGGGTACTTGATGGGCGCTTTCACCGAGACCCTGGCGAAGTCATAAGCGAAAGGCAGCCCGGCAGTTCCGCTCTCGCCCTTGAGGTAATTCGCAATCTGATACAGGCGTTTGGACGCCCGGTCGTATTGCTCGATCAGGGCCCTCATTTCGGTGGGGAGGGCCATCGACGGAAGGTGCGCCTTCTGCGCCAGATAGGCATTGGCGCGCGCGATATCCACGACGCGCGAACCGAATACCATCCCGATCTGCAGCTTTCCATCGGCTTCGAACGTTGCCAGCTTGAAGGGAATCTCCGGCCGGTCCGAGGGCGCCGCGTTTTTCGGCTGTGCGCCAAGCACGGCCGCGAGTAGCAGCACCAGGGGCGTTTTCGATTTCACGATTCAGCGATTATATCCCGGCCCTACTCGTAGCGGAGTGCGATGGTCGGGTCCACTCGCGTCGCCTGCCGGGTCGGAACCAGGCACGCGAGAACCGCGATCACCGCCAAAAGCAGGGTAAGACCCGCAAACGTCCACGGATCGCCTGACTTGATTTCCCAGATCTGGGACGAAAGGAACCGGCTCAGCGCCATCGCCCCGCCAAGCCCGGCCACCGTCCCGCCGGCGATCACCAGCGCCGCCTGGCTCACGATCAACTTGAGCACATCCCGCGCTCCCGCCCCGAGGGCCATCCGGATACCGATCTCCCGCGTGCGCTGCTCCACCGCGTACGCCATCACGCCATAGATCCCGATGGCCGCCAGCCCCGTTGCCACCGCCGCGAACAGCCCCAGCAGCATCGAGTAGTAGCGCGGATACTGCGCCTGGTCGGCCAGGTAATCCTCCTCGGTTCGCGGCCCGATAATCGGCTGGTTCCGGTCGATTTCCTCCATCGCCCGCCGGACTGTGGGCAGTTCGCTCATCGGGTCGCCCTGCGTCCGCAACAAGTAGGTCATCTGCAGAAGGAGGCCCGTGAAGGGCCCCGTGCTGTGTGCCGCCGCCTGCACGTGGGGAATAAAGATCGCGGGATCCTGCCGGGTCTGAGGATGACTTGCGGGAATGTCCCCAACCACCGCGATGATTTCACGGGGCTGATCTTCTGGCGACAGATCCACGCGAATCTGTTTGCCGGTCGGCTCCTCATCCGGGAAGAACCGCCGCGCCATCGTCTCGTTGATAATCGCCACCCACGGCGCGTTGGCCACGTCGCGGCTCGTGAAATCGCGGCCGCGAAGCAGGGGAATCTTCATCGTGGCGAAGAAATTCGGGGTCACGGGAAAGAAGTCCGCCGACAGGTCGTCGGGATTCGCCGCCGTTCGTCCTTCGATCGTGAAGGCCATCGGGTTGCCGCCGGTCATCGGCGGGTACACGATTCCCGCTGCCGACCGCACGCCCGGCAAGGTCTGCAGCCGCTCCAACACGCGCGTGAAAGCCGCCGCCGGTTCCGAGCTGATCTCCCACAGTACCAGCCCATGATACGGGCCGACCGCCTTACCATAACGGCTTTCGCCAAAACGATAGCGGAACGTCAGCAGGCCTTTCGGATCGCATCCGAGGTTCGCGCCCTGCAAGGCCAGAAAGCTCCGGATCAACAGTCCGGATCCGATCAAGAGCACCAGCGCCAGCGCGAGTTGGCCGGCGACCAGAACGGCTCGCAGGCGGGTCGCCGCGCCTCCCGCCGTCCCTCCTCGAGTCACGTTCTTCAGCGACTCGGCGAAGGTCAGCTTCGATCCTTGGGCCGCCGGGATCAATCCGAATATCAGGCCGGTGAGGATCGAAATCGCCGCGCTGAACAGGAGCACCCGTCCGTCCAGGCGGATCGCGTGGAGCCTGGGAAGCCACGATGGCGCCATCGCAACCAGCCCGCGCACGCCCTCCGAGGCCAGTCCGACGCCCAGGATCCCGCTACAGATGGAAAGCAGCAAGCTCTCCGTCAGGAACTGGCGGAAAATCCGTCCGCGGCTGGCTCCTAGCGCCGCTCGGATCGCGACTTCGGTCTGCCGCGACGCCGCCCGCGCCATCAGCAGCGCCGCGACGTTGGCGCACGCGATCAGCAGCACGAATCCCACGGCGGCCTGCAGCAGCAGCAGCGGCCGGCTCATGACTCCAAAAAGCGCCTCGCGGATCGGCTGCAGACGGACCATCCAAGGCTTTCCGTGGTCGGCGTTCCGTTGCGGAAACTGCTGCGCGAGTCGGACGGCGATCGCATCCATCTCACTCTGCGCCTGCTGCATGGTGACGCCCGGCTTCAGCTTGGCGGTCACCATGATGAAGTGCGCCGACCCGCGAAGCTGGAAGTGATTGATAGGGAGCGGCGCCAGGTATTGGCCTTCCTCGTCGGTAAACCGGAAATCGGGCGGCATGACGCCCACGATCTCGGTGGGTTCTCCGTTCACCAGAACCTTGCGGCCCACGATGTCGCTCGCGCCGCCGAATCGCCGGATCCAAAGCTTGTGGCTGATGAGAATCACCCGGGCTGCGTGGTCCACCTCATCCTCGGCGTCCGCGAACAGACGCCCCATCGAGGGCTGCACGCCCAGCGCTTGCAGCAGTCCCGGGGTCACCACTTCGCCCTGCACTCGTTCGGCCGGAACGCCGTTTTCTTCCGCGCCGAAGTCGGCCGCGTTGTTGTTCATCGCCCCGATCGCCTCGAACGAATGCGCCTGCTCCTTCCAGGCGAACAGGTCCGGCATGGTTGCCGGATACAACTGATCGGGATGTTGCGGCGGGATGCTGAAGACCGCCACCAGGCGGTCCACATCCCGATAGGGCAGAGTCCCCAGCAGGATCGTGTTCATCAGGGTAAAGATCGCGGTGTTGAGGCCGATGCCCAAAGCCAACGACAATGCTGCGACCAGGGTGAAGGCTGGCTTCCTCGCCAGCGCGCGAAGACCGTACCAGACGTCCTGCCGCAAGGTTCCCAAATTCGAGCCCCCTTGTCCGTGGTTAGACGCGCCACCCGGAAATCCGTTTTGCATGTGCGCCCGATTGGCGCTCTGCCGCGGGCGTTCCCGCACCTTAACTGGCATAATGTATCGGGAGGGTTTGCCTGGTGGCCACGTTGACGCCGACTCGTTCCATCTCACTCGAAAATGAAAGGAATCCCTGGCTTGCCGCCGCCGCGCGGTTCGATGAGGCCGCCTCGCGGCTGAGGCTCGATGACGGGATGCGCAAGGTGCTGGGCACCCCCGCCAGGGAAATCATCGTCCACATTCCGGTGCAACTGGACGACGGCCGGATCGAGGTCTTCACCGGCTATCGCGTGCAGCACTCCGTGGCGCGCGGACCCGCCAAGGGCGGCATCCGGTTCGCTCCCGATGTGACGCTCGATGAGGTGCGCGCCCTGGCCTCCTGGATGACCTGGAAGTGCGCCGTCGTCAACATTCCGTTCGGCGGCGGCAAGGGCGGAGTCATTTGCGACCCGAATCTGCTCTCCGATTCGGAACTGGAGAAGCTGACCCGCCGGTACACCGCCGAGATCATCGATTTCCTCGGACCGGAACGCGATGTTCCCGCGCCCGACGTCAACACCAACGAGAAGGTCATGGCCTGGATCATGGACACGTACTCCATGCATGCCCGCCACACCGTCACGGCCGTGGTCACCGGCAAGCCGCGAAGTCTCGGCGGATCGCGGGGCCGGCCGGAGGCCACCGGGCGTGGATGCATGATCGTCACCTTGAAGGCGCTGAAACAACTCGGCATCAATCCCGAGGATAGCCGCGTGGTAATCCAGGGCTTCGGCAATGTGGGCGGCATGGCCGCCCGGCTGATGCGCGCCCTGGGCTTCAAAATCGTCGGTATCGTGGAATACGATGGCGCGGTATACAATCCGAACGGCCTCGACGTAGCCGCGCTGCAGGCGCATCGCAAGGAAACCGGATCCATCACAGGCTTTGCGGAGGGCGAGGACATGGACAAGACCGAAGCCATGTTCCTGGACTGCGATGTCCTCCTCCCCGCCGCCACCGAGAATGTGATCCATTCGGGAAACGCGGACCGGCTGCGATGCAAGATCCTGTGCGAAGGGGCGAACGGTCCAACCACCCCTGTCGCGGATGTCGTCCTGGCCGATAAGAAGGTCTTCGTGATTCCGGACATCCTGGCGAATGCCGGGGGCGTCACGGTGTCCTATTTCGAGTGGGTGCAGGATCGCCAGGGCTTCTTCTGGAACGAGCAGCTCGTGAACCAGCGGCTCGAAGAAATCATGACCGAGAGCTTCGATTCCGTCGTGGAGTACGCCCGCACGCACAGCGTCAACAACCGCACCGCCGCCTACATGCTGGCGCTCGATCGCGTGGCCGACGCCATCCGCCTGAGGGGTTTGTACGCGTAAGGTGGCCAGTTCGGCTGATGTGGCGCGGGCACTCCTGCCTGCCGCGATACTCCCTCGAGAATCCCTGCACGGGCGGCCACCAGAGACGTGGCGCAGGCACTCCTGCCTGCCGCGCCCCGGCTCATCGGGGCGCTTGGCGGTCGCCATTCCGGGGCTGCCAGTGGACTTCCGTGCCCCCGCGCCGAGAGTCCCTCGAAAATCCCCGGACGGGGCGATGCGGCGCAGCCGCTTCGAAAGTCACTCGCTGCCCCCAAGGCGAGTCTCGACGCGGCAGCCTCGACAACCTCTCTCGGCACCGGATTGGTGTCGGCCCAAAAGCGTCGGCGTGAGTGCCAGCGCGGCAGACACGAGTGTCCGCGCCCCATCGCCCTGTCCCCAATCCCTAACCCCTAACCCCCAACCCCCGCCGTTCCATGTCTGCTGACGCGTCCACGCCGCTCATGCGGCAGTACAACGGCATCAAGCAGCAGGTGCCCAATGCCCTGCTGATGTTCCGCCTGGGAGACTTCTACGAGCTGTTCTTCGAAGACGCCGTAGTGGCCGCGCGCGACCTGGAGATCACGCTCACCGCCCGCAACAAGGAAAAAGGTGCCGCCATTCCCATGTGCGGCGTCCCGTATCACGCGGCCGACGGCTACATCGCCCGCCTCATCCAGAAGGGGCATCGCGTGGCCATCTGCGACCAGATGGAAGATCCGCGCTTCGCCAAGAAGCTGGTAAAGCGCGACATTACCCGGATCGTCACCCCAGGGACCGCCATGGATCCCAACCTGGTGCGCTCGCGCGAGAACAACTACCTCGCCGCCGTCGCCGGAGGCCAGGCCCGCGGGCCGGATGCCCGATCCGCCGTAGCGCACGTAGATCTCTCCACCGGCGAGTTCCGGGTAACCGAAATGGCGCCCTCCGAAGTGGCGGGAGCAATCGAACAGCTTGGCGCCCGCGAAGTCCTGTTTCCCGGCGCCCTTCCGCTTCTCACCGGCGAGCATTCCAATGGGCCGCGCTTCGTCCGCACCGAACTCGAAGACTGGATCTTCACTGCCGACTACGCGGGGCGAACCCTCTGCGACCATTTCAAGCTGCTCTCCCTCGACGGGTGCGGACTCGCGAATCGTCCCGCGGCCGTCGGCGCGGCCGGGGCAATCCTGCACTACCTCCGCGACACCCAGCGCGCCGCGCTCGACCACCTGGACCGCCCCACCTTCTACGACCGCGCCGATTCCATGGTGCTCGATGCAGTCACCGTCCGGAACCTGGAGCTGATCGAGCCGCTGTTCGCCGCCGATGCCGGCGCCCTGCAGAAACAGCCCACGCTGCTCGGGGTTCTCGACCAGACGCTCACCGGCATGGGCGGCCGTCTGCTGCGCCAGCGTCTCCTGCGCCCTTCCATGGAGCGGCCCGAAATCGAGCAGCGCCTCGACGCTACCGGCGAACTTCTGCAGCAGACCATTCTCCGCGCGGAGTTGCGCAAGCAGTTGGCATCCATCCTCGACCTGGAGCGACTCCTGGCGAAGGTGACCCTGGGCTCCGCGGGTCCGCGCGATCTGCTGGCGCTGGGCCGCTCGCTCGAGAAAATTCCCGCCCTGAAGCGCTGCTTCGACACGCAGCAGGCCGCGCGCCTCCGATCCCTGCACGATCGCCTGGACGAGCTGCCGGATGTGGCCAACCTGATCCTCGAGGCGATCGCCGACGAGCCGCCGCTCAATCTCGCGGATGGAGGAACGATTCGCGCCGGCTTCCACGCCGAGCTCGACGAGCTGCGCGACTTGAGCCAGAACGGACGCGAGTATATCGCGCAGATCGAATCCCGCGAGCGCCAGCGTACCGGCATTCAGTCGCTCAAGGTCCGCTTCAATAACGTATTCGGCTACTACATCGAAATCACGCGCGCCAATCTCCACCTGGCGCCTGCCGATTACGAGCGCAAACAGACCCTCGCCAACGCGGAGCGGTTCACCACGACGGAATTGAAGGATTACGAGCGTAAAGTGCTGGATGCCGAAGACAAAATCCTGACGCTCGAAAAGGAGCTGTTCGCGGATGTGCGAAGGCGCGCGGCGGCGCAGGCGCAGCGCATCCGCGCCACCGCCGCGGCGGTCGCGGAACTCGATGTGACGGCGTCTGTGGCGCAGGTGGCCGCGGAAAACCATTATCGCCGCCCCACGTTTTCCGAGGATGGCGAAATGCGGATCATGGCCGGCCGGCACCCGGTGATCGAATCCCTCGCCGGGCAGGAGTCCGGACGCTTCATTCCCAACGACCTCTACCTGAACGACCTCACTGACCTGATTGCCATCATCACCGGGCCCAACATGGGCGGCAAGTCCACCTACTTGCGCCAGGCCGCGCTGATCGTGATCCTAGCGCAGATGGGATCCTTCGTGCCGGCGGAATCGGCCCGTCTGCCGATCGTCGATCGGATCTTCACCAGGATCGGGGCCTCCGACAACCTGGCGCGCGGCCGATCCACCTTCATGGTCGAGATGACCGAGACCGCCGTGATCCTCAATACCGCCACCCAGCGGAGCTTCATCGTCCTGGATGAAATCGGCCGCGGCACTGCCACCTACGATGGCCTCGCGCTCGCCTGGGCGGTGGTCGAGCACATCCACGCCCGCACGCGCGCCAAGACGCTGTTCGCCACGCATTACCACGAGCTGACCGAGCTTGCCGAGCAGCTCGAAGGCGTGCGCAACCTGAAGGTCTCGGTGAAAGAGGCCGGGGAGCAGATCATTTTCTTGCGGAAAGTCGAGCCGGGGCGCGCCGACCGCAGCTACGGCATCGAAGTGGCGCGGCTGGCCGGCCTGCCCTTGGGAGTCATCGAGCGCGCGCGCGAGGTCCTGCAACTGCACGAGCGCAGCGAGCACGAGGTAACCGAAGAACTGTCGAGGGCCGAAGAGCATGGGCCCGTGCAAATCCAGCTCTTCGAACCCGTTGGCTACGGAATCGCCGAACGGATCCGAGGCCTGAAGGTGGACGAAATCCGACCCATCGAGGCGCTGCAACTGCTGGCCGAACTGCAACGGGAATTGAGGCGGTCGTGAAGGTCGCGGGAGTGATGAGTGGAACGTCGCTCGACGGCATCGATGTCGCCATCGTCGAAGTGAGTCGCAGGCGCGGACGGATCCGTGTGGAGACCATCGGGTTTCAGTCCGCGCCATATCCGGAAAACGTCCGGTCGGCAATCCTGCAGGTTTCGGGCGGCGGTCAAAAGCGCGGGCCGGGGCAGCACACCGGCGCCCTTTCCGCCTTGAACTTTCAGCTTGGCGAACTCTACGCTCGCGCCGTTCTGCGCGCGGTCAAGCGCTTCGGAGCCGTCCAGTTGATCGGCTGTCACGGCCAGACCGTCTATCACCAGGGCGGCGTGCACACCCTGCAAATCGGCGAACCGGCGGTCATCTCCGAACAGACCGGCGTGCCGGTGGTCTCCAGTTTCCGCGCGCGTGACATCGCGGCCGGCGGGGAAGGGGCGCCGCTGGTGCCGTACGTGGACTACCTGCTGTTCCGCCACCCCCGGCGCACCCGCATTGCGCTCAACATCGGAGGCATCGCCAACATTACGGTGATCCCGCCAGGCGCCCGGCCGGAGCAGGTCGTGGCCTGCGACACCGGCCCCGGCAACATGGTCATCGACGCTCTGGCGCGGGAATATTCCAAAGGCAAGCTACGATACGACCAGGGCGGGAGGATCGCCAGATCGGGACGAGTGAATCAGAAGTTGTTAGGCGAGCTTCTGCGCGACCCCTACTACACCCGCAAACTCCCCAAGAGTGTTGGCCGTGAACAGTACGGCGCGGAGTTTGTCGCCCGTTTGAAGAAGTCGCGCCTGCCGCTCGCCGATCTGATCGCCACCGCGACCGAGCTGACGGCCGGGACCATTGCCCTGGCGATCGGCTTCTTCGCCTGGGGCTGGCCGTGGGAGGTAATCGTCTCGGGAGGCGGTGTTCACAATCCTCAAATCATGGCGATCCTGCGGCGCGAATTGCCCAGGGTGACCATCTCCACTTCAACCGACCACGGCATAAATGCCGACGCCAAGGAAGCTATTGCCTTCGCCATCCTGGCACACGAGACATGGCACCAGGAGCCCTCGAACTTACCTTCGGCAACAGGTGCAAAACACCCCGTAGTACTCGGTAGTATTACTCCGTCTTGAACACACATATCTGGCCGTGTCAGTCGTGAAGCGAGTTCTCGGCGGGGACTGAACAACCCTTGTCAGCGAAAACTGGGCTGCGCCGCGGCAACTGGTGCTCCGGCCGCTGAGGCGTGCACCTGCCGGCCAATCCGCATTCCCTCCCAGTCGTACGCGAATTCCTTGCCGCAGTCCAGACAGACAACATACGTTCCACTTCGCGTGGCGCTGGAAGCCGAATACCCCGCAGATTTCCGCCCGGGCGTCTGGGGGAAAGTGGTACGTTGATGTGAACAACCAAACAACGAGTTAAATAGTGAGTGGAGCATGGTCGGGCCTCCTCAATAAATTAGATTCCAGCCTACCCGTGCTCGTTTCATTTCCTGTAGATATAGAAGTACTACGTCATGTATGGTAATTGACAATTGGTTATGCGAAAGTTGGGAAAGGGTATTCAATCCACCAGTTGCCGGGCAATGGCTCGGGCGATCAACTGGCCGTGAAATCTACCGTTTTCAATAAATATTTCATTCGTGTGCATTCCCGCCACAATTACTCCCGCAAGGTAAATACCCGCACGTTCACTTTCCAGGGTGTCCGGGTTCGTGCGCGGCTTTTGGGTTTGGGGTTCGAGCGTAATCCCCGTGGCGTTCAGGAATTCCAGGTCCGGTTGGTAACCGATTAGCGCAAAAACGAAGTCATTCTTCAACGAAATCTCGCCTTCCGGGGTCGCCACCCGGACGGAATCCGGCAGGATTTCCACGACGCGGGAGTGGAAATATGCCGGGATTTCGCCGTTCTTGATGCGGTTTTCGATATTTGGCTTGATCCAATACTTCACTTTGCTCGAGATCCCCGCTCCACGATGAATCAGTGTTACTCGCGCGCCCGTCCACCATAACTCCAGTGCCGCGATGGCCGCCGAGTTCTTAGCGCCGATCACTGCTACGTCGTGGTTGTAGTACGGATGGGACTCTTTGTAATAGTGAATGACCTTATCCAGGTCTTCTCCGGGGACGTTCAGCCGGTTAGGCACATCATAATAACCCGTGGCCAGCACGACCTTACGCACCCGATAGATTCGGTTACACCCGACCCGGTCGGTAGTAAAAACCTGGAATCCGTTGTCATGGCCTTCAATCCGGTCCACCCGCTCATATTGGCGTATGTTCAGGCGGTAGTGGTCGGCTACCCGCCGGTAATACTTAAGGGCTTCGTGCCGGTTCGGCTTTTCATTCAGGCTCGTCATCGGGATATTGCCGATCTCGAGCAATTCCGGGGTAGTGAAGAAGGTCATGTTCGTGGGGTAGTGATAGATCGAGTTCACCACACAGCCCTTTTCCACGAGCACTGTCTTCAACCCGCGCTGCTGGAGTTCAATACCGCACGCCAGACCCGTCGGTCCGGCGCCTACTACTAAGACGTCAAAGGATTCAGTCATTGGTGCCTTCGTACCGGTTGCTCACGCCGGCTCCGAGCCCGCGGCCGTCAGGGAGCGTGAAGAATCGTATTCAGCTGCAACGGCAGGCGAAAGCGCCTGCCCCACCAATGCACGCGCTGGACTTGTTTGGTGGCGCAGGCGGTCTCGCCTGCGGCGGTCTTATAGTTTGCCTTCCACTTCGCGATAGACGGCTTCCAGCGCCCGATCCAGGGCCGGCACGTCCTTCCCGCCTCCTTCGGCCATATCCGGACGCCCGCCGCCCTTGCCGCCCACGGCCTGTGCCACCGACCCCACCAGTTTACCGGCATGAACCTTGCCCGTCAGGTCTTTGGTCACACCCGCCACCAGGGAGATTCCGCCGTTTTCGATCGAACCCAGCACCACCACGGCCGACTTCCACTGGTTGCGCAGCGAGTCAACCAGCGAACGCATCTGCTGCCGGTCCATGCCCTCCAGCCGTGCCGCCAGCACCCGGACATCTTTGATGGTGCGAGTCTGCCCTTCCAGCGTTCCCACGGCGGCGTGCGCCAGCTTCTCTTTGAGGTGGTCCACCTCGCGTGTCTGCGCCTTCTCGGCGGCCAGCAGTCTCTCTACCTGTTCCACGAGCTCCGGTTCGGATGCCTTCAACAATCCGGAAAGGCGCCGCAACGAGTCCGTGGCATCCTGGTATTGACGAAGAGCCGCCTCGCCCGTGAGTGCCTCGATGCGCCGGACTCCCGCGGAAATACTGCCCTCGTACACCACCTTGCAAACCCCGATATCGCCGGTCCGCCGTACGTGCGTGCCGCCGCACAGTTCCCGGCTGAAGCCCGGAACCGTCACCACGCGAACCTCCTCGCCGTACTTTTCGCCGAACAGCGCCATGGCGCCCGTCGAGATCGCCTGATCGAGCGCCATGATGTTGGTCTCGACGCCCGTATTGCGGAGGATCTGCTCGTTCATCAGCCGCTCGACTTCGTCGATCTCGGCCCGGTCCATGGCCGCATAATGGGTAAAGTCGAAGCGCAGCCTCCCCGGTTCCACCACGCTGCCCGCCTGCTTCACGTGCGTGCCCAGCACTTGGCGCAGCGCGGCGTGTAACAGGTGCGTCGCCGTATGATTGCGCCGCGTGGCATCGCGCAACGGCGCCGCCACCTCGGCCCGCAGAATGTCGCCCACCGAAATCGGGGCCTGAGTTCGAACGCGATGCACCGTCAGTCCGGGAATGCCCGGGAAGGCCGTCTCCACCTCCGCGACTCTTTCCGACGAGGAGGAATAGAGCGCCCCGCGATCGCCTACCTGCCCGCCCGCCTCGGCGTAAAACGGCGTCTGATCGAACACCACCTCGGCCTTGACTCCGGCCGGCACGGTCTCCACCGGTTGCTTGTCCACCAGCAGGCCTACCACCCGTGATTCCGCCTCTAACTCGCCATAGCCCAGGAACCGCGTGCGGCCATATTCCAGCAGCTTCTGATAGGCCGGAACCACCGCGCCCCTTTCGCCGCCCTTCCAGCTCGCCCGGGCGCGCTCCCTCTGGCGCTCCATCTCCTGCTCGAAGCCTCCATGATCGATGGCCAGACCGTGCTCCCGAGCCATATCCACCTGCTCGTCGAGCGCCAGGCCATATGTGTCGTACAGCTTGAACGACACCGCGCCGGGAATGGTGTGTCCGGCAAGCGAACGGATGGCATCGTGGAATTGCTTCTCCGCCTCCAGGAACGTGCTGGCATAGCGATGCTCTTCATCCTTTACGATGCGCGCCACCCGCTGCACGCTCTCCATCATTTCCGGATAGGGCCCCTGCATCAGCTCCGCCACGAAGCCGGTGAGCTTATACAGAAACGGCTCTTGTACCCCGATCATGCGGACATTGCGCATCGCCCGCCGCATGATTTTGCGTAGAACATAGCCACGGCCTTCGTTCGCCGGCAGCACGCCGTCGTGTACCAGAAATGCGGTGGCGCGGGCGTGATCCGCGGCGATGCGCAGCGCGGTGGCCACACGAGCCTGCGACTCGCCATCCACCCCGGTCACCCGCGACCCAAACAGGTCGGCGGAGTAATCGATGATCGGCTTGATCAGGTCCGTGTCGTAATTCGAAAGCTTGCCCTGGAGCACGGCGGCGGTACGCTCGAGCCCCATGCCGGTATCGATGGAGGGCCGCGGCAAAGGAGTCAGTTTCCCGGAGCTGTCCCGGTCGAATTGCATGAACACGAGGTTCCAGATTTCGACATACCGGTCGCCCGCATCCCCAGGAAACGCTACGTCTTCTTTCCCCGGATCCGCCGCCGAAGAGCCGAAATCGTAATAAATCTCCGAGCACGGGCCGCACGGGCCGGTATCGCCCATCTGCCAGAAATTGTCTTTCTCGTCCAGCCGGAAGATCCGGCTCTTGGGGACGCCTGCCACCTTCTGCCATAACTCCTCGGCGTCATCGTCCTCGCGGAAAACGGTGACGTACAGCTTGTCTTTCGGCAGCCCGTATTCTTTGGTGATCAGGTCCCAGGCGTACGCGATCGCATCCGCCTTGAAGTAGTCGCCGAACGAGAAATTGCCCAGCATCTCGAAGAAGGTGTGATGCCGCCGGGTGTAGCCGACGTTCTCCAGATCGTTATGCTTGCCGCCCGCGCGCACGCACTTCTGCGAAGTGGCGGCGCGTGCGTAATCGCGCTTTTCCAAGCCCAGGAAGACGTCTTTAAACTGATTCATTCCGGCGTTGGTGAACAGCAGGGTAGGGTCGTTCGCCGGAACCAGCGAAGAGCTCCGCACCACGCGGTGGCCTCTTTGGGCAAAGAAGTCGAGAAAACGCTGTCTGATTTCGTGACCTGTCACGGGAAGATTCCTTCAGGAGGTGGACTAAATACGATTGTAGCGAAGACTGCTGCTTCTCCGCGTGCGGGAGTACTTCACCGTGGCGACGATTCAATGAGCTTCTCCGGTTCTCAGCCCGGTCTCCGGCGAAGGAGGATTGAATATATGAGATGGGAGCGGGCTCTGAGGGGACCCGCCAGAGCCCGGCGGGTGCCTTCTTGTATTTTCACCGACTTAGCACTTGATTTCGGCCAGACCCTGGCGGAACAGGGATCGCCAAGGGCGACATTCGAGGAAGCCGGACGGAATAAACGCAACGCTTCAGCGGAAATTCTCCACCAGCATGAGGTCGCTTCCGCCCTGGTCATTCTGGGCGTAGAGCAACCAATGGCCGTCCGGCGACACGGTTAGTCCTAAGATTGTGGGCCTTTCGGTCATCATGATCGATTTGGAGAGCCCCGTCGAGAATTCAAGGTACTGCAGTCGCGCCTGTGAGAAGTAGTAAATCCCGCCGGGCGTCACCGCAAACCCGACCCGGAAGACAGCATCCAACACCTGGCTTTCTTCTCCGCCCTCCGCGGGTGCTTTCCACAGCGGGCTTAGCTGCCTGTCGTCTTTCACGAAGTAAATGAGCTTTCCGTCCGTCGATGGGAAGGCAGTATAACCGCCGTGCCTGGTAACCTGCACGGCTGGCCCGCCGCCGGCCGGCATCCTCCAGACTTGCCACGTTTGGTTTCCGCCCGATCGGTTGGAGGCAAAGTAGATCGAGTTTCCGTCCGGCGACCAACTCGGCCTCACATCATCGGCCGCACCGGTGGTCATGCGATGCGGCCGTCCACCTTGAGCGCTCACCATGTAGATCTGCCAATGGCCGTCCACATTGGAATCGAACGCGATCCGCTGCCCGTCCGGCGACCATCTGGGGCTCCCCGAGCGGCCTATCGTCACGAGTTGCACCGGGTTGGAACCGTCCGCATCGCTTACCCAAACCTCCTGGTTTCCCGAGCGGGTCGATTCGAATGCGATTCTCTTTCCGTCCAGCGAATACTGGGGATTCGCATCCAGGCGCGTGGAGGCCAGGAACGGCGCCGGCGGATCCCACGGGTCGGTAAGGTTTACGCGCCAGATGTTGCCGTCGGTGATCGATTGGCTGTAAGCCAATCGCTTCCCCAAACGGGAAATCGATGGCATGGCTCCATTTTCGCCGATGCTCAAGGGAACCGATTCCTTCGAACCCGAAACTGGCATTCGCCGCAGCGCAAGTGTGCCCCCGTGGTTGGAGGAAAAGATGAGTGCGCGGCCATCGGCAGTCCAGGAGATTCCTGAAATTGAACGATTGTCTTTGGTGAGCCGCCTCGGTTCGGCACTCGCAGTCAGATCGCCGGCCAGGGGGAGCACATACACGTCACTGGCCTGAAATGCGCTCGACCGGATGAACGCTACGGTCCGTCCGTCCGGAGAGAAAGCGCCAGAGAAGTCGCCCCGGGTGCTTGCTGGCGGAACCGTGAGCCGCCGCTTCTCCCCGCTCTCAATCGAGACCAGCCATAAGGCATTCGGCTGCGTTGGAGAATCTCTCCCGCTGACCACCAACCAGCGGCCATCCGGCGACCAGCTTGTGGAGGGCAGATCAAAGAACAAGGTGCTGGTGTTTGGGGCGTCCAGCAGTTCCGCAAGCTGCCGCTCGGAACCTCCCAGTGTGGGGATCACCATAATTCTCCACTTGTCGGCAGCGTGGCGAACAAACGCGATGGACTTCCCGTCAGGCGACCACGCCGGAGCCTCGTCCGGCGCCGGGTCCATGGTGAGCCGTAGCGGCCTGCCGGATCCGATCTGCATTACATAAATGTCGAAATTGTCCTGCTTCTCGCCGTCCCAGCTAAACGCCACCTGGTTTCCGTCGGGAGAGAAGCTCGGGTACCGCTCATAGCCCCGAAAGGCCGTCAGGGGCACTGTCTGCAGCGGCGCCTGTGGCGCCTGATTCTCGCGCACAATCCAGAAGATTACGGCTGCGGCTGCGATCAGCCCAACCAGCGCCGCGGCCCCTCCCCGCTCCCAGCGCTTCGTCCGCGCGGCCCCCGACGCCGCCGGCGCTACACCCGATTCCGGCTCCTCCTTCGGGTTCTCATGCACCACTTTCAGATCTGCGATGCCCTGCTCGGGGTGCGGACCTGTCTTCTGCGTAACCGGCGCTACGAAGCGGTATCCGCGCCGCGGGAGAGTCTCGACGAATCGCGGATTGTCGGAGCTGTCGTTAAGCGCTTCCCGCAGTTTCCGGATGGCACTGTTGATGGCATTCTCAAAGTCCACATAGGTGTTGTCGGGCCAGAGCTTCTGCTGAATCTGCTCGCGAGTCACTACCTGCCCGTGATTCTCCAGAAGACAAAGCAAGATTTTGAGCGGCTGTTCCTGAAGCTTGATGCGCACTCCGTGCTTACGCAGTTCGCCAGCCCGCGGATCTACTTCAAAGACCCCGAACTGGAACGCCATGCGCGGGAGTATATCATGCCCTCCCCTTCCGTCGGGAACGCTTAGTCTTAGTGTGGCGCAGACGATCGTTCTCTGTCGTCTGCGATCCTTGTAAGTCGGACAGGCAGACCACGAAAGCCGATGGCCACCCCACGATGACTATCGCTTCGCTGCCTGCTTATTTTCTGACACACACTACCGGAAGTTGTCAACGAGCATCAAAACGCTACTGCCCTCGTTCCTCACGGTGAGGAGCAGCCAGTGATTGTCGGGAGAAGCTGTCAATCCCAATGCGGTGGGTTTGTCGATCCCCACGATCGGCTTGGACAGCCCGGTCGAGAAATCCAGAAACTGGAGTCGTGCCTGCCTGACGAAGTGGATCCCGACCCTTGTCTCGGCGAAACCCGCTTCCGACAGGCTGTCCAGGACCTGTGTTTCGCCTCCTTCGGCGGGCGTTTTCCACAGCGGCGGATCTCGCGAGTCGTCTTTTTGAGAAATAGATGTTCCTTCCATCCCTCGAAGCGAAGGGAGTGTAGCCACCGCCTTGGGTGACCCGCACTGCCTCCCCTCCGCCGGAGGGCATCTTCCAGACTTGCCGCTTTCCATCGGGCGACCAACTTGGTCTGACATCGTTGGCGCGAAGGTGGTCATACGGTGCGGCCGGCCTCCTTGTTCGCTCACCAGGGAGATTGCGGAATTACTGGAGCCGCATTACTTCCCGCGTTCCACTCGGTCACAGGCCTCAGTGATCGTCGGCCGAAGTGGCCAGTCCAAACCGACCCGCTTCCGCAAAATTGCCCCGGCCGACGGCTTCCCATAATTGGCTTTCCGCTCTCCTTTCTCCGGGAGCTTTCCAGTCTGCGTTACCCTGGCGCCGGTCTTCGCGAAATAGATCCACTTTCCATGTCGATGCGCCGGATGTCGGTATCCCGGACCTCCTCGGTAGACGCCGTTCGATTCCCTTCCGGCGCGACATCTGGCTCCAGAAATCACTTTTTTTCAATGACTTACATCGACAGCCAGATCCCAGCCAAAAACCAGATCCGGAATCTGGAGACCGGGGCTGACCTGGCCAACACTGCGGTGCGGACGAAGGAGGTCCCACTCAGTGATCAGGTCTTTGCTTATCCTGCTGGCATTTGGTGTTGCGTCGGCCGCGGGTCGGACGCCTTGTGCGGCGTCGCCGGAAACCAGTCATGGGCCCGTTTTACATTTGCGCCTGTACAACCTCGCGAACGTGCCCGCCCCGACCCTGGATCAGGCGATCTCACTGGCCGAAAGCATCTTTGACAGGGCGGGCGTCAGGACCTGCTGGGAGCACGGTTCCTCCGATTCCGAGGAGGCGCATTTCACCGACATGACCGGAGCCTCTCCCGGCCAGCACCTGCAGGTGGATGCCCGGGATTACCTGGCCGTGAAGATCATGCGCGGAGAGCCGGGGAATGCCTTTCCGGGCGCGCTCGGATTCGCCCTGCCTTTCGCCCGCCGCGGCCCCCACGCCCTGGTCTTCTACGACCGGGTCGAGACCACATCCGCATCCGCGCCGGCTTCGCTTTCCGAAATCCTCGGTCCCGCCTTGGCGCATGAGGCTGGCCACGCCCTGTTGGAGAGCAGCGAGCATTCTCAGTTTGGCCTGATGAAAAGCCGCTGGGGTAAAGCCGATTTCCAAAAGGCCGCGATGGGGGCCCTGGAGTTCACGCCCGCCGAGGCGCGCGTTTTACGGGAGCACGCCCGGAAGCGGATGACCCCCGCTATCGCTGCGCGGGGGGCTTCGCTTCCGTAATCCCCAGGTCGGTCAGAATCTTGGGGTCCTTCTCTTCCATCGCCAGCAAGTTATGGCAGGCGCTGCAGTCCTGCGAGATGCTCTTGCCGTCGGTGGAATTGTGGGCCGCGTCGTGGCACCGGAAGCACCCCGGAAAATCGGAGTGCCCGATGTTCATGGGGTATTTGCCCCAGGTGACGTTCATGTCGGGGAAGATGTTGCGATCGTAAATCGCCAGCACTTCCTTCGCCGCCGCGTTCACCTCCGCCTGGTGCTGCGCCCACACGGCCGGGTAGCTCGCCTGGTAGTAGCTGGCAAATGCGGCCGGAATCTTCCGGGCGGCATCATCGCGCGACGGATAGGCGGCCTTGAGGATTTCCACCGCCTTCTTCTTGGCGAAGGGCAGGGTCGGCGAGATCAGGCCAGCGCTCATGGCCTTATCGATCGCACTCTCGGGCAGATCATAGCTGTGGGCCGGCCGGTTGTGGCAGTCCATGCAATCCATCTCGCGCATGGTCAACCCGGCGCCGTCGGGTTTGGCATCGGCCGTCGCGTAGACCGTTCTCTTGCCATTGACCGAGTATTCGACCCACGGAATCGTCTGACGCGCTTCGTCGGAATGCCCGTAGCGAATCTTTACCCCGGTGCCGAGGTGTGTGCCATGAATTCCCAGGCCGCCGTTTCCACCCCCGATTTTCATCAGAAGAACCGTCTTGGTCAGACTGTTGGTCTCGTCGTCGGCGTATTTGGACACGATCTTGATGCGGTCCTCCCCGTACTTCTGAGGCCAATGGCAGGCTTCGCAGGTCTCCCGCGCCGGGCGGAGGTTATGGACCGGCGTCGGGATGGGCCGCGGATAGGTGTTGAAGGTGACGGCGAACACCTGCCCCACGCCCGACAGCTTGCTCTTCACGAACCATCCCGCGCCCGGGCCAATATGGCATTTCACGCATTCCACGTTGGAATGCGGTGAGTCTTGGTAGGCGGTATACTCGGGCTGCATTACGGTGTGGCAAGTCTGGCCGCAAAACGTTACCGTTTCCATGTAGTTGACGGCCCCGTAGCTGAGCTGGCTGGCGATCACAATGTTCAGCACCGTGGCGGTGCCGAAGAAATAGACCAGCTTACGCAACTCGAAGTTGCGCCAGTTCAGGGGCGGGAAGTCGGGCGGGTAGATACCGGCCCGTCCTTCGCGCTTGCGCTTGATCCAGATCCCCAGGGGAATCATCACCAGGCCCGCGAAGAACGGCCCCGGCAGCACCAGAAACGCCAGGATTCCGAGATACGGGTTCTGAACCCCTCCCCGCAGCGTCACCGGCAGCGTAAACAGCCAAAAGACTGTGGCCGTGGTGACGATGACCACGCCCGCCAGGCTGATCCAGTTGTTGGACAGGTGAATCACCGGGGACAGCCAGCCCCGGCCCTTGCGTTCCATAATGTTAGGCGTCATTGCTTGTTGGTCAGTCTCCCGATGCTTTGGCTTCGACCGGAATCCCGTGTTTCGGGTGCTCCTGCCTTTTTACACTACTACCGGTGAGGAATGCCGTGTTGAGCGGGTAGACATCGGGATCGAAAATGATGGAGTAGAAGTGCCAGACCACGATCGCCAGGGTGGCCAGAACGGCTTCGTAGAAGTGGATGGATGTGGCCACGTCCAGAAATGCCTTGGAAAACATGCGCATCACGAAATTGTTGGCCCATAACAGCAGTCCGGTGGCGATCATGACCACCGCGCCCCAAACCACGGCCCAATACTCGGCCTTCTCCACGTAGCTGTGGGCGGACCGCACCGGCGGTTGGGAGCCCATGCCCAGGTTGTAGGCGAAGTTTGATAACGCCTCGCGCGGGTCGTTGACGGCGGGCAACATCTCCTTCCAGTGATTCCGCAGCTGCCGATTGACGATCAGCGACACCAGGTGCGTCAGCGTCACGGCCATGAACACTACTGCGGCCACGCGGTGAATCAGGCTGCGTATGGGATGCTCGCTCTCCAGCAGCAGCAGGGGGCGCGCCCACCATTGATCCGGATACTTCAGGGCAAAGCCCGTCCAGACCAGAACGAAAAACGAAATCACCAGTACGGCATGCTGCAGCCGTTCGAAGGGCAGCATCCGGATCTCCCCGTGAGCAGGAGCATGCCCGGCGCCGCGGCTGGGATTGCCTTCGCGGACCAGGCCGGCCCGGAAACGGATCCGCACCAGCTTCCGCAGGAAGTCGCCTCCATTGTGCAGCAGCATCAGCCCGATGGTTACCGGGATGAGGAACAGGTAAAACTCGCGAATCCACCGTAATGCGGCCGGTTCGGCCTTCCCTTCGGTAACGTGTACCTGGCTGATGGCGAAGCGCTTGCCGGCGCCGGCGTGACACTGTCCGCAGGTTTTCGGCAGGTTCGCCGCGTGGATCGTGCTTTTGGGGTCGGACGATGGCAGAATATTGTGCACGCCGTGGCAGCTCGCGCAGTTCGCCACGGTCTGCGACCCGCTCTTGGCGGCGAGGCCGTGGAACGAGGAATCGAAGCTCACCAGCCTGTCCGACGGCAGGCCAAACTTGCGGGTCAGCCGGACATCGCCGTGGCAACTGCCGCAGGTATCGCGGATGTGCGAGGCGTTGACCGGAGACTCCCCGTTGGTGTGTTTGAAAATCTTGTGCTCGCCGTGGCAGTCCGTACACAGCGGCGCCTGGGTAATCCCTCGCGCCAGGGCTTGGCCGTGTACGCTGGCCCGATATTGCTCCACCACTTCGCTGTGGCACATGGCGCAGGTGTCGGGGACCGACGCCCGAAACACCTGCGACTTCGGAGGCAGCAGTTCGTGTGCGCTTCCATGGCACAAGGCGCAGTCCGGCGCGCCCTCGTTGCCGTTCTTCCGCGCCTGCCCGTGGACGCTGCTGGCGTAGTCCCCGGCCTGATCTTCGTGGCATGTCGTGCACACCGGCTTGGGAATATTGGCGGCATGGGGAAACTTCTCGTGGGATTCGTGACAGGTGTCGCAGGGCAGCCCCGCATGAGCGCTCTTCGCCAGTTTCTGCCCCTGGTCATGACAGGAAGAGCATTCCGCCGCGGGCGCCTCCTCTGCGGCATGCAGATCGGCGCCGGCTGCCCCGACGAGTAGGCCAAGTAGGGCAGAACCGAGCCGTAGACCAATCGAAGTAAATGCCCGGTTCGACATGGTGATCAAAGTCCCGTGGGGATTTGAGCGGACTGCACGAAGAACTGATAGACGTACGCCGCCGCTACCAGCAGCCCGAAGACCGCCGTGATCGCCGTGAGGATTTTCCCCCACTTGTCGATCCGGTCGAGCTGGTTCGCAACCGTGAACTGTTGCGCGATGGGACCGCCCTGCAAGACGTGCAGGTGGTCATCCTCGTGGCTGGCCACCAGTCTGCGGCGCACAAACAGTACCAGCACCGAGCAGGCCAGGACGATCCAGACAGCTACAAAAGGAATCAAGTTGATATGCATCGTTCACCTCCAGGTAGAATCCACCTTCCAGCTGCTTTCACAGCCGAATCTACGGTCCCAGAGTGACCGGGGAGCCGGCCACCGGGCCAATGTTCTGCTTGTTGAATGTCTTCCCGGTGGCCTCTTCAATGGCATCCACCACCAGGAGAAGATAGGCGTCCAGGGCACATTGCACCTGCTGGCGCGTTTCACAGGAGCCGTCGCTCGCCTGATCGGCACATACCGTGCAGACCTTGCGCCGGATGGCATCCAGGTAGGGGTTGATATCGTCGCTCCTCACCGATTGAATGGCCTCGGCGACCTGGGGGAAGAGCCGGAAAAGTGCGCAACTCGAGGGTTCCTTCAGCCCGCAGTCCCCATTGGCCTTCCGATCCGTGCAAACGGCGCAGATCCGGTTGCGGACAATCGCCTCTAATTCTGCTAAAGACCGTGTCACTTCAAGAGCCTCCTTTGTGCCCGGAGTGAAAGGCAGTGCACGCAAAATTCCACGCCGCAACCTGCCTAACTCTATTGAATTTTACAACGTTTTGATCCGAAACTCCGATTCTGTGGGGCTATTGACGCAGGGGCCGGTCGCTTGTTGGGGGAAATTCCGCCCGGTACGGACGTTTCGTGGGATTGTGCGACCCGCAGCGCCGCCGCCATGATGGCTAGCAGCACCGTGTTGATCGGATCGTCCTCGGAAACCACGGAAACGATCCCAGCCTCCCATGCCTGCGCCAGAAGTTGGGGTTCCTTGCGGGTGATTAACACGATACGCTCCGGGTTGGATAAGGGGAGGGGCAGCCGAACGAACGCGGTTTCGTCCAGAACCAGCGCGCAGTTCTGCGACGGGTCGGGCCGATCGACGGATTCGACATGCCAGGCGCAGGTCCGGGACAGAGCTTCCCGCACACTCGCCGCGTAGACGCTGTCGGCAATCGAAAGCTGCACCGTTTGCATCATAGACGACTCCGCTCCTCCGCCATCCAGGCAACTACTTCTTTTCGACGTATCCGTCCAGGCTCTTGTGCTCCTGGTAGTACTTGCCGGCGTCCTTCAAATCCTTGGGCGCCTTTTGCGCATCGACGTGACAAAAGCTGCACGCCTTCTTGGTTGCTTTGGTGTAATCCGGTTTGCCATACGAGGCCGTGGAACAAACCAGGAATCCGGCCAGCACAATGGCTGCTGGCAGTATGAGTTTGAAACGGGACATATTTAGGCTCCGAAACCCTGGAATGCAATTGCAATTCCACCTCCGATGTGCTGTCTTCCCGTCATCTTTCTGCCAGTCCCCTCATCGGTTGGGGGTTATTCCCCCGCAAAATACCGGGCCGTTGAGCCAATTCGCGCAGAACGGCTTGCTATAATTGGGGCGAAGCACTCATCAATGTCCAAGCTCACGCCAGCCTGGCAGGATGCCCTGGTACTGGAGTCGGTATTCGATCAGCTTTCCGACGCTCTAGTCCTGTATGACCCCGAATACCGCATCACCGGCGTCAACCGGGCGGCCGAAAAACTCTTCGGCATGACCTCCGGGGAAATGCTCGGGCGGCATTGTCAGGATATCTTCAAATGCACTGTCTGCGAGCCCGGCTGCGGTGTGCTGGTAGGCTTGAACCAGTCACCCGGCTCGCCGAACACCACCGTCCGTCTGAACACCGATGGGGGGTTGGAGCGCCTGGTGGTCATGCGCACCAACCAGATGTACGACGATGACGGCCGCTTGAGCGGAGTCGTGGCCACCATCAAGGACATCACCGAAGCCGCGGCTCCCCAGAGGCGCGAGGTGATCAGCGAGAGTGCGGCCATGCGCGAGGTGATGAACTTCGTGCGCCGCGTGGCGGCCAGCGAAGCGACCACGGTCCTGCTGGAGGGTGAGAACGGAACCGGTAAGGACCTCATCGCCAAGACGCTCCACTACCAGAGCCTGCGACAGGCCGAGCCATTCATCTCCATCAACTGCGCCGCCATCCCGGAGACGCTGCTCGAAAGCGAGCTGTTCGGGTACGAGAAGGGGGCCTTTACCGACGCGCGCTCGCAGAAGCGCGGGATCTTCGAACTGGCCGACAAGGGCACCCTGTTTCTCGACGAAATCGGAGAGATCCCCCTGATGCTGCAGGCCAAGCTGCTGCGCGTTCTGGAGGAGCAGACCTTCCGGCGGCTGGGTGGCCTGAAGGACATCAAACTCGACCTCCGCGTGGTCGCCGCCACGAACAAGAACCTGCGCGAGGCTGTCAAAGAAGGCGCCTTCCGCCAGGATCTGTACTTCCGCCTGAACGTCATACAGATCCTGATCCCGCCGCTCCGCGAACGGAGCGACGACATCCTCCCGCTGACCCGCTTCTTCATCGAACACTACAACCGCAAGTTCAAACGCAACATCGAGGGCGTGACCGACGAAGCCGCCAAATTGCTGGTCTACCACGACTGGCCCGGTAACGTCCGCGAATTGCGCAACGCGATCGAGCGGGCGATGATTCTGGAGGACACAGGCCTGATCACGCCGTCCAGCCTGCCAATTGCCATCTCCCGTCCGGACCCCGGGATTGCGATTGCGATTCCGGCCGTGCCCGAGATTCCGACCGACGGACTTTCGCTCGAAGACAACGAGCGTGGGCTGCTGGTCCGCGCCCTGGAGAAAACCAGCGGCAACCAGACGCAAGCCGCCCGCCTGCTGCGGGTCACGCGCGACACCCTGCGCTACAAGATGAAGAAGTTCAATCTGCGGTGAGCGGTCCGGCCGGCCTTCAGCAGCTCAAAATGCCGCCCAGGTCCGAGGGCGCCAGACGCAAGCCGATATAAAATGCGCCGAACAGCGCGTAAACCGCGCTGACGTGATCGAATCGCATCTCGTAAATCAGTTTCTTGAAGACCAGTGGGTCGTCGGCGAAAAGGTCCACGCCCCATTCCCAGTCGTCGAATCCGATCGAACCCGTGATGATCTGCCGCACCTCTCCCGCGTATCGGCGCCCTACCATGCCGTGCTCGTGCATCATCCGCTTGCGATCCGCCATGGCCTCGGTATACCAGTTGACGCTCTCGCCGCGGCGCCGGTCCATCGGATAAAAACAGATGTACCTGGCCGCCGGTATCTCCGGCCACAGCCGCGGCGCCATCGCCTGCCTCTGGCGGTCGAGCACCATCTCGATCTCCCGCTTCCATTCTTCGGAATGCAGTTCGACCCCGCGTGCGGCCAGATCGCCGTAAACCTTGGATGTGGATTCGTACAGGCCGAGCTCGATGATGGAGAGGTACGAAGTAGCCGGCTCCAGGTAGTCGCTGAGCCGGAGCCGGGCCAAAGCCACTTCTGCCTGATTGAGTTCCTCAAAGCTGCGCCGGAAATGGACAAACATCAGGTCGCCCTTGTGTCCCAGCATGGAATAGATCGCGGTCTGGCGGCCATCGTTCGGATGGGCCATCGCCGACAGGCAGGGAGCAGCTTCGTCGAGAATCGCGGCGCGTGTTCCGGCTGCCAGGGCGCGCCAGGCCGGCCAGCGGAAACGCATCATCTGGTGAAGGACGCTGGCGCCTTCAACCGTCAGGGGGACGGCAGGCAGAGCCACATCGGCAAGGGTCTCTGGAGTCATGCAGACCATTATAGGGGACGGCCAGTTCACTCACGCCGTTTCCATTTCGCCAGATAGGCTTCCGAGGCGAGATCCTCCAGTTCGCGGTCGCGCTCCCGGCACCACTCTGCCAGTCTGCGCTCCTTCAGCCGTTCGAGCAGCCGCAGGCGCCGCCGGGCCTCCAGCATGGCGCTCTCGCGCCTCCCGAGCTCCTGCCGGCATTCGGCGCGCGACCGGGCGAGTTCCGTCTCTTTCAGCTTCACGTGAAGCCGGTAGCTTCCGAGAGCCGAGAGTTCGCTGCCCGCCACCGGTTTCCAGGCGCGGACCTGGCGTTCGGCGGTGCTGCCCGCGGCGGCCAGTTGCGTGCTGGCCCGGTCCAGCCCGGCCAGCGCGGCCGACTGCTGGCGGAACCGCATCTCTTCCAGCTCGAGCTGCGTGCGGCGCCAGTCGAGAACCTTCTGCAGGGGAAAGTGGAACGCTTTCATTTCTTCTGCACCACGTGGTTGTTCGCCGGCGCCAACTCGACGCCCGTATCCAATTTCGCGGCCAGGCCCTCCATCCGCGACAAGGTTTCGTCCAGCGAGGTGGTGGTGGTGTGGTTCTGCTGCAGGAATTCCAGCAGTTCGGGCCGAAAGCGGATGCTGGCATCCAGCACCGGGTTCGACCCCGACACATAGGCGCCCAACTGGATCAGATCCTCGGCGTCGCGATAGGCGGCCAGCGCCTGGCGCAGTTTGGTCCCGGCGAGCTTCTGGCGCGGCGTCGCGATTGCCGAAGTCAGCCGGCTCACCGAATGCAGGATATCGATTGCCGGATAGTGGCCTTGGGCGGCCAGTTGCCGCGAGAGGATGTAGTGACCGTCCAGAATGCCGCGCACGGCGTCGCAGATCGGTTCGTTGAAGTCGTCTCCTTCCACCAGAACGGTGAAGAAGCCGGTGATCGATCCGCGCCGGAAGTTTCCCGCGCGCTCCAGGACTTTGGGCAGCAGATTGAAAACCGACGGCGTATACCCCTTCTGGCTGGGCGGCTCACCCGCGGCCAGGCCGATCTCCCGCTGCGCCATAGCGAGGCGGGTCACCGAGTCCATCACCAGCAGCACGCTGGCTCCCTGGTCGCGAAAGTACTCCGCGACCGCCAGCGCCACGAAGCAGGCGCGAACCCGCAACGGCGCCGGACGTTCCGAGGTTGCGCAGACGACCACCGAACGCTTGCGGCCCTCCGGACCCAGTTCGTTCTCCAGGAAGCCCCGAACCTCGCGGTTGCGCTCGCCGATCATGCCGATCACCGTGACGTCGGCGGAATTGTGCCGCGACATCGACCCGAGCAGCGTGCTCTTGCCGACCCCGCTGCCTCCGAAGATTCCGATGCGCTGCCCCTTCCCGCAGGGCAGCAGGCTGTCGATGGCCCGAATGCCAGTCACCAGCGGCTGGGTGATGTGCTCCCGTTCGAGCGGATTGGTGGGTACTCCATAGAGGTGGTAGGAATCCTGCGCCTCGATGGGCGGCCCGCCGTCGATGGGCTTGCCAAATCCGTCGATCACCCGTCCCAACAGTCCCGGGCCCACTTCGACGCGGGCGTCGCCGCTGCGCGCAGCCACGATGTCGCCCATTTGCAGCCCGTCGGTCTCTTCGAGCGGCATGGAAAGTACCCGGCCTTCGCGGAACCCGACCACCTGGGTACGGATGAGGCGGCCGGTGGAGGTCTTCACTTCGCAGAAATCCCCGATGCCCACTTGCGGTCCGCGAGATTCAATCAAAAGGCCGACGACATCCGTCACATTGCCCGTCCAGCGGAACGGGGACACGCGCTCGAGTTGGGCGAAATACGGGCCGAACGAGATCTTTTCGCTCACGAATGCCTCCGCAGGCAATCCGCGAGGCCACGCTCGATTTCCCGGAATTGGGAATCAATCGAGGCATCCAGGTTGCCCCGCTGGGTTTCGAAGATCACGGTGCCGGGCTCGCGCGACGCGTCCGGCAGCACCTCGATGGCGCTTCCGTTATCCAGCTTCTGGAGACAGGACTTGACGACTGCGGCATGCGCGGGATGGACTTTTACGCGGCAGAGTTCCTGGCCTTGCAGCTTTTCGAGGGCGGCCATCACCAACCCGTGTAAAGCCTCGGGATCGATCGCCAGTTCGCGCCGCACGACGCGCCTGGCAATCGCCAGCGATAGTTTGACCATGTCAGCCTCGGCTTCCTTGCGAAAGCGGGCACGGATTTGGGACAGTTCCTCGATGGTGCGGGCGAGGCGTTCGATCACCGGCTGGATTTCCCCTGCGGCGCGGTTCCGGCCGGCCGCCTCGCCTTCCCTCAGGGCCGCGGCGCGCACCTCCTCAATCTGCTTCTGATGCTGCCGCTCGATTTGTGACAGGCGCTCGGCAAAATGTTCCTGCGGCTCTTGTTCGGACGCCGGTCGTTCTCCTCCCGTCACGAGCACCTGCCGCAGCGCCAGCGGAGTGACCGCCCGAGGGTCGCCCGGCTGCAGGATCTTAGACGACATACTGCTCTCCGACCGTGCCCTTCAAGCTCAAGACTCCTTCCGCTTCCAGCTTGCGGACCAGGCTGATGATCTGCTGCTGGGCGGCCTGAACCTCCTTGATCTTGATCGGACCGAGCGCCTCCATATCCTCTCGCAACATGTCCGCGCCGCGCTGCGACATGCAGCTCAATACCTGGTTCCGCAACTGCTCGCTGGTACCCTTCAGGGCGACCGTCAGCACCTTGCGGTCAACCTTGCCCAGCACCTCTTTCAGGCCCACCGGATCGATCAGGAGCAGATCCTCAAAGGTGAACATGAGGTGCCGGATGGTCTCGACCAGGTTGGCATCCTGTTTTTGAATGTCGTCGAGGATCTCATGGCTCGAACCGGAGTCCAGCCGATTCAACATCTCGGCGACCGCGCGAACGCCGCCGTACGATTCGCGGCTGAATTCCCCGAGGGCCATCAGCTTCTGGCCAATCACTCCGGCAATCTTGAGGATGACTTCCGGGGAGATCTGGTCGAGGCTGGCCATGCGGAGCGATACATCGGACCGCAGGTTCGCGGGCAGCGAGGTCAACAGCGCGGCCGCCTGGCTCGGATTGAGGTGAGACAACACCAGGGCGATGGTCTGGGGGTGTTCGTTGTGGATAAACTTGGCGAGTTGCTGGGGGTCGGCCTTTTGGATGGCGTCAAACGAGGCGGCTTCCGTGCCTAATGCTTTCGCCAGCCGGTCAAGCAGGCGTTTGGCGGTCTCCGGTGTGAAGGCACGCATCAGCAGTTTTCGCGCAAATTCGATACCTCCCCGTGCCACGTAGGTGCCTGCCGTGGAGAGTTGATGAAACTCGTTCAATACGCCCTCGGCCTGCTCTGAGGAGATTGCGGTAATCTTGGCCACCTCGCGGCTGACCTTCTGGACATCCTCTTCCGCCAGATGCTGCAGCATGTCGGCGCTCGCCTGCTCGCCCAGCACGATCAGCAGCATCGCCGCCTTGCGCAGGGTCGGAAGGTTCTCGGTCTCCGGTTTGGTGGTATTGACAATCATGCTCGCTGCTCCCCGGCTTCAAATCGTCCCCAAGACATCACCGCCAAAACGCGGAGACGCCGGGATGACGAGTCTGCGCGATCCCGGTGCCCCCGGACGGCGATCATCAGCCTTCCTCCTCGCGAATCCACGTCCGCAGAATCTGTGCGGATATCTCAGGGTCCTTGGCAACTTTCTCGCGGAGGTGCTTGGCGAGCACCTCGGCCGTCTTGGTGATGACGGGGGCAATTTTGAGCGCGTTGAGCGCCTGGGCATCCATTTTTTGCTGTAACGCGTCACGCTCCGCCAGTTTGGATTCGATTCGGTGTTCGACTCCGTCGGCCGGAGCGGCCGCCGCGCCGGCCTCACCTGCCGGCAGAGGCGTCGGACCCGTAACCTCGGCCGAATGTGCGACCTTTCGCCGCCGGCGCAAGAGCAATATGGCGACCCCGATCAATACCAGGACGCCCCCTGCCGCTCCGCCGATCATGATCTGCTTCTTACGATCCAACTTCATGAAGGTCGCCAGCGGTGCTGACGGCGCGGCCGGCGTTGCCGCCGGGGGAGTGGGAGGCACTGGGGGCT
This sequence comes from Bryobacteraceae bacterium, assembly GCA_035501495.1. Taxonomy (GTDB): domain Bacteria; phylum Acidobacteriota; class Terriglobia; order Bryobacterales; family Bryobacteraceae; genus JAIQFL01. The sequence continues at coordinate 65,304 of DATJWB010000314.1, read as the reverse complement.
CCAGGAGCAGTGTCGTCTCGAAAGGCAGGGTGTCGATGACGAGCTGGTCACCGCGCTCCGGGGTGAGGCCCGTGATCCCGGCCACCAGATCCCGTATGACTTTCAACTTGTCCGCGGACGGGGGAACCAGCACACGTTTCGCACCCTCCCAGGTGACCTCCTGGTCCACAAGCACCGCCAGGGACATCTTCTTCACCCCGCCGGCCGGAATACGGGTCTTCTTGACCAGCCGCGACGATTGGTAGGTGATATTCTCGGTGACGCGCGAGACCGAGCGCGAACTGCTGCCCGGGCGCGAAGTGGGCCTGGGCAAAGTCGAGGCAGTTCCGGGCACTCCGTTCGCCCCGCCTGCCCCGGAGCTGTCCTCGGTTCTCTGGGAACTGGACATGACGGAGCGGGCCGGATCGAAAACCTCCTCGCTTTGCTCTCCCCCTGTGAAGTCGCATTCTACGGAAACGGCTGCGCGGAACTTGTTCTCCCCCAGCAGCGGGCCGAGCGTGGAGTTGATCTTGACGAGGAGATCCGCTTCGATCTTATGCCGGTAGTCCAGGGTGGCTTCCGACGCCTCCGAGCCGTCGAGGCTTCCCGGGGCCCGCGGACGCCCTAACAGATTGCCATTCATGTCCAGGACCGATACGGCGTCGGGAGAGAGCCCCTCGACCGCGCTGGCCACCAGGTGGTTGATCGCCAGGACATTCTGCGGAGCCAGGCGCGAACCCCGCCGGATCTTCACCAGGACGCTGGCTTTAGCCGGCTGCTGCGCATCCAGGAAAACCGACTCCTTGGGAAATGTGATATGCACGCGAGCCTGCTCCACCTCGGCCAGCGACATGACCGACCGTTCCAACTCGCCTTCGAGGGCACGCCGGTAGTTCACATGTTCGGTGAATTCAGTAGCGCCCAGGTTGGGCTTGTCGAACAATTCGAAGCCGATCTGGCCGGTCTTGGGAAGTCCGGCAGCGGCCATGACGATTCTCAGCTCGGCGAGCCGCCCGGAAGGCACCAATACCGCCCCGCCTCCCTCCGGCAAACGATAATCCACTCCCGTCTCTTTGAGTTTCTGCACGATGCCGGCGGCATCTTCAGGCGCAAGGCCCGAAAACAGGGGTTTAAAGTCCGCTTCCCGCTGATTATGTACCAGCGTGTAGAGGCCCGCGCCGGCCAGAAGCGCCACCACCACAATGCTGATCCGCTGCCTGGTGGTGAGATTGGCCAGAATCTTTTTCATGGCGGTTCGTTTTCTGTCGCCTGTCAGTCAGATCGGCAGGATCCGGCCGGAACCTTATAGCCTCACAATTGCATCCGCATGATCTCCTGGTAGGCGCTGACCACCTTGTTGCGAACCTGGAGGAACATGTCGAAGGCCAATTCGGCCCGCTGGGTAGCCATGATGGTGGTGTGGAGTTCTTCGCCCTCCCCGGAGAGAAAGCGCTGGACCGATTCCGAGGCGTTCTGATTGAACGCCTCGACCTGCTGAATCGCGCTGGTGAACACGTCCTGAAACGCGCCGCCGCCGGCAGACTGCCCCGCCGGGCGGATCGAATCCGGGAGAGCCCCTCCGGAAATCGGGCTAATGGGTGCAGACATTGTCGTCCTTAACGGAACAGATCGAAAGATCGCTGGATCATATCCTTTACCGAACTGATGGCGGCCACGTTCGCTTCATAGCTGCGTGTCGCGCCCATCAGGTCCACCATATCCTCGGCGGGATTGATTCGGGGAAACGCCACGTAACCCTCGGCATTGGCATCGGGATGGCCGGGGAGGTACCGCATTTCCGGGTCGCGCGTGTCGGTGACGATTTCGGAAACCGCCACGCCGCCGGGAGCTTGCACCGTGGCATCGAAGACCGATGAAAACGGCGATGCCGCAGCCGTGGTTTCGAAAACCACATCTTTGCGGCGGTACGGACCGCCTTCCGGCGTGCGCGTCGTCTCCGCGTTGGCGAGATTCTCGGTCAACATCTCGGCGCGCGTCCGCTGGGCTGCCATCCCGGACGCGCCAATAGACAAAACCGAAAAGAGGCTCACGATCCTTGCCCTCCCTGGATCGCGGAGCGAACCACCCGAATTTCGTACCGCAGCAGATTCGAGGCCAGCTGAAACCTCAGGCCGTTCTCCGCCAACAAACGCGACTCGCGGTCGAGGCTGACGTCATTGCCGTCGTTCTTGACCGGCAAGTCCGGAACTTCGACAATCCGCGGTGTCCCGCCTCCGGCGTTCAGAAACTCCGATTGAAAATCGATGTCCTGGGTGTGATAGCCGGGTGTGTCCGCATTGGCGACATTCGACGCCACCAGTTTCTGCCGGGCGCTCAACAGGTCCATGTATCGCTCGAGTTGCCCCGCAAGCCGATCCAACATCACGGCGTCGGGATGCAGGCAGGGGACCAACCCGTAAGTTCCCTGGAATCATGAAAGGAGGCCTGCAGGAAGCGGCAGTTTCGTGGCGCGTGGCAATTTCTTGTCACGAATCAGGGCCACGGATGGCCACCCGCTCACACACCAAGACGATGGTGTCACCCCCGGAAATACAGATACGCACCCAGTATGCACGCCAGGACCACCCCCGACCCCGCCACTTCCTGCCAACTCCAACTGGCGCGCGTGTGGGCCAGGTCTTCCTTGGTCGCGGTCGCAAACGTCAGGCTCCGGATTCTGCTGTAATCCGGCTCCTCCGTCAGGCGGCTTACCACCACCATCACCACTGCCGATACGACCGTAATCAGCACGCTCCAATACTGGAAGTAAATGTTGTTGATGATCCACAGAAACGATCCCTCGGAATAGCCGTTCTGGAAGCCCGAGAGCCCCATGGTCACCGGTGTGTCCACCGCCATGCGGAACAGCCCCAAAGCAAATCCCACAATCATGGACCACAACGCCCCCTGTGCGTTGAGCCGCTTGGAGAAGACCCCGAAGAAAAACACGACGAAGATCGGCGGCGCCAAATACCCTTGCACCGTCTGCAAATAGTTATACAACCCCTGCGCGCCCTTGATCACCGGAATCCATACCATGGCAATCAACACCATGATGGTGGTCGCGATTCGGCCCACGCGCACCAGTTCATGCTCCGTGGAGCGAGGCTTCCATTTCTCGTACAGGTCCACGGTAAACAGAGTCGAGCAGGCGTTGAAGACCCCGGCGAGCGACCCCATGAGCGCCGAAAGCAGTCCGGCCACCACAATGCCGCGCAGTCCCGGGGGAAGAAGGTATTGCACCATCATGGGGAATGATCCCTGGGCCACCGAAGGAATGACCTGCCCGTCCGGACCGATCATCGGAGCCAGCGCGGGAACCTTTCCGCTCTTGGCCAAGGCATAGCACACCAGGCCTGGAATAATGAAGAGGTAGACCGGAAACAGCTTCAGAAACGAGGCGAAAATGCTGCCCCGCCGGGCAACCGTCTGGTTGGGCGCTCCCAAGGCCCGCTGCACGATGTACTGGTCGGTGCACCAGTACCACAATCCCACGATGGGCGCGCAGAACAGCATCCCGATCCAGGGGTAGTTGCCGTTGAAATACCAGGCCTGTTTGACAACCTGGCCGGCGGCGCCTTTCTCGATCACCGGAGCCCACGTGCCTACCTGGCCCGCCGGGATGAGGGGTTTCCACAGGTTAAACATGTCTGAGCCGCACCAATGCCGCAGTTCCTGCCAACCGCCCAGTTTGACGAGGCCATAGCCCGTGAGGCAGGCGGAGCCGACAATCAGAACCAGCACCTGGACCGCGTCGTTATACGCTACCGCGCGCATACCGCCGAGCACCGTGTAGAGGCCCGTGAGCACAATCACCGCCAGCGACCCAACCCAGAAGCTGTCGATATCGGTGCCGCCGATCTGCACATGCATTTCCGGGAACAGCGTGCTGAACACCACCCCGCCGGCAAAAATGCCCACCGCGATCTTGGAGACGATGAAGGTGATGATCGAGACGATGGAGAGGACATAGCGGGACGAGACACTGAACCGGCGCTCCAGAAATTCCGGCATGGTGAAAACCTGCGACCGCATATAGAACGGCACGAAGACCCAACCCAGAACCAGGAGGCACCAGGCGTGCAATTCGTAGTGCGCCAGCGCGACACCGCTGGTGGCGCCCGCTCCGGCCAGTCCCACCACGTGCTCCGAACCGATGTTGGAGGCGAAAATCGACGCTCCGATAATCCACCAGCCCAAATTGCGGCCGGCCAGAAAGTAATCGCTCGTGGAATCCTTCCCCTTGCGGACCACCCAGGTGGCCACGCAGAGCAGGATGCCGAAATAGAAGGCGATTACCGTCCAGTCGATTGCCGTAATCTGCGATGTCATTCTTTTGTTGTCCTCCTGAACAGAGTAAACCAATGCGAGCCGGATTTCCGGCCCGCCACCCTGAAATTCGAGCGCCGAAGGCCAAGTTGCGCCAGAATGGGAGGGATGTCGGAAGCGGCATTGGCGGTGGAGCACCTCTGCATCGAATGGATGAAGGCTCGGAACACGGCCATCCCCATCGTCTCCGATGTCTCGTTTCGGATCGAGTCCGGCGCGATTGCCGGCCTTTTCGGCGAATCGGGATGCGGGAAAACCACGCTCGCCATGGCGCTCCTGAAACTCCTGCCGCACGGCCGCTACCACGCCGAAGGCTCGGTGCGGATCGGGGGCCGCGAGATCCGCTCTCTCGGCGAGCGCGAGATGGAACGGATCCGCGGAGCCGACGTCTCGGTCGTCTTTCAGGATCCGGGGCTCTCCCTCAATCCGGTGATGCGCGTGCGGCACCAGGTGGGGGAGGTCGTCCGGGCGCACCGGGGTGCGGCTTCTCCTGCGGAGTTGCTCGAGCTGGCCGGGTTGCCGTCTTCCGACCGGATTCTGAACGCCTACCCGCACCAGTTGAGCGGCGGGGAGCGCCAAAGGGTGGCCATCGCGCAGGCGCTCGCCTGCCAGCCGCGGCTGGTGATTGCCGACGAACCGTTCACCGCCCTGGACGCGATCCGGGTCGTGGAGTTGATCGACCTTTTCCGCGGCCATCGCGAGAAACTGGGCACCGCGTTCCTGGTAATCAGCCACCACCCCGGAATCCTGGCTCGCGTCGCGGACCAGATGCTGCTGATGCGGGGGGGGACGATTCTCTCGGGTGGCCCTCCTCGAGACGTCTTCCGAAATACTAAAGCCCTGCCGTGGGGAAATGCCCGTGGCGTGTGATCCCTTCCTTTGCGTCCAGGGGTTGGGCAAGACCTACGCGGAACGGCGCTGGTGGGGCGGCTCGCGCAGCGGGAAGACGGCCCTCGAGGATGTGTCGTTCCACCTGGAAAAGGGCCGCACACTCGGGCTGGTGGGGGCGTCCGGATCGGGAAAATCGACACTGGCCCGCGCGCTGGCGCTTTTCGAGCCTCCCACCTCGGGCGCGATCCGGATCGGCGGAAGGAACCTGTGGAGCCTCGGCGGAGCGGAGCGGCGGCGGGCGCGGGCGGAAGTCCAGCTCATTTTCCAGGAGCCGGCCGCCAGCCTGAATCCCGGATTTACGGCGGCACAGATCGTCGAGGAGCCGCTCGTGATCCAGAGGTGGGGAACCCGGCAGGCGCGCCGCGAGAAGGCCTGCGGCTGGCTGCAGATGGTCGGGCTTCCGCGGCAGTCGGCCGGCAAACCGGCCCTCCATTTCAGCGGCGGCGAGCGCCAGCGGCTGGCGATTGCCCGCGCCCTGATTCTTGAACCGAAGCTGCTCCTCCTGGACGAAGCCTTCTCCGGGCTCGATCTTTCGATTCAGGCGCAAATCGAGAGCCTGCTGGCCGGCCTGAGGTCTCGCCTCGGCCTGACCTGCATTCTGATCTCGCACGATCTTCGGGCGGTGGCGAGGCTCGCCGATGAAATCGCGGTGATGGACAGCGGACGCATCGTGGAGCACGGGGCAACCGCCGACCTCGCCGCCCGCGCGCAGCATCCGCGCACCCGGGAGTTGCTGGAGGCCAGCCTGGCACTCAGCCTGGACGGTACACTCTCGTGAAGTACCTGATTCGACGCCTGGCGGATAGCCTGTTGCTGCTGGCCGCGTTGTCCGTGGTCTCGTTCGTCTTCGCGCAACTGGCGCCGGGCGATTACTTTTCGGAGCTCGGCACCGATCCACGCTTCTCCACCGAGACGGTCGCGGCCCTGCGCGCGCAGGCCGGGCTCGACCGCCCGCTCCCGGTGAGATACGCCAAATGGGTTCGTTCCTGCATTCGGGGAGACCTCGGGTACTCGCTGGCCTACAACAGTCCCGTAGCGCCCCTGCTGTGGCAGCGGATTCCAGCCACACTGCTGCTGACCGCGACTGCCACGTTTCTGGCCTGGCTTCTGGCGGTTCCCATCGGCATCTGGAACGCCACGGTGAGGGGCACATGGGGCGATCGCGTGTCGCAGCTCATCTGGGCGGTGCTGCTGACGATTCCCGAACTGGTCTTGGCCATCGTGCTGCTCGTGCTGGCCGCCGAAAGCGGTTGGTTTCCCGCGGGCGGGATGCGTTCGGCCGGATTTTCCGCGATGGACAGATGGGCACAAGCTCGCGATCTGGCGTGGCACCTGGCGCTCCCGGCGGCCGTGCTGGTGCTCGGGATGCTGCCGGTGTTGGTCCGCCAAGTGCGCGCCAGCATGCTGGACGCGATCGACTCCCCCTTCGCGCTGAGTGCCCGGGCCCACGGCATTCCGCGCGGCCGCCTGCTGTTCCGGCACCTCCTTCCGGCCGCCATGAATCCGCTGGTTTCCCTGCTCGGCTTCTCCCTGGGCACCCTGCTGAGTGCTTCCCTGCTGGTGGAAGTGGTGATGGGCTGGCCGGGATTGGGACCGCTCTTTCTGGAGGCCGTTGCGGCCCGCGATTTTGCCCTGGTGCTTGCGGTGGTGATGTTCTCGGCGACATTCCTGGTGGCCGCCAACCTGGCGGCCGATCTTCTGCTGTACCGGCTGGACCCGCGGATTCGAACCGAATGAGGATCGCCGCCACCCTGGAGAACCGTCCGGCAGCCATGCTGGCGCTCGTGTTCCTGGCGATGCTCCACGGGGCGGTCGTGCTGGCCGGGTTCCTGGCGCCGTATCCGTTTGCCGAGCAGCACCGCGAATCTCCGTTCGCCCCGCCAACCCGGATCCACTTCTTCGATGCGGCCGGGCACTTCCACCCGCGGCCCTTGGTCTACGGTCCGGAGGGATCGCAGACCTACCCCATCGAGCTTTTCGTGCACGGCCGGCTATTCGGAGTTCAGGAACCCGGAGTCCTCTTTCTCCTGGGTTCGGACGGGTTTGGCCGGGACGTGTTCTCGCGGCTGCTGTATGGCGGCCAGGTATCGCTGCTGACCGGGTTGGCAGCCGCCTTCCTTTCGCTCGGATTGGGTTGGGTGCTGGGGACCGCGGCGGGTTTCTACGGAGGCTGGCTCGACCGCCTGCTGATGCGCTCGGGCGAGCTGTTCCTGGTGTTGCCGTGGCTTTACCTGCTGCTGGCGGTGCGCGGGTTTCTGCCGCTCCACATCACTGCCCTACAGGCGTTCCTGCTCCTGATCGTGGTGATCGGGGCCATCGGATGGGTGCGCCCGGCGCGGCTGGTCCGCGGCGTGGTGCTCAGCGGGAAGGAGCGGCCTTTCGTTCTGGCGGCGCAGGGGTTCGGAGCGACCGACGCTTACCTGATGCGCCGGCACATTCTGCCGCTCACGGCAGGCGTGATTCTCACCCAGGCAACGGTCTTGATTCCCCAGTATATTCTGGCGGAAGTCACGCTCTCGTTCCTGGGATTGGGAGTGGGAGAGCCGGTCCCGAGCTGGGGGAATATGCTGTCGGAGGCGCGGCAATACTACACCCTGGTTTCGCACCCCTGGATGCTGACGCCCGGCCTGGCCGCCATACCGGTCCTGCTGGCGTACCTCGTCCTGGCCGACGCCCTGTTGCCAGACCAGCGTTACCGTTATCCTTAGACAATATCCTTTGTGCTATCCATGAGTTAAACTAACCCCGATGAGAGTTCGGGGATTGGAATATGGCTGTTGTCACACAGCATTCATGTTCCTTCTCTGCCAGGGAATTTGGGCGGCCGACGATGTGCTGGTGGTGCCCGGACTGAACGGTCATCCGGGCGGGAGGCTCGTATACGCCACTCGCATCGAAGCCAGGACGCTCAATCCCGTGACGGCTGCCGACGCAGCTTCGCGGGAGGTCATCGACCGGATGTCCGCGGACCTCATCCACATCAACCGGTCATCATATCGGACGGAACCGGCACTCGCGAAATCGTGGACCGTGTCGCCCGACGGCCTCCGCTACGTATTGGAGCTCCGCCACGGCCTGCGCTTCTCCGACGGCCACCCCTGCGACGCGGACGACGTGGTTTTCACTTACCAGGTCCACCTCGATGAAAAGGTCCATTCCAGCGAACGCGATCTGTTGACGCTGAACGGCAAGCCGATCGTGGTGCGGAAGCTGGACGCCTGGCACGTGGCGTTTGCGCTGCCCAGCCCGGACGCCGTCGCCGAGCGGCTCTTCGATGGTATCTGGATCCTGCCCCGGCACCTTCTCGAAAAGGCGTGGCACGAAGGCAAATTGTCCGAGGCATGGGGCCTGCGCACCCCGCCCGAGGCGATCGCCGGACTGGGGCCGTTTCGCTTGAAGGAACATGTTCCCGGCCAGCGGATCGTGCTGGAGCGAAATCCGTATTACTGGAAGTCCGACCCCGCCGGCCATCACCTGCCATACCTGGAGGAACTGGATTTCGTCGTCGCCGGAAATGAAGACTTGCAGGTGCTGCGCTTCGAGTCCGGCGAATCGGATGTCATCAGCCGTCCCAGCGCCAGGAATTTTGGGGTGCTTGAGAAGCAGAGCGAACAGAAGGGTTACATCCTGAAAAACGTGGGCGCGGGGTTCGAGTACAATTTTCTGTTCTTCAATTTGAATGACCTGCCGGCCAACGCTCCGGTGGAGATCGCGGTGCACCAGTCCTGGTTTCGGCGCACGGGGTTCCGCCAGGCGGTTTCGGCGGCGATCGATCGCGAATCGCTGGCGCGGCTCGTCTACATGGGATACGCAACGCCGCTTTCCGCGCCGGTTCCGCCGGGGAACCGGCTCTGGCTGGACGCAAGCCTGCCCCGCCTGGTCCGCAACCCCACACGAGCCCGGGAACTCCTGACGGCAGAGGGATTCCGCTGGTCTTCGGACGGCGCTCTGACGGACTCGCAAGGGCGAAAAGTGGAATTCTCGGTTCTGGCCAGCGCCAGCAATCCCGAGCGCACCCAGACGGCCACGCTGATTCAGTCCGACCTTCAGCAATTGGGCATGCGGGTCGACCTGGTTCCGCTCGACACCCGGAGCCTGCTCGACCGCGTTCAGCGGACTCATCTGTATGATACCTGTGTGCTTTCTCTGGCCAGCTCCGACGCCGATCCCAACGTGGAGATGAACGTCTGGCTGTCGAGCGGCGGCAGCCACCTCTGGCACCCCGAGCAGGCCCATCCCGCCACCCCGTGGGAAGGCGAGATCGACGACTTGATGCGGCGCCAGATCGTGGCCCGCAAATCCGGGGAGCGCAAACGGCTGTACGACCGGGTGCAGGAAATCCTCATGCAGTACCTGCCGCTGGTTCCCCTGGTAAGCCCCAATGTTTTGGCCGGAGCGAAAAAGGAGTTGGGCAATTTCCGTCCGGCCCTGTTGGACCACTACACTCTTTGGAACGTCGAGGAGCTTTACTGGACCGCCGGTGCCCGTAAATGAGGCCCTCCTCCGCCCAAGACTGGAGCAACGCCCGGCTGGTGGAGGAGTGCCTGCGCGGCAACGAGCAGGCCTGGCACGCGCTGGTGGACCGTTACAAGAACCTGATCTACTCCATCCCGTTGCGCTATGGCGCGAGCCCGCAGGATGCCGCCGACATCTTTCAGTCCGTGTGCCTCGAACTGTTCAATGAGCTTCCCCGGCTGCGAAATGCCGAAGCCTTGCAGGGCTGGCTGATCCGCGTTGCCAGCCATAAGTGCTACCACTGGAAGCGCCAGCAGGACACCCAGACGAGCGACTTGAACGAGGACAACATGGACTCGCTTTCCGGCGGCGGGCCCGTAGCGCACGAGTGGCTGGCCGGCCTGGAGCGGGAACAGATGGTTCGCGAAGCCATCGCCTCACTTCCTCCGCGCTGCCGGAAGATGATCGAGCTTCTCTTCTTCGAAAACCCACCTCTTCCCTATGATGAAGTGGCGCGCAGGCTTTCGCTGGCGCGCGGCTCGATCGGCTTCATTCGGAGGCGCTGTCTGAAACGCCTGAAGCGCATACTCGAAGAGAAGGGCTTTTGATGGCAGGAGCGGACGAAGGCGGGTGGAGCCTCGACCTCCTGGTGGAGCGGCTAGCCAACGAACCCCAGCCGCGGCTGCGGCGCCATCTGCTCCTCGAGCACCGCCAATGGTGGCGGCCCGAAACCGTGACTCGCTTTTATGACGAGGTGGTCCGGCGCATCCACGTGGACATCCAACAGGCCGACCGGCTGGCGCGATCGGCCGCATGGCTGGCCGGGCGTCTGGACGATCCCGCGTCGCGCGCCGAGGGGCTGAGGGCCCAGGGCCACCTTCTGTACCTGCGCCGGAAATACGAAGCGGCCCGGTCGCACTACCAACAGGCCGCTTCGATTTACCAAAGCCTGGGCCGCACCCTGGAGTTCGGACGCACGCTCAGCGGATCTCTCCAGACGCTGATCTACCTGGGCCGCTACGACGAGGCCATGGAGAGCGCCTGCCGCGCGCGGGAGATCTTCTCGCACCGGGGCGAACGGCTGCACCTCGCCCGCCTCGACACGAACCTGGGGAACCTGCTTTTCCGCCAGGACCGCTTCGAAGAGGCGCTCGACCATTATGACCGGGCGCGCGCCGCGTTAGAGGAGCTGGGGAACCCGCTCGACGTGGCGATTGCGCTCAAAAACATCGCCACCTGCCAGATCAGTCTGAACGCCTTCCGCCAGGCGCTCGATACCTACGACCAGGCGCGGGCGTACTGCGCCGCGAACCAGATGCCGCTGCTGGCCGCCGAAGCCGACTACAACATCGCCTACCTGTTTTACCTGCGCGGCGAGTACACTCGCGCCATCGACCTGTATCGCAGCGCCCGGGAGCATTGCCAGGCGCTCGGCGACCTCTATCACCAGGCGCTGTGCGATCTCGACCAGTCGGAAATGTATCTCGAGCTGAACCTGAGCGAGGAGAGCGCCTGGCTGGCCCGCCGCTCGCTGGACACCTTCCGCCATCTGGGAATGACCTACGAACTGGCCAAGGCCATCACCAACCTGGCGATCGCCTCCAGCCGCCACGGCGATCTGGAGCGCGCCCTCGATCTCTTCGGAAAAGCGCGAGAGCTGTTCGTCCGCGAGAAGAACCTGGCCTGGACTGCGATGATCGACCTGTACCTGGCACTGGTGCTGTTTCAGCACCGGCGGCTCGACGCCGCTGAGTCTCTTTGTGAGAAGGCTCTGGGGTTCTTTGCGCCCTCGCCCCTGGGCGGCAAAGCGGCGTTGTGCCAGTTGCTGCTCGCGCGAATCCACCTGGATGCCGGACGCGCCGCTGAGGCCCGAAAGGTGTGCCTGTCAGCGCTCGAGCGGCTGGAGCAGGCGGAGACCCCGGCGCTTACCTGGCAGGCGTTTTTTGTCCTGGGAGCGATCGAAGAAACGCTGGGATCGCCGGACGCGGCTTACGAGGCTTATGCCAGCGCCCACCGGAACATGGAAAACCTCCGCAGCCACCTCAAGGCGGAGGAGATGAAGATCGCATTCCTCGAGGACAAGCTGGCGCTGTACGAATCCCTGGTACGGATGTGTCTGGGAAGCGGCTCGCCGGGCGCGCGCCAGGAAGAGGCGTTTGTCTTCATGGAACAGGCCAAGTCGCGGGGGCTGGCCGATCTCATCGCATTCCGGGCCCAGGGCATCCCGCCGCCCACACCGGCGCATGACCAGCTCGTCGAGGAAATGAAGGGCTTGAGGGAAGAGTTGAACTGGTATACCCGCGCCATTCAACTGCAGGAAAACACCAGCGCGAACCTGCGGGGCCCTCGCATCGAAAAGCTCCGGCGATCCGCGCGAAACTGCGAGCGCCGGCTATCCGAGGTTTTGACCCGGCTCCGAGCTCTCGACCAGGATTATGCGAATTTGCAGGAAGGAGCCGCCATCAATCTGGACGCCATCCGGTCGGCGATCCCGGCCGATGCGGTCCTGGTGCAGTATTACCGTGCGGGCGACCTCTTCTACGCCAGCCTGCTGACACGCAAGAGCCTGCGGACGATTCCCCTGGGGCGCGCTTCAGACCTGCGTCGCGAGCTGCAGTTGCTGCGCTTCCAGTTATCGAAATTCCGGCTCGGCGCGGACTTCGTACGGACTTTCCATCACCAGTTGCTGCGGGCCACCAACGCTCATCTCTACGAGTTCTACCGCCAGTTGATCGCTCCTATCCGGAAACACCTTCAGGCTGCCCATCTGATTGTGGCCCCGCACGGCTTCCTGCACTACGTTCCCTTCCACGCTCTGTTTGACGGGGAGCACTATGTGAGCGACAGCTTCTCGATCTCGTACGCTCCCAGCGCCAGTGTGTACTATTTGTGTTCGGTGAAGGCCCCGAGATCTTCCGAGGGTGCGCTCATCCTGGGCGTTCCCGATCCGATTGCGCCTCACATTGTCAGCGAGGTTCAGGCTGTCGCCTCGGTGCTGCCCGGCGCGGAGGTGCATATCGGCCCCGATGCCACGTATGAACGGCTGCGCGACGCGGGATCGCGGAAGCGGTTCGTCCACATCGCCACCCACGGGTCTTTCCGCCAGGACAACCCGATGTTCTCCTCCATCAGCCTGGGAAATGCCCAATTGAACCTGTTCGACCTGTATCAACTGGAACTTCCCGCCGAGCTGGTCACCCTGAGCGGCTGTGGAACGGGTCTCAACGTAGTGGTGGGAGGCGACGAGCTGATGGGCCTGAAGCGCGGGCTGTTGTATGCCGGCGCGCAGGCGGCCCTCCTGACCCTTTGGGATGTCAACGATCAGAGCACCGCCGAGTTCATGAAGCTGTTCTACGAACGGCTGCGGACCAACTCCAACAAGGCCGAGGCGGTCCGCTCCGCGATGCAGGAGTTGCGTCAGTCGTGCCCGCACCCGTTCTTCTGGGCGCCATTCATCCTGGTAGGGAAATATCAGTAAGGCCGGCCCACCCGAGTAAGTTGTGACTTTGGCGGAGGAGGAGGGAATTCAACCCTCGGTGGCCCTTGCGGGCACACGCCAGTTCTCGGGACTGGTGACTTTAGCAACTCGTCCACTCCTCCGTAACTCAGTAACATGGAGCGCCGCCGCGGAATCGAACCGCGCACACCGAGGTTGCAGCCCGGCCGCTCGCCACTCGCGTTGCGGCGCATTAGTAGATTGGCTCGGTCAGATCCGAAGTGACACTGGACGCAGAACCCGGCTTAGCGGGCCAGTGGGATACCGAAGCCTATCCTGGGTACAGACCAAAATCAGTGTTGGGAAAAAGCTACAGACTAAGTGAGAAACACGACGAGCACCCGGCTGAGCACCGGGAACCAAGCAGGCCGCGACTGAGGAATTGCCGCATCACTTATTACTTTATAGTAAGTCCGTGCTCAGCGTCAAGAGAGTTGAGCGCAGGTTTTCGGCACGTGGCGAAGTTACGCGGCACTCGCACACAGGGGAAATGCCCGCGGCGACGCGGGAGAGATGGCGCCCATGGCATTTCTGCCGTGGCGCAAAACTCCCAACAGGCACGAGTGCCCAATGCCACGTCGCCACGTCGCAGCGGGCGGCTCGCGACCGGGGTGTATCATGTGAGGTTTATGGACCGACGAACCTGGTTGCAGCTCTTAACCATCCTCTCGGCCGCACGCCCGGCGTTTTCCCAGGAACGGCCCGCCGCCACCCCGCCCGGAGCGCCGCCTTTGCCGCCCCCACCGCAGCGCCGCGGCGGCCAGCAGCAGCCCATGCGCATTACCAGGGAGCAGGTGGAGGCCGCGCTCAAACTGCTCGGCCTGGAGTTTCAGGATGCCGAGACCGAGATGATGCTGCAAAGCGTCAACGGCTCCCTGTTCACCTACGAGGCGGTCCGCAAGATCGAAGTTCCCTACGACACCGAGCCGGCCTTCACCTTCTTTCCCGGCCTCCCGGGCCGCGTGCCCGGCAAAGGACCGGCCCGCTTTCAGACGACCTTCGCCCGCGCCAAGAAGACCAAAGCGCCCCCGGACGTCGAGGACCTGGCTTTCTGGCGGGTGAGCGATCTGGCGCCCCTGGTCCGGCATCGCGAAGTCACCTCGACCGCTCTTACCAGGATGTACCTGGAGCGCATGAAGAAGTATTCGCCGAAATTGCTCTCGGTGGTGACCCTCACGGAGGACCACGCGCTCGAGCAGGCCGCCGCCGCGGACGCGGACATCCGCCGCGGCCATTATCGCGGCCCGCTTCACGGCATTCCGTTCGGCGTGAAAGACCTCTTCGATACCAAGGGCATCCCCACCACCTGGGGCGCCGAGCCTTTCGAGAATCGCGTCCCGGATTCCGACGCCACGTGCGTCGATCGGTTGTATAAAGCCGGGGCTGTCCTGATTGCCAAACTCTCGATGGGGGCGCTGGCTCAAGGAGATCTGTGGTTTCGCGGCCGGACGATGAGCCCATGGCCGACGACAGCCGCGCGCCAAAAGGGTGAATACGACCGCGGCTCCAGCGGATCTTCGGCCGGCTCCGCGGCCTGTACCGCGGCGGGCCTGGTGGGCTTCTCGCTCGGCACCGAGACGTTGGGTTCGATCGTTTCGCCGAGCACCAATTGCGGGACCGTGGGACTCCGCCCCACGTACGGCCGGGTGAGCCGCCATGGCGCCATGGCCCTCAGTTGGACCATGGATAAGATCGGGCCTATCTGCCGCGGCGTCGAGGATTGTGCCTTGGTGCTCAATGCCGTCTATGGACCCGACGGCCACGACCGCAGCGTGACTGCCGATCCCTTCCACTGGGAGCCGCGAAAGCCGCTGAAGAACGTGCGGGTCGGCGTCCTGCAGAAGGACTTCGACCGCCTGGAAGGCGATCAGAAGCAAATCTACGATGACGCGCTCGCTGTCCTGAAGAGAGCCGGAGTCACGATGAGCCCGGTCGAGTTCCAGGAGGATCTGGCGGGGATCCGATTCCTGCTGCAGGCCGAAGCCGCCGCCGCGTTCGACGACATCACCCGCGACGGCGCGGTGCGCACGCTCAAGGGCCAGGCTCGGGGCGACTGGCCCAACAGCTTCCGCAGCTCGCGCCTGATCCCGGCCGTGGAGTATGTCCGCGCGCAGCGCATCCGCACTCTGCTGGTGGAGAGATTCGAGAAATTCATGGCGGATTGGGATGTCATCGTGCTGGCTCCCAACAACGGGCTTCTGACCACCACCAATCTGACCGGGAACCCGCAGGTGGTGATGAAATGCGGATACGTGAACGACGTGCCCCGATCCATCAGTTTCCTGGGGCGGATCTACGACGAGGGCTCGCCTCTCCGCGTTGCCTTGGCATACGAGCAGGCCACTGAATGGCACAAGAGAAATCCGACGCTGCTCACCTAGCGGCGGTGCGCGAATCTGGAGTCCATATGAACCGCAGACAGTTCTTCACCGCTGCCACCGCCGCCGGGCTTGCCGGAATGGCGCGCGCGCAACGGCAGCAGCAGGATCCGCCCGCGATCCCGGAATCGATCCGCAAGCTCAAGCCGATGACCGAGGGCATTCACCCGATCAGCGGCAACGAGCGGCAGGCGCGGGTGGAAAAGGCGCGCCGCCTCATGCGCGAACACAAGATCGGCGCGATGGTGCTGGAAGGCGGAGCCAGCCTCTTCTATTACACCGGGACGCGCTGGCCGCAAAGCGAGCGCACCTTCGCCTGGGTGTTGCCGGCGAGCGGCGAACCCGCGTGGATCGTGCCCGAAGCCGACCAGGATCGCGCGCACGCCGCCATCCATTTGGGAACGGACATTCGCTCCTGGACGGAATCCGAAGGCTCCTTCCAAAAGCTGTCGCAGGTTTTGAAGGAGCGCGGCGCCGCTTCGGGATCGGTCGGTATCGAGGAGCGGGTGCGGTTTGCGGTGTTCGACGGCCTGCGCAAGGAATTGCCCGCGGCCGAATTCACCAGCGGCGATCCCGTGACGGTGGGCTGCCGCGTGATCAAGTCTCCAGCCGAGATCGCCCTGATGCAGCGCGCCAACGACATCACCATCGCGGCCTACCAGGCGGCCTTCTCCACGCTGCACGAGGGAATGGGCCAGAGAGAATTGAGCGCCAACATCGCGGCGGCGTACGCGGTGCTCGGCGCTCAGGGCAACGCCATGGTGATTTTCGGCAAGTACACCGCCTTTCCCCACGGCAGCATCCAGCCGCAGACCTTGCACGAAGGCGACATGGTGCTGGTGGACGATGGCTGCAGCGTGGAAGGCTACCAGTCCGACATCACCCGCACGACCGTGTTCGGCAAGCCCACCGCGCGACAGCGCGAAGTCTGGAACCTGGAACGTAAGGCCCAGGATGCCGCATTGGCGGCAGCGCGGCCGGGCGCCACCTGTGAATCGGTGGACGCCGCCGCGCGGAAGGTGATCACCGATCACGGCTTCGGGCCCGGATACAAAGTGCCTGGCCTGCCTCACCGCACCGGCCACGGCATCGGTCTGGAAGGCCACGAGTGGACTTACCTGGTGAAGGGCAATCAAACGCGCCTCGAACCGGGGATGTGCTTCAGCAACGAGCCGACCATCGCCATTTACGAGGAGTTTGGAGTGCGCCTGGAAGACTGTATGTACATCACGCCGGAGGGTGCGAAGATGTTCACCAGGCAGAGCCCCGCGATCGACCAGCCCTTCGGGTAAAAGGGAACATTGCATGCAGCAGACAACCGGAGTCTCCACAGACACGTATCGCGAACGGATCGCCAGGCTTCAGGAGGCGATGAAGGAGTTTGGCCTGGGCGCCATCGTCCTGGAGCCCGGCCCCGCCATGCTGTATCTCACCGGAGTGCGTTGGGGAAAGAGCGAGCGCACCTTTGCGGTGGTTCTGCCGGCCAAAGGCGAGCCGGTCTGGGTGCTTCCGGGATTCGAGGAGATGCGCGCCCGCGAGTTGATCCACGTCGGAGACGATATCCGCATCTGGCAGGAGGACGACAGCCCTTACCAGCGGATCGTCAAGGGGATGATGGACCGCGGAGTCGGGGCGCCCTCGGGGCCAAATCGGGTGGGGATCGACGAGGGCGCGCGGTTCTTCGTCTTCGACGGCATCCGAAAACTGGCGCCCAAGCTTGATTATGTCGGTGCGCAGCAGGTGTTGAAGGCCGCGGGCGTGGACATCACGGAGCAACCCCGCCAGGGGCGCGGCGGCCGGTAGTTCCTGCCGGTTACCGGGCTATTTCCGGTCCAGGTCTGAAGGTTTGACCCCTTTGGCGGCGCCTCCGAACTTGAAAGGCAGCGGCTCGTACCGTCCCACCAGGCCGGCGTCGGAGTCCGCGGGAATATTGCGCTCCATGCCGGTCGCCCAATAACTGGCGTTCACCAGCAGGCGGCGGAACCCTTCGTTCAACAGGTCCTGCGCCGATCCCATGGTGGTGGTGAAGATGCGCGCCGGCTTTCCTTGCGAGCCCGTGTACGTCCTGGTCCACGCCACGGGCATCTTCGGATCGTTCTGCCTGCCCGCGACTGGCGCATCGGTAGGCGCCATTCCTTCGAGCACCTCGCCGAGCAGCAGCACCTGCGTTCCTTCCGGCAGCGGCAGACGGACCTTGTAGACATCGGTCGGCACCCGGATGGCGCCGCTCGGAATGTCGCGCAGAATCGGATTGCCCTCCTGGCCGGCGGCGGTCACCGCGCGGGTGCTCTGGACGCCATGCCGCCCGTGATGATCGATCCACGTTTCGCCCAGTACCTGGCGTCCGAATCCGCCGTCCCACTCCTTGCTGTTCCAACTGTAGCGCTGGTAGGTGGCGCTGGTTTTGAGTGCGAAAGCGTGAGTGGCGGTGCGCATCGCCACCACCGGGCGGCCCGACTCCACGTAATCGACGATGTGCTTCATCTGGGCATCGGGCAGGTCGCGGAATCGGGTGAAGAGGATCATCAGGTCGGCCGAGTCCAGCGCTTCGAGCCCGGGGATGTTGTCCGCGCGGTCGGGGTTGATGGCGCCGTCCTGGTCGATGGCGAAGAGCACGGTGCAATCGAAGCCGTGGTGCATGGCCAGGATGCGCGCCAATTGCGGGAGCGCCTGTTCGGAGCGGTACTCCTCGTCGCCGCTCACGAGAACGACGCGCTTGCCTCTGCCCGGGCCGTTGCCGCCCTGAATCACGAGGCGGTCGGAAGCGGCCGCGGCGTGAGAGGAGACGACCGCGAGGATCGCCGGCAGGACCGCTAACCGCTGGAGGAGGCTCATCGGCGTACCGTCTGTCAGTACTCGCGAGTCTTCTTGATGCCGGGCTCGGGAATGGGATACTTGCCGTCGGGCCCGGCGGGCAGGGGCGAAGGGCCGTCGAGCGTCAGCTTGTCCACTTCGGGCGCGAACTCGTGATCGTGATTCATCATCTGGTCGAACGTAACGAGTTGTCCGGTGTGCGCGGCGAAGCGTCCCATCGACGCCACCAGGCTTGCCTCGGCGCCGCGCCTGACCTCGTTGTAGGGCTTGTCATCCCGGATGGCGGCGATCAGGTCGTCCCACTCCCAGTCGTAAGGCGAGCGTTCCGGCTGCAGATACGCCCACACCAGGTTCTCGGGCGCCGGTTCCTTCTGGCCGGTCTGCCAGCGGGGAATGTCCTGACCCTTGTAGATGCGGGTGCGGCCCGGAGTGTGCGCCGAGGTGGAGACCACCGCCGATCCCTTCGACCCGTGGAGGTAGCTGGCGAACTCCTCGTGCACACCGGGCATGTTGCGCCCATCGAAGAAGAGTCGCGTGCCGTCGGGGTAGGCGTACTGCACCGCGTACACGTCGAAGTTCTGGTCTACGGAGTTGCCGCGGTAGTGGCGTCCGCCGATGGCCATCGCCTCCACGGGCCAGGCGTCCTTCATCCAGGAGAGTTCATCGATCTGGTGGATGTAGTAATCGCTGAACACGCCGCCGCTGGCCCAGAGGAATGAATGGAAGAGCCGGATCTGGTGCATCAGCTCGGTGATGCCTTCGGGCTTCACCGGCGCGGTGCCGCCGCTCGAGCCCATGCGGTATCCGCGCATGGCCACGATGTCGCCGATCTGACCGTCGCGGATGCGGCTGAGGAGCTCCAGGCGCGCGCGGCAGTGCCGCACCATCAGCCCGACCGCCACCTTGAGGTTCTTGCGTCCCGCCTCTTCGCCCAGCGCGATCATGCGCCGTGTGGTGGGGCCGTCGACGGAGATGGGCTTTTCCATGAAGACGTTCAGGCCGCGGTCGATGGCGTGGCGAAAGTGCACCCAGCGGAAAGCGGGAGGAGTGGCCAGGATCGCGACGTCGCCCGGCTTCAGGCACTCCATAGCCTTGGCGTAGGCGTCGAAACCGATGAACTGGCGCTCCTGCGGGACGTCGAATTGGGAAGTGTAGCGGCCCCGCAGGCGGCCGTGGCTGTCGCTGAGCTTCTGCGGGAAGACGTCGGCCATGGCCACGAGCTTGACGGGTCCGTTCTGGATGCGAAGCGCGTTTTCGGTGGCGCCGGTGCCGCGCCCGCCGCATCCAATCAGCGCCAGTTGGATGGTGTTGTCCTCCGCCGCATGAACATGCGGCAAGGTGATTCCGGCCAGGGCGGAGGCTCCGGCAATACGGCCGCTCTCCTTCAGGAATGTGCGGCGCGACGTGGCGTCCTTGGTCTCACTCATCGCAATACCTCGGAGAATACATTACTCCATTTCGCGGCCTCGTGCGCGGCAACCGGCCATTCGGTGAGCTACAATTCTCTGACGGGGGGACTCGTGAAACGGAAGTGGAACTGGCGCGTGTGGACCGGCTTCCTGGTGACCCTGGTGGGCGCTTACAGCTACCTGTGGGTGTTCGACCGATTCCCCATTACGCGCGATTTTCCGTGGGCCAACCTGGTCCTCTTCGCGTTTGCGTGCTATCTGCTGGGAACGGGCCTCTATCGCGCTTACGCGCGTCCCAGTGAGTATCGCGGCAGAATCAGCGGCGCGATTTTAGGTGTGCTGGCGCTGGCCATTTTGGGCCTGTTCTATTACGGCGCTTTTTACGAAGCGCGGCATCTTCCGCCGGGGGAGAACGCCATCCGGGTGGGCCGGCAGGCTCCCGATTTTACGCTCGCCGATACCGGCGGACAGATGGTCTCGCTCTCCGGGTTGCGCCAGGGAAAGCGCGGCGTGCTGCTGATTTTCTACCGGGGCTACTGGTGACCGCTGTGCAACTCCGAGTTGCGGGGTTTCGAAGAGAACCTTCCGGAATTTGAGAAGCGCGGCGTAGCGGTAGTGGCGATCAGCGTGGACCCGCCGGAGGATTCGCGCAAGCTGTGCCAGTCGCGCGGGTATACCTTCCCGTTCCTGTCGGACCCGCAGGCCGCGGCGATCCGCGCGTATGGCGTCCTCCACCCGCACGCCGGCGAAGACGGGCATGACATCGCGCGTCCGGCCGAATTTCTGGTGGACGCCGGCGGCATCATCCGGTGGGAGAACCTGACCGAGAACCTGCTGGCGCGACTGCGTCCCGAGACCTTCCTGCGGGTGCTGGATGGGATGCCGGCGGGAACTGGAGATTGATGGAGGAGGTAAAGCCCATGCGTTCCCTGGTACGACGTTCCTTTTTGAAATCCGCGGCGGCCCCGCTGGCGTTCAGCGCGCTGGAACCTTCGCAGGCTGCCGCACAGTCTGCCGAGGGCCCCGTATTATTCATGGGTGACGGTCTGAGCCTTTCGCCGGCGCAGTATGCGAGCCTGCTGACCAGCATCACCGCCAAAGATAGTTTTCGCCGCGATACCTATCTGGCAAGCGGGCCGGTGGAGGAACTGGAACACGCCATGGCCACCACGCTGGGCAAAGAGAGGGCGGTGTTTCTCCCCACCGGCACGCTGGCCAACCACCTGGCAGTGCGGTTGCTCGCCGGCGAGACCCGCAAGGCGCTGGTGCAGGCGGAGAGCCATCTGTATCGCGACGAAGGCGATTGCGCACAGCTTTTGAGCGGCCTCAACCTGGTCCCCCTGGCTCCAGGCCGCACCACCTTCACCGCCGCGGAAGCCGCCAAAGCTGTCGAGGAAGCAGCCGGGCCGCCCTATCCCGCTCCGGTGGGCGCGATCAGTATCGAATCGCCGGTGCGGCGAACCAGCGGCGGGGTGTTCGATTTCGAGGAGATGAAGAAGATATGCGCCTACGCCCGCGAGCGGAAGATCGGGACGCACCTGGATGGCGCGCGCATGTTCCTGGCGTCGGCGTATACCGGCATCACGCCGGCCCAATACGCCGCCCTGTTCGATACGGTCTACGTATCGATGTACAAGTACTTCAACGCCCCGTTCGGCGCGATCCTGACGGGCCCGGCGCCGCTGATCGCGCGGGTCGAGACGTTGCGCCACCAGTTCGGCTCGGCAATCTACCAGGGATGGGAGAGCGCCGCGGTGGCGCTGCATCATCTGAACGGCTTCAGCGAGCGCTACCAGAAGGCCGTACGCAACGGCGAGAAACTCTTCGAATTGCTCGAAAGCAGCGGCAAATTTCAGATCATCCGGGTGCCTTCGGGGAGCAACATCGCCAGGCTGCGTCTGGCTTCCGGCGGCACGCTCGACCAACTGCGGGACCGGCTGGGGGAGGCAGGCATTCGCATCGGCGCGGCCAAAGCCGCTACCGAGGCCAACGTGCAGATCAACGAGACCATCAATCGCCGTGGGGCCGAAGAGTTGGCGCGCGCGTTTTTGGCCGCGGCCGGGTAGCGGCTTCCGGCAGGGCGGCGGTCGGCGGTATACTGCTCGCGATGCCCAACCAACAGACGCAAGCAGCGCCGATGAAGGACCCGCTCACCTGGCTCTACCCTCCGGTCGAGCCGTACCACACGGGCCGGCTGCAGGTCTCGCCGGTGCACGAGATCTATTTCGAAGAAAGCGGCAATCCCGCGGGCAAGCCGGTGGTCTTTCTGCATGGTGGTCCCGGCGGAGGCTCCGACCCCAAACAACGCCGCTTCTTCCATCCGGAGAAATACCGCATTGTGAATTTCGATCAGCGCGGCTGCGGCCAGAGCACGCCCAACGCCAGCCTGGAAGCGAACACGACGTGGGACCTGGTCGCGGACGTCGAGAGAATCCGCGAGAAGCTCTCCATCGAGCGATGGCAGGTCTTCGGCGGATCGTGGGGCTCGACCCTGGCGCTGGCGTATGCGGAGACGCACCCCGAACGGGTGACGGAACTCGTGCTGCGGGGCATTTTCCTCTTGCGCAAGCAGGAGATCGACTGGTTCTATCAGCGCGGCGCGTCGGTGCTCTATCCGGATGCCTGGGAGCCGTACCTGGAGCACATTCCGGAGGCCGAGCGCGGCGATCTGCTCACGGCGTACCATCGCCGGCTGACGGGCGACGATCCGGCTGTGCGTCTGGCAGCCGCGAAGATCTGGAGCGGGTGGGAGGGCGCGACGTCGAAACTCCTGCCCGATGCCGCTTTCACGAGCCACTACGAGGAGGACGAGTTTGCGCTCGCTTTCGCGCGAATCGAAGCGCACTACTTCGTGAATCGCGGCTTCTTCGAGACGGACGATCAGTTGTTGCGGGACGCGCCGCGCATCCGGCAGATTCCCGGAGTGATCGTGCAAGGCCGGTACGACGTGGTGTGCCCGATGGAAAGTGCGTGGGCGCTGCATCGGGCGTGGCCGGAGGCCGACCTGATCATCACGCCCGACAGCGGGCACAGCGCGTTCGATCCGCCGAATTGCAGGGCACTGGTCGCGGCCACGGATAAGTTCGCAGGGTAAGCGGCACC
The DNA here is from genome assembly GCA_035501495.1 of Bryobacteraceae bacterium. Taxonomy (GTDB): domain Bacteria; phylum Acidobacteriota; class Terriglobia; order Bryobacterales; family Bryobacteraceae; genus JAIQFL01. The sequence continues at coordinate 42,451 of DATJWB010000314.1, read as the reverse complement.
TCAGCCAAGGCCCAAACGCCACCGGACTTCCAAGGAACGCGATGCGGCTCGGGCACTTGTGCCTGTACCCATGGGGCCCCCGCCGGCCCACAGAACTCCATGAAAACCCTTGCGCCATCGACGTGGCGCAGGCCCTCCGGCCTGCCGCGTCCCGACTCTTCGGGACGCTTTTGGCCGCCTCCCGTGCCGGTGCCCGCGAAGGGGTTTTCGAGGCTGCCGCCACGTCAGTGGATGCTTACCAGCAGATACTGGGTCTCATCGGTGGTTGCCTGCGTGAAAACAGTCAGCGGGGAGGGGCCATTTGCAGGGACTGTAAAAGTGTAGGAGAACATTCCCGGGGCGTAGCCCGGCAGCGCCTGGATCGAGCCGCCCAGTGGGTACAGCGGAAGCTTTGCGGCTGGCACCGCGCCTGCGGTGGCGGGCGATGTCCCGTCTGCCTCCGGCGGGTTGGTCACACCGCCGCCGGTGAAGAATACGGTGACCTGCGACCCGATCGCTGCCGGGTTCGAAGGGCTGTTCATGCTGCCGTCGGCATTCAGCGCGTAAGCCTGACCGGCCCCGCTACCGTCGGCGGAGAGCAGGCCCAGGTCGGTGGGGGCGACGTTCACATCCAGAACGTTCGATGAGAGGCCGTTGATCGTGACCTGAGTGGCCGTGGTCGATTGTCCCGCGATTTCCACCGGTGCAATGCACACGATTTTCCCCGGCAAGGCCGAGACTATGTATGCCGCAATGCCGTCGAAGGAGACCTGCACGCCGGCCAGGCTGGCCGCCAGCGGGCCGCCCTGCAGATTCAGACCGATGTCCACCGGCGGATTCGGCGCGAATCCGGGAACCGACACCGACAGGATTTCGCCCGGCGAAACGGGTCCCGGCAGCAGGCTGAACGCATTCAGCACGCGGGCCAGGTTCACAGGCGGTACGGTCGCCGGTGGCGTCACCACTGCCAGATAGCCGTGCATGGTCGGGTCCGGCGTGAAGTAGGCGCCGCTGATCGGCGAAGTCTGCGCTCCTCCTCCCGTGCTGCCACCGACGTCGATCGCACCGGTGTTCTGCACCGCGACGAAGGGAGACGCTCCGGCGTACAGGTATGTGGAGAAGTCGAGTGTGGAACCGGTCGGGTCAAGCACCGAGAGGAACGACGCGAAATCGCTGTACGATGGGGCGGCTTCGACCGGCGCTACTAGCGGATAGTCGAACGAATCCGTCTCCCCGGTGATGACCGCGCGCCCCGATGCGTCCACCGCAATCGCCGTCGGGTGGTCGAAGCACTGGCCGCCGACGAGAGTCGAGTACAGCGCGGTAGTTCCATCCGGACTGAGCTTCACCACGAAACTGTCGTCCATGTAGAACTCGGAGATCACGCCGATCAGGCCGGTATCGATCTCGAAGGCGGCGTAAGGGCAGGCGTCGGCGAGCTTAGTCTGGTAGGCGCCCGGCGTGACCGGAAAATCGGTGGCGCTCGTGTAACCGGCGATGTAGGCGTTGCCGGCGCTGTCCAAGGCCACGGCCACTCCGTGATCTTCCTCTTGTTCCGACCCGAAACCGCCCAGCCCAATTGACTTTCCGACGATCGGAGGGCCATGGAAGCCGCCGAAGGAAGTCGCGTAGATGGTCTTGCCGGAAGGGTCGAACTTCTGCACGAATGCCTTGGCGCGCGGGGATACATCTACGGTAAGGGGTTGGACGGTTGCCGGGAAATTCACGTCGGTGGTGGTTCCGGTGATGATGGCATTGCCGGACCCATCCACGGCGATCCCGTTTCCGTTATTGTCCACCTGGCCGCCGAGCGTCATGGCGACGAGCACCTGTGCGCCCGCCGGATCCAACTCCGCGAGGTAACTCGTGGGAGGGCTAACGACAGGAGGCGCGGCGGTAGTAAACGGGAAGTCGCGGGAGCTCCAGTTGCCGACTACCCACGGATTGCCCTGCGGCCCTACTGCCAGCCCCAGGATGGCATCCTGTGACGAGCCGCCCAAATACGTTGCGGCAATCAAATTGCCGTCGCCGGTGAACTTGGCGAGGAAGCCGTTGACCTGGCCTTTGAGCGTGGGCTGAAAGGCGCCGGATGTGGCCGGAAAATCGGCTGAGTAGGTCGTGCCGGCGATCCAGATATTGCCGGAAGGATCCAGGGCGAGGGCGTTCCCGGTATCGTCGGCCACACCGCCAAGGTAAGTCGCGAACAGGAGCGTTTTTCCGTCGGGAAGGAACTTCGCCAGGAACGCATCCGAACTGGAGGCTCCGATTGCGTAGACCATGCCGGCCGCTGAGGGCGCGAAGACCGGTAGCAGGATGCGGGGGTTCGCCACGGCCCAAGTCTTGCCGCCATCGGTGCTCCGGTAGGTGGAAGGCGAAAAGGCAGGGCCGTTTCCGTAATAGTCGGAAAGAATGATTTGCGGATTGTGAGGATCGAAAGAGAGCGGGCCGGTGAGGCCCTGAGGCACGGAAGTGGGAACCCAACTCCCGCCTTGGTCCATGCTCGTCCAAAGCGCCAGAGGACCGTTCGATCCCGAGTGTCCCAGCGCGTACAGTTTGCCCGCCGCCTGCGGATCGGGCCCGAAAAACGATGGTGACGAGAACGGAACGGTCAGTTCGGTCCACGTCTGGCCGCCATCGGTGCTCCTCTGGAGGGTGAAGTCGCCGTTGCGTCCGGGTCCGTAGACCACCCCGGGAGTCGCGGCATCGAAGAAGAACCCGTAAAAAGTCTCGCCCATCATGACGCCGGGAGGATACGGGAGTGTGGAGGGCGCCCAGGTGGCGGCCCCGTCGTGGGAAACATAGCCGCCGCCGCTTCCGGTCCAGACAAACACCACATTGGAATGGAACGGGTCGATTGAGACGGCAAACTGGAATTCGGTGTTGGGGAGCCCCTGGCCGGCGGGGTTCCAGGTTTGCCCGCCGTCGGTGCTCTTGTACAAACCACCGGGCTCACCGGCACTCAGATAGATCGTGGACGAGTTCCTCGGGGCGAAGACCAGCGAGTTGATGCCGCTAAAGGTCAGGAAGGAGAGATTCGAGCACTGAAAGTGACTGCCGCCATCCACACTCTTGCAGAGCGTCGGTCCCGACGAGGCGTAGACCACCGAAGCATTGGCAGGATCTACGGCAATCTGAAAGTTCGGATAGGCGGCCGGTGGAAACGGGCTGACGAGCGGCTTCCAGGTGGCTCCGGAATCAGTGCTGTAGACTACCTGCGTCCCGCGGTTGACGGACTGGAACGGGTTCTGCAGCGGAAGGTCCGATGAGTAGGTCGTGCCCACGACGTAGAGGTTGCCGGCTGGATCGACGGCCGTGCCGTGGATGGAGGTAACGCCGGTGCCTCCCAAAGTCAGGTCGGAAAGAGGATTTTGGGGGAAGGCAAGGGATACTGCAAAGAGGCCCAGGAAAACGGTTCGGACAACCATGGGGGGCAGTGGCGCGCGCCGCTACCTGGATTATATTCCACGGGCCGCCAAGGCTTGCCGGATGGGCGCGGAAGGCCTGCTGTTTTAACAGTGGTTTCGGGGCCTTCGGCGTGCGGCTTCGGGCCCGTAGAGAAGTTGCGCGAGAATAGTTAGTGGGCGCCTTCGCCCCTGCATGCCGTCTCCTGTCACCAGACGAGCGATTCTTCGGGCTGCGGCGGCCCTGTGTGGCTCGGGCATGGCGAGAGGCCAGGATGCGGTCTTCTCTACCGAGGTGAAGGTCGTCAACGTTCTGGCGACCGTGCGGAACAAGACCGGGTCGCTGGCCGGCGATTTGAGCCAGGACGACTTCTCGCTCTTGGAAGACGGGCGCCCGCAAGCCATCCGCTACTTCGCGCGCGAAACCAACCTGCCTCTGACACTCGGGCTGTTGATCGACACCAGCGGAAGCCAGCGTAAGGTGATCAATGACGAGCGCGGCGCCAGCCTGCGTTTTCTGGACCAGGTAGTGCGACCTCAGGACCAAGTCTTCCTGATGCAGTTCGACAGCGCCGTACAGATCCGCCAGCCGCTGACTTCGTCGGTGGGTAAACTCGACGATGCGCTGGCCTATGTGGACACGGAGACGATGAGTCAGTTGCGGCGGCAGGATGGCGGGGGGACTCTGCTGTACGACGCGGTGGCTCGGGCCTCCGACGACGTGATGAAGAAGGAGAAAAACCGGAAGGCGCTCATTCTGCTCACCGATGGCGTGGACATCGGCAGCTACGGCAGCCTCGCCGATGCGATCGAGGCCGCCCAGCGCGCCGATACGCTGGTCTATTCCATCCTCTACTCGGACCCCGGAGCTTACGGATTCCTGAGCGGCCGCGACGGAAAAGGGGTACTCGAGAAGATGTCCAATGATACTGGCGGGAGCTTCTTCACGGTTTCGAAAAAACAGCCGGTGGACCGGATCTACGAGATTCTCGAAGAGGAACTGCGCAACCAGTACAGCCTGGGCTACGTTTCGGACCGTCCGGTAACGATTTCGGGCTTTCGCACCATACAGTTGACGGCACGGACTAAAGGCCTGACTGTGCAAGCCCGCCATCGCTACTGGGCGCAGCGCTAGCCGCTATAATCGAACAAGGAACTAACGAGCAAAAGCGGAGAAGCTGCCAATCACCTACAAGAACACCGTCCTCATCTATAATCCCCGGGCGGGCAGATTTGGACGGAACGGGAGTCCGCTCGTCGAGCGGGCCGTCAAAATCCTGACGAAGCAGGGCCTCGATGTGACGGTAGCTCCCACTACCGGTCCGGGCACGGCCGGGGGCCTGGCGCACCAGCATATTCGCCGGGGCGCGGACCTGGTAGTGGCCGCGGGCGGAGACGGCACCATCAACGAGGTGGTGGAGGGCATGGTGAACAGCGACGTGCCTTTGGCCATTCTGCCCGGCGGCACGGCCAACGTGCTGGCCATGGAGATGTCGCTGGGCAGGAACCTCGAGCGCGTCGCGGAGCGAATCTCCGAACTCCGCCCGCGCCGCATCTCACTCGGCCACGTAACCACTGACGACGGAAAAGTAGACCGGCACTTCGTCCTGATGGCCGGCATCGGAGTGGACGCACACATCGTCTACCGGGTGGACTCCGCTTTGAAGGCGCGCACGGGAAAGCTGGCCTACTGGCTGGCCGGCTTCCGGCTGCTGGGCCGCCAGTTGCCGTTCCTGCGGGTGGACATCGGCGGACAGACCCACGTCTGTTCCTTTGCCTTGCTGAGCAAGGTACGCAATTACGGCGGGGACTTCGAGATTGCGCGGAGCGTCAGCTTGTTCGATGATTGCTTTGAGGCGGTCCTCTTCGAAGGCCGAAACTCCCTGGGGTATGTCAAATACGTGGTGGGAATGGCCTTGAATCGTCTGAGCGGCATGAAAGGCGTGACCGTCCTCCGCACCGATTCCATCAAAGTATCGAGTCCGGACGACCGGGTTTACGTCCAGATCGATGGCGAGTTGGCCGGGCATCTGCCGGCCGAGATTCGGATCGTGCCGAATGCGCTCACACTTCTGGTGCCTGCGGAGTACGAGCGGCTGCGCAACGGTCACACTCACTGCCTGCCGAAGCAGTAAAGCGCGGAGACGGTCCGGACATACAGACGTCCGCCGGCGATCGCGGGCGTAGCGAAAATCTCCTCGTCGAGCGCATTGGAGGCCAGCAACTCCTGGTCTCCGCCGGCACGCAACACCGCGACCACACCGGTGTGCGAGGCGATAAAGATCTTTCCATCGCTGGCCACGGGCGACGCGTAGTAATTGTCGGCCTGCCCTCGCAGACGGTCCTGCTTCAGCATTTTGCCGCTGCCTGCATCCAGCGTCGTCAGAACGCCCCGGTCATTCAGCATGTAGACTACGTCCCGGTACACCACGGGCGTAGGCAACTGCGGCACGGAGCGCTGATACTTCCACAGCAGGTTGGCGGTGGCATCGCCGCGCGCCCCCAGGCGGTAGACGTACAGCCCGTTCTCGGCGGCCATCACGGCGAGGTGCAAATTCCATTCGGCCTCCTCGATGGCGCCGCTGCCGTCCGTGTCGATGAAATCGTAGTAACGCTTGGTGTGCTCGTCGGAGACTTCCTGCTTCTGCACGCGTCCGTCCTGATTGGCGTCGTCGCGCGCCAGCAGTTCCTTCCACGAAGGAAGCGCGATCTGCCTTCCCGGGTCGTTTTCCGGAGTATTGAAACCGGCCACATAGACCAGGTCGCCTACCACCACCGGCACGCACTTCATCTCGCTGGGCAGACCGCGCACCCACCATTGCGCCTCGCCATCGCGCGCGGAGTACACGTCCATGCGGAAACTCGCGGGCGCCAGGATCGCCGAAGGATTCCCGGCGCGAGCCACCACCACCGGGGTCGATGCTCCGCTCAAGGCCTCCGGCCGCGGCTTCTGCCAGCGGATCCTGCCGTCATTCCGTCCCACCGCGGCGGCGAACGAATTCTTGTCCTGATCGATCACCAGTACCACCACCTCGTCGGCCAGCACGGGCGAGACTCCCATGCCGTAGACGTTGTTGAAGGGCCCCATCGGCAGGCGCCAGCGTTCCTTGCCGTCGCGGGTATAGCTCAGCAGGCCGAAATCGGGGAAGAAGACGTAGACGTTTGCGCCATCGGCGGTGGGGGTAGGAGAGGCGGGATTGTTCAGGGAATTCAGCTTCTCGTGGCGCGGGCGCGGGCCTTCCCGCTTCCACAAAGTACGGCCGGTCTCGGGATCCAGGCAGAAGGTGTAGAGGCGCTCGTTCTCGACGCCGGTCAGGTAGATCCGTCCATTATTCACGATCGGCGACGAGTGCCCGGGCGGAAGCTCTACTCGCCAAACCAGGTTCTGTTTGGAGCCGAATGTGGACGGTAGAGCCCCGGTTTCCGAAACCCCCGTTCCGTTGGGGCCGCGGAAACGATCCCACTGCGGGAAAGCGAGCCCGCTGAGCAGGATCGCGAGTAATACCAGTCGCATGAGCCTCATCATGACATAAGCTGAGGCAGGCGGGATGGTCCTGTGGACTTAGATCTCGCGAGATCGCTCGCGTCTGCCTCCTACGCCGCGACTTCCGCGGTCCCCGCCGCGATGGGACGATTTTTCGCCGAAACGTACAGCCAGCCGAGCGAAATCAGGGCGAACGAGGCGATCGACAGAATGACGCGGGGGTCGCGCGCGCCGAACCACGACCCCAGCGTTAATGCCGCGATCCCCGAGGCGGCAACCCGAAGCGCTTCCAGACGAATAAACTCGCGCCGGTTCTCCAGCACTCCGCCGAGGGTCGCCAGGCCAGTCAGAATGTAGATGAAGTACAGGATATTCAGCCACGCCGCCTGCCTGGGCAACACCGACAGAAAGTGACTGTTGGCGGCAATCAGAACGGCCAGTTGTACCAGGGCGTAAAGACTGAGAGACAGAGGGCGCGCCGGGTCGAATCGCTCGAAATCGCGGGCTGGATCGTAGTCTGGCTTGGGAAAGCGCGCCGCCACATCCGCCGGACGCCAGCCGGGCGGCGCAACCCACACAAACAGCTTGTCGCGCCAGGACCGCGCATGCCAGGAGTCCTGCGCCATCGCCCAATAATAATGGAGGTTGGCCCAAACCGGATTCCAGCTCTTCAACTGTCCACGGATGCCGTAGATCGGTGGATCTTCATCGCGTTCCTCCTGAAAGCTTCCAAACAGGTGGTCCCAGAGGAGGAAGACGCCGACGTAATTCTTATCGAGGTAGATGTCGTTCTGGGCGTGGTGGACGCGATGGTTGGAGGGTGTTTGAATCCAGCGGTCGAGAACGCCCAATCGCCCGATGTGTCGCGTATGCGGCCAGAACTGGTAGAAGAGCTGCGCCACGCCGACCAGCAGGAAGACGCTGATCGGCACGCCGAAGAGTGCCATCGGAACGTAGAAGACCCAGTTGGTGAAAGCTCCCGTGCCGGGTTGGCGCAGCGCGGTGGTGAGGTTGAACTCCTCGCTCTGATGGTGGACGACGTGCGACGCCCAGAACAGGCCGACCGTGTGCCCGAAGCGATGCTGCCAGTAATAACAGAAATCGTACAGGAAGAAGGCGAAAATCCAGGTCAGCCAGTGGCCCGCCGGCAAGTGCACAACCGCCGCGTGCGCCAGCATCCACGCATAGACGAAAAGCCCGAGGAAGCCAAAAAACACGCGCATGCCGGTGCTGATGATGCCGCAACTCAGGCTGTTCAGTGCATCGGCGAGCTGGTAGTAGCGCGTGGACCGGATCCGATCGATCACCAACTCCAGGGCGATCAGCGCCAGGAAAACCGGAACCGCCAGGCTCACCGCGCGCCCGTACATCGTGTCCATCGAGGCAACTCCGGATCCATCATAGTATTTCGGGAAGGGAATCGGGGCGTGCCCAGGGCCGCCCCGCGGCCAAAAATGATCTGCGTATATGCGGCACAGTCGAACTGTTTTGCTAAGCTGTAGGCAATGAGAATCCTGGTCGTCGAGGACGAGAAGCGCATCGCCGACTTCTTATGCCGCGGTCTGGAGGGCGCCGGTTATGCGGTGGATGCCGCACCCTCGGGCGCCACGGCGCTCGATCATGTTCACTCCACCGATTACGACCTGGTCATCCTCGACATGATGCTTCCGGACATGGATGGACTCCAGGTTCTCGAGAAGGTCCGCAATCGGAAGGTCGGCCCTCCGGTCCTCATCCTCAGCGCGCGGGGCGCCCTGGATGACCGCGTACGGGGCCTGGAACAGGGGGCCGACGACTACTTGGTGAAGCCCTTCGCTTTTGTCGAGCTGCTGGCTCGTGTACGGGCTCTGTTAAGGCGTGGGCAACCCACCCCCGAAAGGCTGCAGGTCGCCGATCTCTCGCTGGACTGCATCCGCCGCAAGGTGCTGCGGGGCAACGAGATCATCGACCTGGCGCCGAAAGAGTTCGGCATCCTCGAGTACATGATGCGAAACCGTGGCCGCCCGCTGAGCCGGACGATGATCGTAGAGCACGTCTGGGACATGGACTACGACGGCCTCACCAACATTGTGGACGTCTACATCCGCCACCTGCGGAGCAAGATTGACGACCGCTTTCCGCAGAAGCTCATTCAGACGGTGCGCGGCATCGGGTACATGATCGAAGCGCCCGACAAGCCCGTCGAAAGGCCCGCCGAACCCGCGTCCGAACGGCAGGTGTAATGTGGTTTGGTGGCGTAGGATCGATCTTCGGCGGATCAGCCGCGGCCTGCGCTTCCGCCTGACCGCCAGTTACGCTCTGTTCTTCGCGGTGATCCTGCTGGGCGTCGCGGGCCTGTTCCGCGAGAGCTTGAAATCCAAGCTGGATTCTCAGGTGGAAGACCACCTCAACGACGACTGGGTGGCTGCCCGGGGCTACCTCCGCATTGAAAAGGACCCGGAACTCGGCAGGAACGCCGCCAACTGGTATTACGACGCCGAAGATCCCGACGAGACCACAGCGGTACTCGAAATCAAGAAGGTCTACCTCATCGCCGACCAGAACGGCAACGTGATTCAAAACGGCACCACTAAGGAAAACGAGATCTCCACAACCTACGACGATCTCGGCGCCGAGCCGCCCGCCGAAATCGCCAAGCGCGTTCGAGCCATGCTGGAGGCCAAGCCGAACACGCCGGGAAAGACGGTCTGGACGTTCCGGCGAAACTCGCAAGGCGAAGCCTTCAAGATCCGCGCCGGAATTGATTACGACATCGTCCACCAGGCTCCCTATTACGTCGCCATCGGAGCCTCCCTGGCGGATAACGAGAAGATCGTGCGCCGGTTCACCCTCACTTACCTGGGCGTCATTCCCGGCGCGGTGATCCTGGGTTGCTTTCTCGGATGGATCATGACCGGCCGCGTTTTGACGCCGGTCCGCGAGGTGGCGCAGACCGCGCAACGCATCTCGGGATCGAACCTCAGCCTGCGCATTCCCACGCGCCAGGCGGGCGACGAGCTGGATTACCTGGTGGTGACCTTCAACCGCATGATCGAGCGCCTGGAAGCATCCTTCCGGCAGATGAGGCAGTTCTCGGCGGACGTGTCCCACGAGTTGCGCACGCCCATCACCGCCATTCGGGGGCAATTGGAAGTTGCGCTGTTTACAGCCAAGACCACCGACCAGTATCGGGAGGCCATGTTCAACGCGCTGCAGGACGTAGACCGGCTCTCGCAGATCGTGCGAGCGCTCCTGCTGCTCTCGCAGGCCGAGTCCGGCCAGCTTCTGCTGCAGAAGTCCCGGCTGAACCTTTGCGAAGTGGTGGAAGACCTGGTGGAGCAGTTCCAGATACCGGCGGAGGAGGCGCGCGTCTCGCTGGCTGCCGATCTGCCGCCGGAGTGCGAGGTGGAGGCGGACCGCGTGCAGATCGAGCGCATGATCACCAACCTGCTCTCCAACGCACTGAAGTTTACGCCGAAGGGGGGCTCGGTGCGGGTTGCCGTCCATTCGCTGCCCGATCGCGTGGAGATCGTCGTGGAAGACAACGGCCGCGGGATCGCGCCCGAATTTCTGCCGCACATCTTCGATCGCTTTTATCGGGTGCCGGGTTCCGGAACAGCGCCTGGTCCGGAGCAGGGGTTGGGACTCGGACTGAGTTTCGTGGCCTGGATCGTGAAGGCCCACCACGGAAAAATCGAAGTGGACAGCACTCCCGGCGAGGGAACGCGGTTCACCATCAAGCTGCCCCCATGCGGCGTGGGGGCGGACACCATCGAGATGGCCGTCCCGTCCGCTTCCTTGCAGTGAGTCGGGTCTGGCCCTGGCCGTAAAGCGTGCGTTTGCCCGCCGCCCTTCATGAGTGCGGTCACACGGGAGTCCTCCTGTGTGTTCAAGGACTTAGGTATATGGAACGAGCGGGGAAAAGACGCCTGTATCGCAGTCTGGTTGGGCCCCGATGGGGCGAGTGTCAAAGTCCGGCGACGGCGCAACTGGCTTGGCGGCTGGCCCCAAATCATGCGCGCCGGCGTGAGCGGCTACACCTGGATACAGGGTGGGATCACCACCGCGACGGAAACCCAACGGTCGAGAACCGTTTCTACGACGGCGAGGCCCTCGGAGCAATCGTCCACTTCAATCACAATTCGATTTGGATACAGGAGATGTTCAATAAGATTGTTACTGTTCCCTGGTATACCACAGCGAGTATCGGTTACACCCGAAGCTGGTGAAGGCGATTCAGAACGCCCAGGGCACTCGGCAAGTCGTACGTCATTGGATCTGAGCGCTTCCCTGGTTTGCCTCCCTTGGGGAAGTCCACTTCGCGGCTACGCCGGAACGCGGCGTAAATGAACGGCCCAGCGCCTAATTCTCGGTGGCCTTCTGCTCGATGTGATCGATTACGATCACGGGTATCGGGCGCTTTTGCAGTTCGAGTTTCAACCCGAGCTGCTTCTCGATGGCTTGGAACAGGGTGTGGCCGCTGACGGGTTCCGATGCGGCGGGCATTGCATTGGGCGCCCCGGGTCCCGCTTCTGTGCCGCCCCGGATCGGGCCGCCGGCGCCCATGCTCGGGCCGAAGGTCAACGTGAAGTCCCAGGTGCCCTCGAGGCCCGTGGCATCCAGAACGGGCCACTCCAATCCTGGCGCCATGTATTGGAGGTGCTCGGCGAGTTGCGCCATGGTGGTGTTCTGGCAGGCCAGGAGGCGCGTCCCCGGCGGCGCACCGGCAGGTGGCGGAGGGAACTTGCAATAGATCCGGCTGGCGGGGTCGGCTTTCTTCATTTTGGGTTTGCCGGCGACCAGCGAATACGCGGACATAGGCTTCTCTTCGTTGTGCCAGGCCATTTTGAATCGATCCACCAGGAGCGCGCGCATCAGCGGCATCACCGAATCCGTGTCGAGCGGAGGGCCGCCCGCAGGCACTTTGGCGGTGATGTCGAAACGCTCCGTCTCGGCCCACTTGGGAAGGCCTGCAATCGAATCGTAGTTCATGCCGAAGCCCGTCGAGAAGGCGCGGCTCACCAGGAAGCGCAGCGACATTGCCTGGACGACGAGGCGGCCCCCGGGCATGAATTGAAATCTGCCGTTGGGCGAGGCGTTGGGGTCGGTAGGCTTCACATCGGCAACCTCGAACTCGGTGGGAATGGGGAGCGCCGGGAAGTCCTTGGCCACTTCGGGCGGGTTCGCTGTGGGCTTCTCGTTGACGCTGTCCACCACGATCACGGAGGCGGGAACGGATTTCTGTTCCAGCTTCAGGCCTAGCTGCTTTTCCAGAGCCTCGGCGGTGGAGATGCGATCGCCCGAATTCGTAACCGGTCCAACAAACTGCATCGACCATTTGACGTCGAAGTTCCAGGCGCCCTCGAGGCCGGTCTGATCGAGGACGGCATTCAGGCCGACGTTGGCGCCCAGCATGGTGCGGAGCGCGTCGGCGAACGCCGCCATGGTCATATTGCGGCATTGATAGTGGATGGTCATGCCGGGCCCGAGGGTGATTTGCTGGGGAGGGCCGCTGGCGGTACCCATCATTAGTTGGACGCGCCCTTCAGCGGGCGGGCCGGGCGGGGCCTGGGGCCTGCACCCGGTATCGCCGGCCCCGTCAGCTTCCTTGATCTGCGGCTTCTTTCCCGCAGTCAGTACATAGGTTGGCAGGGGCCTGGTGTCTTTGTGGATGACGAGCTGGAAGCGGTCGGCCAGGAGAGATTGCAGCATTTCCTTCTGGCTGTCGGGCGCGGCATCGGCGGGCATCCTGGCAATCACGTCATAGCGGTCCATTTCGAGCCAATTCGGGCCGGCCAGGACTTTGTCGGCATCGACGCCGTACGCGGTGCGGATGAGGTCCACCATAGTGGCCTGCCGCAGTTCGTAGCGGCCGCGGCCTGGTATGTTTCGAAAGAAGGGGTTCTGAGCTTTGGCGCTGACATGGACGTCGGCGGCGTCGAATTGGGGCGCCGGGACGGCGGATTGGGCCAGGATTACACCGCTCGAGAAGATCCATCCCAGGAATCTCATCATAGCTGCCCTCCGATTTGGACCCATTATGCTACAAATTGTAGCGCTCGGAAAGGGGGAACGCCCGACTGCGTTTGCCACGATAGAATAGGCGATAGCGGTGAGGATCCGCTTTTAGAGTCCACGTTTTCCGGGTTCCCTCGTCATTTTGAGTAGGAACCTGTGAGAACTGCTGCTTTGAGCGAGATGAGCGAAGCGATCGAGCCCGGCCTGGAGCTCCAGGAGCGACAGAATCGTTTTGTTTCTGAGCACTTACGGCGGATCTTCGTGCAGATCTACAGGATCGTGGGGAACGTCGCAGACGCCCAGGATCTGACCCAGGAAGCCTTCATCAAGGCGCTCCAGCACCAGGAACAGCTCAAGGACGAACAAAAAGCAGCCCACTGGCTGTCGAGAATTGCAACGAACACGGCCATCGATTTCCTGCGGCGCAGCAGCCGCGCCACGTTCTGCGAGATCGAAGAAGCCCCGGAGAGCCACGGTGAGAGTCCCGAGCAGGCGCTGCTGCGGTCGGAACATCGGGATTATCTCGAGGACGGGTTGCGGTTGCTGAGCCCGCGGGAGCGGGCCGCGCTCATAATGAGGGATGTAGAAGGATTGCCGGCGGAGGAAGTGGCGCAGCGTTTGGATTGCTCGAAGGCCACGGTGCGGTCGCACATCGCCAACGCGCGCACCAAGTTCCGCCGGTACATCGAAGGAAGGAAGCGGTAGGAGTATGAAGCACCCGAATCAGGAAGCATTGGCACTGTACGCCGGAAGCGACCTCGGGTTTTTCGCCCGCTGGAGAGTGGAACGCCATCTGGCAAAATGCGATGTCTGTGTGGACGAGGTAGCCTCCTTCGAAGCCATGCGAGAGATCGTCACCGACCTGGCCGAGATTCCGGAAGTTCCGTGGAACCGGCTGGCGGCGGAGATGAAGGCCAACATTCGGCTGGGGCTGGCGGCCGGGGAGTGCGTGCGCAAAGAGACCCCGCTGCGGGAGCGGCCGGTGTTCACGGGAATCCGCGCCGCCGTGGCGGTGGCCAGCATCGTGACGCTGGCGGTTACCGGCCTGGTGATGGAACCGCACGCGCGCGTCGGCGAAAAGGCGGAAAGCCGCACGGTATTGCAGGGAATTCAGAACGGAATTGAGGTGGAGGGGAGCGGCCGGGCTTTCCGGCTTTTGAACACGGGCGCTACCGACGTGACGGTTTCGGTGGGCGTGCAATCCGTAGGAGCCCGTTACGTGGATCCGAAAACGGGACAGGTAACGGTCAATAAAGTATATGTGGAGTAGAACGCAGCAACGGCTGATTGTCTTGGGATGGGTGAGCGCGGCGGGCCTGTTGGCGCAGGAGGCGCCGCTGCCGGGCGGATCGGTCAGCATTAATCTCTCCAAGGATTCCCCGGTGACGCTGGTCACGATGAATTCGGGCCAGTCGAGCGTCACCGCGCGCGGCGCCGCCATCGTGTTGAACCTGCACATGGACTTCACCCTGCGCAACGACGGCAGCAACCGGATTCACGGGGTGATGCTGCGGGTGGTTTCGCAGGAAGCCACGCCGGGCGGAAAGGGCTCGGTGACGTATCCGAGCCTGAATGTCGGGCCGGGCGAGGTTTTCCCCGTGCGGATCGACATGCAGTTGGTGCGGCCCACGCAGGTAGCGGCCGGACCGCTGGCACAGGTGGACCTCGACGGGGTCTTGTATCAGGACCTTTCGTTCTACGGTCCCGATCGCCTGCACTCCAAGCGGTACCTGACGGCCTGCGAACTGGAAGCGCAGCGCGACCGCGAGTATTTCAAGCGGGTGCTGGCGCAATCGGGCAGGGAAGGGCTGCGGCAGCAGATCCTGCAGAGTGGAGCGCGTCAGAGGCAGACCGACGCCGCGCCTTTGAACGTGAGAGTGGTGCGGAGCGGACCGTCGGTGACCAGCGCCGGGCTGCCGGCCGAACATTCTGCGAAGTTCGCGCTGGTGCAGTTCCCGGATGCTCCCGTGGAGCTGGTGGAAGGGTCGGCGCAGATCGCCGGGAACGAAGCGCGGGCGCCGCATATCGATGTGGTGAACCGGTCGGGCAAGGCGGTGAAATACCTGGAGCTGGGGTGGGTGCTGAGCGACCCCGCGGGCCGGCAGTCGGTGGCGGCAGCGCTTCCCTCCCCCGAGCGGGACCTGTACCTGGCTCCCGGCAAACGGACCAGCGTGCTGCAGGAGACCACTCTGCGCCTGTTCTCGAACTCCGGGCAACCGGCCAACGTTCAGGGGCTGACGGGCTTCATCAACGAGGTGGAATTCGTGGATGGAAAAGTCTGGGTACCGTCGCGCCTGAACCTCGATGCCCTGGGCCAGATGGCGCCGCCATCGGCCGAGGAGCAGCGGCTCTTCAACGTGTACTTGAAGAAGAACATCGACGGGCTGATCGAAGAACTGAAGAAGTTCTGAATTGCCTCCCGGCTTCGAAACCATATAAACTGTTGCCGGTAATCCTATGGCAACAACCTCCAACCTGCGGAATCCTCCAGCGGACGTGACACCGGCGGACACCAGCTTCTTCGGGCATCCACGCGGGCTGGCCACGCTGTTCTTCACGGAGATGTGGGAGCGCTTCAGCTACTACGGCATGAGGGCGCTCCTGATCCTCTTCATGACCCATAAGCTGGCGGAGGGCGGCCTGGGCTTCGACAAGGCCAAGGCAGGCGACATTTATGGCATGTACACCGCGATGGTCTACCTGCTGTGCCTGGGTGGCGGCTGGGTGGCCGACCGGATTACGGGGCAGCGGCGGGCGGTGCTGATCGGCGGAATTCTGATCGCGGCCGGCGAATTCTGCCTGGCGACGCCGGGGGAGGCATGGTTCTACCTGGGGCTGGTCTTCCTGATGATGGGGACGGGGATGCTGAAGGGCAACGTCAGCACGATCGTGGGTCAACTCTACGCGAAAAAGGACCCGCGGCGCGATTCGGGCTTTTCGCTCTTCTACATGGGCATCAACACAGGGGCGCTGCTTTCGTCGATCGTGTGCCCGCTGATCGGCGAGAAGGTGAGTTTCCGGTTGGGGTTCGCGGTGGCGGGCCTGGCGATGCTGGCGGGGCTGGTGCAGTACGTGCTCGGCGGCAGGCACCTGGGGATGGCGGGATTGCACACGGTGAGCAGCGGAGACGTGGAACTGGATCGCCGCCGGAAGCAGACCGCCACTCGCGCGCTGAGCACCGGGCTGGGTGCGTTTGCTTTGTTCGGGCTGCTGGGGGCAACAGGCATCATTCCAGTGACGGCCGCGGCGCTCTCGGCGGTGCTCGGATGGGTCCTGCTGGGAATCTCGGTGGCGGTGTTTTCGTGGATGATCTTCTCGGGAAGCTGGTCGCCGGAGGAGCGCAAGCGGTCGGCCGCGATCCTGGTGCTGTTTATCGCGTCGCTGCTGTTCTGGGGGTCGTTCGAGCAGGCGGGCTCGTCGTTGAACCTGTTCGCGGACGTGAACACCGACCGGAACATTTTGAAGTGGGTCTTCCCGGCGGGGTGGTTTCAGTTCGTACAGCCGATCTTCGTGGTAGTGCTGGCGCCGGTGTTTGCGTGGATCTGGCTGCGGCTCAGCCGGCGGGACGCGGATCCCTCCAGCCCGGCCAAGTTCTCGATGGCGCTGCTGTTCGCCGGGCTGGGGTTTGCGGTTCTGATTCCGGCCGCCAGGCTGATTGCGGCTTCGGCGACGCCGGAGGCCGTGAAGGTCTCGATGTGGTGGCTGATCCTCACGTATTTTCTGCAGACGCTCGGCGAGTTGTGCCTGAGTCCGGTCGGGCTGAGCGCCATGTCGAAGCTGGCGCCCGACCGCGCGGCGGGATTCATCATGGGGATCTGGTTCCTCTCGACGGCCATTGGCAACTGGCTGGCGGGGAAGGCCGCGTCGATGTATGATGCGCTGCCGCTGCCGCGCCTGTTCGGGTTCGTGGCCTGGCCGACCATCGCGGCGGCGGTGATCCTGGCGCTGTTGATCAGGCCGACAGTGAGATTGATGTCGGGGGTGAGATAAGGCGACGGCCGCTGGCGCCGCTACTTGCCGGGCGGACGGTATTGCATTCGGATTTCCAGCGCCTGGTCGACCTCCTCGACGGTAAGCAAGGGCGTGGTGCGGACGCGAACTCCGCCTGATCCCGAGGTAGTCAAACCCAGGGCCGCGGCTTTTGTGTTGTCGGGCAGATCGACGATCACTACCGCATCGTCTGCGCCAAAGGCATAATAGAACGCTTCGACGGTGCCTCCGAGCGCCTTGACGGCCGACTGCACATCGGCTCGGCGTCCCGACGCGGAGTCCCTCACAAGGCCCTGAATCCCTTCTGGTGTGTAGCTGGCTTGGAGCAAATACTTGGGCATCGACAGACCGTCCTTTCTCTCCCGTGCTCAGCGTAATGCCCGAAGTCCCGGCCGTCAAGCTGTTGCGGCCGGGCAGCACCTGCCGTTCCTGGCGTTCAATAAACCGAAAATGTCTTGGACCCTACCAGCGCTCCATTGAACCAGAATTCAATTGTGTGCGGTCCGCGCTGAAAGGTTCCCCCATCCTTGTTGCCCCAGCCGGTGGTAATACTGGCCTGCCCGGCATCCTCCGGACAGGAGACCTTCTCCTCTTCGGTATATCCGATCGGGCTGGAGAGGAGGTTGCGGTGCAGGCTTCCATCGGGGTCGAGAAACTTCACCTGGACCGTGCCTTCGATGGGCCCGCGATGAAGGTGGTTATTGCGGAAAGTTGCCTTATAGTCGAGATACCGCAATTGATCGAACGAAAACTCGCCCGTGGCCTCCTTGAATACCTCACCCAGAGACCCCGGCGAGATGCGTTTGCCGTCCGACGAGTTCCACAACTCGACGGTTTGCAAGGTCAACGGTGCGAGCGAGAGGTCGATCGCCTTGCGATCGTCCCATTTCTTCTGGAGTGCCGACAGGTTGCTCTCCACCGCCGATGCGTTGGCCTGCGCGTCGCGGTAACGCCCCCGCATCTGGTCGTACGCGGAGAACCAGCCGATGTTGGAGACCAGGAGCGCGAGCGCGAAGACGAATAGCCATGCCGCCAGGGGACGCTGGGTCTGGGGCGGCGGCGATTGCGGACGATCCGGCTGTGGCTTAGGCGGAGGCGGAGTGGTAGTCAGGCCCGGCCAAAGCCCTGAAAACCATCCTTGCGCCCGCAGCCTCTCGAGCGCTGCCGCGGCGCTCGAATCGTCCGGCCAGGCGAGGTAGTAGCTGGATTGGGCGGAGAAGAATTCCACGTCCAGGCTGGCAGCCGCTTCGCCCAGCTTCTCGGCGTCCACAGGTGTCCATTCGCATAGCGTGAAGGAGGAGCCAGTCACCGAATCGCGAGCTCCCAGGATTCGATTCGCAGCATCATGGTAGCGCTCCTCGATCACTTCGAATCGGTAAATGCGCTGCATTTGGTCCACAGTTTAGCACCGGCCTTCTGGCGCGCTTGGGAGAATGCGCCATAATGCGCCATGTGCGCCGTAGCTGCGCGCCGCTCAGCGGGTGTATCCTGGAATTCTGGCCTGACGGCTGAAGAATCCCGGCGGACCACTGCAGGAGCGGCGACCCGAGTGACTCCGGGAAAAGATCACCCCCTCATGACATTGGCGCCTACCGAATCTCACGAGACGGGTGTTCAGTGTCCCTACCCGGGTTGCGGGCGCTCCCTTCGGCCGGACTCGAGTGGATTCTGCGCGTGCGAGTATCGCGACCCCGTGGTGGTGTGCGGTTCGTGCGGAGTGGTCTGCCCAGGGCGCGCGCGGTATTGCCGCGGCTGCCGTGCGGCGCTCCCGCCGATCGGGGAACCGGACTGCCGCACGTTGGCCTCCGCCCCTCGGGTGGAATTCCTTTTCGTGCCGGGCATCTTCCATGGTCCGCCGCTGGCCCATCGGGGCTTCCTGTGGTGCCTAGCGGCCGATGGCCAGGTGATGCGGCTTTCCCTGGCCCCGGACGCGCATCCACGCGAGTGGGCTTCGATGGGCTCGCAAAGCGCCGGCTCGAACCGCTATGCGATCGTGGACGCGTCGTTTCGCGGCACCGGCGAGCACCGGCCTATGCTTCTGGCAATTGACCCGGAGGCTGTCTGGTCGCTTCCTCTGGCGGAGCACCAGGCCAGTGTGCTTTACCGGCCCCCCCGCGGACAGGAGATCGTGGCCAATCGAACCGCGGCGGAGTCCATCCTTTTTCGTGGATTGGCGGCGGCCAACGATGCCTATGCGTTTCTCTTGCGGTCTCCGGGCACCCGCGAAGCCGTCCTGGCGATCCGCTACTTCAATGAAGACCGCGCCGGCGAACAGCCCATCCGGATTTCGGGCACATCGTTCCTCGGGCCGGTGATGGAAGATGGGCTGGCAACGGTCTGCAGCGAAGATGAAGTGTGGGTCTACCGCAACACCGAACAGGCCGGCGACTGCTTCGAGTTCAAGAACTTCGCCCCGATGTTCTCACGTTCGTCCGGCGATCTGGCGGTGCTGCTGGGAGTGACTCCGCTATGGGCCGGAACCGGGGACCGCGGCCTGGAGGCGCGCATCGCCGGAACGCGCGACGGACAAACCGGCTGGCTGCGGGTCTTCTTCGACAGGCACTACGACGAGTTTATGCCATTGCCGAAGCAGGCTTGTATTTCGCGGGCCGACCCTTCGGGTCTGTGCGTGAACCTGCTGGATACGGTGGAGTTTCTGGGCGTAGACCAGGCGCCGCGCCACTATGGTAACCTTGAGCCGGGCATGCCGGTCGCATGCTCCGGCAGCAGCGTGGCGTACTGGAATCGCGTCGATTCGGCGGAGCGTCACGAGCTGACGGTGTTTGCCGGCGTCCCGCTCGGTTTGGAATTCGAGGACCGCGATTCAAACGCCAATACCTGCTGCGGTTTCGGTTTTTCGGGACCTGGTCTTGTAGTAAGCTATATCGTTCCCTTGAAGCCAAAATGCGATCGGGGAATGCGAATCGCGCACTGGCGGCTACGGAAATAAGGGAGAACTTCGTGCGGCGTACCTACGGAAACGGCGGACTTCGAGGACTTCCGGAGGTGTCGACGCCGGTGGCCGCGGTTCTGGCGGTGATCGCGGTATCGCTGGCAACTTCGTGCCGGCCCTCTCACAGCTCCGAGGTCTCGAGTTCCACTGGCGCAGGCGGCGTGGCCCTGCCGGAAGACGCGGAGGCCGGTCCACCAGCCGTGTCCAGGAAGATCGACCTGCACTTTTATCTGGACTCCTCGGGATCCATGAAGGACTTTCTGACCGCTGCGAAGCCCGGACTCCATAACTACTTCGAGAAGGTCCTGAACCAGGCGGGAAATGTCCTGAGCGAGTCGTGGGACGCGAACGTCACTTTCTGGAGATTTGGCGAAGGAGAGCCCCGGCCGCTGGATGAAGAGGCGCTTCACCGGTTCCTGACGCCGGCGGCATTCACCGACAGGAGCACTCACATCGAGAAGGCGATCGAGCACAACGAGCACGGTGCGCAGGAGCCGAAGGGAAATGACCGCCACCAGGTGAAGATCATTCTGACGGACCTGTGGCAGAACGAAAATCGCGCGGGAGACCTGGCGCAGCGGCTTGACGAAGCCTATTTGAACCAGGAGCCGATGGCGGTGGGGGTGTTGGGCGTGCGCAGCGCGTTTCACGGGAAAGCCGACTTGCCTAAGGCCGACCCGGATTCGGCCGACTCCATGCCATTTTACTTTCTGGTTTCGGGGCGCGCTCCCGACGTGCGTTTCGCCATCAAGCACCTGGTAGAGGATCTCAAGATTGCGGACAAGGACCACTTCGAGATCGTGTTCGCGCGCGCGCCGGCGTCGCGCCTGGTTCATTATCTCAAGGTCGATTCGGCCGATAAGAAATCGGCGATCTCTCTTTATGACAAGCTGGTGCCGGGATCGCGCGACAAGTTCCCGGTGATCACCAACGTGCGTCACGACCTTACGTTGAACATGGAAGAGCCGGCGGGCGAGCCGCGCGTTACGCTGGGGCCGTACATCAAGCTGAGCATGCACCCCAAAGTAACGGCGGTGGCCTATCGCAAAAGCGAGGAGATGCCCGATTCGAAGGCCCAGGACCAGTTGACCGTGGCGACGGACGTGGATCCGCGGCAGATTACGGTTCACCGCTCTCTGTTGGACGCGGGGACCATGTACCGTTTTCGGATCGACCTGGTGCAGGATTGGGAGCAGCCTCTGATCGACCTGGATGCCTGGAACCTCGAGAACCCCCAGGACATGGTGAACGGGCGGTTTCCGGAGGATGCCGGCGGGCAGCGGCCCGGCCGGACGCTCAGCCTGCGGCATTTTCTGAACGTGTTGCGATTGAAGATGAGACAGCATGAAACGCCGGTGGCGCGCTATTACCTGTACTTGCAAACGAACTGAGAGAGGACCAGGCGAGTCGCGATGAAGAGCCGAGTGCCAATTGATTTCCTGTTGATGGTGTTCGTGTACCTGATCTGCGCCGGGCTGATCTACGGCGCGGTGACCATGAATTGGCCATCGCAACTGGGTGTGCAGGTGGGAAACGTGGAGGATTTTCTCGACCGTTTCCTGATGTGGTCGGAGGTGGCCGGCGGGATCTCGATCTTCTGTGCCTTCGCCTGGTACGTGCTGGGAGAATGGGGCCCGCGCGCCAACCAACTCTCGTCGGGGGCGTGGCTGGCCATTTGGTTCGCGTTGTTTCTGGCGGTCATCCTGGGCGCCGTGGCGGCGGTTTTCCTGGGTCCTGAGGCGACGGAGAACGCCTGGGTGGTGGCGGTGTGTTACGTGATCTGGGGACCGGCGTTTTACTACCTGGCGACGGTGCTGTTTTCGCCCGTGAATACCAAGTACATTGTTCCGGGTTCAGGTTTGATCCGGCGAGGCTGGTAATGAGGACGATGTGGCGCGAACGGCGCGGAAGGACTGGTGCCGGCCAAAAAGTCTCGACACGAGCGGCGAGACGGCAGACCAAGAGTGTCTGCGCCAGGTTGACTTTTGGAGAATGATCGATGAGTAATTTCGTGGTCGCGGTGGGCGGTAGCGGCGCCAAACTGATGCAGTCGCTCATTCATCTGGGGGCGGCCGGCATGCTCCCGGAGAAGGCCACCACACTCTCCGCACTGCTGGTGGATCCCGATGAGAACAACGGCAACGTAGAGGAGTGCCAGAACATCGAGAAGGCCTACCAGGCGTGCAAGGTCATTCGGGTGGGCAACACGGACCTGTTCCGCGCGCAGATCTCTCTGGCGGGTCCCTGGACGCCCATCGTCCATCACCAGACCGACACCTTGAAGGAGATCTTCAACTACAACCAACTCGCCAACAACGCTTCAGAGGAAGCTGAGCTGATGGACCTCTTCTTCGAGCGAGGCGAACTGGAAATGTCCGTGAAACAGGGCTTCCGCGGACGGCCGGCCATCGGCGCCACGGTATTCGCCAACTCGGTGAATTTCGATCGCGGCATGTGGAAAGACTTCCGGACGGCCATCCAGCACAGCGCCACCTCGGCGCCGCCGCATGTTCTGTTTGCGGGCTCGGTGTTCGGCGGATCCGGAGCTTCAGGCGTACCCACGCTGGTGCGGCTGCTCTCCAACAACCTGGAGGCCGACGTGGCCAACGCCCGCTACGGACTCATCCTGTTCCTGCCGTTCTTCCAGTTCCGGAAGGTGGAAGGGGAAGCCATTCAGGCCGACCCCGGCTCGTTCCCATTAGCCGCCGCGGAAGCTCTGAAATATTACAACGAGCGGAATTTTCTCTCGATCTGCCACACCATCTACGCGCTGGGCGAGGAGATCCCCGCCGAGATGGCCGTCTCCGCGGTGGGCGCCAAGGAGCAGCGCAACGAGCCGCATTTCATCGAACTGGTAGCGGGCATGGGCGCGCTCCGCTTCTTCGACGCCGGGTCGCGCTGCCAGGATTACAGCCTGGCGGTGGCAGCCCGCCAGGAGGAAGGCAAGCTGGTGTGGGACGACCTGCCCTGCGATCCCTATATGGGCGGCGCGCAGGTCCACAAGCTGCAAAACAAGCTGCAGAAGATGGCGGTGTTCGCGGTGGCCTACCATTACATCTTCCACCCGCAGATTCTGGAGGCGCTTCGCGCGGGCGGCAGCAAGACGCCCTACTGGAAGGACCACATCGAGCGCAAGGACGTGAAGCCGGACGATGCGCGGACCGCGCTCGCGGCGGTGGACGCCTATACCGTCAAGGTGCTGGAGTGGCTCCTTCACCTCTCCACGCCCCGCCGGGCAAACTTCGTGCCGGGACTGATCAATCCCAACGTGTTCGCAGTTTCGCAGGGCCAAAATTGGCGGCTGAAACTCCCGCGCGAGTTCCAGCAGACGGACCTGGCACGGCTGTTGCTGAATCGACCGAAGACTAAAATCGACGACCGTACGGTGTTGGGCCGCGCGTCCAATTCCAACGTGAAAGATAGCGACGCGGTGGGACCGGGCCGCCTGGTGCGCGCCCTGTTCGATTCCTGTGATGTGGAGTGAATGATCTCACATGCCTCACGCCTACCTTCCCAAACGAAAGTCCGGAACCGGCAACCGCTTCCCCGACCCGCAGGCGGCGGGCGCGTGGGAAGAGCGTCCGACGCAGTTGAATCACCTGGCCGAAGCCATCGAGATTCCGTCGGATCCGCAGCGCATCTACTCCATTCCCGACGCGTGGGCGCGCGCGCTGTTGTTCGACCGCGCTTTGTATGACGAGAATCACAAGCTGCACTCGATGATTCTGGGAGAGTGGACCGGACTGCTGGCGATGATCGGCCTGCGCGAGCGGCGCAACTTCGAAAGCCTCACGGTTCATCCGGTGGCGCTTGACACGAGCCGGCCAGGATCGTTTGCGGCAGTGCTCGCGGAGTTGCTTCCGCAGGACGAGAACATGCTTTCGCCCGAGTCTAACTGGCAGCAATTCCACATTCTGCGCTGGCAACTGGCGCCCTGGACGCACAACGTCCCGCGGGCCTTCGGCTTCACCTCGCCGATGACGCTGGTGGCGACCGGCGCCGATTACACGGGCCTGATCTCATCGGACGAGGTGCCGTGGTTCGACGGCGAACACCTGACGGATCCCGCCGAGCATCTTTCGGCGCGAGAGCGCAGGGCGCTGGCCGAGTGGATCCTGGGCGTCTCGCGCGAGATGACGCGGCAGATCACCAACACGGTGCGCAAGAGCCACATGGTGGACCTGGTGAACGATTTTGCCCGGCAACTCGACCCTACCGCTAAAGCTCCGGTCAACGCGGAGGATGTCCTGTCCAGCAATGTGTACCTGGGGCTTCACGACGGCATCTACCGCGTGCTGGACCGCCCGTTGAAGGGCGAGACCTCCGCGGTGAGCGACGTCCAGATCGTCACCAGCAAGCCCAACGCGCCGGCGTATTATCTGATCGAGCCGAGCCTAACCCAGCAGTGGCAGCAGAACGCCAAGGACATCGTGGTTTTCGGCGATGTCCACCTGGCTACGGCAGACCGCTTCACCGGCAGCGGCGCCCTTCAAGGCCAACTCCCCGGCGGGCAGAACTGGTGCACCTCGGGATTCTTCTTTCAGGACCGCCTGATCTACCTGCGCGACGGCGGCGCGGCCTTCCCGGGTTGCCTGCCCATGGGCGTCTCGGGCGACCCGAAGAAGCGCTCCACCATTCTGCCGCTCTCCGAAGATGCGCTGAAGCTTTTCACGCCCAAGGAACTCCAGGAGAGCTTCTCCATCAGTTGGCTTCCCAACGGAGGCGCGACATGCGCTCTGCGGCTACGGCTGAAGACTTCGAGCGGCAAAGAGAAAGCGTGCCGCATTCAGAAGACCTACAGCGATTCGGAGATGGTGCTGGTGGAGGAGCTGCCGCTGGTGGCCATCTGGCCCGATTTCCGCATCTCCACGGTGAAATGGCAGGCCTACTACACGTTCGAAATGTGGACTTCGAAGACGCGGGACGAGTTGAAAGTCAAGCCCTGGTCCGACGATGAGCGGGAGCCCACTTCGGATCGGTTCCAGAATCTCGATCAGCGCCATTTTGAAGTCAGCTTCACGAAGAACTATCCCGAGGCGTTGATCTGCTCCACGCCCTACGTCGATCTCGATAATCATCGCGAGGAGACGGCCAAGGGACTGTTGCTGTTGAACCGCCCGGAGGTGCAGTCGCCGCCCGCGATGGGGCGCGTGACGCTGGGTGTCGACTTCGGGTCTACCGGCTCCGGCATCTACCAGCGGTTCCGCGGCGACCCCAAGCCTGTGGTTTTCAAGAATCGCCTGCGCCAGATTACCGGCTACGATCCTGCGAGGTTCCGCTCGTTCACCCGCGAACTGTTCATTCCCGCGCGTGACTGGTCGGCGGACGAGATCCTCAGCGTGTTTCAGGATTTCGGCGATCCCAAGGACGGGCCTAACGCGCGCATGGTGCTGCGCGACGGCCACGTACTCTACACCGAGGATCCGCGGACGTTCATCTCGGGCGACCGCAAGCGCGTGAAGTCGAATCTGAAGTGGGGCGACGCCCGCGAAAAGATTGCCGCGCGCGACTTCCTGCGCCAGATCTGCCTGCAGGCGGCCGCGGAAATCGCGGTGGAAGGTTGCACTGCCGCCGATCTCCGCTACTCCTACCCCACTGCGTTTTCCGATGGCGACATCGCCAACCTGGAGGCCACCTGGGACCGCGTGGTGGCGGACCTGGAAGACGAGACGGGCATCGAGTTCCGCGTGAATCCCACCTATCTGGACCCGGCGACCGGCGAGGAGAGGCCGGCGGACAACCGCGAAGCGATCACCGCCACCAAGTTTTTCTGCGACTACGCAGGCGAAGGCAACCGCATGGACATCACCGGCGGCGCCGTGACGGTCGATATCGGCGGCGGCACCACCGACATGGCGGTGTGGAATCGCATGGAGCTGGTGTCGCACAGTTCGGTGGTATTCGCCGGCCGGGACATCTTCCTCACTCCGCTGCGCAAGAATCCCGCCATCCTGTCGGAGATCGACCCGCGCGTATCGCACACCATCGACGAACTGGTGAGGACCGGAGAGAAAGACGCGGCGTTCGATGCTCACCTGGAAGCCATCATCTCGAAGCACGGGAAGGAGCTGATCGACGGGCTGTCGATCAAAGAGTCGGAAGGGCCGGTGCAGGGATTGCTCTCGATCCTCGAAACGGGGCTCTGTGGGATCGGATTCTACGCCGGGCTGCTGGTGCGCCGCGTGCAGACCGCCGGGGCGTTCAAAGCCGGCAGGCGGGTGGCGATCTTCGCGGGCGGCAACGGCTCGAAGATCTTCCGCTGGTGCGCGCTCGGACGGCTTTCCGAGCGGAGCGAGATTCACACGCGTTTTGCCAGGGCCTTCCTGACGGCGGCCGACCTGAAGAATACCAAAATCGAGATCCGGCTGAGCGAGAAGCCCAAGTCGGAGGTGGCGTATGGCCTGGTGTGCCAGGATCTTCCACTGAAGGTGAGCGAAGATTTCGCCAAGCCCCTGGCGGGGGAGGCGTATCTGATTGGCGATGCTGAGCAGACATGGGACTCTTCTCCGCCCGCCGATGAGATTCGGAAGCGGACCGTGATGGTGGACCGGAAGTTCCCGTTCTTCACCCGGTTCCTGGAAGCGCTGGAAGAATCACCCGACGAGGATCTTCTCGACCGCCTCGGCGGACAGGTGGATCTGCGGCTCACCATGCTCGCCGGGGAAGTTGCCGGCGCGCAGCAGAAGGACAAGAAAAAGAAGAAAGACGAGAACCTGCTGCGCAACGAGCCGATCTTCATCATCGCGCTGAAGGCCTACCTGGCGATGCGCATCGAGGAGTGGGCCCGCCGTGCCTAGCACGCCATGTGGCGCAGGCACTCCTGCCTGCCGCGTCCCGACTCATCGGGACGCTTTTTGGACGCCAGCCGGCACAGGGTTTGTGGCGGCCAAAAAGCGTCGCCAGGAGTGCCGGCGCGGCAGGCAAGGCTGCCTGCGCCACATCGTACTCGCAATATTCTTCTGTTTTTCCATGGCTGCCCAAGATACTCCCCCGCCTCCCAAGCAGCCGCAGCCGACCGTCAAGAAAGAGGGCACCAAGACCAGTCAGCCGCTCCCGTCACCGAAAACGCCGGCCGGTGTTACGCACCCGGACCAGAGCACGGTCCCCGATCAAACCCAGCCCGACAACCCGGCGCCGGCACGGGCGCAGGCTCAGTCGATCCCGATTGTGCCGCCGCATTTCAGCGATCCGCTCCAGCCTCTGTGGTACGGCCTGATCGCGATTTCGAGCTTCTCGATACTGGCACTGGCATTCACGGCGTGGCGATTGAAAACCAGCCTGGCCCCAGGACCCCAACTCGACTCACTCGCGGACCAGGTGTACGCGATCAAAAATCAGGCATCCCGCGCGCGGTCCCGTTACGAGGAACTGGCGGCCCGCGCCAGCCGGCCGCCGGCCCCCGCTCCGCAGGATGCCCGAGTGAGGGAGCAGCCTCCGCCCATGAAGGAGGCGCAGCTTCCTCCCATGCGGGAGCCTCCCGAAGCCAAGCCGCCGCGGACGCTTGGATCGCAAGCCCGGGTCATCGTCCGCTCGGGCGCTCCTAAGCCAAATGCATCTCCGTCTGCCGCTGCTCCACGGCCCGTCCTGCCCAAGGACGAACTCGTGGAAGCTTACCACGTGGCCCGCACCTCTCCGGACCGAGCCGCCCGCGACCAGTTCGACAGCCGCTATCCATACGTGCGGATTTCCTGCACGAATCACGAGGAATGGCAGTTTCACAAGAACATCACGCTTCGTTTCGAAAAGGAGGATTTCGGCTGGTACCTGATGGTGGCGCGCGGCGGGAAGTGTTACGCCCTGCCGTGGTTCACCCAGGACCTCGCGAGCGAGCGCGAATCGTTCAAGGGCGTCTTCCAGTACCCCGAAACGGCAGTAGGCGCGAACCTGCGCGTCACGCGCGCCGCGCTGCTGCAATCCCAGGGCGACAGTTGGATCCTGGCCGCGCCGGGCGAGGTGCAGGCCGATGCCTGAGCAGCTCTGCCCTTCCTGCTCCGCCTGGGAATGTGCCTCCGACGACGCCTACTGCGGCAACTGCGGGAGGCCCGTGGCACAATTGCGGCTGGAAGTGATCCCCTCGGTCCTGCATGTCGGCCAGATCGCGCCCAACGTGGGATTCCGGCTCTTCAACCCCACTTGCGGCACGCTTCCCATCCAGCAAATCCGCCGGCCCGATTGGGTCACACTTCTCGGCCAGACGCCCGCCGCGGTGCCGCCTCACTCCACGTCGCTGTTTTACGGGCGTGCGGCCACATTCCAGATGGCGGCGCCGTCTTCCTTCCTCATGCAGGTGGACACCCCGGCGGGCAGCGCTTCTTCGCTGTTGATGGCCATTCCCGAAAAGCCCGGGCTCACCACCGAGCCTGACGAATTGGTGATCTGGACCGATCCAAGGCGCGCGGCCCGCCAACGCATCGAGTTGAGATTTCGTCCGTACTCCGGCAGTCTGCGAATCCTCGGGGTTCGGAATTCCGGTTTTCATTGGATGACGCTCGTCGATCGTCCCGTACAGCCGGTGATCGCATCTCCGGAATCGCTGGTCCCGGTGTCGCTCGACGTGGATCCGGAGCGGATCTCCACGCTGGACCGCAAGAGCGGTGAGCTGGCC
Organism: Bryobacteraceae bacterium; assembly: GCA_035501495.1. Taxonomy (GTDB): domain Bacteria; phylum Acidobacteriota; class Terriglobia; order Bryobacterales; family Bryobacteraceae; genus JAIQFL01. The sequence goes on along the minus strand of DATJWB010000314.1, from coordinate 14,042 downwards.
GTCGATTACGACGATGCCCACGGACCAAAAACCACGCTGCTGCCGCTGAATTTCCTGGTCCGCAATCATCCCGAACTTCGATGGACCGGAGAGAACCTGCCTCCTCCGATCCTGATGCGGACCGACAAACAGAAGCTCAAGTTCGCATTTTGCAACCGGTCCGAGGACGATCCGCAGGGCGGCCGGATGAACGCCCCGATCCGCCTGGAAGGCGTCACGCTGGCAGCGCTCAAGACGGCGCCGGCGCTGGAGGCGCTGCAAATCTCGCCGCTGCCCCAGACCGTCGCCGGAGGCGATGCCTGCGAGGTGGAATTCGAGCTGAACCTGGAATCTCTCAAGCCCGGCCTCCACCCGCTGACGCTGGAGGTCCGAACCAATTGTCCCGAGCTTCTGCGCCAGTCGTACAAGGTGTCGATCGAGGTGCGGGAGCTCCGCGATTTCGACGGCATTATCGCCATCGATTTCGGGACCAGCAACACGTGTTGCGCGGTGCTTGAAAATGGCGCTGAATTCGAGAGCATCCCGCTGGACGGCAGCAGCACCACCGATCCCACGATCGTCCGCTATCTCGACCTGAACGGCAAATTCCCGGATATCGAGACCGGCGTGCGCGTGAAGAACCAGGCGGCGGTGGATGAGAAGGTGGCCAGCAGCACCGTCACGCGTCTGAAACAGCAATTGGGCGAGACCACCTGGCCGCTGCGCATCCGCCCCCTGACGTCCGCCGACTGGGTCTACCGCGAGGCTCGGCTGGCGGCGCGCGATTACCTGCACCATGTCCGGGTGGCGGCCGAGCGGCAGAAGGGCGCGACCTTCCACGAGTTCATCCTCACCCACCCGGCGGTGTGTTCCATCCGCCAGTACCGCAATCTGCGCTTCGCGCTCGAAGAGGCCTTTGGACAGGATGCCCGGATCCATTTTCTGCAGGAGCCGATCGCCGCGCTGGTGCCCTTCTTCGACGAAATGGCCAAGAATCCTAAAGATGCCGGCTACACCGTAGCGGCCTTCGACCTGGGCGGCGGCACCACGGACGTGACGGTGGTGCGGGTGAATCATCAGCGGAACGGAAATGCGGTGCAGATTCAGCCCGAGATCGTGGCGTCGTGGGGCGAGCGTTTCGGCGGCGAGAATCTCACGGACTTCCTGGTGGAGCAGATCAAGTCACGGTGCCAGCACATTCTGGCGACGAAGTACCCCGGGTTCGACCTGGCCGGTCACTCGGTGAAGGGCGCCTCCACGCCGGATATCCTGCGCAACGATGCGGCGCTGCGCGAGTGGGCCGAGCGTCTGAAAGCCAGCCTCAGCGAAGACCGGGCGTCTTCGCGCGATCTGGACACGCTGCTGCTGCGCGCCATTTCCCGCAAGCCGGACGAACCGCCTGCCACCAAGGCGTTCGAGCCTCAGGACCTGGAGACAGCCGGAGGCCTCCCATTGCAGAAAGCGTTCCTCACACATACCCGGGCCGAGGTGGCGCGGATCGCGGAGCGCCTCAGGCAGACGATCGCCGGGATGCCGCCGTTGAAGTATATCCATCTTTCGGGGAAGACCACGTTCCTTCCGGTGGTGCGGGAGACCCTGCATTCCCTGCTGCCGGCCACGATTTATCGCGCCGAAGACCCGAAGGAATGCGTGGTGCGCGGCGCCTGCCTGTCGCGTTCCATGGCTCGCAGCCGGATGCGCCGCCTGGTGCTGCCTAGAGAATCGCAGCGGACCACTTCGCAAATCGGGCTGCTGGACGACGATGTGGGGCGGTTTCTGCCGGTGATCCCGCTGGATTGCCCTATCTCGCCCTCCGGGCTGGCCCGCGAGGTGCCCAACGTGTGGAACGGCAGCGATGTGATCGTGCTTTGGGAAAACCTGGGCGTGGAGGACCGCCGTGTGAACCGCGACGGAACGCGGAATCCGTATCTCCAGAAGCTCGGCACATGGGAGCCTGAGCGGCAGGCCGACCCATCCTCGGACTGGTGGACCCTGCGTCTCACGCTGACGCCGGCATTTGCGCTCGAAGTTGCCGGAGTGGGTTCCGGTGGCCAGGCCATTTCCTTCCGGCAGCGGGCGGGCGGAGGGCTTCGGTGATCCGGGAAGTGGCGGCCTACGGCCTGGTGCTTCTGGCAGCCGCCGGGCTTACGGGCTGCCGCGAGGATGCCGTGGCTTCCGCCGGCGTCACCCAGCCGATCACCATCGTGTGCGATCCTGGAGCGGCATGTGCGGCAAAGCCGGACTATCTGGACGCCTGGCCGAAGAAGATGGAGGTCATCAGCCGCGAAACCTGGAAATGCTCGATCGTGTCCGGCGGCGACGCCCGGCCCTGTTCGGCATCGGTTGAAGTTCCGGCAGGAACGCAGGCATGGCTCGAACTGCGGGGCGATGGCGGCCCGGATCACGTTGTGCGTTTGGCGGTGATTGATGCGCACCGGGACCCTTCCGGCGTGCTTCCCCTCGTCGGTCTCACGGCGTCACTCCTGGCTCTTCTCATGGCGGCGGGAGTCGCGTACTTCGCGTGGAACATGCAGAAGGCATCGGGGAACGATTCGGCGGCGCTGCACCACACCATCCACGACCTCGAGCGCACGGTGCAGAGTGTTTCCGACCTTCTGGTTTTCCCGAATCCGCCGGAGCCTGCTCCGAACGCCGAAGTTGCCGCGGCGCGCATGCCACGCGAGGTGGAGGCCATCCAGTCGGAGATTGCGCGGTTTGTGAAGTTCGTGAAGGACTGCTTTGTCGCTCTCGGCAAAATCCCCGATGAAGTCGAGAACCAGATTCGGGAGTTGGAACGCGTGCTCTCGCATCTGGAGGGGCACGCGGATTCCCAGGCCGCGAGGGCGCGTTACCGGAGCCTGGCCAAGACCCTCTCGAGGCTGGCTCTTCAGGCGGCCGACGATGACTTCCGAAAGCACCGGAAGCGGAACACGGCCGCCGAGGCTGCGCTCGACTCGCTGCTGGATGCCGCCGGATATCGCCTCCTCGAACCCAAGCCGAATGAGAAATACACCGACGGCCGGCATAGCGCGGGCTCCCGCACCGAGCCTGCGATGGCGCGTAATCAGCATGGACTGATCGCCCGCGTGGAAAGGCGCGGCCTGGTGGATTCGAACAACGAAGTGATTGAGAAAGCCGAGGTCGTGCTGTACGACTACAGGTCTTACTAATGCCGGAATGAGGTTCCTCGCATGCGTCGTGTTCTCACCGCCGTACTCCTGCTGGCTGCGCTGACAACAGCGTGCCGGCGCGCTCCACAGACCGGGTACAGCAGGCTCTCCGGAGTCCAGGTCGCGTGGCGAGCCAAGCCCGGCACCGTGAACATCAACACCGATTACGAGGCCACCGTCGATGTCGCGGACTTTGATGTAGATACCAAGCGGCTTCACGCCGATGCGCAAAGGCGCATGCCGCCGCAGGCATCTCGCGAGCAGGCACTTTCCACCGTCTACTCCACGCTGTTGGCGGATCCCGGGAATTATCTGGTGAACAACGGTAAGACCCGCTCGGTGAAAACCAAGGCCAAGAGCCTGGGCAGTGGCCTGGTGATTACGCCCGATGGCTACGTGGTAACCAACGCCCACGTTGTGGAGCCGGACGAGGAGGAGATCAAGGGCGCGCTGGTGGCGTCCGTCAAAAGCCTGGTGGATGCGGATACCACCGAACTGGAGACGGGGCTGGCATCAGTTCTCCCCGGGACGACTCTAAGCGATGAGGACAAGGCGCGCTTCCGCAAAGTGCTGGTGGAGCGCCACACGAAAACCGCCCGGGTAGCCGACTTGAAGAGCGAAGTGTTTGCGGTGGTCGGCTACACGGGGTCCGGCGACAACGTGGAGATCTTTCGCAAGGCCTGCAAGCTGGAAAAGGTCGGAAAGCCGACGCCCGGCAAGGACGTGGCCATCTGCAAGATGGATGGCGACGATTTTCCGACCCTCCCTTTGGCGTCCGGACTGGATGCCGGTGGCGTGCAGACCGGAGCCGATCTGTTCATCATGGGATTCCCGGGAGAACTGGCCTTCGAATCCTCATTCTCGCAGGCCAGCCGCCTCGACCCCACCTACACGGTTGGCCACGTCAGCGGGATTAAGGAAGTCTCCGAGGAGAAGTGGAAGGCCATCCAGACCGACGCATCGATCAGCCCCGGCAACAGCGGCGGCCCGGCGTTTACCGACACCGGAAGAGTGGTCGGCCTGGCGACCTTCACCGTGGATGGCGAGCGCACCCAGAATCTGAACTTTGTGGTTTCGGTGGACGTGGTGCAGGAGTTTCTGCGCGATCTGCACGTGGTGCCTGCGCAGAGCTCGTTCACCTCCAGGTATCTGCAAGCCCTGGATGCGTACGAACGGCAGGACAAGCCCCGCGCGCTCTCGCTGCTCCGCGCACTAAACGTGGAGCATCCTGAATCTGCGGTGGTCCGCGACCTGATGCACCGCCTGAACAGCGATCAGCCGCTCTCCGATCCTCGGACTGTTTCGTCACGCACGGAGAGCAGGCCGATTCCGGAACGGAAATCGGGAGGAAGCCCCAAGATCGTCTTCATTCTTATCGTGGGCCTGCTGGTGATCATCATCGCGGTGGTGATCCTGGCGAACCGGGGATAGGAATGCTTACTCGAGGGGCCTCAGAACGACCACAGCACGCTGGTATACCCCGTGTGCGCGTGAAAGTTCTGGTAATATCCCAGAACGCCGAACTGCTCGGAATATCCATAGAACTGATAGGCGGCGTTCCAGCGGAGTTTGGGCGTGATCTTGATCGACAGCCGCGCCAACGGAGATTCATACGTCAGCGGAAAGGTCTGCACGGATGTCAGCAGCGCCTGGAGCGGGTCCGTCACACTGGCGGGCACCGCCGTGGCGCGGCCATCGCCTGTATCTTTCGTGATGGTATAGCCCACGTAAACGTCCGCCATTTTGCCTATGCCCCAGCGCACTCCCAGATTCGCCGCGTGAATATTGCTGATATAGATCGAAGTGTCCTGCAGCAGGGTATTCCGCGTTCCGGGCAATGCGGCGAAGAATTGCAGGCCGTCGAAGGTGTCCAAATGCAGTTTGGTGTAGCTGGCATCGATGGAGAACCAGTTGGCGGGAGCGAACGAAGCATTGGCGCTGTACTGGCGTGAGTGCGAACTGTAGGTGGCGAAAGAAAGCGCCGGATTCAGATTGTAGACCTGCCGATAGGTCGTAGAAACCTGGAGGCGCTTCAAACGGTATTCCACGCGGCCGTTGATCGCGTGGTAGTTCTTGTCGCTGACCGGGGTAAGTGGATGAGATGCCCGTGCAATCTCTCCGTCCAGGTTGATCGTCAAAGGTTCCACCGGCCGGATGCGGACCCCTGCCGTCCCGGAATTCATGTGGTTGCTCACATCGAATTGAAAGACTCCGAACGATCCCGCAAACGCCGGCACATTACTGCCGTCGATGGTGCGGATGTGACGGTCGGAATAGTGATATCCGCCGTAAAAGCCGATCCACTTTCTCACGCGGTAGTTCAAATCGGTGGAGTTGGTCAGAGTCCGGATTCCCAGGTACTGGAAGTAGATGGTAGTCCCCAGATTGGTGGCCAGGTTGAACTCCGAGTAACTGGAGTTTCCGTCGATCCGGTCGCTCGAGAGAGAACTGGTATTGACAACGCTCAGACGGTCGGTTGGAAAGATACTGAGGCTGAAGTCGCTGGCCAGATTCGGGCGCCTGGCCTCGCCGCCCACCGCAATCTGGCGGCTGGCGGCGGTGCCGAAGGTGCCGATGCCCGCCGCCGATTCGTCCAACGCGAAGTCGTTGCGGCCGCTCACATAGGTGAGGCGCGCATTCACGCCCCAGTGCTTTCGCCTCGAAAACACATTACCGAACCACCCCGGGCTCCTGCCGTGGAGCGGTTGCGAGCGGGAGAACTGCTGCACCACCGTCTGATCGGTAGCCGTCCCGGCGCCCACCACTCCCGCCGAAGTAAAAGGCGTGTCGTCCTTGAAGAAATCCCACCGCCGCATCAGGGTGAATTTAAAACCCGCAAGGTCGGCATCCGCACCCAGCCGGTACTCGTTCCACTGGCGTTTCACATTTGTGAACACGGGGTAGGCGGAACCGGAGACGTCGAACTCCTGGGCCGTGGAGAGCGCCGGTCCGTCTTCCGTGTTGCGGCTGTATCCCAGGTTCAAGCGGATCTTGGATTGCGGCAGCAGGAGAAGGTTGTGGTCCTGCAGGCGCCGGATGGTGTCCTCCAGATGCAATCCGCCGGCGATCGTCAGTCCGGGATTGTAGTAGGCGTCCAGCCTCCAGGTCATGTCGTATCGATAGAGGCTGTTCTTTTGAATTCTCAGAATCGCGGATTGATAGTTGTCGTTGCCAAGCCCGATGGTATTGAGCAGGATCTCGTCGAAATACTTGCCGTGGCCGTCCTTGGAGTCGAGGGAGAAGCTGCTTCCCAACAGGCGGAGGCCGTTGCCGATGTTGTCCACGCTGCGGTACATGCCTTCGTCGCCGCCCACCGCTTTGAAGCGGTAGCCCACTTCGAAGGATTGGGTCATGTTGTAGTCGCCCATGGTATCGCCGCGGGGCGAGCCCGTGGTCTCTGGGGTAGGCGCCGCGACTTGCTGGGCTTGCAGAGCAGCGGCGAGCAGGAGAGCGGAAATCGTGACGTATGCAGCGGCGCTGGTCTGACAGCGGGAGCCATCCAAGCTTCCCGGGGAGTCGGGGCGCGGCAGGCGAGAGTGCCTGCGGCACGGCCAGTTCTGGAGGATTCTCATCAGCATCGTGGTCATCTCAGGAAAAACTGGTCGGCATTCGACCCGTGAATGCGAACGTGGCATTGTGTGCACTTCTGATACTTGGGATCGAGCAGATTGTGGCGTGAAGTCTGCAGATCGACGCCCAGGCGGCGCGTGCCTTCGGCGCCGCCGTTGTGGCACTCCAGGCAGACCGTGAACACCACCGGCCGTTTCAGCAGCTTGGAATTCATCGATCCATGCGGATTGTGACAGATCTGGCAGCCCTCCACCTGCACCGAAGGATGCTCATAGACGAACGGCCCGCGCTTGTCCACGTGGCACTTCAGGCAGGCGTCTTCATTGCCCAACGACTGCTCGATCATCCGCGGGCGCTGCCCCATGCTCCACGTCGGCGGGAAGGCCCCGTGCGGATTGTGACAATCGGTGCATTGCATGAAGCCTTCGTTGACGCGGTGCTTGGACGGCATATCGAACTGCGCCCGGATGGTGGCGTGGCACGAGTAACAAAGATCGCTCTGCTTCCTGGCCAGAAGATACTTGGGCGTGGGCGAGTGGTGAATGGAGTGGCAACTGTTGCAGGCCACGTCACGCAGGGTGTGCTCCGAACGCTGGATGTTGGCTCGCGCCAGGTCGCGCGCATGGCATGACAGGCAGTCCGAAAGCACGTCTTTGGGCTCCATCCGCGAGAACGCGTGCGGAATGGTGGTCTTTCCGCCGCCCGCGGCCACGTGTGCCTGAGCGGGGCCGTGGCAGCCTTCGCAGCCGGTGCGCTCCGCCGGTTCTTTTCCCGAGGCAATGCTTTTATAATGCGGGTTCTTGTAGAAGTTCAGCCAGATATTCGCGTGACATGTCTTGCACGCTTCGCTTCCGACGAACCCGCCTCCCGGCGATGACGTCTTTGCCGCCGGCAGGGCGTTCTGCGATTGCGCCAGCGCGGCCGCGGTCAAAAAGATCAACAGGAGAAGAGCTCGAAGGCCCGCGCGTGCCATACTCAAAATGATAACTGGAGCGTAGGACGGACTGAATCGAATGGCGAGAGAATTTACGTTGGTTCCGCAGCCGGTAGAGCGCGTAGATACCACTTTCCGGCGAATCGTGACGGATCTTCCGGTTCCGGAGTCACTCCCTCTTCTCGAAAAACTTTACGAGTGTGAGCCGCGTGCCATGCGCGGCCAACCGCCGGTGGTGTGGGACCATGCGGAAGGATTTCAGGTGTACGACGCCTGGGGCAACCGGTGGATCGACTGGTCGTCCGGCGTTCTGATCGCCAATGCCGGCCACGGCCGCCGCGAAATCGCGGATGCGATCGCCCTACAGGCCTGCTCGCACATGCTGATGAGTTTCTCGTTCGCCAATCAGCCTCGCGCCCGGCTGGTCGAGAAGCTGGTGGCGATTCTCCCGGAGCCTCTGAAGAAGGTATTCCTCTTCAGCGTCGGATCGGAAGCCATCGAATGCGCCATCAAGCTCTGCCGCACCTGGGGAGTGAAGAATGGAGGCCGCTCCAAGCACGTCATCGTCACCTATGCCAACGGCTTCCACGGCCGCACTCTGGGCGCGCAGCAGGCGGGCGGCATTCCGGAATTGAAAAACTGGATCGTCAATCTCGATCCGGGCTTCGTGCAGGTGCCGTTCCCCGACGGCTTTCGCACCCCGAATACCTCCTTCGAGACTTTCGAGGGCAGCTTACGCGAGCAGGGAATCGAACCGCAGAACGTGGCGGGCGTCATGCTCGAAACCTATCAGGGCGGAAGCGCCGCCTTCGCACCTGTGCCCTACATGCAGGCCTTGCGCCAATGGTGCACCGGACACAAAGCGCTGCTGGTTTGCGACGAGATCCAGGCGGGTTTCGGACGTACCGGCACCTTGTGGGGCTTCGAACACTATGGACTCGTGCCCGACCTGGCGGTCTTCGGCAAGGGGATTTCCGGCTCCCTGCCGCTCTCGGCCGTAGCAGGCCGTCCCGAGGTCCTCGACACTTACCCGCCACTGAGTATGACGTCGAGCCACGCGGGCAATCCGGTGTGTTGCGCCGCCGCGCTGGCCTCCATCGAACTGGTGCTGCGGGAGCGGCTCGCCGACTGCGCGCGTGTCACCGGCGCTCTGCTGCACGAGCGGCTCCACGCCCTCGCGAAACGCTTTCCCCAGATCGGCCGCGTGTCGGGAAAGGGCCTGGTGGCCGGCATCTGCTGTGTGAAGCCCGGCACGACCGAGCCCGACTCGGACCTGGCGTTCGACGTCGTGCGCCGATGCATGGAGAAGGGAGTGCTGATGTTCGCCCCCGTTGGCTTCGGTATGGCAACGGTGAAGATATCGCCTCCGCTGGTGATCACGGAACAGGCGATCTCGGAGAGCGTGGATGTTCTGGAGGAGGCGTTCCGTGAAAGCGTCTGACGTGACGCGCCTTGCGCCGGCGACGCGGCGCGGGCACTCGAGCCTGTACCCATGGGCCCCCGCCGGCCCACAGCATCTCATGAAATCCCTGCGCCGCCGGCGTGGCGCAGGCACTCCTGCCTGCCGCGTCCCCACTCATGGGGACGCTTGTCGGCCCGCACGGTGCAACTGCCCGCCGAAGGGGTTTTCGAGGCTGCCACGTCCCCGCTCATGGGTGCACTTGTCAGGCGTTCATTGCCGCCAAGTCGCGTGCCCACGCGGCGAAAAGACTCGGCGCGAGTGCCGGGACGGCAGACACGAGTGTCCGCGCTCCTAACACCGGATGGCTCCCCAAGTCCTCATCGTCGGCGGCGGCATGATCGTGCACGACCAGATCCTGCCGTCGTTGTACCACCTCGAGCGCCTTGGCATCATTGCGGAGATCTCCATCTGCTCGCAGTCGCACGAAAGCGTCCGGCGCCTCGCCGAGGCCGAGTCGCTGGCCCGTGCCTTTCCGGGCCAATCCTTCCGCATGTTCCCGGCTGCGCCGTCGCCCTCTCCGCAGCCCGCTCTCTATCGCGAGATCATCGCGGCGCTGCCACCGCGCCAGATCGTAGTGGTAGCGCTCCCCGACCAACTCCACTACGAAGCCATCCTGGAAGCTCTTCGACAGGAACAGCACGTCCTGGCGGTCAAGCCCCTGGTATTGCGCTACGGCCAGGCGGAAGAGATCGCGCGCGAAGCCCGGACTCGCGGTCTCCTGGTCGGCGTGGAATACCACAAGCGCTTCGACGATCGCAGCCTGATGGCGCGTCGCGCCTACCGCGAGGGCCGCTTCGGCGAATTTCGCCTGGGCACCGCCTGCCTGTTCGAAAAGTGGTACTACCGCCACTCCAATTTCCAGAACTGGATGACGGCGGAAAACTCCGATGCCTTCACTTACATCGGCTGCCACTACGTTGACCTCGTCCATTTCATCACCGGACTGCTGCCGGTCTCGGTCAGCCTCTATGGAATCCTGGACCGCTTCCCCAACGGGAACCAGGGCTACCTGTGGACCGATGCTCGAGTTATCTGGAACAACGGCGGATCGCTCAACGTGCAAAACGCTCTGGGCTTCCCCGACGCCGCGCCGGGAACGAACACCCAGGGTCTGACGCTGTTCTGCCAGGGCGCCTCCGGCGGCGGACTCCTCTCGCACTCCGATCAGTATCGCGGCCTGAAATACTGTTACACCAATCCGGTCTCCTACCAGGAGCCGAGTCCCGACTATTTCCAGTACGTGGACCTTGGTGGACCGGGGTTGGCGCCGGTCGGTTATGGCTATCGCTCCATCGAAGCCATCGTGCGAGCGGCCATCCGCGTGAACGCCGAAGGTCCCGCGGTGCTCGAGGAGATCGATCGCGCGGGAATCATAGCCACTCCCGGCAACAGCAGCTACAACGAGCGTGTAATCGAAGCTGCGCGCGAGTCCATCCTCAACGGTGGGCGCGAAGTCAGATGTTGAGCTTCGGATTCATTCTTCGCGAAGGGCGTCGATCGGTTCCAGGCGCGCCGCGCGCCGCGCCGGCAGATAGCTGGCGCCCTCGGTAATGGCGGCCAGCAGGGCAATCGCAAGCGCGAGCGTTCCGGCATCGTTGGGCTTCAACCCGTACAGCAGTGACGAAACCGCGCGTGTCATTGCCAGCGTCAAGACCGCGCCGGCCACAAGCCCGGTCGCCAGTAACCCTGCCGATTGCCGCAGAACCAGCCGGAGGATGCGGCCGCGGTCCGCCCCGAGCGCCATCCGAACGCCGATTTCGTTGGTGCGCCGCGCCACGAAGTACGACATCACGCCGTATAGGCCCATCGCGGCGATCAGCACGGCCAGCACTCCGAAGAGGCTCGAGAGCGTCGCCATTAATCGCTCCCGGATGAGCCCTTCGGCGACGGTGCCGGCGAAGGACTGGAATTCCACGCTGATTTCCGGGCCCGCCTCAGCCATTACGCCGCGCACCCGCGCAGTCAGATCGGCGAGCGGGGCCGCCGAGCGGATGACGAACTGTGCGTCCGAACTGACCCGCGTCTGCTGATCCGACGAGAGGAATGCGATCGGCCGAAACTCCTCGCGCAAGTTCAGGTACTTGGTGTCGCGCACGAGCCCGACCACTTCCACCACAATCTCCGGCTCCGACGGCACCGCCTCGCGGCGGAAGTGCTTTCCCACCGGATTGTCGCCCAACCCGAGTTTGCGGGCGAAGGACTCGTTCACGATGGCCACCCGCGGTGAGGACACAGTGTCGTGCGCGTCGATGTCGCGGCCGGCGAGAAGGCGAATCCCCATGGTCTTCAGATATCCTTCACCGACGAAGTTGAAGTTCGCGTCCAGCTTCCGGCTGCCATCCGTTCCGTCCATCCAGACCCGGTTGGTGGTACTGCCGCCACTGAGGGGCAGAATGTCCACTTCGGCAGCGCCGTCCACGGCGGGCAGCGCGCGCAGTTTGTCTAACAGGCCCCGCTTGAACGCGATTCGTCCATCGCGCGGAATCGGCAGGCGGCGATAGTCCAGGCTTGCGACGAGGATCCCATCCTGGCGAAAGCCTGCGTCCACCGCCATGAGTTTTCGCAGACTGCCGGAGAACAGGAGCGCACCCACCAGCAGCACCAGCGAGAGCGCTACCTGCGAAACTACCAGCACCTGCCGCAAGCCGAAGCGTTCGCGATTGCCCACCAGGCCGCGTCCCTTTCCGCGCATGGCATCGCTGGCGGCAACCTGCGTAGCCCGCCATGCCGGAGCCAGGCCAAACAGCAGGCACGTCATCGTGGCCACCGCGATCGTGAAGGCGAGCACGGTGCGGTCCGTGGAGAGGTCGAGCGACAGCGGGTCGCCTTGCGTGGCGAGCAGCGCCACGAGAAACTCGGTTAGTCCGCCGGCAAGAACGAACCCGAGCGCTGCTCCGCTGCCTGCCAGCAGCAGGCTTTCCGCCATCAACTGGCGGACCAGCCGGCCGCGCGAAGCGCCGATCGCCAAACGGACCGCGATCTCATGCTCGCGAGCCTTGCCGCGCGCCAACATGAGGTTCGCCAAATTGGCGCAGGCGATTAACAGTACCAGGCCCGCCGTAGCGAGCAGCAGCGTCAGCGGATCGCCGTAATCCTGGCGGAGCATCGAGACTCCGGTAGCGGCGGGAATGGCCTTCAGCTTGAACTTCAGGTAATCCGGAACATTGACGGGCGGATAATTTGCGGGCAGGGTCGATCGAAACAGGCCGGGTGAAAGCACCTGCAGGCTGGCGTTCGCCTGCGCCAGCGTCCCGCCGGGCTTCAGTCGTCCCATCACCGTGAGCCACCACACCGTCCCGTTGTCCAGCCAGGTGCCTTCGGTCCACAGCGCCGCCTGCGAGCAGATCGGCACCGCAATGTCGAAAGCCCGTCCGATTTCCAGGCCCGAAAAGCCGGCGGCCGCCACGCCGATGATCTCGACTGGCTGATAGTTGAGTGTCAGTTTCGAGCCGATGGCGGAAGCCTCGCCCCCGAATTGGCGCTGCCAGAAGGCATAGCTGATCACCGCTCCCGGCAAGCCGCAGCCGCGACGATCGTCTGCCGCCGTGAACACACGTCCGCGCAACGCCGGAACGCCCAGCACCCTGAAAAAGTCTCCGCTGACGAACATGCCGCGAGCCAGTTGGACCTCGCCGCCCGGCGAGAGACCAAAATTATTGTTGCCCCATGCGAGCACGCCGGAGAACGCGTCCTGCTTGTCGCGGAGATGCTCCCACTGTGGATTCGTGAGCGCGGGATAAGCGGTTGCTTCGCTTCCTCGTTGGCCCGTGTGATCGGCCAGATCGACCAACGCGAGCCGCTGCGGATCGGGAACCGGAAGAGTCCGCAACCGCACGGCATCCAGTAACTGAAAGATCGCCGTGTTGGCCCCGATTCCCAAAGCAAGCGAGAGGATCGCAATCGCAGTGAAGCCGGGATTCAGGCGCAACGTTCGGATGCCGTATCGAAGGTCGGTCAGTGCAGTCCGCATACTTCAGCACCCGTTCAACCGGAGATAAGGGGTTCATTTCCAGCATCGAGGCTGATTCCCGGTGTTCGATTCCGCGAATCGCCTGTACGAAATCGAGGTAGCTCGTGCCTGGCACTCGTCGCGCTACTCTTTGTACGCATTAGCACCCACCCATCGGGACCGGACGTCACGACGGTCGTGAAGATGCAAGTTGCAGGAGCAGATTCGCCCCCTCTGGCGCGCAGGCGGCCGGCGGATCGGGGAGATCGGAATGAAAAACGCACTTATCCTGCTATGCTTCACCGCGGCGATGTTCGCGGCAGATCAACCGGCGGCTAAAGAGCCCGTGACGCAACCGGGCGCGGACACCGTAAAGAAGCTCGGATCCGTGACCTGGGATCTGGACTCGCACAAGCTCGTCTGGGTAGTCCAAACCGGCACTATCGTGAACGGCCAATTCAGCCCAACTTCCGAGCAACGGTACGAGATTTCTCCCGAGGAGGCCACCATGGCGGCCACCGGCGAGAAGCGCGGGTTCGATGATGACGAGGCCGCGTCCCTCCAGCAACTACTCGATGTGTTGAGCCTCTACTGTGCACAAAGCGTAGTGTGGTGGGACTCCGGATTGGGAACTCCTGTAGGACCGCAGAGCACACCTCAGTCGCCCGACAAGAAGACGCCTCCGCCCAGCGGGCAGAAGCCGGTCAAAGTGGGTGAGCCGAAAGACCAGCCCGCACCGAAGCCGCTTCCGAATACGATCGTGGCGATGGTACGCCTTTGAGACCTGCGTCCGGGAGGCTGTTCCCCGCGACCTTCGCACTGGCGACGGAATCCCCCTCGAGGGCCCCTTTCGTGTCGATGTACCGCCACTTTCCGTCCAGTTGGACTCTTGCCTTGCCTCCTTGGAAGCTCTCAGCAGCTTCGAAGTGAAGCGGAATAGCGGTGGCGCCGGTGCGGTCGATGAATCCCCAGGTACCG
>DATJWB010000313.1:0-76388 GCA_035501495.1 Bryobacteraceae bacterium | reverse complement strand
GCACGGGAACCCGGAGCATGCCCGGCGCGCACTGGAGACTGCGGTATCGCTCGGGGCGCATAGTTCGGAGGTGGCGGCGTGCCTGGCGACGCTCAAAGGGGGCTCAGGGGCCGATCAGGTGGGGTTGTTTTTCGCGCGGGCGCCGCAGGAGTGGTGATCGAGAATTACTGCGCCGGACGCGAGGGTGCGCCGGCAAGCGCCGGGATGAGTCGGGGCGCGGCAGCCTCGAAAAACCCTTCGCGGGCACCCGCGCGGGAGGCGGCCAAAAGGCGTCCCGAAGAGTCGGGACGCGGCAGGCCGGAGGGCCTGCGCCACGTCGATGGCGCAAGGGTTTTCATGGAGTTCTGTGGGCCGGCGGGGCCCGTGGGTACAGGCACGAGTGCCCGCGCCACATCGCGCTCGCAGCGCGGGGCCCATGGGTAGAGGCAGGAGTGCCGTTTTCAGGCAATGGCCGCGTCGAGGTCGGGGCGCGCTCGCGTCACGCACGCCCGGCCGTCTTGCAGGGTGACCACGACGTCGGCGATTTCGGCGAGCGCCGGACGGTGGGTGATCACGATGAGTGTGCCGCCGCGCATGGCCTGGCCGACACTGGCGGCCATCTGCTGTTCCATCTCACCATCCACCGCCGATGTGGGTTCATCGAGAATCAGCACCCGGGGGCGGCGCAGCATCGCGCGAGCCAGCGAGATCCGCTGGCGTTCTCCCGCGGAAAACGCCAGGCCGCGCTCTCCGGCAACGGTGTCGTAGCCTTGGGGCAGGCGTTCGATGAGTTCCGCCAGTCCCGCGGCGCGGCCGGCATCCTCGATCTCGGCCCGCGACGCGTTCGGCCGCGCATAGGCGATGTTCTCGGCAATGGTCGCGTGGAACAGAAACGGCGACTGATCGACCAGCATGATCTGCTCGCGAACGGATGCCAGTTGGAAGCGGCGGATGTCGGTGCCATCGATCAGGATGCGGCCCCGGTCGGGATCCAGGTAGCGAACCAGGAGGTCGGCCAGGGTCGATTTTCCGGCGCCGCTGGGGCCCAGGACCGCGCAGATCTTGCCGGCGGGAATGTCGAGCGAAACCTCTTCCAGCACCGCGGCGCGATCATGCCGGAGGCTGACGCTTTCGAGCTGAATCGAACTCCGGACGGGCGGCATAGGCACGGCGTCCGGCGTCTCCACGACTTCCGGCGCGGTATCGAAGAGCTCGAAGATCCGGCCGAGTGAGACTCGGGCCGAGGCGAGGCTCGACGTGAGGCTGAGCAGGTTCTGCACCGGCGAAAGCAGGCGGGTGTGGTAGGCCATGAAGGCCACCAGAGTCCCGATGGTCATCGTGCCCTGGATGATCTGCCAGCCCCCGTAGAGAAAGACGCTGGCGGTGGCGATGGTGAGAATCGTGCCTGGCAGGGCGCCGGTCTTGAACGAAGCGATCTGGACTTCGAGCATGGTCTGGACGAACGCGTCATTCCGTTCTTTGAAGCGGGCCGCCTCGTGATCTTTGGCATTGAGAGAGACCACCACCCGCATGCCCATGATGGAGTCCACGAAGAAACTGCCGAGGTCCGCGCTGCGCTCGCGCAGGCGCTTGGTCAGCGCGGTCAGGATTCGTTGATAACGGATAAACACGTAGACGCACACGGGGATCAGGACGACACCCACCAGAAAGAGCTGCCAGTCGAGCCATAGCATCATCGCAACGGCGCCGATCAGAAAGCAGACGTTGCTGAGCACCGATAAAAGGGCATCGGCGGAGACGCGCTGAACCTCGCCGGCGTCGTTATTCAGCCGGGACATGAGGTCGCCCAGGCGGTAACCCGCATAGAACCGCGGCGAGAGCGCCTGCAGGTGCCGGAAGAGCGCCAGTCGCAGGTCGAAGAGCATGGCGGCGGAGGTCCTGACGTACTGGTAGCTAGCCACGATGTTCAGGAGGAAGCCCAGGACGGATGCCGCGGACATCAATGCGGCGATCCAAACGAGGGTGCGCATATCGCGGAGCAGCAGGGCCCGGTCAATCAGCAGCTTCGAGAAGTAGGGCTGAAGCAGCGTAAGAGCCGTGGCCCCGACGCTCACGACCAGAACGAAGGACAGAGGCTTCGCGTAAGGACGGATATACACCCACAGCCGGCGGTACATTTGCCAACGAGCGACGGGCGGATCCGTCAGATGTGTCCTGTCAGGCAGCAAAGGAGATCCCATCCTACGAGTGCAGTGCGTGTGACAATTCTAGCATTTCGGCCGGGAACGGCCTCAGCAGGCGATCTGGAGAACGCGGCAATGGCGATCGCGGGTTACATCCCATCCTCACGGAACGGGTCGGAGCAATAACTCCGCTCCTGGTAGACAAAATAATCGAAGTCCGCCGGGCGGCGGGTTCCGCCCAGATCCTGGCAGGCAACGCCGACAAAGGCACCCGTGAAATTGGGAGTCCCCGGAGCCGCGGCTTCGTCGGAAAGGATGCTCGCATCCAGCGGTCCCGGCAACCTGCGCCACCCGGTGTCCTCGACGCGGTACGCGAAGTAGAGCCGTTCGAAATCCACCTCCACCCGCAGATGCACCGGCGCTCCGGCGCGGACAGGCACCGGCGCGCCGAAGGCATCCGACTGGACCTGGTCGGGGAGGCACGACATTACGCGGATGTGCCTGCCCAACCCGGCATCGTGCGAAACGTACAGATAGTGGAACTTGCTGCTGTTGTAGTAACAGATCAAGCCTGCCATCTGTTGGAAGGTCTCCGGCTGGAACTCCACGACGGTGGCGGCGCTGTAACAGTGCGACTGCTGCCGCCGCGCCACGAGCGACTGGCGGAAGAGGCTGCCGATGGTTTCCCGGCCATAAAGGCGCAGGTGGCCGGGGCGCTCGGTGAGGCTGAACAGTTCTTCCGGCCACGGAGAACGGAGCCATTGAAAGTCGATTGGCAGGGCGGCGCTATCGAAATCCTCGCGCGCCGGCGATTGGGGAAAGACGTGCGGCGGGAGGGCCGGTGCTTTTACTTCGCATCGGGGAACGCCGGAGCCGTCCGCCGTGCGCAACCACCCGTCCTCCGACCACGCCATCTGCTGAATGGCGGTCTCGCGGCCGAGTGTGCATCGCCCCCGGTTGCGAATGGGCCGGCCGCAGAGGTGGACCATGTAGGTCTCTCCGTGCGGAGTCTCTACCAGGTCGGCGTGCCCGGCCCGTTGCAGTTCGATATCGGGGCGATCGCGCGAGGTCAGAACATACACATCGGGGTGTAATTCGTAAGGCCCGGTCAGCTCGCGCGAGCGCGCCATCGTCACCGCGTGGCCCCACCCGGTGCCTCCTTCGGCAGTCAGGAGGTAGTAATAGCCGTTGCGTTGATAAAGGTGCGGCCCCTCGGTAAACCCGATGGACGTGCCCCGGAAGATCAGGTGGACGGTCCCCACAAGTTTACGCTCGCGGTGCGAGTACTCCTGCAACACGATCCCGGAAAAGCGATTGCAGCCGGGGCGATGGTCCCACTGCATGTTGACCAGGTATTTCCGGCCGTCCTGGTCGTGAAACAGCGAGGGATCGAAGCCGCTGCTATTCAGGTAGACCGGGTCCGACCAATCGCCGTCGATGCGAGGGCTGGTGACGAGGTAGTTGTGGGTATCGCGCAGGGAGGCTCCCGACGCTCCGGGCTGACTGGTGCGGCCGTATCGCTTCACATCCGTGTAGATCAGCCAGAAGAGGCCGTCGGCGTAGGTCAGGCACGGCGCCCAGACGCCGCACGAATCCGGGTCGCCGAGCATGTTCAACTGGCTGGCGCGATTCAGAGGGCGCGTGAGCAAACGCCAGTGGACCAGATCGCGGGAGTGGTGGATCTGAACGCCCGGATACCATTCGAACGTGGACGCAGCAATGTAGTAGTCCTCGCCCACGCGGACAATCGAAGGATCGGGGTTGAAGCCGGGCAGGATGGGATTTTGAATGCGCAAGGGGTGGTCCGGCATTTACAGTACTTCCTGGTGAGGTTGGCGAACGACCGTCCACAATACCGCTGCTCCGACCAGATCGAGGAGGCCGAGGCAGATAAAGAACGGCGTGTAGCCGACCCTGGCCACGAGTCCGCCGATCAGGAGCGAGAAGATCAGCAGGCCCGCATTACCCAATGTGCCGGCCATCCCGGCGACCGTGGCAACCTCATTTTTGCGGAACAGATCGGACGACATGGTGATCACGGTTACCGAGAGCGTCTGGTGCGCAAAGCCGCCGAGGCTAAGGAGCGCGATGGCCGCATAAGGGCTCTTCATGAATCCCACCAGGCCAACGCCCAGCATCAGAAAGGCGCCCAGCGTGAAGGCGCAGCGGCGGGAATTGATGACACTGAGGCCGAATCGTTTCTGAAGCCGCATGGCCACCAGGCCGCCGAACACGCATCCGAAGTCGGCGGCCAGGAACGGCATCCAGGCAAACAAGGCGATCTGTTTCAGATCCATGTGCCGCACACTGCTCAGGTAGAGCGGCAGCCAGAAACTCAGCGTTCCCCAAGTCGGGTCGGCCAGGAAACGGGGCACTCCTATGCCCCAGAAGTTACGCTCGGCGAGGATCTTCGCGAGCGAAGGCCGGGACCCATCGCTTTGCAGGTGCTTCTCCTGCCCGGAGGAAATATACAGCCTTTCCTCGATCGAGAGGGCGGGGTGCCGGTCGGGCGATTGATACAACAGGAGCCAGAGCAGGACCCATAGCAGGCCAAGGCTGCCGGTAATGAGGAAGGCCGCGCGCCAGTTGTATGCCAGAATGGCCCAGGCGACCAGCGGGGGAGCAACCATCGAGCCGACGGATGCCCCGACGTTGTAGATGCCGCCGGCCAGCCCCCGCTCGCCGGCGGGGAACCATTCGGCCGTCGCCTTCATCCCGGCCGGGTTAGCCGATCCCTCGCTGAACCCGAGGAGACCGCGAAGCCACGCGAATACCTGCCAGCTATTGGCGAGGGAATGCGCCATGTTCACGAGGGACCACGCGATGGCGAAAATGGCGAAGCCGAATTTGAGGCCCATCACGTCCAGCACATAGCCGCAGACGGGCTGTGCCATGATCGCGCCCTGGAAGGCGCCGACAATCCACGAATACTCCCGCTCGCTGATGTGCAGATCCTGGAGTACTGTGGGAGCAGCCACAGCCAGCGTGCTGCGGGTCAGGTAGTTGATGACTGACCCGAGCATGATCAGGCTGATCATCCACCATCGGAGTCCTTTGATTCTGATCATCGTGACTTTCGGAACGCAGATCCGGAACCTGGCGCTCGGTATGTTAAACCCAACAGGTACCACAAGCGGTTGTGGGAGCGGTAGGGGTCGGAGGGAGTCTGGTCAAGAAAAGAGTGTGCATGACGGCAGCGGGGACACATAGCAGCGAAAGAGCGCCGAGACGAGTCATAGTCTGGGCGCGGCAGACAGGGTGTCCGCGCCACAGTTTATCGGAACGTGGGCGTTTCGAGGACGCGCGCTCTCTGCGTCAGTTTCACGCCGCCCGTTTCGAGAGTGACGACGTAGTCTCCAGGCGGCATCGGCGCACTGGCCTGACCGCCGCGTCTGCCGCCTCCTCCGCCGCCGAACCCGCCGAAGCCCTCCGACGCCACGCGGTTGATGCCGGCCTTCTGGGAGCCGTTCAGCGTGCGCACCACCTTGCCGGTCAGATCGGACACCGTCACGGCGACAGGTTGGGCCGCGTCCTGCTTCAGGTAGTAGTAGATGAGCAGCCCGTTGGGTTCGTTGGGCGTGGTGGGGAAGCTGTCGCCGTTGAATCGATTGTTACCCTGCGCGCCATCGCGCCGGATCGGTTTTGGTTTTACGGTAAAGAGGTACGTCCCACTCAGGTTCTCGTCGGTCATCTCCCGGATTGGCGCGATGTCCATGACCCAGATTCCGCGACCGTAGGTCCCGGCCACCAGGTCCTGTTCGCGCGGATGAATCACCATGTCGGTCACCGCGGCGGGAGGCATATTGCTCTTGAGCGCCACCCATCGAGCGCCACCGTCGATGGAAACATAAACGCCGATGTCCGTGCCGGTGAACAGCACCGAGGCCTTCTGGGTGTCCTCGACGATGACGTTCACCGGCCATTGCGGAAGGTTGGCGGAAATGTTGGCCCAGGTGGCTCCGAAATCGGTGGTCTTGAAGAGGTACGGCTGGAAGTTGTCCTGCCTGCGGCCGGTCTTCGACGCATAGGCGGTTCCCGGCGCGAAACGCGAAGCATAGACGCGGCTGGTCCAGACGTCCTCGGGGCCACCCACGGACACGATGTTCTTCGTCACGTCCGTCCAGTTGGCGCCGCCATTGCGCGTCACCTGCACCTTGCCGTCGTCGGTGCCGACCCAGATGACTCCGGGCGTCAGCGGGGATTCCGAGATCGTCACAATCGTGCAGTACTGAATGGCGCTGCCGGCCGCGCTGCGATTGGTCTTTTGCGGATCGTTGGTGGTGAGGTCGGGGCTGATTTCCTGCCAGTGATCGCCGCGGTCCACCGAGCGCAGCAACACCTGCGCGCCCGCGTACAGGGTCTGCGGGTTGTGCGGGGAGAGCACGAAGGGAGCGATCCAGTTGAAGCGCAAAGGCGGCTGTCCCTGCGGGCGGGTAGGCGCGATGCGCACGCGCTCGTGGGTTTTCTGGTCGTAGCGGCCGTGCGCGCCGAACTCCTGCGTGTTGTATACCCAGCGGCTGTCGGTCGGATCCACCTGGTTGTACATGCCGTCGCCGATTCCCACGGTGACCCAGTCCTCCACCCCGACGCTGCCCGTCCAGCCGTTGCTCGGCCCTTTCCAGCTTTCGTGATCCTGCAGGCCCTCGTAAATGTTGTAGGGCGTCTCCATGTCGAGCCCCAAAGCATAGACCTCGCCGCCGCGGATGGTCAGGTAATGCTGGCTGGTGCGGCCGCCGTCAAACGACTGGTAGACGCCGCCGTCCGAGGTCGCAATCATGCGGTCGGAGTCCTGCGGATCGATCCAGAGCGAGCGGAAGTCTCCAAAGGCGCGTGCAAAGGGCCGCGGTGCACCGCGGCCGCCCCAGGTCTTACCGCCGTCGTCGGAGTGGTTGAAGTTGGAGCCCGTGATCCAGATGCGCTCCGGGTTGTTGGGGTCAACGGTAAGTTGGTTGAACGAGTATCCGGCCTTGCCGCTGACGTCCACCTGGTCGGGATTCACTCTGTGCCAGGCGGCCCCGGCATCATCGGTGCGGTAAACCTGGCCATTGATCGAGTCCATGGGATTGCCGGCGCCAGGACGCAGGTTGTGATTGTCATACACGGCGTACAGCGTGTCGGGCTTGCCGCGGCAGATATCCATGCCGATGCGCCCCATCGGCCCCTTTGGCAGACCGTTGGTCAGCTCTTTCCAGGTCGCGCCACCATCGGTGGTCTTGTAGATGCCGGTGCCCGGGCCGCCGTCGTTGATGACCCACGCCAGACGCATGTGCTCGTATGTCGCGGCGTAGAGCACTTCGGGATTGCGGGGGTCGCGCACCAGGTCCACTGCTCCAACGCGGTCGCCAACGTACAGCACCTTCTTCCAGGTCTTGCCGCCGTCAGTGGTCTTGAAGACACCGCGCTCGGTGTTGGACGTGGCGAGATGGCCGAGAGCAGCGACGTAGACGGTATCGGGCCGCGTGGGGTGGATGACGATGCGCGCGATGTGTTGGGTGTCCTTCAGGCCCATGTTCTGCCAGGTCTTCCCGGCATCGGTGGACTTGTAGACGCCGTCGCCCCAGTAGGCGCTGCGGGTCGCGGAGTTGTCGCCGGTGCCCGCCCAGACTAGGTTCTCGTCGGACGGGGCAACCGCGATCGCGCCCATGGAATAGATACTCTGGCTGTCGAGGACGGGCTCGAAGGTCACGCCGCCATTCGAGGATTTCCAGACGCCGCCCGAGCGCAGCGCGGCGTAGATGGTGTTGCGGTGGGCCTTTGCCGGCGTTTCGGGAACGGCCACGGCGACGGTCCACGCGCCCGCGCGGTAGGGCCCGAGGCTGCGATAGGTGAGGCCATTGAGCAGGGTCTCATTGAAGAGTTGCGCGTAAGAAGGGGCAGCGAGAATGGCGATGAAGGTGAGCTTCCGGATGGTCCGGTTCATTCAGGTTCTCCTGTTGTGTACGCTCGGGCGAATCAGTAACAGTTTAATCCGGGCGGATAGGAGGCACTTTTGTTCATTCCGACGAATGGCTGGTCGCCTCCCGCACCCGATTGGGCAGGCGGGGCCCATGCGGCAGCCTCAAAAAACCTTCGCGGCTGGCGATCGTGTAGAAGCCCGACTAGCGTCCCGATCAGTCGGGACACGGATTGGGTAGGAGGGGCCTCGCGGCCCCGTCCTCCCACGCTGCGTAGGTAACCTGGTCGTAAACGGCACAACCAGCCTCGGAAATCCCTTCGCCGCCCCTGGGACTGTACACGCCCGGACAAGCGCCCCGAAGAGTCGGGACGCGGCAGGCCGGAGTGCCTGCGCCACGTCGACGGCGCA
The DNA here is from genome assembly GCA_035501495.1 of Bryobacteraceae bacterium. Lineage (GTDB taxonomy): Bacteria > Acidobacteriota > Terriglobia > Bryobacterales > Bryobacteraceae > JAIQFL01. The sequence goes on along the minus strand of DATJWB010000313.1, from coordinate 67,961 downwards.
AGGGTTTTTCATGTAGTTCTGTGGGCCGGCGGGGGCCCGTGGGTACAGGCGGGAGCGCCTGCGCCACATCGCGGCGCTTGTCGGGCGTGCACAGTGTCGCTGCCCGCGAAGAGGTTTTCGAGGCTGCCGAGTCATCGCGTGCGCTCGTGCGGCGACCGTGGGACACTGTGAAACATGTCTTCCGAGCCTCGAACCGCGATCGGTACTCCCGTCGATCCTTCACCCGCGCGGCGCCCGGTCCGGACCGTCATCGAAGGAGTCCGCGTCACGCTCGCGCCGCTCAATCCCGAGGCGCACGCCGAGGCACTCTGGGAGGCGACCCGTGGACCCGCCAATGAATATCTCTGGCGCTATCTCTTCGAGGGGCCATTCGCCGACCGCGCGGAGTTCGACGCGTATCTCCGGAAGAGAGCCGCTTCGAACGACCCGCTCTTCTTTACGATTCTCGACAGCGCTTCTGTGCCCTTGGGCTGGGCCGCCTACATGCGGATCGAGCCGGCGCACCGCGTAATCGAGGTCGGCAGCATCCTGTTCACTCCGGCGCTGCAGCGCACGCCCGCGGCCACCGAGGCTATGTACCTGATGGCGCGCCACGTCTTCGAAGAACTCGGATACCGGCGGTACGAGTGGAAATGCAACTCGCTGAATGAGCCTTCGCGGCGGGCCGCGCTGCGCCTGGGCTTCTGTTTCGAAGGCGTCTTCCGCCAGCACATGATCATCAAAGCGCACAGTCGCGATACGGCCTGGTATTCAATGCTCGATTCGGAATGGCCTGCCCGTAAACGTGAATTCGAAGAGTGGCTTTCACCGGCGAATTTCGACGCGCAGGGCATGCAGAAGCGCTCGCTGGCCTCGTTACGCGCCGGCCAATCTTAGCCGGCATTACCGGCGCGGCACACCCACGCAGGCCACCGGCTGGCCTTTGGTGATGGGCGGCGTGGCGACAACGTACAGCACCAGACCGTCCAACGGGGAGACCACCTCGGCGATGCGATTTCCGAAAAAGTCCGTAATGATCGCGAGCACAGTCCCCTTCGCCACGGTTTGATCACGTTCCACCTGCGCGTAGAGAATGCCGGTCTCCGGGCTCACCACCACCTCGGACGGATCCAGGTAAACCGGGTCGGCCAAAGGCTCGGGACCGGCCGCGACCATGCCCAGGTGATACAGCACCCCCTGGATCCCGGCCAGGATCTGGTTGACGGATTGCGGATCGCATGTTCCCAGATAGCCGCTTTCCACCGTGATGGCGGGCTTGCCGCGGGTGATGGCCGTGGTGGAGCAGTACAGCGAGCGCGCCGGATCGGTCGGACGGCCGCGATCCACCAGGATGTGATCGATGCCAAATGCGAGCGCCAGCCGAGCATTGGCCCGGTCCATTCCTTCGTTGCCCGTGATCGTCTGGTAAACGTAGGGCCGGAGCCACTCGTTGCCGTCGCCGCAATGCAGGTCGAGCACGTAGTCTGCCTGTTCGATCACCTCGTGGGTGATGGCATACGCGATCCGCTCGGATACCGTTCCGTCCTGCCGGCCGGGGTACACTCGATTGAGGTTTTTTCCGTCCACCGGGCTGAAGTACACGGTGCGGCCCAGAAACGAAGGCACGTTGGCGACGTGCACCAGAATGATGGTGCCGGCAAGTTCCGCGGGATCGAGCAGGCTTTTCAGTTGCTGGAGCGCCAGAATCGGCGGGTATTCGTAGCCGTGATTGCCGGCGACCAGGGCCAGCACCGGTCCCGGGCCGGCGCCATGAATTGTGGTGACCGGTATCTGTGTGCCGGCATCTTGCGCGGCGGGAATCTCGATCGTGTGGGATTCGATTCCGGGGAGTGGCGCTGGGGTAGTGGCCATGCGTCACATTGTAACCGCGCGGAACCGCCCTGGCGTTATCCCAGAGCCTGGTCGAGGTCGGCGATCAGGTCGTCGGGATGTTCCAGGCCGACCGAGAGCCGCAGCAGATTTTGCGGAGTGCGGGTCTGCGGCCCTTCCACCGAGGCACGGTGCTCGATGAGGCTGTGCGCGCCTCCCAGACTGGTAGCACGAATGAAGAGCCGGCAACGGGCGGCCACGCTCATGGCGGCTTCCCGTCCCCCCGCGATCTGGAAAGACAGCATGCCGCCGAATGACGACATCTGCTGCGCCGCGATCTCGTAGCCGGGGTGATCGGGCAGCCCGGGATAATGCACCGTCTCCACCGCCGGATGCATCTTCAGATGACGCGCTACCCGCAGCGCGTTCTCCGAATGCGCCCGCACGCGGTAGGGCAGCGTATCGATGCCGCGGAGCGACAGCCAGCAATCGAAGGGGGACGGCACCGCACCGCCGTAATGCTGCGACCGCCGGGCACGCTCGAACAGGTAATTGTCGTGGCGGGTAATCAGCGCGCCCCCTACCACGTCACTGTGTCCGCTGATGTACTTCGTGGTGGAGTGGCACACCAGGTCGATGCCGCAATCCAGGGGACGCTGCAGAACCGGAGTCGCGAACGTGCCGTCGCACACCGTCATGATTCGAGGGCCCGCTTCCCGCGACAGCGCGGCGATCGCGGTGAGGTCCGTGATCTTCATGAGGGGGTTGGAAGGTGTCTCCGTCCAGATGAGGCGGGTGGGTTTCTGAATGGCCGCGCGAACCGCGTCCAGGTCGGTCATATCGACATAGCTGGTGAGCAGCCCCCATTTTCCGAAGACGCTGCCGATGACCTTGCGCAGGCCCCAGTAGACGTCGTCGGGGGCGATAATGTGGTCGCCGGGTTCCAGGCCTTGCACCAGCGCGTTGGCCACGGCCAGGCCGGAGGAGAAGACCAGCGCTTCCTTTCCTCCTTCGAGGCGCGCCAGGCATTCTTCGAGCGCCCGGCGATTGGGATTGCCTTCCCGCGAGTAGCTGAAGCCCAGAGGGTACTCGCCATCGGGGCTCCGCTCAAAGGTCGTGGAGAGGTAGATCGGCGTGGTCACGGCACCGGTCGCAGGATCGATATGGCGCCCCGCATGGACGGCCAGGGTTTCAATTCTCATTCACTGATCAGTGTACCGTTTCGGGTGAAGATGCCCGAGCCTGGCTGCGCACTGCGTCAATTCGCGCAGCATTGCCGCGCCTCGATTATAGATTTTCACCTCGATGTATCTGCTATTTGAAGGCGGCCACGACAGTGGTACCGGAAGTGCTGAAGTGACTGCTTATGGCCTATATCATTACCGATACGTGTACCAAAGATGAGCTGTGCGTCCAGGCTTGCCCCGTGGACTGCATCCACCCCAAGCAGGATGAAGCGGGCTTTGCCGATGCGCCCCAGCTCTACGTCGATCCGAACGACTGCATCGATTGCGGCGCCTGCATTCCGGTGTGCCCGACGAACTCGATCTATGCGCTCGATGATTTGCCGGCCGAACTCGGACGCTTCGCCGAGCTGAACGCCGCGCATTACAACTAACACGACGGGGCGCGGGCACTCGTGCCTTGGCACTCGTGCCTGCGTCCGACTTATCGGGACGCTTGTCGGGGTACAGTGCCAGTAGCAGCGAAGTGGTTTTCGAGGCTGCCGCGTCGGCTAACCTTGAAAATTACAGTCGTTAAGGCCGCCGGGCGCTCGCTTTCGAATCGCCGATAACAGCCCATAACTGATTCCCACCGCCCCACTTAACCCGCGAAAACGCTCGTACCCAACTACCGGCGCGGCGCGCCACATCGCGGGGACGATTTTGTGCATCCCGCGGCGATTCGCCGCATCACAAACGCAGCGGTCACGAACGGGGAGAGCGGTGCCGGCTGCCTCACAGCCTCGAGGGCAGGCCGGTCCCACAATACCACCAAAAGGAAAAGCCACCTCCGATGAGAATGCGTCCTGAAGACCTCTTCCATGAGGTCGTGGAATTGTCCGCCCACGAGCGGCGCCGTTATTTTCAGGAACACCACATCGAGGATAAGATGCGCGAAGAAGTCGAAGAGTTGTTGGCATTCGACCGGCTTTCGGAGGACACTCTGGACTGCCACATCCGGCAGTTGGCTCAGCATGTGCTCGACGGCGGCGCATCGCCGGTTTCGTTCTTCTGTGGACCTTACCGTCTGGGAAGACTCTTGGGAAGTGGTGGTATGGGAACCGTGTATGCCGCGGAACGTGCCGACGGTGAAATCTCGAGGCAGGTCGCGGTCAAGCTCCTGCGCCCAGGCGCCAATGCCGCCCACATTCGGCGGCGTTTTCTGGCAGAACGCCAGATCCTGGCAAATCTGTCTCACCCCAATATCGCCACCCTGCTGGACGCCGGCCATCGCGAAGACGGCCAGCCATATCTGGTCTTGGAACACATCCAGGGGCAGGCGATCGATCTTTACACCGCAAGCTTCACGGTCCGTCAGAAGATCGCGCTGTTTCTGAGGGTGTGTGCGGCTGTGAGCTACCTGCACCGGAACCTGGTGGTGCACCGCGATCTGAAGCCCGCCAACATTCTGATTACCGACGAAGGCGAGCCGAAAATTCTGGACTTCGGAATCGCCAAGCTGCTCGACCTGACAACGGACTCGACCGCCACCATTCAGCGCATGCTCACCCCCGACTATGCCAGCCCCGAACAGGTATCCGGCGGTCCCATTACCACGGCTGCCGACATCTACTCACTCGGCGCGGTCCTCTACAAAATCGTGACGGGAGAATCTCCCCACCGCTTCGACAGCGAGTCGTCCGGCGGCGTGGCACAGGCGATTCTCAACGTGCGAATCGTGCCCCCTTCCAGGCTGGCGCCCGCGGCGCGGGGCGATCTTGACATCGTCCTGATGAAGGCGTTGCGGCGGGAGCCGGAGGAACGTTACGACTCGGTGGATGCGTTGGCGGACGACTTGCGCGCGTGCCTGGAACGGCGCCCGGTCCGCGCCCGCGCAGGGGATGCCTGGTATCGGGCACGCCGGTGGGCGCGCTGCTATTGGATGCCTGCGGCCGCGGCCATCTTCGTAGCCTCCGCCCTTTCCACGGGCCTGTTCATTGCCAACCGCCAGCGTGCTATTGCGGAACGCCGGTTCGAGCAACTGCGCCTGTTATCCAACCGGGTCATCGATCTCGATGCGGCAATCCGCACACTGCCCGGTTCGGTCGAAGCGAGGAAGCGGTTGGTCGCAGATTCACTGGAGTACCTCGAAGGCCTCGCCGGGGAGGGTCGGCAGAATCTGGAACTGGCCCGGGAAGTCAGCGACGGATATTGGCGCCTGGCCCGCATTCAGGGCGTCAACGCGGAGTTCAACCTGGGCGAGGTGGCCCAGGCCGAAGAAAGCCTGAAGAAGGCGGATGCCTTGATTGAATTGGTGCTGGCGTCCCGTCCGCTCGACCGCAACGCCCTCTTCCGTTCCGCACTGATCGCTCACGATCGCATGATCATCTCATCGGACGCCCGCCGTGATGATGCTCTGGCTCACGCGCGCCAATCGGCCGGGCGCCTCGAAACCTTGTTGCAGAGCGGCGCTGGAGACACGATTCGGCTCCATGGCTTCCTGCTCCCGGGCGATCCCGGCGAGTCGGAGCGCCGCGGCATCGCCACGATTTATTCCAACCTCGCCCTTGCCTACACCAACGCCCACCGGTTCGAGGAGGGCGGGCGCTATGCCCGGCGAGCGGTTGAGCTCGCGCGCCCCATTCCTTCCGCGCAGGATATCGCCGCCGCCGGTCTGAGTGTGCTGGCAAACGACCTGCGCTACCAGGGAGACCTCGACGGCGCCCTCAACGCCATTCACGAAGCGCGTGCCCTCACAGATCAAGTGAGCTATCCGGATGAGGCCGCACGTCTGCTCCATGCGTATGGCCCTTTGCTGCGCGAAGGGCGCATTCTCGCTGAGCGCGACGCGGTGAATCTGGGCCGTCCTTCCGAAGCCATCGGGGTGCTGCAGCAAGCCCTTGATCTGAGCGAGGAAGCGGCCCGCAAAGACCCCAAAGACGCGGCCAGCCGATCGCGTGTGGGGACAATTGCACGCGAATTGGGAGACATCCTGCGCGACCGCGACCCCCGCCGGGCACTCGCCGTATTCGAACTCGGCATCCAGCGGACGGCGGAGACCCCGGACGCCCTCCACACACGCCGCGAAACTGCCGAACTGTTGGCCAGGGCTGCCTATCCGCTGCGCCGTTTGCACCGCCCGGCCGAGGCCAAAGGCCGTCTGGATGCTGCTGTCGCGATTCTCAGACGCACCAAAGACTACCCCCCGCGGCAAATCGAGTTGGGCAACCCGGTCTACTCGGTTGTCCGCGCACTCGCCGACGAGGAGGCCGAAACGGGAGACAGGCAGCGCGCCTTCGAACTCTATGAGGACTTTCTGGAGAAGATCCTCGCCTCGAAGCCACAACCCGAAACGAACCTTCAGGACGCGGCCCGCATCTCCAGCGTCTACCAGGCTCTGAGCGCTGTCAGCAGGCGGGCCGGCCATCACGATCGCGCGTCTTCCCTGGATGCCCTCCGGCTCGAGTTGTGGCGGCATTGGGACTCCCGGCTCCCCGGTAACAGCTTTATCCGCCGCCAGATCGAGGCGGCCAGCCGCCGCACACAATCGTGAACGGCGTTGCCCCGCTCTCTTGGGAGATTTGATGACATGGACTTGACGAAACTCCTGCAGAACCTCGCCACCGGCGAACGGGAAACCATGAACGTCCTCATGCCGTTGGTCTACGACGAGCTCAAGAAACTGGCGCGCGCGCATCTGCGCCGCGAGATCAAGGCCGTCCCGTTCGAAACCACCGCTCTGGTGCATGAGACCTTCCTGAGATTGTATGGGAGCCGGCACCCGGCGTATGAAAACCGGGCCCACTTCTATGGGATCACCTCGCGCCTCATGCGACAGGTCCTGGTGGACACCGCTCGCGCCCAGCGGGCGGCCAAGCGCAGCGCGGCACAGGAGGTTTCGCTCGCCGACGTTCCCGATTCCGGCGCACTGCCGGATCGCTCGATTCTGGTGCTGGAGGACGCCCTCCAATGGCTCGAACGAACCGATCCACTCAAGGGCGAGCTCATCCAGATGCGGTTCTTCGGCGGCCTGACCGCCGAGGAGTCCGCGGCGGCGCTCTCCCTCCCCGTGCACCTGATCCGCCGCGAACTGCGACTCGCTCACGCTCTACTGCGCAGACAGATGGATGCGGGCGCCGCCGAGGCAACCCTTCCCGGTGGCGTTCAGAAAAACGCCGCTTAGGACTGGCTTAGGACGTGTCACGAATTCGCCACGCTCCCTTCCTATCTACATTTGTTTCAGGTCGCGACGTGGCGCAGGCACTCGTGCCTGTACCCATGGGCCCCCGCCGGCCCACAGAACTCCATGAAAACCCTTGCGCCATCGACGTGGCCCAGGCCCTCCGGCCTGTCGCGTCCCGACTCTTCGGGACGCTCTTGGCCGCCTCCCGCGCCGGTGCCCGCAAAATGGTTTGCGAGGCTGCCAGCCGCATCCCGACACTTTCGACTGGCCACCAGTAACGCTCAGCAAGCGCATCACAGCGGCCGGCCGAAACGCGTCTCGAAAGCGCCGCGCGCCGCGCGCCGAATCGGATAGACGCTACTCCAGCGCAAACTCCACCACCGCCCGGCCGAAGTGAATCTCGTCTCCCGGCTCGAGCTTCGTTCCGCGCGAGGTGCGATGCACTTCCTGGCTCATGCCGTCGCGCACAATCCAGGTGCCGCATTCGCCGGTGCTGGGGCGCGGATACCATCGATCGTTGAACAGGCGGTACTCGCCCGTCACGCGATCGTACCGAATGTGCGCGTGCTCGCGCGAGACCGAGCGATTGATCTCCGTATCCTCGGCGAAGGCCAGGTCGTTGCGGCGGAAGAGACCCTCGGCGCGATAGACGTCCACCACGCGGCCGATGTTCGTGCGCGCCTTATCCAGCCGCACCTCCGCGGTGTTGGCCGTGCCCTCGCGCACCAATAATTTCCCTACGGCCGACCGGCCGGCCCGCTCCTGCAAAGCGACTTCTACCACCAGCCAGGGCTGTCCACGCAGCGGCAATTCGGTCCTGGTCTCGACGTCCACGCGAAGGTCCTCCGGGAACCGGCACCCCGAATTCCGCAGCGCCAGGCGCAATTCCTGCTCGAGGTACTGGCGGAAAAAACGCCCGGAGAAGATCCCTTGCCGCCCCTCTTCCACGCCGCGCAGTTCGATGCGCAGCAGGTCGTACGGGAACACTTTCTTGCCGCCGGAACGGTAGCTCTTTTCGCGGGCCTTATCGAGCACCGCCAGGCGGATCTCCGCCAGTTCCTCGGGTTCTTCCGCCGCGCCCTGGGAGCCCGGCCTGCTGGCCAGCGGCACCTCAAACAGCGTTCGTCCCCACTTCTCGAGGTACTCGTTGATGTTCATCTCCTCACCCTCCCTGACATGCTCACCCTACAAGAGACCTAGCTGATGCGCCGCCTCCATGGCTTCTCTTGCGATGGGCGCGGCCACTTGCGCTCCGTAGCCGCCATGCTCCACCAGCACCGCGAACGCCAGCCGCCGCCCGGGATCGCCGTCGTACGGGGCAAATCCCGTAAACCACGAGTGCGGCATGCCCTCGTCCAATTGCGCGGTCCCGGTTTTGCCGGCGAAGGAAATTGCTGAGCCGTTCATGGCCTGCCGCGCTGTCCCTTCCGTGACCACGCGGCGCATCGCCCGGGCCAGGAACGCGGCCTGCGCCGCAGGCAGCACCTCCAGCGGACCATCGGTCCTCGGATTGCTGTCGTCATCGATCCATTTTCCCTGCGGCATCCGCCCACCCGCCGCAATTGCCGCGGACACGCGCGCCATCTTGAACGGGGAGATCAGCACCGGACCCTGCCCGTAGGCCGCAAACGGCAGCGCCTTTCGCAGTTCGGCCGGGTCGCCGGTCGAAATCCCCAATTCCTCCGCCGTCTCCGCCAGTCTTTTCGAGCCCACATCGTGCACGCCCAACTGCGCGAAATAGGCGTTGCAGGAAACTGCGATGGCGCGTTCCATATCCAGCGTTCCGTGCGCATGGTCGCCGATGTCGTCTTTGATCGGCCGGTTCCATCCCGCGATCACCGTGCCGCATCGGCCATCCCCAAGGCTGCGGCATTGAAATCGGCGGCGCTTCAGATCGGGATCGATGCGCAGCGCCGCGATGGCCGTCACCAGCTTGAAGGTCGAGCCGGGAGGATACTGCCCGTAGCGCGCGCGGTCCAAAAGTTCATCGGGAGTGGGTGCGGCGCTGCGGCTGCCCGGCGGTTCGGGCGCGGGCGCGCTTACCATCGCCACCACGCCGCCGGTGTTCACGTCCATCACCACCAGCGCTCCCTTCTCGCTCCCGGCGGCATGCAGGCGGCGCTCGAGAATCTCCTTCGCCTTGACCTGCAGCCGGATATCGAGCGTCAGGTGGATGTTCCGGTCGCGCGCCAGCACCCGCGCGAGGTCGGGGTTCCCGGGCTGATGCCGGTAACGCATCAGCGAGGCCAGCTCCAGGTACTCATATCCCTGGAGCTTCTGGTTGGAATCGTGCTCCACCAGTGAGGCGTTGGCTGCGTGAAAGTTTTCGCCGGTCCGGAGGTCTCCCACGACATGCGCCGCCGCCGCACCGAACGGGTAATGCCGGGCGTCGAAGCGGGAGCACACCTCGTCGATCGAAATTCCCAAGGACTCGTAATCGGCGCGATGGCTCTCGAGTTCGGCCCAGGAACTGGTGGCCAGCGGGATTCCGTTGCGGTCGTAGATGCCGCCGCGTGGGATCTCGCGGGCGATCGAACTCATCCGCGGATTGTGCTGAGGCCTTTTGACGCCGTCCTCTTCGAAGGCGTGGGCATCGCGTGCCAGGTAGTCGCGGTCGTTGAAAACCTGGTAGCGCGCCGCTACCGCCAGCAATGCCAAACCCGCACACGCCAATACCGTCTTGAGCGGCCACATATTGGATCGCAGGACGTCCTGGGTGTTGGCGGCGCTGTCGGGTGACGGCGCAAGCGGATCGGCGGAGATCGAAAGCAGCAGCGCGAATACCAGGAAATTGGCGAGCATCGCCGTATTGCCGGAGCTCAGAAACGGCGAGACCACGCCCGAAAGCGGCAAGGCGCCAAGCACTCCGGAGGTGATCAGCAGCATCTCGAAGGCAATCAGGCTGGCCAGTCCGAGTGCCAGGAAGAAGCCGAAGTGCGTGCCGGCGCGAGCCGCCGCGCGCAGCGCTCTCGACACCAGAAACCCGAACAGCAGGAAGACCGCGGCAACGCCGGTGAAGCCCCATTCTTCCCCGATCGCCGGCAGAACCAGGTCGGTATTTCCCGCCGGGATCATTTCCGGATCGCCCCATCCCGGACCTGAGCCGTAGGGCCCGCCGGTCGAAAAGGCCCACAATCCGTGCGCCAGTTGGTCGCCGCCGTGGACGTCGTTATCCCACGGCGAGAGCCACATGTCGATGCGTTCCACCACCGTGTGCGGCTGGCCAATGCGGTAGCCTGCCGCGACGGACGCCACCATGAGCACCAGGCCCGCCACCGCCAGCCCCGGGCGCCCCCGCGCAACCGCGAACATCGCCACGAAGACGAAGAAGATCACGAGCGCCGGGCCCAGGTCTTTCAACGCGAAGAAGAAGACCAGGGCAATCCCGACAGCGCAGGCCACCGGAACGACATGTTCCAGGCGCGGCATGCCGAAACGGCGAAACAGGCGCGGCATCAGGCGCTTCTCCCGGAGGTCGCGCAGCCGCTCCCAGTTCCGCGTGAAATAGCCGGCCAGGAAGAATACGATCAGAATCTTGATCAGCTCGACCGGCTGAAAAGGACCAAGATTCACCTTGGCATCGTTACCCGCCGGACCCCTGCCGAACCGCAGCAGCAGGCCGAAGAGCAGCAGGGCCAGGAAGAGCGGCGTGTAGCACCAGTCGGCCAGCCGCTGGTAGTCGAACATCCGGAATACCGGCAGCACCAGCAGCAGGCACCCCAGGAAGACGCCCAGCGCGAATTTCTGGAACTCCAACGTATCCCGGAGGGGGTCGCGCAGGCTCACCATGAGGATCAGGCCGATGCCCGAGAGCAGGTGGAGCGCCGGCAAAAAGGCGCGGTCTCCACGGAAGCGGCCGAAGCGCCACGCGAGCGCAACCAGATAGAATCCGGAAAAGTACAAGCCACCCCACAAGGCAAATTCCCATTGGAAATCGCGGGGCGTGCGCACCACCATCACCGGCTTCAGCCTGGCGAGAGGCAGAAGCTGCAGCCGGCGCGCGGGATTTTGCCGAAGACGCTTGCGCAGAGTGTCCCATCGCGGCTCTCCTTCGATTTCATCGGCTGACAGCCGCAATCTCGATAGGGCGCCGACATTCCGCAACGGCCGTGCCGTCTGGAGAAAGTCCAGTGTTTTCTCGGCCACCAGGGCCCGCTCAGCCCGATTGGGAAACGACTCCAGGATGGGCAACAGTTCGTCCGCGGTTTCCACGCTATTGATGTTCACCAGTTGCTGCGCCGTGTTGAAGCTCTGCATCTTGGCGGCGAAAACCATCGCCAGGCCCGCGGCCACAAACAGAGAAGACGCCATCAGCCAGAGAACTCCGCCCCGGCGCACGGGCCCTCGTGGAGTAGCCACCGCCAAAGGCGCGGCCTCTTCGGCCCAACTACGCGTTACCGGCATCGCAGCCTCCCTGTGGCGCAGGCACTCCTGCCAGCCGCGTCGGCATGAGAGCCGACGCGGCAGCCTCGAAAACCCCTTCGCCAGCATTGAACTCGTTGGCAGACCAACAAGCGCCGAGACGAATCTCGGCGCGGCAGCACGAGTGCCCGCGCCACATCGCGGCCCGCAGAACCGGCGGGTTTTCATGAATTTCGGTGGGCCGCCAGGGCCCTATGGGAACAGGCAGGAGCGCCCCCGCCACCTCGCCCCGCCGGCGCCACATTACTTCCACACCCGCCTCCGCACCGCGTAGATTCGGGCGCTCCTCTTCCGGCGGGCCGTTCGCGGGCGTACCATTCTCAAGGCGTCCGCCTTCTGTGCCTTCTCCCGCGGCCCGATCGTTGCCCCCAACTTCTCCGCTGCCGCAAATTCGGCCAGTGCTTTATCCCGGCTCGGCAGCCAATACACGTACACCCGCGCCAGGGCCAGGTGCGGGTCGGGGCTCTCCGGCAGTTTTCTGGCGGCGAAGACAAACTGGTCGCGGGCGTACAGGCGTGTGTGAGAAGCTGCTGCCGGAGAGTACTTCCCGCCGCTCAGCCGCTCCAGCGCGGAATACCCGTGGCTGAGGGCCAGTTGGCCCTGCACGTGATCGGTGTTGTCGCCCAGTTCGACCGCGCGTTCCAGGCAGACCTCGGCCTTCTGCCAGTCGAAATCGTCCAGCGAGGCATCCGTGCTCTTCCGGTAGGACTCGATGATCCGCTCCGCCGACGCCGTGTACAGCGGCGCCAGATTCTCTGCCGAGGCGTTTGCCGGCGGCGGAGTCCGGGGTGCGGGTGGCGCCGATGCCGCCGCTGATGCCTGCAGGACTGCTGCCTTGCGGGCGTTGGCCGCCGCGGCCGCCGCCGACGCCCGGTGCGCACGCCATTCCCACAACAGCGTGCCCGCAATCCAAAGGACCATCCCGGTGGCGAACCACCCTACCGCGCCCAGCAGCCGCAAGCGCTCTCCGGCCTTTCGGACCGTCCTGGTGGCCATGCGCAGGCAAGCGCGCGCGGCTTCGATCGTGGAGTTGGCGTGCGCCTGCTTTTGCTCGGCTTCCGCGACCGTCGGCTTGCGCTCGAGGAACGCCTGCAGGTCCGCCTGAAATGCCGCCGCCGACTCGTATCGCTGTTCCGGATTGGGCGCCAGTGCCTTCGCTACCACGGCTCGCAGCGCCCTGGGGCAGTTCTGCCCCAACGCCCGCGGCGCGCGCTTCGAACGGATCAGCCGTTCCAGTTTCCGTGTGCTCTCCGCTTGAAATGGCGGAACTCCCGCCAGCATCTCGTAGAGCGTCGCCCCCACCGCCCAGAGGTCCGACTGTTGGTCCACTTCCGAGCGGTTCAGCCTTTCGGGCGAGCAGTAACCGGGGCTTCCAAAGTGGTGCGAGGTGGCGTTGCCATCGGCGCGCAGCGCCTTGGCGATTCCGAAATCCAGCAGGCGCACCGTGTCGGCTCGCCCGAGGTGAATGTTCGACGGCTTGATATCCCCGTGCACCACGGCCTGCGGGCAGGCGTGAAAGCTGGCGAGTTGCTCGCACACCTCCAGCGCGATGCTGGCGGCGCGCATCGGGTCGAGCGCCCGCTCCGAGCGCAGCACTTCCGCCACATTGCGCCCCTCCACGTACTCCATCGCCACATAGAAGTAGCCATCGCAATCGCCGTAACCGTAGATCTCCACGACACGCGGGTCGAGAGCGCGCAGACTTTGCTGAATGGCCGCTCCGCGGCGCTCCGCCTCGATGATGAGTTGCGTCGTGGCATCGCCGGCGGCGGGAATCAGCTTGATTGCCACCTTGAGATTCGTTGACAAGTCCAGGGCCAGGTACACATCCGTCATCCCCTTGCCCAGCCGGCGAACCAGCTCGTAGCGTCCGACTCGTGTTGGCGCGGTCATCGCATCACTCCTTTCCCGATCATCCGTAAAGCCATCCACAACACCATTCCGATCAGAATCCCGTACGTGAGAAACGCCACCCGGCCTGTCAGAAGGCCCGCCCATCTCCGAACTGCCGCTCCCTCGCGGCCGCCGCTCGAGACCGGTGATCCGGCCGCGGCCGGAACGGCCCGTTCGCTTTCATCCTGCCCGCGCGCCAGCGGCGCCGTTCTCCGCCCTACTCCCCAGGGGCGCGGGCGCGTCTTCACGCTCCGGCCGCGGAACTCCGGCCCGGCGACGAACAACGCGGTGATATTGTCCTGCCCTCCCGCCTGGTTGGCCGATGCCACCAATTCCGCCGCCACGCGCGCCGCATCGCCGTCGTAACGTTCCGCGATCTCCCGCACCTGGGCCGAGGTGAGGCGGTCCGTGAGCCCGTCGCTGCAGATCAGGATTGCCGCATCCGGGCGGAACCGGCAGCGGCGGATCTCGACGAAGTCCGTGTCGCCGGTCTCCCGCCGGTGCGACCCCACGTCGCGGAATACCTCGTTGCGGCGTGGATGCTGCATGGCTTCTTCCTCGGTCAGTTCGCCCGAATCCTCGTCCTCGCCCACCGGGGAATGGTCCGACGTGAGCTTTCGAATCGCGCCCTTCCAGATCAGGTACAGCCGCGAATCGCCCACGTGTCCGATGGTGATCCTGTCATCCTCCACCAGCGCCAGCGTCAACACGCAGGCCATGCCCTTGCGGTCTCCCGCTTCCTGCGCCATCTCGAAGATCCGATTGTTGGCCTTCAGGATGGCGTGCCGCACGCGATCCTCAGCGTCTGGACCGCCGGCAAACAGCGAGCCCCGGATGGTCTCCACGGCAGTCTCGGCAGCCAGTTCACCGGCCGCGTGGCCGCCCAGTCCATCCACCACCAGAAAGGCCCCACGTTCGGTGTCCAACCAGTAGCGGTCTTCGTTGCGGTCGCGAACCAGTCCACGGTCGGACGCCACGCCCGCGGTCCACACGGGCGCCGGCACCGCCACCGGCATCTCCCGCGAGAGGTCCCTCGCGCTCACTCGCGGCCTCCCATCCCCGGCCCCCGGCCTCTCCATTGCGCCAGCGCGAACACCACCACGAAGGCCAGAAACCCGATCACGTAAGCCGTGTGAAAGCGGTACAACTCCGCCGCGGAATTCATTTCCGAGCCTCGAACGACAGCTTGAGCACTTCCGCGATTTTGATCTCGGCGCTTCCGGGAACCGGCTCTTCCACCCCGCGCGCCAGCTTCCGCCCGTTCAGCCAGGTACCGTTGCGGCTTTGATCCACGATGGTGAACACGCCGCTCGCGGGATCGCGCCGCAGCTTCACATGCTCGCGCGAGACCTCGTCGTTGGTGTACAGCGGCAGATCCACCCAGAGGTCCTCGCCGCCCCGCCCGATGCTCACTTCGTTCTGCTTCATGAAGTAGGTCTGGGGCCCGGAATCATCTTGATAGCGGATCTCGGCGAAGACCTTGTCGGGTTGCCGCCGCGTGCTTTCACGATCGCGGGCCACCCGCGCGGAGGTCACCGAAGGCTCACGCTCGATGAGCGTGGTTTTCACTCCGCGGTAGCCGGGCTGGGGCGACTCGTTGAGCTCGGAGTGGATCTCCACGTCGCCCGGAGGAACGGAGTTCTCCAGGTCGGCGAAGAGTTCGATCCACCAGTCGCTCTGTGCGATCCGATACACCCTTCGGGGGGAGCCGCGACGAAAGCGGGAGGCCCTCTTGTTCCATTCCGCCATGCGCGCGCTGAGCACCCGCCCGGCGTCTTCGCGGATGATGTCCTGCACACCCGCCAGCCGGTCGTAATCGTCCGGATGAACGTAAACGCTGAAGATACAAGGCAGGAGAACGGTGTATCCCATCTCCAGCCGCCCTAACTCCATGTTGCGGATCAGTTCGTTGATGATGGTCTGGCCGCTGATCCTGGTCTGAGGCCGCCTGGTTTCGCTCTGCGCCATGCTCACACACCTTTCCCTTGGACATTTCAGATGGACGCGGAACAAGACTATAGACCCAAAAGCCGGGTGTCAGGTTTCACACGGCGGGGGCGATGTTGCGGTGAGTGAACGGGTCTTAATATTAAAATTTGCTGAGGATCGGAGGGAGGAGTTTCAGGGCCGCCGACGAAATTCGACGGCCCTGGGGGAAGAATCGGGTCGGGCGGTTTACCGCTCAGTCCCGAGGAAGTTCACGAATACCTGCGTCTGGCCTTCTACAGGCACGCCGTTCAACATCGTAGGCCGGTACTTCCACTGCAGGACGGCGTCGCTCGCCGCCTTGGTCAGCATCGGCGGCCCCTTCACCACCTTCACCGACTTCACCTTGCCGTCCGTGCCGATCGTGGCAATCAATTCCACGATGCCCTTGGCGCCGTTCTCGCGCGCCAGTTTGGGATACTCGGGGTCCTTCTTGCTGATCAATTGCGCTTGTACCAATTGTCCGCCGGGCGCGGCCTTGGGAGCTGCGGGTGGCGGTGCGGGCGTGGCAGCGGGCTTGGGAGGTGCGATCGGGGCAGCCACCGATCCGATGTTCAATCCGGAAGCGCTGGGCATCGCCGTGGTCTGCCCGAGGCTGGGGGCATCTGGCAAGTCAGTCGCGTTGGCGGGGTGCAATCGCGAAGCAAGTGCTGGAGCCTGGAAGGGCTTGAGGATCCGTTCCGGGGCCTTCGGGGTCTCCTCGGGCGGATCGGTAGTGGAGGCCGGGTTGGAGCTTGCGTTGGGGGTGTTGTTCGCATTGTTCGCCGGAATCGCCGCGGTGGCTGGCGGGATGTCAGGCGTCTTCACATCGGGAGCTTTGACCGGAGGTTGCGCCGCGGTCGCGGGAGCCGGTTCGGATGACGCCAGCGGAGAGGGACGCGTACGCAACACACGCACCGACTCACTGGCCACCTTGTCGCCGTTTTTCCCGGTCACTTCCATCTTGAAGACGACATCGGAACTCGCGGGGGAGTAGCTGATGCTGCCGTTCCTGAGCTGTGCCAGATCCATGTCGACGTTGTCATGCTGGTCTCCGTCACTAATGGAGAGCACCGCGTGGGCGGCGGAGCGGACGGCATCGGAATCGCGATTCCAGGTCAGCAGGATCTCTCCAGCGGTTCGTTCCACGCGGAGCGACAGTTGCGATGAGTCCTGCGGCGGCCCTTCCTGGCGGCCGCGATGCAGGAGCGGCGGGAACACCAGGAAAGCAACCAGCAGAACGACCAGAACGGCGGCGCTGCCGATTCCGATCCACATCAGCTTTTTGTTGCCCGCTTCGGGTTCGGCTGGCAGCTCGTCGACCGAAGCCGGGGAAACGTCCACTGCCGGAACGCTGTCCTCAAAGAGTCGCTTGATGACCTTTTCCGGAGGGTTTGCGTCCGATGCGGTCCTGGCGATGACCTCCTCCGGCTTCGGAGCGGCGGCCTTGGATTCCACCATCGGCTGCGCGGGTTTTTCCTGTGGCTGCTGAGGCGCGGCGGCTTCTTCCGGCTTGGGCTCTTCAACCGTGCTTTCGGCCGGTACGGAGGCCTTCAGAGCCGGCTCGCTCCCGGTAGCCGCCGGCTCGGAGTCCGGCTCTGGATGTTCTACTACCGGCTTCAGGGGTTCCACGGCCAGGCTCGGAACCGAAGGCACTTCGCGGCGCGATGCGATGGGCACAATCTGTCCGCGCACCGAAGGCCTGGGAGCCGGAATTATGGGTACGGCGCCGCTGGCCGCGGGAGTAGCCAGCCTCGACTCGCCGCCTTCCCCAACCAAGGGCCTTTCGGAGGACAGCAGCGACACCCGGAAAGGAAACTCCAGATAGCTGGCCTCTCCGTGTACGGTTCCACCCTCGCGGATAAAGATTCCCGCCGAGCTGGGCTTCGTCGCGAACGGGCGGATCAGCAGCACAATCTGATGAGGTTCAGCAAACCGGGAATCGAAGAAGGACAGATCATCGGCATCCAGAGACAGACCCTTTCGGGTATGGCTGCGAAACATCCCGACCGCCACCAGGCCGTTGGACGCTTCCTGGATGGAGCGGTCGAAACGCGCCATATCGGCTTCCGCCAGCCGGTATAACGGACCACGACTGTAGTCACACGAAATCAACTCGTAGTCTTCGATCGAGACCTCGGCCGGTTGGCCCGCAGTTACTTTACCCCACAATAATCCGCCGATCTCTGACCCGCGCGAACTGAGCGACTTGAAGTTTTCGACAGCTTCGTGTTCGAGCCGGTCGATCACTGGAAAGGGAATTCGCACGCTTACAGGCTTCTGGGGAACCACCCAGGTGAAATTGGGAGCCACGGAAGACTGCAGCTCGAATAGCGCTGCGCGTGCTGTCGACTCGGTCATGGGTATCCTCTTCGGCTCCGCGCGGGAGCCGCTTTCACGCACGATTCTACCCGATGTTTACTTATACTTTCTAGTATTTTCTCCTGAAATTACCTAAAATTAGCAGTCAATTTAGACGGTACTTAGACGTTCATAATAAAAGTAATTAGCTGGATATTAACTTTGGATAGCGGTCGGATACTGCCGGCAAGCATTCTAGCAATTTCCTGTTGAACAATCTACAATTGCCAAGAAATGAGTGCGAGAACTTGTCTGCTTTGCGGCAAGGCCCTCAGCCGGATCTGGGTGGGCGCGGGAGAAGACTTCTGCTCGCGCGAGCACCGCAATCAATATCGGTTGCGGCGCGGCATGGACCGGCTCCAGGAAGCCAACAAAGTGGCAAGTCTGATGCGCCGGCGCGAGAATCCCAAGCCGATTCCCACGGTGCACCAGCCGGGGAATTCCGACCCCCACCTGAGCGACAGCTCTCATGTCCGTTTCGGAGCGCACCTGGCTTCGCTCGCCGTCCGTGCCACCAGGTGGTCGGCACGGGTAACCCTCACCAATGAGGCGGGGTGGGTCACACACTATCGCAAACCGCTTCCCGACGCGAGCCCGCGAGCATTTGGAATCCCCCGCCACAAAACGCCGCGGGTGATTCTCAAAGACGAGGAGCGCTTCATTCCTCCGCCTGGTGCGAATCTGGAAAGCCTCATGCAGCCGTGCTCGCTCAACGGCCCGCCCAAGAGCGGTCAGGCGTTGCGGGTCTCTTCGAGTGCGGGCTTCCGCGTGCCTACGGTTCGGCCAATCGCCTTGCATCCCTCCGTGCATCAACCTGTGATGCGCTGGCCCGATCGCCCGTTCGACGGCCCGTTAGTGGCTTTGGACCGGCTCTCGTCGCAGATCGTGCCGGCAATCCCGTTCACTCTTCCCGGTCTCGTCACTCCATCGCTGCCCGCGCCGGAGCGTATAGTGACGCTCAGTTCGCGCGGCCCGATCGCGTATGGACAGCAGATCATTCCCAGCCCTCTGGCGCCGTCCGTCCGGGGCTCCGGAGAGTTGTGGACGAATTGGGAACAAGCCATGCCGCGGCCGATTCCACACTCCGGGCAGAGCATGATTGCTTCCCGGTTCGTCTGCCTTCCGCAGGAGAGTACGGCCGGGTCGCCCGCCCCGCAACTGGTCTTGGTTCCGATCATGCCGGAGGATCGCGCGATTGGCTACATACCCGCCATCGCGCCCTCCCAGTCGAGCCTGTCGGGAGTGCCGAAAGCCAGCCTGGAGGAGCAGTTCGATTCGGGGCTGGGAAACTGGACCGGCGGAACCAATGACTGGATTCTGGATCCCGCGGGAGCCCGTACCGGATCGCTGGCCCTCTTCACGCCCACGCTCGAGAAACGCGACTATGAAATGGAATTCCTGGTTCGCATCGATCATCGCAGCGTGACGTGGCTGTTCCGGGCGGCCAACCTGACCCAGTATTATCAGGCCAGCATCTCGGTCCGGGCGGAAGGCGGCTACGAGTTCCGCCGTGGCTCGTTCATCCACGGCACGCACGAGCTCGCCGATCCTTTGCCCATCCAGGTGCCGCTGAACCGCAAGAATGCCGTTACCGTCAGGCTCCGCGCTGTCGGGAGCGAGTTTTCCGTTTCGCTGGATGGCCAGGCGATCGAGACCTGGACCGACAGCCGCCTCCCCTCGGGAGGCATTGGGTTTGTGGGCGCACCGGACGACCGGGCGCGGATCTATTGGGTCAGGCTCTCCCCTCTTGGAAGCCCGGTTAAGGAGATTGGAAGACGATGAGTACCACCGCGATTAGAACAACTAAGGTACAGGCCATGCGGCCGCCCGATCCGGAGCTCTCCGAAAAAACTACCGGGCCAGGCTATCTGGCCCGAGCTGTATCCCTACACTTGGCCGGGAAGCGCGAAGAGGCACTTGCCCAATTGCAGCGCGCGATTGCTGCCAACCAGGCCTCCGCCGAAATCTATCGCGCCATGGCCCATATTCAATTCGAAATGGGCGACTTCAAGGAAGCGGGCAAAACCTACCGTATCCTGACCCAGGTCAAACCGCAGTATGCCATGGGGTGGTTCAACCTGGCGGTCTGCTTCGAGCGCCAGGGCGCCTGGGACGACGCCTCCGAGTCCTTCCACAAGGCCAGCACGCTCGATCCCAAACACCTCGATGCCCACCTTGGCTTGGGCGTGTGCCACCTGCGTCTGGAAGATCCCAAGTCGGCGCTCTTCTCCTTCGAACGCTGCCTGGAGATTGCCCCTGACCACGAAGACGCGCTGTTCGGCAAGGCCGCCGCGCTGCAATCGCTCGGTCATTCCGACGACGCCTCCAGGATCTATCAGACGATTCTGGAGCACGACTCCGAATCGGAAGAGTCGCTCTCCAACCTGATCCTGATCGGCATGTCGAAAGAGGATTTCGACATGGTGCGCGAGTACGCCGAACGGCTGCTGGAATTGCAACCCGAATCCACCGTGGCGCTCGAAGGCCTGGCCGCCTGGGCGTCCGCCGCCGGCGAACACGCACTCACCGCCAAATTCTGCACCCTGCTGGTTTCCGCCGTCCCGCAGCACTTCGAGGGATGGTTCAACCTGGCGCTGTCCCACCAGAAATCCGGCCGCTGGCAGCAGGCCATCGAGGCGTACGAAGAGGCCATCAAGCAGCGCACCCAGTCCTCTGAAGCCTACACCAACCTGGGCATCGTCCGCGAGCAGATCGGCGATCTGCACGGCGCCCGCGCGGCCTACGACCGCGCCATCCAGGCTAACCCGGAAGCACTCGCACCGCTCTGGAACATCGCCCTCCTGCTCGAGCATTCCCATCAGTTTGAGGATGCCGAACGCTGGTATAAGACCGTGCTCGAAAAATCCCCCAAGGAGGAAGAGGCCCGTTTCCGTCTGGGTTATCTGCGGCTCGAGCGCGAAGATTATCGCGGCGCCATCGAGGCCTTCGAGGGCTGTTTGCGCTACCGGCAGCAGTGGCCGGAAGCGTACGCCAACCTGGCCCTGGCCTACAGCGGCGTCGGCGACCGGGACCGCGCCGAACGCATTTACGAAAAAATGCTGGAGAGCGATCCCAAGAGCCTGGACGCGCTCCGCGGCCTGGCCTCGCTGGCCATCCAAGCCTCCGATTTCGATACGGCGCTCGAGTTGCACGTCCGCCTCATCGACCTCGGCGAGAGGACGGCCGAAGTGCTTTACAACGCCGGCCTCATGTACGAAAAAGCCGGACAGGTCGACAAGGCCGTCCGTCTCTATCGTGACGCTCTGTCGCAGAAGCCCGACATGCCGGAAGCGCTCCTGAACCTGGGCCGTAATCTCGAGGCTGCCGGCAAGTCCGACGAGGCCCGGTCCTGCTGGACGAAGGCGCTCGAAGCCGAGCCCGCGCTGGCCCAGGGCTACTTCGGACCGGCCATCGACTAACCATCGGCTCGTACAGACCGCTCCGACCGCCCGTTTATCCGCCGGCTTCACCCCAAATCCGCCCGCCGGAGATGTGACGAACCCCCGCGCGCCCTCAACTAGGCATTGAGCATCGGGGAGGGATGTGTAGCGGGCAACGCAGTCGCCGATTGCTACCTCGTCAGCCTCGCCGAAGCTGTCTCCAAGTACAATAACGAAGCAGCCGCCTTCCCCGACACTCTCCGCGCGCAGCCGGAGTGATGGAGGCCCGAATATGCGCATGTGGGTCTACAACCCGCATACCGGCGGCAAGAGAATTCCGCCCGCCGTTAAGAGCCGTACTGCGCGCCGGATTCTGAATTACGCCGCCAAGCACTACGCCGGCAAGTTCGCCCGAATCGAAATCGACGGGTATAGCGGCCCGGACTTGCCACGGGGAAGGAGGCCGCCTGCCGGCGAGACGCGTGAACAGTGGACCGAGAGGCTCCGGAATGCACCGCTACATCTTTGCCGGATTCGATACTTCGGCAACGAGGACCGTTGGAGCTTCGCCTGGTATACCTATGCTCACGAAAAATACGAGCCAAGCTTTCTGAACCAGCGGCGATGACCATGGCACACCAGAAGAAGCATTCGAGACGTCAGCGCCGTTCCACTGAAAGAGGCATCAGGTTCACGCGCGCGTGAAACCAGCGCACAGCGGCGCCCTCCATTCACTCTGTACAGCCTGCAAACGCTGGGCTACCATCGGTCCAGGTGCCTCATGCGGGCGATGCTGTTGGTACTCCTGTTTTTCCTCGGCGCTCTCGCACAAGAGCGGTGCAGCTTGCGCGGCCTTGCCTTCGATTCCGCCACCCGGCAACCGCTCGGCGGCGTTCACATTCGCCTGATCCCGTCGCCATTCTTCGGTGTCCAGGCTTACGGCGCCCTCAGCGACGAGTCCGGCCACTTCTCGATCGTGCCGATCCCGCCGGGCTCGTATTTCGTGGATGCCGAGTATCCGGGCTTCTCTTATGTCCCCGTGCCGAAAAACGGCCGCACTATGCCGACGCTGGTGATCCAAGCCGGCCAACAACTCGATGACTTCCCAATCCAGATGGCGGCGCACGCCATTATCTCGGGCCGTGTCTTCGATGCCCGCGGCGAACCGCTCGACTGGGTCTATGTCGAGGCGGCCAGCACGTCCCCCAACGACGTCGGCTTGCGGCTTCGCCAGGACCTTCTGCATCACGCCAACATGGTCCCGACCAATGAAAGCGGCGAATACCGGCTCGCGGTGCAGCCCGGCAAGTACCGCGTTCAGTCGTCGCAGACCAGCAGGGACGACATCCGGCCTGACGGAACTCTCGAAGACGTGTTCTACAACCGAACACCCCGGAACTGTCGAAGCGCACGCGGGCCAGGAAAGCGCGGGCATCGACATCCGCATGAGCCGACGGCCGGCATTGCGTATGGCAGGCGTCGTGACATCTTCCGCGGGGTGGCGCCCGGACGATACAAGATCTATGCCGTGGACCCTCGGTTCTGGGGACTGCTCCACACCGCCGCCGAGTTCCGCGATTTCGAAGGGGCCGAGAGTATTGAAGTTGGCGAAGGTGAGAACACCACGCGCGATCTGAAGTGTGCGGAACCTTACCGGCCTCCCGTAAGAATTCCCACCTCCGCGCCGAGGATTAACAGATCTGGCTGGAATATCGGCGTCCCGAGTCCGGTCTGGCATGGTGATGCGACTCAAAAGGTATCTCCTTGCAATTCCGGCGGGCGCGTTTGTCGTGGCGCTCGCCACTGTGGCGCAGCAAACCGCCACCGAGGCGCCTGCGGGCTTTGACACCCCACAGGTAGTCCAGAACCCCGGTTCGCAAAGCGCCGGCAACGGCATCGCGGAGCCCGGGGGCGACACCTTCGCGCTCGACCAGAAGATCTTCGAAACGGTCGAAGACCCAGCCACCAACGGCCTGGGACCGGTGTTCAACGCGACTTCCTGCGCCGCGTGTCATCAGAACCCCGTCACCGGCGGACCCAGTCCGATCACCGAGATTCGAATCGGTCACCTGGATGACAACGGGAATTTCGTGAACCCGACCATCACCATCAATGACGGCGCGAACGCGATCGCGGGGCGCTCCTTGGTGAACGACCGCGCCACCTGCCCGCAGGCGCAGGAACATGTTCCGGAGGCCGAGAACATCCGGACGCTTCGGGCGGTGCTGAACACCCTCGGCGATGGCTTCGTAGAAGCCGTGGACGACAGCACCCTGATGGCTATCGCGGCGGATCAGCCGCAGCAAAGCGGCGGGCTGATCCAGGGTGAGGCGATTCAGGTCCCCATTTTTGAAGCGCCCGGCAAAACGCGTGTAGGAAGATTCGGATGGAAGGACCAGCACGGCAGCCTGCTGTCGTTCGTCGCGGATGCCTACGTGAACGAAATGGGGGTGACCAGCAGATTGCGCCCCACCGACAGCACCACCGTCTGTAAGACGAATTCGGACCCCGAAGACGTGCCGGACTCGCTCGGCATGGCGAACATCGATCACTTCACGCAATTCATCCGCGGAACGAAAGCGCCGCCGCGCGACGATCCGGCTGCCGCGAGCAGCGATGCCCAGGCCGGCCAGCACCTGTTCGAGACCACCGGCTGCGCCATCTGCCACGTGGAGTCGATGACCACCGCGCCTCCAGGAACGTCCATCAATGGTGGCCAATATGCGGTCGCGGATGGGTTGGGCAACAAAGTGATCCACCCGTTTGGAGACTTCCTTTTGCACGATATCGGCACCGGCGACGGCATCGTGCAGGCGGGTCCGCAAGATACCGCCCACAAGATGCGGACGTCGCCCCTCTGGGGCCTGCGCACGAAGTCGCGATTCCTGCACGATCTCGGGTCGTTGACGCTGGAAGATGCCATCCGGCGCCATCGTGGCGAAGCCCGCCAGGTGACGGCGAACTTTCACGCTCTTACCGCCGCGCAACAGCAGCAGCTAATCGCATTCCTGAAAACGCTGTAGCGATTGGGCGCGGGCACCCCTGCCTGCCGGCCTCACTCGTGGCGCAGCGCCGCCGTCGGATCGATGCGCGACGCCTTCCACGCTGGCACATACCCCGCCACAACCGCGGACACAAATAAAGTAGTGAAGGCCAGCGTGAGAGCCAGGGGATCGTTGGGCTTCATGCCGAACAGGAACGACGCGACCACCTTGGATGCCGCCCAAGCCGCCGGTACGCTGACCACCAGCCCCACTATCGCCAGCACCAGCACTTCGCGCAGCACCATCCACGTCACGCTCCCTCTCTGCGCCCCCAGTGCCATGCGAATGCCGATCTCGCCCGTGCGGCGCGACACCGCACACGAGACCGTGCTATAGAGGCCCACACCGGCGATCACCAGGGCGAGCGTTGCGAAACACGAGCAAAGTTCGGCAAACAGGATCTCTTGATTGATGGTGTGATCGATTTGTGCCGTCTGGCTCTCGACGCCGGCCAGCGGCACGCGCGAGTCCGCCCGGTGAACAATCTCGCGCACCGTCTTGACGTAACGCAACGGGTCGCCCGCGGTGCGCAGGGCAAAGGTCATTGCATACTTCGGCTCCAGGCCGTGGTTGTAGGGGAAGTAGATCACCGGCGGCGACTCCTCTTTCAAGCCGCCATAGTGCGCGTTTTTGGCGACCCCGGCGATCACGGCATCGTGCGGCACATCGCGCGGCGTCATCGTCAGATGCTCACCTAACGGATTCCGCCCCGGAAAATTGATCTGCGCAAAACGTTCACTAACCACGGCCACGAGGGGCGACCCTGGCCCGTCGCGTTCTTCGATGTCGCGGCCGGCCAGGAGCGGAATCTGCATCGTGCGGAAGTATCCTGGGCCCACCGCCATGATCCGGTTCGCGTCATCGGGCTTTTCACCGGGTACCGAAACAGGAAAGCCAGAACCCGCACCGACCAGCGGAGAATTGGACAGGGTTGCGTCCCGCACGCCGGGAATGGCGCGAAACCGTCTCAGCAGATCGCTATAAAAGGTGTAGACTTCCGGGTCCTGATGGCCGGCCTGCCGCGGGTTCATCTTGAACAGCAGGATATTCTCGCGATTGAAGCCGAGTTCAATGGATTGTAGATTCGCCAGCGTCCGCACAAACAGTCCGGCGCCAGCCAGGAGCAACAGAGAAAGCGCCACCTGGGCTACCACGAACGTATGGCCGAAGGTGACACGCCACCGGGGAGTCCTCGCTTCCCGTCCCGACCTCGTTTCCTTCAGAGCGGGCATTACCTCCACGCGGGTGGCCTGCAGCGCCGGCACGAGGCCGAATATAATGCCTGTCAGAAACGAGAGCGCGGCGGCCGCGGTCAAAACCGGCCAGCTCAAATCCACTCGCACCCTGAAATTGGCGTCACCGTTCACCAGCAACACCGTCAGGAAGCGGATGCCCCAGATGGCGAACAACACGCCCAGCGTCCCTCCTGTCACCGCCAGCACCAGGCTCTCGGTGAGCAATTGCCGCACGACTCGAGCCCTGCCTGCGCCCACACTCAACCGCAGTGCGATCTCGCGTCTGCGGGACGCGGCGCGCGCCAGCAGCAGGTTGGCGACATTGGAGCACGCGATTGCGAGGATCAACGCCACCATCGCCAGCAACACGTAAAGGGGCTTGGAGTATAGCCGCCGCAGCCGGTCAATTCCTCTAACGCCCGGCTGCAACTCCAGTTGCGGCAGGTTGGCGCGTTCGCGATCATTTGCCGCCGTGCTCTCCACCCAATGCGAAAACAGCGGAGCGAGAATCTTCTGCGCCTGCTCGAGCGTGGCGCCGGAACGCAGCCGGCCCATGATTTCGATCCAATAATGGTTGTCGTTGCGATACGCCGCGGCGGCGCCCCATCGCCGGTCGGTTTCGAGCAGCAGGTTGGTGTGCATCGGAAGATAGATATCCGGTACCGACGAGGGGTCTACCCCAAAGAATTCCGGAGGCGTCACACCCACCACCGCGAACGGGACGTTATTCACCAGAATGGACTGGCCTGGAGCGCCTGCCGGCCCTCCGAACCGCTTTTCGCTGAATGCGTGGCTGATGACGGCAACCGGCGGCGCTCCCGCGCGGTCGTCATCGGCAAGGATCAGCCGGCCGGCGGCAGGAGGAACCCCGAGACCGCGGAAATAATCTCCGGAAATGTACTCGCCGCGGGAGAGATCGGACTGACCATTGCTCGTCAGGTTCAAATCTCTGGCTGGATAGAACGCAAACAGAACCGACAAAGCGGAGCCGTTCTGCCGCAAAAACTCGAACGTGTGGTAGGGAAAGATGCCGCCCGTTCCGCCTCCCTTGCCGTCGTCGTAAGTGTGTCCGGACATCGAGTACATGACGAAGCCTTCCGACTTGGGCCTCGGCGCGTGCCAATTCAAGACCGCCAGTGATGCCGGGTCCGAAACCGGGAGCGACCGCAGCAGGATCGCCTCCAGGAAGCTGTAGATGGCAGTATTGGCGCCAATGCCCAATGCCAGCGAAAGCGCCGCCAACGCGGTGAAGGCGCGATTATGGAGCGCGGTCCGTAGGGCGTACCGAAAGTCCTGCAGGAGCTGTTCGCACCAGGTCCAGCTCCACGTCGCGCGGCTCTCTTCCTTCAGCAGCGTGATGTTGCCGAATTGCCGGCGCGCACCTGCCTCCTCGCCGGAATCGCGCCGCTTCATCGCCAGGTGATAGCGGAGCTCTTCGTCGAGGTCGGCTTCAAACTCGCGGCGGTGGCGGTAGTAGCGGAGTCTCCGGAGGAATTCTTGCAGCATCTTCGCCTCTTTCCCATAGCTAAACTATAGGAGCTTGGACGAGCGAAGACAAGCGAGGTTAGCCGGACAATCCGTCACCTTGGCCGTTGACCGGCAGCTTGAACGAAAAAACAGACCTCCTCCCGGGCACGGATGTCACGCGGACCGTCCGCCGTGCCCGTGCCGCTGTACCTTTCGTCTGGTGGAGCCAGTGAACAACTGGGGAGATCTATGGTGCAGCGTAAGAACATCGGAAGCAGCCGATGACAGAGTTCGACAGAGAAGAAAAGAAGTTGGAGTTGAGGGCCGGCCTCCGGCCGGCTGGCCCCGCCTTTACAGATCGCGATAGCTCGCCAGCAGGATGCCGTTCCGCGTCAAAGCCTCGCGGACTTCGGGGGCAACCAGGGCCTCCAACTCCGCCTCGCGGCTTTCCTTCAGCCTCGTGCGGGCATTCCGTAATGCGCTGCCGCAGCGTCCCGGGTGGCACATCAGTTCGGTGCTGCCTGCGGGCAACTCGGCGAGCAGCGCCACCAGTTGGGCCGCGCGGAATCTGCCTGTGATCTGAAACCCGGCGAAGTGGTCCGTAGTCCGGCAGCCGTGACGCTCCAGGACGCGGTGGAACCGGCGCCGCATGAGCCGCAGAGCGTCGCTGGTGAGCCGCTTCATCCACGGGGCGGATCCCCGGGCGGACGTTAAAGGAAAATCGAAGGGACGGCGCACCCAGCGGATTCCCGTTGCCTGCGACAGTCGCGCCACCGCGTCCAGCACGGGTGGCGCCAGGTGAGTGTGCTTGTGAGTGTCGAGATGCGTCGGACGGAGGCCCGCATCCGCGATTCGCCGCACCTGCGCCGACAATTCGTCGTACACCCGGATTTCGCGGCGTGCGAGCGCGCCCAACAACTCGGGCACACTCTGCGGCAACGCCTTCCCCGTACGGAGTGAGACACCGCTGATCAGCACCAGGTGGCAGCCGATGTCCAGAGAAGGAGTTTGGCGCGCGTGCCTCACCGCATCCTCAAATGCGTGGCCATTGGCCATCAGGGTGGTCGCGGTCAGGATGCCGCGGCGGTGGGCCTCCACGATGCCTTCGTTCACGTCGGGCGTGAAGCCGAAATCATCGGCATTGACCACCAGTTGTCTTGGAGCGCTCAAAACAGAGTCAGCCGGATGCTGAGGAACTTTTTGGGATTGGCCCGCACGTCCTTGGCCAGGGATTGAAACTCGCGGGTAGTGCCTTCGAGGGTCTGGTAAAGCTGCGGGTTCACCAGAATCTGTCCGATGGTTCCCTGCCCGGCGTTCATCTTGTCCACGATGACGGTGAACCGGCTCACCAGGTCGTCCAGGTGCTTGTAGAGCTGATCGTCCTTCAGCAGCTTGCCCGCGTTCCCCTTGCCGGCCTGCAAATCCGCCAGCAGACCGTTGAATTCGGTAACAGTTTTCTTGAAGTCGTCATACAGGGCGCGGTCGTTCATGAGCAGTCCGATGTTGCCCTGCCCACCCTGAATCTGCGCCAGCATGGCGTCGATGCGTTTGATCGGCGCACGGATATCGTCGTAGAGCGCCCCCTGATCGTGGAGCACCTTGCTGACGCTCCCGTCGGCAGTGCGCACGTCCGTAAGAATCTTCTGGATCTCGGAAGCGATCCCGTTCATCCGGGTGTACAATTCCTCGTCTTTGAGAAACTTTCCGAGGTTGCCGTTGCCCGCTTCGACTCCCGCCAGGAGCGCATCGACGCGATTCACGATCATCTGGAACGACTGCAGGCTCGTGGTCATCTGCGCCATTAATTCGGGTATGTCCTGGGTCGGCTTGCTCCGGATTTCGCCGCCCGCCTTGACCGTGGCGGATTCCTGACCTCTGGTGATGTTGACGAACTTGTCGCCCAGCAGATTGGCGGCGCTGATCTCGGCCAGCGAGTCCACGGGGATTTCGGAGAGGTACTTCCCGTTGACCATCATCCGGAACTCCACCTGGCGCGCCGGATCGCGCGACCCGGTGAGTTGCAGCTTATCGAGGTAGCCGATGGGGTACCCGTTGAGCCGCACCACCGACCCATCCGCGATGCCTCCCGCATCAGCCATATAGGTACGCAACAGCACGTTGGGCTGAAATAGACCTTGCGAACTGGTGAGCAGGAAAACCAGGACGAACAGGATGACGAACGCCCCCAGCGCCAACACCCCGACTTTCAACTGCGACCAGCGTACTTTGTGTGGATCCGGCATTGTCTATTCCCGCCGTTTCACAAACTTCGAAATGTAGGCATCCCGGGATGCTTCCAACCGGCTCTGATCACCCTCGAAAACCAGCCGGCCCTGATTCAGGACCATGAAGATGGTTCGCCCCCCCGATCTCGCCCCGTTCCGCGCAGGCTCCAGCTCCCCTTTCTCCGAATTGTAGCGGAAATTCGCGATCAGGTTTCCGTCCTGGTAGCGGTGGGTCACCACCAGGGTAGTGGTGTGGCTTACGTCGCGCTCCTTGATCAGAAGCGCCATGATGGTGTAGGCAGTAATCGGGTCCAGGCCCGCTGTGGGCGAATCGTAGAGCACCAGCGGCGGGTCGGTGACCACCGCGCGAGCGATGGCGGCGCGGCGTCGCATGCCGCCCGAAAGCTCGCTGGGAAATTTCTCCAGCGTCCCCCCCAGTTCGACAAATTCGAGCGCCTGCGCCACCCGGGGAAGTACCTGCGCGAGAGGGCAGCGGATCGACTTCTGGTTCAGCAACGGATACGCCACGTTCTCTTCGATGTTGAGCGAATCGAACAGGGCGCTTTCCTGGAAGAGCATTCCCATTTTGCTGCGGATCTCGAACAGGTCCCGCTCGCGCATGGCCGTCAGATCTTTGCCGAACGCAAATACTCTTCCGGATTCCGGTTTGACCAGCCCGAGAGCGGTCTTGAGCAGCACCGTCTTGCCGCTGCCCGCGGCTCCCAGGATCACGCGCGACTCGCCTTCGAACGCCTCGAAGGAAAGATCTGTCAGCGCCGGCTCGCCATCGAACGCGACCGTCACGTGCTCAAAGCGGAGAATGGACTTCTGCGATCCCTCGGGCATCGTTATCCGGTCTGGCTGACGAAGATCTTGGTGATCAACAGATCGAAGATGAAGATCGCTACCGTTGTGGCCACCACTGCCTGGGTGGTGGCGCGGCCAACGCCCTGCGTGCCGCCCGTGGTGCGGAGGCCGTAAAAACAGCCCACCAGCGATATGGTGCAGGCAAATACCAGCGGTTTGAAAACGCCGCCCTGCCAGACGTCGCTCCAGTCGAGGGCCTGCCACACCGAAGTCCAATACTGTTTGGCGCTCAGGCCCAGAAAGAACTCGGCGATGATGTACCCGCCGCACATGCCCACGAAATCAGCGATCACCGTGAGCATCGGCAGCATAACCGCGGTAGCGATCAGCCGCGGCGTCACCAGTTTCTGGACAGGGTCGGTGCCGAGTGCGCGCATGGCATCGATCTGCTCGGTGACTTTCATGGAGCCCAACTCGCTTGCGATTCCCGACGAGTTGCGCCCGGCCACCATTAAGGCGGTCAGCACCGGCCCGAGTTCGCGCGCCAGGGTGATCGAGACCAGCGTGCCGGTCTTGCCCACCGAACCGTATTGGGCGAGCGCGCGCGACATCTGCAGCGCCATCACCGCGCCTGCAAAGAAGCCGGTAATCGCTGCGATCGACAGGCTGCCCACCCCGATGGTGTCCATCTGCAGGTAGATGTCGTCCCAGTAATGCGGAGTGCGAAGGATGTTTCGGAACGCCTTGGCGGCAAGGGATATGAAGTCTTGAATCGCGAGAACAGGCTCTTTCAGCAGATCCAGCAAGTGGGTCGATCCCCGATACTCGATGCTACCATACCAGTATCGGTTTCCTATGGCGAAGGGACTGACCGACATTCCCGGCATCCGCGTGGGCCATGTTTCGGACTACGAGGCAGTTACGGGTTGCACCGCGATCCTGTGCGAGCAGGGCGCCGTAGGCGGCGTGGATATCCGCGGGTCCGCCAGCGGCACTGAGGAGATCGCGACCCTCGACCCGGGCCACATCGATCCGCAGGTGCATGGTATCGTGCTGACTGGCGGCAGCGCATTCGGGCTGGAAGCCGCTTCCGGCGTGCGCCGATACCTGGAGCGGCGCGGGGTCGGGGTATTGGCGGGCACGGCGCGCGTGCCGATTGTTCCCGCGGCGGTGATCTTCGACTTGCCGATCGCCAAGCCCGGCGTGCGTCCCAGTGTCGCGATGGGCGAGGCCGCCGCCAGCACCGCCAACACCGACGCGGTACCGGAAGGCTGCGTGGGCGCCGGCACCGGCGCCACGGTTGGCAAGCTCTACGGCTTGCGGCAGGCCATGAAGGGGGGGCTTGGCACCTTTACCGTGATGCTCTCGGATGGCGTGATGGTGGCGGGACTCGCGGTGGTGAACGCGCTGGGAGACGTGCGCGACCCCGAAACCGGCAAGATTGTGGCGGGAGCGCGCAAAGCTCCGGATAGCCGCGAGTTCGTCAACACTGTGGAGGCCATGAAAGCCGGCGCAAAAGGTTCCTTCATCCGCAGCAACACCACGCTTGGAGTGGTGGCCACGAACGCTCGGCTCACCAAGGTACAGGCCACCAAACTGGCCCAATTCGCCAGCCTTGGCATGGCGCGTACGATCTACCCGGTGAACACCATGTTTGATGGCGACACGGTCTTCGCGCTTTCATCGGGCGACCGTCAGGCCGACATCAATATCCTGGGTGTGGCCGCGGCGGATGCGCTTGCCCAAGCCATCCTGCGGGCCGTGCGTTTTGCCAAAACCCTCGGCGGCGTCCCCGGGTTGGGATAATCGCGTCGAACCGTGATACACTGTACAAGTTCCTACAGGAAATCGAAGGTACCCCAGGCGCATTTGCACCCGCCGCACATGCTGTATCCGGATCGCTCGTGGTCGGCGATTCCAATGTAGGCCGGAAAGAGGACCCCTTGTACGATCCCGACGTGATTACCATCATGGTTCTGTTATTGCTCGTCGTGGTGGCGCTGTTGCTGCCTCCCGGGCCTGGATCTCCATTGCCTTCGCCGGTGCGGCAGTAGGGCTCGCGCCTCCGGGGCAACGGCCTGTAAGACGGCTGGTAACCTGAAGACGATGAGATCCTACTCCGATATCGCCCGATCACTGACCCAATCTCTGCGGCTGAAGCAGCCTCCCGTAGCGGTCTGCCTGGCCGATCACCTCCCGGAAGGCGTGGAACCGTGGGCCGGGCAGTCCCCGGCCGGTTGTCGTTTCTGGCAAGAAGCCCAAACGCGCGTCTTCGCGACCCGAGCGCCCGATCATCGTTTCTGCTCGATTGGCCTTTACACCCACAATCTCGACATGTCCCTGGAGGCGCGTACCGATCTCGCCGACGCGTTGCAGGTATTCGCCGATTTGACCTACGTCCGCGAGCAGGACGTGGCCGCCATTCCGGTGCTCGCGGACAAGCCAGCCTACGTCATCTACGGCCCGCTGGCGGAGATACCCGTGGCGCCCGACGTGGTGCTGCTCTTCGTGCAAGCCAGCCAGACCCTGATTCTCTCGGAAGCGTCGCAACAGATGGAAGGGGGAATGCCTCCGGCGATGGGTCGTCCAGCATGCGCGATTATCCCGCAGGCACGAAACACTGGCCGATCGGCGTTGAGCCTGGGTTGCTGCGGAGCCCGCGCCTATCTCGACGTGCTGACCGATGATGTGGCCCTGTATGCCGTTCCAGCGGCGTCGGTTGGCGCTTTCGCCGATCGTCTCGAGGCTTTGTCGGGCGCAAACTCGCTCCTGACGAAGTTCCACCAAATCCGGCGAAGAGACATCGAGTCGGGCAAGGCGCCGACCGTGAAGGATTCGCTCGGGGCGTTGCAAGCGTAACGCAAGATTTCCGGCCGGAAGCCCGCCGCAACTGAAGAGGGTACGTCCTACGACGCATCCGTCAGCGGCGACGGCTGCCGGATGATGGGAATCCGCCAGATATACACAAACAGCAGCACCAGGACGCCGGTGGTCAGCACGCTGGCTTCGGGGCCGTATTCTCCCCCGCTCCACAGCGCGCCCGCGGTCCACGACATCTCCCGGCCGGTCATGTTGATATGCAGGCCGCTGAGGTTCACTCCGAGCAGCGGAAGGGTCAGGTTCCAACCGTAATGTAATCCGATCGGCAGCCAGAGGTCGCGGCTTCGAATATAGGCATAGCCGAAGAGAATGCCGAAGCCCGCGGTGTTGGCGAGGGCAAACCAGGTGGCGTTGGGATTCAAACGATGCAGCAGGGCAAACACGATGCCCACCAGCACAACGGCGATGGTGGCGAAGGGTCCCAGCACTGCGATCAGCCTTTGGAAACCGTACCCTCGGAAGAACAATTCTTCACCTGCCGCGCCCGCCGCGAGCAGCGCGCCCACGAACAGGATGGTGCCTGCAGAAGCCGGTTCCGAGGGTGTGGCTTGCAGATGCGCAGCACCCCTGATGAGCGGCGGGACCAGCACCAGGCTGGCTGAGCCGACCCCGCCAATCAATCCCCAGCCCAGGTTGCGTGCCGAGGCGCGGTTCCACCACAGTCCCAAATCGACGATGTGGCGGTCTTCGTAAATACGGAGGGTCAGCCAGTTGGCAGCGATCGCCGAGAAAAGACCGGCCCCAACGGTCCCCAACAGGTATCCCCCCAGCCACAACATCAGAGGACCGAAGACCCACGCCGTAACGAAGTAGAGCACCACGTAAACCACGATTTGAATGGCCAGTCGAATGGGGTCTTTATGCATGATGAGGCCGGCCGGATGCGGTGCCGAGCCGGCCGGCGCGCCGGAAACACCACTATATCGAAGCGGGCGGGTGCGTGCCGAAAGCAGCCGGGCTGGCGGAAGCCCATCCTGACGCAACCCTGACCGCCGGCGAAGCATCATACTAAAAGGTGCGGCGAAGGAAGTGGCCGGGAGGGGTGGGTATGGCCGGTTTGGCGAGCATGGGGAGTTGGGCTTTTCGAGCGGCGCCGCGGTTCTGGAACCACGTTTCAGAAGATCAGGCGCGCACGGTCTTTCCGGCACCCGCGCACCCGGCCCCGCGCTCGTGGAGCGATCGAGGTCTCCACGCCGCCTGGCTGGGTCACACCACAGTGCTGCTCAAAATCGATGGCGTCACGATATTGACCGACCCGGTGCTCAGTACCCGCGTGGGAATTAACCTCGGCCTGTTTACGCTGGGATTGAAACGAGTCGTCGAGCCGGCTTTGGCGGTCGAGGGCCTGCCGAAGATCGACGTTGTTTTGCTCTCGCACGCGCATTTCGATCACTTCGATCTCCCCACGTTGCGGCGTCTGGAAAGTCGCGTCACCGCGGTTGTCACTGCCGCGAAAACGGCCGACCTATTGCGCGTCAACCGGTACCGCAAGGTAGATGAGCTGGGCTGGGGAGGCCGCACCAGCATCGGACCGCTCGAGATTCGCGCTTTCCCCGTGAAACACTGGGGCGCTCGGATGCGCAGCGACACCTACCGCGGGTACAACGGCTACACGATCGAAGCCGGGCGGTATCGCGTGGTTTTCGGTGGAGACACCGCAAGCACTACCACCTTTCGGCCTTTGAAGAGTGCTCGTCCCTTTGACCTTGCGGTAATGCCGGTGGGAGCGTACAACCCCTGGATTTACTCCCATTGCACTCCTGAACAGGCATGGCAAATGGCCGACGACGCGGGCAGTGAGTTCTTCCTGCCGGTGCATCACCAGACCTTCCCGCTCAGCCGCGAGCCTTACCTGGAGCCAATCGAGCGCGTATATCAGGCCGCCGGCGCCAATCCGGAGCGCGTCGCGCTACACCAGATCGGGCAAGAGTTCCATTTTCTCGCGTGACGGAAAACGTCTGAGGTAAACATCCTCACCAGACAGTCAGATACCCTTGTAACCCCTAACAACTTCGAGTAGTCTAACGGGTTGTCTGTAGTGTGGGCGAGATGTCTGTCCTCCGCGACGTACCTCTTCTCTCGAACGCTAACAGGCGCGGGATAGCGACATCAGTCACGCGCCTGCTGTTAACCGTATCCGTCTGCGTGAATTTGTTGCCGGCTCAGACTAATGTACTGACTG
Source organism: Bryobacteraceae bacterium (assembly GCA_035501495.1). GTDB lineage: Bacteria > Acidobacteriota > Terriglobia > Bryobacterales > Bryobacteraceae > JAIQFL01. The sequence goes on along the minus strand of DATJWB010000313.1, from coordinate 32,945 downwards.
CCAATTACGACAATGGCCGGTCCAACGCCAACCTGCAGGAGACTCAACTGTCAGTGGCGAACGTCGCGCCCGGGAGTTTTGGCAAACTCGGTGAGTTTCCAGTGGATGGCGAGATCTTCGGCCAGCCCCTGTATATCGGTAGTGTCGCCATAGACGGGCAGGGCATCCACAACGTCGTGATCATAACGACTCAGCACAACAGCGTCTATGCCTTCGATGCCGACCAGGTGGGATCGGCCGCTTTGCTCTGGTCAGTGAATCTCGGACCCTCAGTCCCGTCTTCCATGCTCACCAGCGACACGGGAGCGTTCACGGACGTTAATCCGGAGGTGGGAATTCTCTCCACCGGCGCGGTCGATCCGCTGGCGGGAGCGTTTTACGTGGTAGCGGAGACAATCCAAAACGGAGTTCCGAGCTTTCAATTGCACGCCCTCAATCTCGCCAACGGCCAGGAGACCATGAACGGGCCGGTGACAATTTCCGCGACGGTTCCTGGTAGCGGACAGGGCTCGACCGCGGACGGCGCGCTCCCGTTCGATCCCGCGGCCCACCTCCAGCGACCCGGGCTGCTACTGCTCAACGGCGCCATGTTGGTGGCGTTCGGCTCGCATGGCGACTCCGGTGTCTGGCATGGATGGCTGATGAGTTACAACGCCTCCGATCTGACTCAGAAACTGAATGCCATGGCTGTGACTCCGGCTGGAATCGGCGGAGCCATCTGGCAGTCGGGACATGGGCTGGCCGGCGACGATGCTGGTAATACTTACTTCATTACCGGTAACGGCGACTATGACGGCACGCAGGATTTCGGGGAGTCTATAGTCAAGCTTTCCGGCAGTTCCGGATTATCGGACTGGTATACTCCGGCGAACTGGCAAATGCTGGCGGACAATGACTACGATCTTTCGGCCGGCCCGGCTTTGATTCCCGGCACTCACTCGGTCATCGCCGGAGACAAGATGGGCAACCTCTATTTTGTCAATGGCGACTCGATGGGACAACTGGACACCGCAGGTACCGCACAAATCTTCCCGGCGGTCGATGGTTTCATCTTTACCTTCTCGGTGTGGGGCCGCGCGGACGGCGCTTACGTGTATGTACGGGCCGGCGACTCGTCGATGCAGTGTTTCCGGGCAGCCGGAGGGAGTTTCGACCCGAGCCCGCTTTCCGGCAGCGGCCTGACGTCCGGCGGCCCTCGCGTCGGCATGGCGATTTCCGCCAACGGCGGCCAGGACGGCACCGGGATTCTGTGGGTGACCACCGGCGAATATCAGGACTCCTCGACGCCCGGCATTCTCCACGCCTATAACGCCTCCGATTTGTCGCAGGAGTTGTGGAACAGCGGCTTGTCTGGCGCGGACAGTCTTAACGGGTTCGTGAAATTCGTCAGCCCGACCGTGGCTAACGGGAAGGTCTACACGGCGTCCTCCAGCGCGGTGGCCATCTACGGCCTTCTGGCCGGAACTCAAACCGTGAACCACCGGGTATGGTGGCCGCCTGTCGGACGATGATTCGGGAAGATGCGGTAGAGTAAGGACGGGAACGAGGCAGATTCCCGTTCATGCTCAACTGGCTGCTGATCTTTGTCCCGGTTGCCATCGCGCTCGAACTCCTCGCGCCGCAATCCCACACGCTGATTTTCGTGGCGTCATGCCTCTCCATCGTGCCGCTGGCGGAGTGGCTCGGACGCGCCACCGGCGAACTCGCTCGCCATACCGGCGAGGGATTGGGCGGCCTGCTCAATGCCACACTTGGGAATGCAGCCGAGTTGATCCTCGCCATCATGGCGCTGCGGAAGGGTCTCTATCCCGTAGCGAAGGCCTCATTGACCGGCTCCATCATCGGCAATATTCTGCTGGTATTGGGCGCCGCGGTCCTGGCCGGCGGCCTGAAGCACAAGCGCCAGACGTTCAACACCACCGCGGCAAGGGCCCAGGCCACACTCCTGACCTTGGCCGCGATTGCCATGATCATGCCGGCCGCGTTCCACTACCTGGCCGGCCCCGGACAACACGTCCGCGAGAGCGATCTCAGCCTGGCGATTTCGGTCGTCCTGATACTCTCCTACGGCGCGCACCTGGTGTTCTCGCTTCACACCCACAAGGAGTTGTTCGCGGGAGCGGATCCCGAGGCCGGGACCGCCGTCGAAGCGGGGTGGAGTCTGAGACGGTCGCTGTTCTTCCTGGCGGGCGCGACGGCTGCGATCGCCTGGATGAGCGAAATTCTGGTCGGTTCGGTCCAGGATGCCGCCGCCGCTTTCGGCATGACGTCTATCTTCGTCGGCGTAATTGTGGTAGCGGTTGTCGGCAATGCCGCCGAGCACAGCACCGCAGTGATGATGGCGCTGCGCAACCGCATGGAACTGTCGGTGGCAATTGCGATCGGCAGCAGTCTGCAGATTGCGCTGTTCGTGGCGCCCGTGCTGGTAATTGCGAGCCACTTTGTCGGGCCGCAGTCGATGGACTTGGTGTTCACACCGGCAGAGGTCCTGGCGGTCTTTGTGGCGGTGCTGATTACCGGGCAGATCGCGGCAGACGGCGAGTCGAACTGGCTGGAGGGAGTTCAACTGCTGGCGGTCTACCTGATTCTCGCGGTGGTATTCTACGCTCTGCCTGAGACCCCGCGGTAGCCGCCAAGCGTTCCATGAGCGCTGGCGATCCCTGCCGGGAATGTTTCTTGCGCCACGTCTGATTTCAATGCTTGACCAGGCGGATGGGACCGTTCGAGGTGCTCAGGTCGAGCAGGGCCCCGCCTGTTCCGATGTTGGCATCGAGGTGATTCTTGCTGAACTCGCCTTGCATGCGAAGGTCGAAATCGGTCGAAATGGAGGAATTGCTGGTGCGGGCGAGAACGTGGGCGTCCACCGACATGGGGAGATGCAGTGTGATCCCGGAGTTGTTGGTATTCACGCGAACCTCGCGGCGGAATCCGTCGGGCAGCCTCAGGTCCACCGGCCCATTGGAAGTCTGTACATGGACCGGCCGGTCCGACGGTTTGAGATCCGCATCCACCGCATTGTTGGAGGTGGTGGCATCGAGCGTTCCGTTCAGACGTTCGGCATGGATCCGGCCGTTAGAGGTGTGAGCGACGGTATCGCCATCGACATCAACCAGGTCCACCGGCCCATTGGACGTCCCGACATCCAGAGTTCCCTGAAAGGAAGTGACCCGAACCGGCCCGTTGGACGTCCGGAGGCGGGCGGGGCCGCTCCCATCGGCCGTCCGAATCTCACCGTTCGAAGTGGTGATGCGATCGAGCACGGCGGCGCGGGGAATTTTGATGACGAAGCGCGCCCCCAGGTTGTTGCGCCGCATGTCGGGACGCGCGACCCGGATGGCGATCGAATCCCGGCTGTTGTCAATATTCACCTTCAGATCGTCGGCCGCCTGCTGGGTGGGTCCGTACTTGGTGCCGCTGATGTCCACAGTGTCCCGGTCCCATCCTGAAACCTCGACGGAGCCGTTGAAGGTCTCGACCGAGATCCTTCCATCGCGCGAAAGCCCGTAGCTGTAATGGAAATCACGACTGAAGCGCTCCATGTCGCTCCAATCCATGTAATCGCAGGCGGTGAAGCAGAGCAGGCCGGCTGCCACTGGAAAGGCAAGATGCCTTGGACGCATAGCGGTACCTCGATCAGCATGAGATACGCAGGCGGCCGGCGGATTGTTCCCGCCGGGAATGCGATTTCACCGGGAGAAGGCGCCTCCGGCCATGCGCAAGGCGACTTTGCGAAGGTTGCGGATGTCCTCGGCTGGATTGGCGGAAACCATCACCAGGTCGGCTCGTTTTTCGGCTTCGATGGTACCCCGGTCGTCGAGCTGGCGGAGCGCCATGGCACCGTTGCGTGTGGTGGCCACGATCACGTCGGGGGGAGGAACTCCGGCATCGGCCATCAGCTCGGCCTCGTGCAGGGGGTCGCCGCCTTCAGATGCCAGGCCGAGGAGAACGCCGGCGGAAAACAGGCGGCGGGTGTTTCGTTGGGAGATTTCGAGCTTGTCTCCGGCGCTGACCAGGGCGGGAGCCACGACGATGCGCAAGTCGCGCAACTTTCCAAGGAGCACGGGATCGAGATCTTCGGTATCGCGGATCATGCCCACCAGGGCGGAGGCTCCCTTATCGACCAGAAATTTCACTTCGGCCAAGGTGGAGACATGGCCGGTGACCGGAATATGAGCGTCGCGCGCCGCTTCCAGAACAGCTTCGGCGACCTGGGCAGGCAGTTTTCCGATGTGGATGGCCGCCGCTTTGTTGGCGGACAACTCGGAAACCCGGCTGCGGGCGTCGGCCGGGCTGGAGGGACGAAGCATGCCGGGCGGGTCGGCGCGGTCGCAGATGTCCACCAGGGCTGGCACCAGGAAATTCCCGGCGCCGTCGATCTTGTCGGCATCCTCCGGAATGGGGATGTCGGAATGAGATCCGGCCGCGCGGATATGGTCACCCGCCACCAGGACCACCGAGTTGGAGACGGGCGGTCCGCCGGCCCCATCGATAAGCATGGCGCCGATAATCGCTTTCAGGCGGCCTTCCCCCGCCGGTCCGCAGCCGCAGAAGATGAGTGACAGGAGAGCGATCAGGCGCCGCCGCATCGGTTCCTCCATCATAGCCGAGCACCGCATGGCGCACTGGAGTACAATCGGGGCGTATGACTCCTGAAAGCGTACCGCCATTCGAACCTCCGCCACCGCAAGGCATGAGTGAAATGGGGCGCCTGTCGGGCGTCTTCTTCGAACCGAAAAAGGCCTTCGAAGACATCGCGGCGCGGCCCGGCTTTTGGGTTCCGTTGATCCTCGCGATCCTCACGGGGGTGATTTTCACGGTGTTGCTGGGCCAGCACGTCGGCTGGCCGGAAGTGATTCGTCAAAGCATGCAGATGAACGCCCGGCAGGCGCAGCAACTGGAGCAGTTGCCGGCAGATCAGCGGCAGCGGGCGGAGGATCTTCAACTGAAGATCGTGCCGGTCACTTATTACGCGGGTGCGGTCATCGGTCCGCCGGTCGGGTTGCTGGTCGTGGCGGCGGTGCTTCTCGGAATCGTGCGAGGGATCCTCTCTGCGCCGGTCAAGTTCAAGCAACTCTTCGCTGTCCTTTGTTACTCCTCGTTGCCGGGCATAATCCAGACGGCTCTGAAGACGGTGGTGATGTACCTGAAGAAACCGGAGGACTTCTTTCTGGTGAACCCGCTGGCGTTCAACCCGGCGGCGTTCATGGACTACCAGTCCAGCTCGAAGTTCGTCTACACACTGGCAAAATCGTTGGATCTGTTTACGATCTGGGGAATTTTATTGATCGCGGTGGGGATCAAGGCGGCGGGCGGCAAAAAGGTCTCATTCGGGGGCGCTCTGACCTGCGTCGTGCTGCCATGGATCGTGGTGGTGTTCATCGGCGCCGCCATCGCCGGCGCGTTCAGCTAATTGCTGTCCGTGTGCCCGGGAGATTTCGGGCCACTGGAGTCAGCCGCGCGGGGGATTGGGCGGCGGGACTGCTACGGGCTCGAGGGTGCTGCGTTCCGGCATTGGCCCGCCAGCTTGCGCGGTTGCACCCAATTTACCCGGATTCGACTCCGCGACGGAATACAGCGCCTCGAGGAGGATGGTTTCGCCGGCGCGCATCCGCTCCACCAGGTCGTCGCGCTGCCGGCCGATGCGGTCCCGCAGCCGTTCCAATTCGTGCTTCCATTCCTTGACGCCGATGGCGGCGCGGCGATCGACCTTCTCCATGCCGTCTTGCATCATACCGCAGAGATCGCGGGCGGAGCAGAAATCGGGCGCGTCGGCGGTGATCGGCCCGCATCGGGCTGGTTGAGTGTCTTTCGGAGGAGATCATCGAAGATCTCAATTGGTAATTCCGAGAATTCGGTGTAAGATGATTTGACTCATACCTGGAGCGTCACACGAACTCGAGGACACCAAACATGGCGAAGAAGAAGCCGGCAAAGAAAGCAGCGAAGAAGGCCGTAAAGAAGGCGCCCAAGAAGGCCGCGAAAAAGGCCGTGAAGAAGGCGCCCGCGAAGAAAAAAGCAGTGAAGAAGGCCGCCGCCAAGGCGAAGCCGAAACCAAAACCCGCTGAGGCGCCCGCCCCGGTGGAGACTCCGGCTGCAGAACCGTCCGGCGAGGGCACCGGTACACCGGAGGGCATGTAGCCTGGCTGGCCGGGCGTCCGTTGACGCAAGCTATCATGATCGCTGATGCGGATCGTGGTGCTGGTCGGGTTGCCCGGCTCGGGAAAGTCAACGTACCTGGCGCGCAAGAACGCGGTCGGGTTGTCGTCGGACGCGATCCGCTTGTGGCTGGCGGATGATGCCACCGACCAGGCGATTCACGACCGCGTATTTCAAACCTTGCGGTACCTGTTACGCCAGCGGTTGGCGCTGGGCCGGCCCGTGACTTATATCGACGCGACTAATCTGACCCCCGAGGAGCGCGCTCCGTATGTAGGGATTGGCAGGTCGTATGGCTGCGACGTGGAGGCTGTATTCTTTGCCGTGCCCTTAGAGGTGTGCCGCGAACGGAACGTGCGGCGCGACCGGATTGTACCGGACGAGGCGATGTCGAAGATGGCCGCGCGACTGGTGCCTCCTGGCGCAGGAGAGGGTTTCACCCGGATTCTGGTGGTTTCTCCATCGTCCCCTTTTTAAGCGCCGACCAGGGTTTTCGAGTCTGCCCGCCCGGTTTCCGTTCCGTTCGATTCTCAATCCTTTATCGCTAAAAACAGGGATTCCAGTAGACGGCGGGTCGCGCAGGGTGTCAGAATGTGAATCATGCGGGACACGGTAGTCATCATAGCCAACGGGGACCTGCGCCTCTCCGCCAACCAGCGGTGTTGGCCGGCTCAGGCGCGCGCCGAAGAATCGGTCATGAACGCCATCCGCCAACTGGGGCACGACGTTCGGCGCGGCCACCCCTGCGATCCGGCCAAGGGCCACGGATTCATCGACAGCCAGAAACATGGGATGGAGGTATTCCGCCAGATTCCACCGCAGTCGCCCCTGGTGGTGGTGGAGGCTGTGTGGCAATACAGCCACCACATCCTTCATGGACTTTATACGCACGAGGGACCGATTCTCACGCTCGCCAACTGGAGCGGGGAGTGGCCGGGCCTGGTGGGACTGCTCAACTTGAATGCGTCATTGACCAAAGCGGGGGTCCGATACAGCACGCTGTGGAGTCAGGATTTTACGGACGACTTTTTCCTGGCGGGTTTGCGCCGTTGGGTAGGCGGCGAGCAGATTGAGCATGACCTCAGCCACGTGCATCCACTGGGAGAGTTCCGTCTGCCCGAAAAAGCAGAAGAGATCGGCAAGGAGATGGCGCGAGGACTCCGCCGCAATAAGGCCATCCTCGGAGTGTTCGATGAGGGCTGCATGGGGATGTACAACGCGATCATCCCGGATGAGCTTCTCCATCCCACTGGGGTCTTCAAGGAGCGGTTGAGCCAGTCGGCCCTGTTTGCGGAAATGCAGCAGGTGAGCGAAGGCGAGGCCGCGGCGGTGCGGAAGTGGCTCGACCGGAAATGTATGCGTTTCCGGACGGGGCCGGATCCGGAGACGGACCTGACCGACCAGCAGGTGCTGGATCAATGCAAGATGTACATCGCCGCTCTCCGCATCGCGGACGATTTCGGCTGCGACACAATTGGCATTCAGTACCAGCAGGGATTGAAGGACCTGGCGCCGGCGTCCGACCTGGCCGAGGGTCTGCTGAACAACGTGGACCGGCCGCCGGTTACGGCGCGGGGCAACGGCCGCGTGCTGTACGAAGGGCGAGCTTTGCCGCATTTCAACGAAGTGGACGAATGCGCGGGCCTGGACGCGCTGGTGACCAACCGCGTGTGGACGAAATTGGGTTACCCCCCGGAGACCACTCTTCACGACGTCCGTTACGGCGAACCATATACGGTTGGCGGGCGGGAGGAGTTCGTCTGGGTATTCGAGATCTCCGGCTCGGTGCCGCCGGAACATCTGATCGGCGGTTATGCCGGGGCGGTGAGCGAGCGGCAGCCGCCGATGTACTTCCGTTTGGGTGGGGGAAGTTTGAAGGGCATCAGCAAGCCGGGCGAAATCGTGTGGAGCCGGGTTTTCGTAGACGGCGGACGATTGAAGGCGGACATCGGCCGGGCGCGCGTTGTGGAACTGCCGCGTGAGGAGACTGAGCGGCGATGGCGGATTACCACGCCGCAATGGCCGATCATGCATGCTGTGCTGGACGGTGTGACACGCGACCAGTTGATGGCACGACACAAGTCGAATCACGTGCAGGTGGCGTATGCGCCGGACTCGCAGTCGGCAAACCTGGCGTTTTGGACGAAGGCCGCGATGTTCCGCGAGATGGGTCTGGAAGTGGCAGTTTGCGGCCGCGCGGAAGTGTAGGCCGGGTGCCTCGACGCAGAAGTGGTGAAGATCTGTTAATCAAGCCCGCCTTGCCGCCCAATAGTTCTCAAAGCGGCCATTGAAATGGCAGCAGCGCAGGGCCAGGATAGCGTTAGCGCCACGGACGGCCCAGAACATGCCCGACTGCTTGCAGCGGGAACCGATCAGGGTCTTCCACCCAGCCTCGATGACCCCGGTCCCTACGAATGGCGCAGGCGCCCGCTGTCTTGCGAATGGTGATGCGGAGGAGCCTCGGCCTAGCGGCGGCCGGAATAGCCGCCCGCGTGGGCGCCGGGCGATATCTCGCAAAGTACCTGGCGTCGCTGCTGTTCGGTGTCCAACCAGCCGAAACTGGTCTTTCCGGAAAGCAGGCGGTTTACCTCAGGTAGCGAGCGGTCAACGGTACAACTCCAACAACTGCTTGCGATCCTCCGCCGACATCCCCGAATGCTTGCGAATGTCTTCGCGCGTGGAGATTTGCCGGCGGTACCTACCGAAATACTCTGCGATGTCGCCGCCGTATTGAAAGTTGTACATGATGTCTTCGAAACGAGCCGTGTGCGGAAGCCCGAGCGCGTGTCCGGTCTCGTGCAGGCAGGTCAGGTAGACGATGGCATCGCGCAGCAGCACGTCCTTGTCGCCTGCGCCGTCGGGGGCCGGCAGGACATACACCTCGGCGCCGCGCACTCCTTCCACCATGATCGGCCGCGCTTCGCCGTAGAGGCCCTCCCTGCCGCCGGTCCAGAAGATGCGGATGTGGGCCTTTTCGCGATCGGTGGTCCTTGCGAAGGTCAGATGGCCGGACGCGGCAGCCTGCCACGCTTCCAGCGCCCATGCGGCAAGTTCGGGATCGGCGGAGTGGCATCCGCTCGAGGAGCCGGCGCAGGGCTGCACCCAGTAACGGAGGCTCGCGCCGTCGAGAGCGGCGCACACCATCAGGAGAACCAGTGCCCCTCTTACCATTCGATCAGTGTATCCCCGGCGGTCAGCCGAGATCCACCGCGATCAGGTTGCGCCGGTCGCGCATGTAGAGCCGTGTCCCGACCAGCGTGGGCGGCGACCACGAAATGTGGGTCAGCAGCTCCGCCTTCGCCGACACCACGAACGCCTGCGGCGACGGGTGCGCGATCATCAGGTTGCCGTCTCCATCGAGGGTGATCAGCTTCTGGTCGGCCCACACGAAGGTCGCTTTGGGAACGGCGCGCTCCTGCCAGTGCACCTTGCCGGTGCGGATGTCGATCGAGGTCAGAATCGGCGCGGAGAACTTGCCGCCGCTCGTGAAGTAGAGGGCATCGCCGATGAGCATGGCATTGCCGTGGTGCAGCCGCAGCTTGTTGGACGACCACACCTCCGTCGCCGTCATCCCCTGCCCCTTGCGCGCCAGTTGGATGACCTTGGCGCCGGCATCGTATTCCGCGGAAACGAACAGCAGATTGCCGGGCGCGAAGACCGGCGTGGCTACCGCGATGCTGTAGCCGGCGCGAAAGCCGCTCTTCCACAGCAGTTCCCCGGTCTGCGGGTTCACTCCGATCACATCGCCATCCATCAGCATGGCGACCTGTTCCAGCCCGTCCACATTGATCAACAGCGGCGACGAATAGCACAGCGGAAAATCGTTCCGCGACCACGCCACTTTTCCGTCGGCCTGTCTGAAGGCCATCAGGGCCTTGCCCCTCCCGCCCACCGGCACGATGACTGTGTCGCCGTAGGCCATGGGGCTGGCGGAGTAGCCGTACATCACCCGCGATCCCCTGAGGTCGTCCCACAACTGCTGCGTCCACTGCACTTCGCCGGTTTTCTTGTCGAGGCATTGAAGGCGTCCGCCAACGCCGGTGGTGAAGACGTGGTCACCCACGATGAGGGGGGTGGTGTAGGGTCCGTTTCCCATGTCCTGTGCGGCGTCGCTGACGAAGGAGATCGGCGTCGCGCGCTCCCAGACCGTCTTGCCCGTGAGGGCGTCGCACGCGATCACAATTTCTTCGCGCGGCCTGCCATACATGGTGTACAGGAAGTTCCCCTCCACCGCCGCCGACGAGTACCCGTCGCTCAGCGGGCGCTTCCATACCACCTTCGGCCCACCGGCAGGCCACTGGTCCTTGATTCCGGCAGCTTCGGTCTGGAAATTCCGATGAGGACCACCCCATTGTGTCCACGGCACGCCGGCGGGAAGCCTGGCGGCGGCTGGAGTTTTCGGAGGAGCGGTTTTCGAGGCGACGGCCGTGGGCCTGACGTTTTGCTTGGTTGTCTGCGCGTATCCGGACGCAGCCGCGGCCAGTTGTAACAAAGTCCGCCGTGTCATTTAGGAAGTAGACGGCCCTCGGCCCAAAATGTTCCCGCGCCCACGGTGCCATTTTGGGGAGAAGCGGACAGCCCTCGCGCTCGATTTGCGGCCGCATGGGGCGCGGCGGTACCCTTTCCACATGGTTGGATGCCGCTGGGTTCCCACATTGGCCGCCTTATGTTGTGTGTCCGCTTACACCGCCGACTGGCCCCAATGGCGCGGGCCCAATCGCGACGGGATCTCCGCCGAAACCGGCCTGCTGGATTCGTGGCCCTCCAGCGGACCGCCCCTGGTCTGGAAGGCGCAGGGCTTGGGCGAAGGCTACTCTTCGTTCGCGGTAGTCGGGGATCGCCTTTTTACGCAAGGCCAGCAAGGTAACCAGGAGTTCGTCCTGGCCATCGATACCAAGACCGGCAAGGAGCTCTGGCGGGCGCCCAGCGGAAAGGCATTCCACGAGCAGCGCGGGCACGGCCCCCGCGGCACCCCCACCGTAGACGGCACGCGCCTTTATGCCATGGCCGCCGACGGCACGCTGCTGTGCCTGGACACCGCCACCGGAAAGCGCATCTGGGGCATGAACGTGGTGGACAAATTCGGCGGCCGCGTGCCCACCTGGGGCATCAGCGAATCGCCGCTGGTGGATGGCGACCGCCTGATCGTAACACCGGGAGGGCACAACGCCTCGGTGGTCGCATTGAATAAGGACGACGGCGCCCTTCTGTGGAAGTCGCAGAGCGACCCGGCGGGCTACTCGTCTCCAATGGCTTTCGACTCCGGCGGCGTGCGGCAGGTGGTGGTCTTCACGGCGCGGGAAGCGCTCGGCCTCGCCATGAAGAACGGCGAATTGCAGTGGCGCTACGACAAGGTGGCCAACAACACCGCCAACATCGCCACTCCGATCGTGCACGACGGCCACGTCTTCCTCTCCTCGGATTACGGCACGGGCTGCGCCTTGCTGAAACTCGGCCCGGGCGCCTCCGAGGTCTACTTCAATCGCGACATGCGCAATCACTACAGCACCTCGGTGCTGATTGGCGATTACGTCTATGGTTTTTCGAGCGGGATCCTGACGGCCATGAAGTTCCTCACGGGCGAAGTGGCGTGGCGCAATCGCAGCGTAGGCAAAGGGTCGGTGACCTATGCGGAAGGCAAGCTCTACGCGTTGAGCGAGGATGGCGTGGTGGGGCTGGTGGACGCCACGCCGGATGCTTACAAGGAGCGGTCGCGGTTCCAGATCCATCAGGGCAGCTACCCCACCTGGACTCCGCCGGTGATTGCCAACGGCAAGCTGTACCTGCGGGAGCAGGACAATCTGTACTGCTTCAACATCAAGAAATGAGAGTAACTGTGGCGCGGACACCCGTGTCTGCCGTGCCCCTTGGGCCCCCACGACTCATCAAGCCGCTTGTCGGGCTGCCTCCCGCGGCCGGCCGAAGAGGTGTTCTCTGCGCTGCCGCGAAGGGATTCCTGACGATGCGTTCCAGACTGCTACGTGCCGGCCAGAAGTGCCGAGATGAACAACGGCGCGGCAGCGTCGAAAACCACTCGCCGTCACCGGATTGGTGGCGACGCACAAGCGCCGGAGTGAGTACCGCCGCACCCTCGAAAACCCAGCACTTCGAGCATCGGACAATTGTCACTTCAGCACTTGATGTAGCGGCGACCAAAAAGCGCCCCGATGATTCGGGGCGCGGCAGACACGAGTGTCCGCGCCACATCGCGCCCGAACCTCGGCGGGTTTTCAGCGATTTTGGCGGGCAGGCGGTCTTCGTCCTTCTGTTCGCTCTGGCCGTACACGCGCAGACAGGCAACGAGTGGCCTTCCTATGGCGGATCGTATAGCGCCTGGCGATACAGCACGCTCGACCAGATCAACCGCACCAATGTGCGCAAGCTCGCGCCGGCCTGGGTCTTTCAGACCGGCGATTACGAAAACGGCCTGCAGGCCACACCCATTGCGGTGGACGGCGTGCTGTACCTCTCCACGTCGAATGCCTGGGTCTTCGCGCTCGATGGCTCCACCGGCCGCATGCTGTGGGAGTACCACTTCCCGCTTTCCAAGTCGATCCCGCTTTACGGGAAGCAGAATCGCGGCGTCGCCGTGGGACACGGGCTGGTCTTCCTGGGAACCGCCGACAATCATCTGGTGGCGCTCGACCGGCGCACCGGCGAAGAAGCCTGGCGCGTGAACGTGGAGGACTCTCGCCAGTGCGGCTGCAACATCACCGGCGCGCCGCTGGTAGTCAAGGATATGGTCATCACGGGCGTGACCGGCGGGGACTCCGCACACCGCGGCTATCTCACCGCCTTCGACGCGGCCACGGGACGCCTGCGCTGGCGCTTCCACACTATCCCCGGCCCGGGCGAAAAAGGCCACGACACGTGGCCCGGCGAGAGTTGGCGCTATGGCGGCGGTGCTACCTGGATGACCGGCTCTTACGACCCCGGCCTCAACCTCCTCTATTGGGGCGTAGGCAACGCGGCGGCCGACCTGAACGCCTCGTTACGCCGTGGCGACAACCTCTACACCGGCAGCGTGATTGCACTCGACCCCGACAGCGGCAAACTGAAGTGGCACTATCAGGAGATTCCGCAGGACGTCTGGGATTTCGACGCTTCGTACGAACTCCTGCTGGTCGATCTGCCCGTGGATGGCCGTACCCGCAAGACTATCGTTCATGTCACCAAGAGCGGCTTCACCTGGGTACTCGACCGCTCGACTGGCGAGTTTCTCGCCGCGTGGCCGTTCGTGAAGAACTACAACTGGATTAGCGGAATCGGGCGCGACGGCAAGCTCGAGGGACGCAGCGAACCCGAATCGGGGAAAGTGAAGCTGTTCTGCCCGAGCACGATCGGCGGAAAAAGCTGGAACCAGTCCGCCTATTCCCCCCGCACCGGCTGGGTCTACGTCCCGGTGCTCGAGATCTGCAGCGATCTGATTGTCCGCGACGAATCGCCGCAGGAAGGCCGCGGCTTCACCGGCGGCAATTGGGTGATGAAGCCGCCGCCCAACGGCGGGCAGGAGAGTTACCTTGCCGCCTTCGACCCGCTGACCGGCAAACGCCAGTGGAGCGTTCCGGCCACGACCTGGCTGATGGCCTCCGTGTTGGCCACCGCGGGCGACCTCATCTTCACGGGCGACCCAGAAGGCAATTTCTTCGCCGTGGATGCGCACAGCGGCGAGCGGCTTTGGAGTTTCCCCACCGGTGCCGGGCACCGCGGCTCGGCGATCGCGTATTCGATCGCGGGCCGGCAGTATATTGCGACGCCCACGGGCTGGGGTTCACTTGTCGGCCAGGCTCACGCCGCGCTATGGCCCGGCCCCACTCCGCGCGCAGGCTCCGCGCTCTTCGTATTCGCACTTCCCGAGGGATCGCGATGAAACGCGACGTGGCGCGGACACTCGTGTTTGGAGCATCCCCACTCATGGGGACGCTTTTAGCCGGCGCCCAGCCGAATCTCATACATGAGTGCCGGCGCGGCAGCCTCGAAAGCCCTTCGCGGGCAGTGGCACCGTGCGGGCCCGACAAGCGCCCCCATGAGTCGGGGCGCGGCAGGCACGAGCGCCTGCGCCACGTCTTTCTTTTGCTGGTGTCTGTTGTCGCGGCCTTCGCCCAGGATGGAGCCGTCGAGCGGGGGCAGCAACTCTATCGCACCAATTGCGCCGTGCCCTACTGCCACGGTCCCGACGGAACAGCCGGGCGCGCACCCCGCCTGATCGGCCACAACTACAGCCTGAACGGGATGTTCAAGGTGATCTCGTGGGGCATCCCGGGGACTGGCATGCCGGAGTTCACTTCGCGCCTCAAGACCCGCGAACTCGACGACCTGGTGTCCTACCTCATGACGCTACGCGGGTCGGGCGCCATACCCGGTCCCGCGCCGGCAGCACCCGCGCGCGTTCTGACCGAGGACGCGAAGGCAGGCCGCGCACTGTTCTTCGACACCACTCGCACCGGCAACTGCGGATCCTGTCACGAATTCGACGGCTGGGGCGTACCGGTGGGTCCCGATCTCGCATCCTTACCGCCCGCGCGCTTCGCAGACCTCCGCGAAGTTGCCGGCACGCACGTCGTCACGGTGCGCCCTGCAGGCAGCGAGGCACCGTTCCCGGCCCTGGTGGCGGAACGCACCGATACTCGCGTGCGGGTGTATGACCTTACGGGTCCGCTGCCGGTGCTGCGGTCGTTTCCTGCCTCCCGTATCGAGATCGAATCCAACAGCGCCTGGAGGCACGCGCAGGCAGTGCGCGCGTATTCGCCGGCCGAGTTGGAGATCATCGCCCGATATCTTCGAGCGAGCAAATGACGACGGTCATCGTCCGCCGGCGCAGTTCCTTCCCACGCCAGTCCTGTCTGCAAGCTCCCGACTCACTACTATGGCAGGCGCCGCCGCAACTCGTCGAAGAAGTTCTCGAGCATGGCGACCCGCACCGGCTCTGTGCTGGACTCCGGGGGAGCGAACACCAGGAAGCGCTTGCCGTCCGGCGCCAAGTCGAGGTTGGGCACTCCGCGAGTTGCAAAGGGCCGCGTGTCGCACCAGAGGCGCGGCTTTCCAGGCGTGAACGAATCGGCCCTGATCGTGTAGTCCACCACCATGATCCGGCTGTCCGGAGTTTCGTAGAACAACTCGCGGCCATTCTTCGACCAGATGCCGTACATTCCGCCGCCGGCAGAGATCTGCCACTTGCCTCCCGCACTTCCCGCCGCGAATGGCCGGACGTAAATCTCGTTCTGTCCGGACTCATCGGAGCGGTAGGCGATCCACTTCCCGTCGGGCGAGAACCTGGGGACCAGCTCATTTGTGGGTGTGCCCAGGAACAACTCCGGCTTCCCTGGTTTGGGATGGTCGGGATCGCTGAGATCCAACCGCAGAGTCCAGATATCGTTACCCGACCCGGGACTGGTAGTGTAATAGGCCAGCCGTCCATCCGGAGCGAACGACCACGGAGACGCCAGTTCCTTGCTTTCCACGAGGGTTACCGGTTCGCCCGCGCCGTCGCTGCGAACCCACACAATGCGGAAGGCATCCGACACGGAGATGTACACCAGATGTTTTCCGTCCAGCGCCCAGATCGGCGAAGTCACCTGCCCGGATGTGAGCCTGGTGGACGCCTCCCGTTGCAGATCGTAAATGAATATGTCGGGGCCGTTGAGGACTGCCAGCTTGTTTCCATCTGGTGAGACCCGCGGATTGGTGTACACGCCGGGCGCGGCATTCAAGGGCTGGAACTTTCCGGAGCCGTCGAGCCACGCCAACTGCCAGATCACTGCCGGGTGTTTGGCCGACAGATACACCAACGTGCCCGATTCCGAGAAAGCGTACTGTCCACCCCCGGTGAACGGGTTGGCGGACAGATCCTCCAGCAGCGGCGAGGGCGAGCCGCGCGCCTCCAGGGAATCGGGATCGAACCGCACCCCGTACAGCACGCCTTGACGCGCATACAACAGGTGGCCTGTAGGCAGATATCGCGCGCCGTATCCGGTCAGAGGCAGCACTTTCAGGCTGCCGGTCTTTTTGGTAATTGCCTCAAACCGGCCATTCTCCGCCCCGACATTCAGAGACTGCGCGCCGAAGAGCACGGTTCCGCCAGGCAGGGCCTGGGGCCATCGATGACTGGCCTCGCCGGTGCCCAGCCGGGTAAATGGCTGCGGCGTTCCGCCTCCTTCGGGTACGCGGAGGAGCGCGCTGAGAGTGGTGGCCGCGAGGATGATGTTGCCGTCTCCGGCCCAAGCGGCTCCGCGTCCGTATCCCGCGGGACACAGCGTTACCGGCGCGCCCCCGCGTACCGAAACTTTCTTGAGTTCACTGCCCGTGAAAAACCCCACCCACTGGCCATCCGGAGAAAAGAAGGGATCGAAACCGTTGTCGGTCCCGGGGAGCATGGTAGCCTGGTCCTGGTCGAGCAGCCGGGTGGCAAGTTGCGGCTTGCCGTCCGGCGCACGCGCCGGGTACACCAGCCTCCGCCCATCGGGTGAGATGGCCACGGTGGTGCTCTCTCCCCGGATGGCTTCCGGTCCCAACTCCACCGTGAGACGCGTGAGCGGGCGCTCGGCCGGCCGCGAGGCGCGCCAGGCAAGGCCGAATCCGGCGATCGTCGTCAATACGAGGAGGCCCGCCGCCAACTTCCAGCGCCCGAAGTACGGCTGGCCGGCGGGATGCACGGTGTCGTCGGGCTCCAGCAGATCCCAGATGTCGCCTATGTCCCGCAGGCGGCGCTGCGGATCCTTCTCCAGGCAGCGGCGCAGCATCCGCCCGGCCCGCTTCGGTACGCGCTCCCAGTCCGGCTCCTTCGTGAGCACCGCCGCCAGGACGTCCGCAATCGTATCGCCTGTAAACGGCCGCTGCCCTGTGAGCATTTCGCAAAACACCACTCCGAACGCCCAGATGTCCGCGCGCTTGTCCACCGTCCGGCCCTGCGCCTGCTCGGGAGCCATATATTGAGGCGTGCCCAGAATCGTGCCCTTGGCCGAAAGCGTGCGTGTGCTGCGGGCGTCCGCGCCTTCGGCTTCCGAGTTCGCAAAGCGCGCCAGCCCGAAGTCCAGGACCTTGACCACGCCCTCGGGAGTCACCATGATGTTGCCCGGTTTCAAGTCGCGATGCACGATTCCGGCGTCGTGGGCGGTGGCCAGCGCGGCGGCAATCGGAGCGGCGTATTTCAGCGCCTCGGGGAGCGGCATGCCCCCGCGTGGAATGCTCGCGGCCAGGGTCTTGCCGGCCACGTACTCCATGGCGATGAACACCCGCCCGCTGCTCTCGCCGATGTCGTGGATGGTCACAATGTTCGGATGATTCAAACGGGAGGCGGCCTGGGCCTCGCGGACGAAGCGGCCGCGGCTGGCGGCATCCCCCATCATCATCGCGGGCAAAACCTTGAGCGCCACCTCGCGGCCCAGGCGCGGATCGCGCGCCTTGTAGACTTCGCCCATTCCTCCCGCGCCGATTCGCTCCCGAACCTGGTAGGGACCCAATTCCGTGCCGGCATGGAGAGGCTCCGTCTGCGCCCACGGAGAGTTCTTGAGCAGCGCATCGCCTTCGGGCGCAAAGTTCAGCAACGACTCCACGGCGCGCCGCAACGCTTCGTCCGGGCACGCCCTTATCAGAAAGGCGGCGCGTTCGGCGGGAGGCACTTCCAGTGCCGCGTGGAACAGCTCGTCCAGCGAGCGCCAGCGTTCAGGAGTCGGGCTCACGTCTACACGGATCTTATCAGAAGCGCGGATTCGCCAGAATTTTTTTGCCGTCATGGCAGATTTCGCCAGGCGAATTCCGCTTGTGGGTGCGAGGAGGAATGAAAATGAAACGCTCCACCATGAACCTGATGCTCGCGGCCGCCGCATTGCTGGCTGCGTCAACCGCCGCTCCGGCACAAACCATGACCGCCGAGGTACCGTTCTCCTTCAGCGCCGGCGGCAAGGTGCTGCCTGCCGGGAAGTACACGGTCTCTGCCTCGATCGGCGAGAAGCTCTTCGAGGTCTCCAACGCGAAAAACCACTACTCGGTCCTCTTGAATCGTGGGGCGGAAGGCGACCCGCAGAAGGAATGGACGTCGGGGGATGGCGGCGTTCTGCTCTTCGACTGCAGCGACGGCTGCGCACTCCGCCAGATCTGGACGAATCGCGGCTACCCGTCGCACCGCATCCTGAGCCGCCACCACAGCGGCGAAAGCGGCTCGCCGCGTCTGGCGGTCATCCGCCTCGCCGCCGGCAAATAATCACCCGGGCCTTTAGCGGATTACCGTGTTCGCCATTCTGGGATCGTCGAACTCGGTCCGGTCTCCCGCCTTCTTGCCCGGTACCGGCAAAAGCCGCGCCGCCAGCGGCTTTTGCCACTTGTACGCGAGCGACGCCACGTCCCCCAGGATACGCGCGATCTTCTCCACGCTGGTGTCGCCTGGCAGCGGCACGGTATCCAAGCCACCGGCGCACACCGCCGAATAGGCCAGCAGCGAATCCAGATTGTAGGTTCCCTCGGCCCAGCGCTTCGCGAGCAGATTGTCCTCGAGCACCGGAACCATCAGGCCCGAGTATCCCACCCGCTTCACCGGGACCGACTGCACCGCCCGCGTGATGATGCCCGCCGCGGTCATGGTCCCGCTCACACCGAATGGCCCGCCGGTAAACGATTCGATGGCGCGCCCGATGGAGACGTCCCCCAACGGCGCTGGGGTGGGGTCGATCCCGGCATACGTCCAGCCGCTGGTGGCGGCTACTCTGGACGCCACAGCTTCGGCGTCGCGCATGTGCCGGGCGAGCGCATTGGCCAACTGCTTCTCCGCTTCGCGCGGGTCGCGGTATCGGGCAAACACGTCGCCCACGACATTGGCGCCCTCCAGTCCCACGGCGAAGGTCTTGCCGGCGCCCAGATGGTAAGCGCCCGGGTAAAACGGACCGTACGGCTTCACCATGGCGGTGGCGGCGAAATTGAAATTGCCGCCGCCGTGCGGACTGCGTTCGGCGACGTTTTTGATCAGCCGCGCAGCCTCGCGAATGGCGTTCCAGTGGACGCCGTCCTCCGCTGCCACGCTCAGGCTGGCGTTGAGCCTGGTGGTCGCGAGAACGGTCGCTAACAGATCCAGCGAGGACGTATCGTCGCCGTCGCCAACCATGGCGATCCCGATATTGGGATTGTATTGAAGCCCGGCGGCCAGGTCGTTCAGCTTGCGGAAGAAGGCCAGCGCCTCCTCGCGCTTCATTCCGGCGATGTACTGGGTGAAAGGCTGGGTGACGATGCGGACACCTTCCACCTCGAATCCCGCGCCGCGGTACGCCTCGCGCGCGCCGTTGAGGAACTGCATGGTGCCTTCGATCTGCGTCACGTAATTCTGAGCGTCGATATGGATGAACGCCGTGATGGCGCGCACCTTGGGCCGCGAGTCGGCCCCCCACGCCAGAGAGGCCAGAGCGAACACTGCCAGGGCTTTCCGCATGGTGTGGTTATACCACGAAGGGTGCGCCCGCCCGGCAGTGGCGCGGCCGAAAAGCGTCCCGATGAGTCGGGACGCGGCAGGCAGGAGTGCCACGCCGCCGGCGCAATTCAATTCGAGGTTGGTTTTTCCGCTGCGTCCACCACAAATGTGGACACCGGCAGCCGCTCGGCTTTCATTTGCAGACCGAGTTGCTCGCGTAGTGCCGCCGCCAGCTCCGGCCCGGCATCGCTGTCCCAGGAAAGCTTGAAATCGTATTCTCCGGAGAGACCTGTCCTGTCCATCCCCGGACCGGCCTGGCCTACCGCAGAGAGCAGATTGACGAGCATCGGCATCGAGTATTTTTGGGCAATCAGCGCGATTGCCTTGCCCTGCGGTTTCAGGGCCACTTCTCCGTCCGGTGCGGTAAAAAGAATCTTCGGCTCATCGCTTGTCGATGTCCGCAGCTTCGGACCACCCTTTGCCAACGTCAAGGAAAACCCTGCAGCTTCGCTGGTCTGGTAGTGGAATTTCAGATGGAATCGCTCCACGAGCAGATTCTGAAGCATGGTGAGCAGCTGTTTTTGCGTCGTCCTGGCCGGGTCGTCGGCCTTGGCATTCACGTCGAATCGCAGATCGCCCCGTTGAATCCAATCCGGGCCAGAGCTTAAGTCCTGCATCGATACACCGAACGCGATGCCGATCAAATGACTGAGCCGTGAGCCTGTGATGACACAGCGGCCGAGGGGCGGTGGCGCCTCATCCGGGCCATTGTGAGTCCACGAATCGATTCCGTGACAACCGCCTCGAGAGCCGCCGATTGTCGAGACCTTCACAGAAGCGACTTCGAACGTGAGCGGCGGCGCGGTTGACGGTTGGCCGGCCGCCGTCGGCACCGCCAGCAACGCGAGTATCGCAAGATCGGCGACTCTTGACTGTCTCATCTTCATGGCATCCCTCACTCCGTCTGCTGATAATAATACGCCGAACCTGTTTTTCTTGTGACACCGGCTGGAAATGGCCGGTTCCGGTAAGTTGGCGGCTAAACTCGCCCTGAACGCAGCGCCGGCTGTTACAATCGGGTTTCCAGTGAAACTCCCGCTGGTGGGGCCTGTAGCTGCCATTGCCACAGGGATCCTGGTTTCCCGCTTCGTACCGTTTCAGCCTTCGGAACTTTTCGGCGCCATCGCCGCGTTTCTGCTGCTGGGCATGCTGGCGTTGCTCCGCCACTCCCGTGTCCTGGCCGGAGCCTCTTGCCTGCTTGGCCTCGTCGCGACCGGCATCCTGACCGCTCTCGCCCACTCCCCCGCCCCGCCGCCGGAACTGGACGCCGAGGGGCGCGAGATCGTCATCCTCGGCGGGTGCGTGGTCGAGCCCCCCGCCATTTCGGGCGAGCGCGAGCGCTTCCTGCTCGAACTCGACCCCGGCGCGCGCGCTCAGGTGACCTTGTACACCAACGGCGACGAGCCTCTGCCGACGCTGCACTACGGACAGAACGTGGAACTCGATGCCCGCGTGCGCAAGCCCCGCAATTACGGCAACCCCGGCGCCTTCGACTATGCCCGCTACCTCGCCCGCCACGACATCTACTGGACGGCATCCGGCGCCGCCGGCACGGTCCGGATCCTGCCGGGCCGGTGCGGCTCGCGATTCCAGAAAGCCGTCATGGACGTGCGCCAGGCCGCCCTGGAGCGCATCGAGCGCCTCTACCACGGCGACGCCTACCAGAGTGGAATCATGCAGGCTATCCTCATCGGTCAGTCCTATCAACTGCAGAGAGTCTGGACCGACGACTACCGCTCGACCGGCACCTTTCACGCACTCGTCATCTCCGGCACCCACGTCGCAATCCTGGCCGCCTTCTTCCTGTTCCTGCTGCGACGATGTTTCGTGCCGGAGCCTCTGGCTCTGCTGATCACGGTGTCGGCGGGGTGGTTTTACGCGCTGCTGACCGGCTGGCAGGCTCCCTGCACGCGCTCCGCCGCCGGCCTTACGATCTACATGATCGGCGCCTGGTTCTACCGTGAGCGCCGTCCGTTGAATCTCCTGGCCGCAGTCGCGCTCGGCTTCCTGGTTTTCGACCCCGAGCAGTTGTTCGAAGCCAGTTTCCAACTCACCTTCCTGGCGGTCGCGTTCCTCGGCGCCTTTGCCACGCCGCTGATCCGAGCCACTTCCGGCCCGCTCGCACGCGCGCTCGGCGACCTTCACGACACCGGCCGCGACCTGCACCTAACGCCCCGGGTCGCCCAGTTCCGCCTGGAAATGCGTCTGCTGGCCGAAACGCTGACCGCGCTCAAACTCCCGCGGCGCGCGGCTACCTTCGCCATCGTGGCGCCCGTCCGGGTGCTGTTCTTCCTTTACGAGCTGACCCTGGTCTCGGCAATCGCGCAGTTGGGCCTGGCACTTCCCATGGTGGTCTACTTCCACCGCGTCGGCCTGTCGGGCCTCTCCGCCAACACCCTCGTCGTGCCGTTGATGGGGCTCGCGATGCCCGCCGGCTGGATCGCAGTCTTCACGGGATGGGGCTGGGTGGCGCGGATGACGGGCGTGCTGTTATGGCTTTCGCAGGTAGTGGTCCGCTGGCACGCGAGCATCGAACCCAACTGGCGGATCGCCACTCCTCCGGTATGGCTGGGCGTGGCGTTCTCGGCAGCTCTCGTCGCCGCGGCTGTCGCGCGCGGCCGATGGTGGCGCACTGCCGCGGTGGGCGCCGTCGGAGTTGCTCTCGCGCTGCTGCTCTGGCATCCCTTCCCTCCGGAGTACCAGCGCGGGCAGCTCGAGTTGACCGCCATCGACGTCGGCCAGGGCGACAGCCTGCTGGTAGTCTTTCCGGACGGGAAACGCATGCTTGTGGATGGCGGCGGAATCCCGGCATTCGGCCGCCAGTCGCGCGGGCAGCTCGATACCGGCGAAGACGTGGTGGCGCCCTACCTTTGGAATCGCTCGATCCGTTCCATAGACGTGATGGCACTCTCGCACGCGCACGAAGATCACATCGGCGGCCTGCCCGCATTGGTGAGCGATTTCCATCCGCGCGAGCTGTGGACCGGCGCCACGCCCGAGTCTCCTTCCTGGTGCGCATTGCGCGACCGCGCAGCCCAGAACGGTGTGCGGATTGTCCCCATGCAGGCGCCTGGACGCTTCGCGTTCGGCGGGGCGGAGATCGAGGTTCTGGCGCCGTTCTCGGACTACCTCCCGGCGGACACGCCCAAGAACGACGACTCGCTGGTCCTGCGACTATGCTATGGCCGCCACTCCTTCCTGCTCAGCGGCGATGTGGAACGCCCGATCGAATACCGGATGCTGGAGGCCGGCGAGGTTCCCCATACCGACGTCCTCAAGGTGGCGCATCACGGCAGCCGGACGTCCAGCACGGAAGCGTTCCTGAGCGCCATGAATCCGGCATTTGCTTTGGTGTCGGTGGGCTTCGAGAACAGCTACGGCCATCCCAATCGCGAAGTGATGGAACGGTTGCAACAACACCATGCCACTGTTCTCCGCACTGACGAGGATGGCCTGGTCACTGTCCGCAGCGATGGCCGGCGGCTGACCGTGGAGAGATATCGCGACATGCAGCCGGACAAAGCGCTCATCCCCACTCCCTAGTCCCCAACCCTGTTTTATCGTAGGAGGGATGCCCTCTCTTGCCGCGCTTCAGGGAATTCGCGTACTCGACTTTTCACACGCCCTGGCCGGTCCGTTCTGCACCCTGGTGCTGGCGGATTTCGGCGCCAGCGTCTACAAACTCGAAAGCGCCAATGGCGGAGACATGGGGCGCGGTTGGGGACCGCCCTTCGCGGGCAGGCACTCCGCGTTCTTTCTGGGCTTGAACCGCGGCAAATATGGCATCTCCATCGACCTCAAGCGGCCCGAGGGGATCGACCTCTGCCTCCGCCTCATCGACCAGGTCGACGTCGTGATCGAAAACTTCCGTCCCGGCACCATGGATCGTCTCGGCCTGGGCTACGAGGCGGCATCGCGCCGCAATCCCCGGCTGGTGTACTGCTCCATCTCCGGATACGGGCAGGCCGGCCCTTCGCGCGACGAAGCGGCCATGGACCTCATCGTGGAGTGCTCCAGCGGCTTCATGAGCATCACCGGCACGGAAGACGGAGAGCAGGTCCGCAGCGGGTATGCGGTGGCCGATATCAACGCCGGTCTGTTTTCGGTGATCGGAATCCTGATGGCATTGCGCGCGCGCGAACTCACCGGCCGCGGCCAGTACGTCGATGTCGCGATGCTGGACTCGATGATTTCCACGATGACGTCGAACTACATGACGTTTCTCGGATCGGGCAAAGTGCCGCGCCCCATGGGCAGCGCCTTTCCCACGGTGGTTCCGTATCGAGTCTACGAAGCGAGCGATCGTTGCTTCTCCCTGGCGATCGGCAGCGAAAAGCTCTGGTCGGTTTTCTGCCGCACCATCGGGCGGAGCGATCTGGAGGCTCACCCGGATTTCGCCACAAATCCGCTCCGTGTGCAGAACCGTCATCGATTGGAAGAGATTCTCGGCGCGGTGTTCCGCGAACGCACCATGGCGGAATGGATCGAACGATTGCGGGCGGAAGGCATACCCTGTTCTCCGGTGCGAACGTTTGCAGAGGTCGCCGAGGATCCCCAGGCGGTGCTTCGCAACATGTTCCCCAAGCTCGAGTGTCCGATGGTGGGGCCGCATCGCGTGACCGGCCCGGCGGTCAAGCTGTCGGACACGCCAGGCCGGGTCGGCACGCCCGCGCCCGCGCTTGGAGAACACACGGCGATCGTTCTGGCCGACCTGCTGGGCCTGGAAGCCGGTGAGATCGACGGACTGGCGGATGCCGGCATCATCCTGACCGGCACGCGCCAGTCGCCTGTCGATACGGCATCGTGATGCTGGCCCTGCTAGGCGTTCTGACGATCGCGGTCCTGCTGGCGCTCATCATCGGTAAGAAAGCTTCGCCGCTCGTTGCCCTGATTGCGGTTCCCACCGCGGCCTCGCTGGCGGGCGGTTTCGGGCTCCGTACCGGCGGCTTCATCGTCAAAGGCGTGGAGAGCATGGCGCCTCTCGCCGGGATGTTCGTCTTCGCCATCCTGTATTTCGGAATCATGGCGGACAGCGGCCTGATCGATCCGTTGATCGACCGCATCCTGAGCGCCGCGGGAAACCGTCCCAGCCGGCTGGTTGTGGGCACGGCGCTTCTGGCATTGCTGATTCACCTGGATGGTTCCGGCGCGGTGACGTTCCTCATCACTATTCCGATCATGCTGCCTCTCTACGAACGGCTCGGAATGGACCGGCGCGTTCTGGCGTGCGCCGCCTCGCTCGCCGCCGGGGTAAACTTCCTGCCGTGGACCGGACCGATGATTCGCGCCGCGGCGGCGCTCCACATTCCCGTGGCGGAGATCTTCCGTCCGCTGATCCCGGTGCAGGCGGTGGGGCTGTTATACACCTTCAGCGTGGCCTGGTGGCTCGGACGCCGGGAAGAGAGACGGCTGGCGTGGACGGCCGGCGCCGCGAGCGCAGCAGTTCACGCGCGGCAACTCAGCGAACCGGAAAAGGCGCTGCGACGGCCACGGGGCATCTGGCTGAACGGCTTCCTTACGGTGGTGGTGATGGGCGCGATGGTTGCCGGAGCGCCGCCGGTCGCCGTCTTCATGCTCGGCGTGGTGATTGCGCTGGCGATCAACTACCCCGATATCGCGATGCAGAGGGCGCGCGTGGACGCGCATGCCAGGGAAGCTCTCATGATGGCCTCGATTCTCTTTGCGGCCGGCGCGTTCACGGGCATCCTGAAGGAATCGGGAATGCTCGCGGAGATGGCGAAGGCTGTGGTGAGGCTGTCGCCGGCGGGCATGATGCGCCATCTTCCGGCGGCTCTGGGAATGATTTCCATGCCCCTGAGCCTGGTGTTCGATCCCGATTCCTTCTATTTCGGAGTGCTGCCGGTGATCGCGGAGGCGGCGAAAACGGCAGGCGTGCCGCCGGTCCAACTCGCGCAATCCGCGGTGTTGGGCCAGATGACCACCGGCTTCCCCGTCAGTCCCCTGACGCCCGCGACATTCCTGATCGTGGGGCTCGCGCACCTGGAGTTAGGCGAACACCAGCGCTTTTCGATCCCGTTTCTGT
Source organism: Bryobacteraceae bacterium (assembly GCA_035501495.1). Taxonomy (GTDB): domain Bacteria; phylum Acidobacteriota; class Terriglobia; order Bryobacterales; family Bryobacteraceae; genus JAIQFL01. Next base: position 7,293 of record DATJWB010000313.1, on the reverse strand, counting down.
TCGGTGCGTCGGTGGTAATGACCATCGCCGCAGTGGCAGCGGGTGTCTTCGCGCTGTGACGCGGCACTCGTGACGGGCGGCAGGCAGGAGTGCCTGCGCCGCGTCGGCGGTTATCGTTACAGAGGTGTATCCGGCGTGGCCATGGTCCGCCAGAAATGCGCCACGGGGCTGTTGTCGTTGCCGAGCCCTTCTTTGGGCTGTTTGAATTGCCGCCCGATGATGTCCACGAAGGGATCCATCGAGACCTTGGCATTGGGATCGAACGCGTACAGATCGTGCACGGTCACCAGCCGGGCGGCCATATACAGCTTGTGATCTTTGGCGTAGCGGTAGGCGGCTTCGATGTGCGGAGGCGGAGTGTAGTCTTCGCCGAACATCCTTCGATACAGGTCGGGGTATTCGTAGCCGGCCTTGTGGTCGGGGTAGAAGCGCAAGGCCTGGTGATAACGGATGGCGAAAGTGATCTTCTCGGAAACGTAAGGCTCGAACATCTGCGCGCCCCACCATCCGTGATCGGTCTTCATGAGCGTGTGCACCAGGTCGTGGAGCAGGCATGCCATGACGATGTCTTCGGCCTCGCCCTTCTTGAGGGCGTCGCTGGCGCTTTGCAGGCAATGGTTGACGGTGGTGAAGCGGAGATTGAAGAAATCAGCGAGCGTTGGTTTAGCCGGCATGGGCGGCAGTTTCTTCACATTGCCGTGGCCGGAGATAAACACGCCACCGGCGCCGCGGCGGTACGGACGCGTTTCGATTTCCGCTTCGATGTCGGCAGCTTTGGGAAACTTCGGCTTGGTGTCGTCGGTGGCGGACTCCTCCAGGAGGTCGGCCATATAGTGTTCCAGGGCCTCGGCCCGGGCCTCGTGATTCATCGATGCCACGGTGGCGGCGCCGCCTAAACTGGCGATAAACAGCCTTCGATCGATTTCCATAGTCCCCCCCTTTCTTTGAAGACTATACTTCAGATTTGCCGCCGATTCCACGTTTTTTGAGATGACACGCCTCGGCTTCCCATTGGCGCAGGCGTCGAGAGGGGCCTCCAGACGGACAACCGGTGCAGGTTATCCCAGGTCCGGCACCAGAAAACGTGCCGGCTTGCCGGACGCTTGTGCGACGCCCTCGGCGGCCATATAGCCGCTGCGGACCGCGCCTTCCATGGTGGCGGGCCAGCCGGTGCGGGTCCAATCTCCGGCCAGGAAGGCTTTGGGGAGAGCCGATTCGGGCGTGGGCCGGAGACACTCGGTCTCCGGAGCGGCGGAGAATGTGGCGCGCTGCTCTTTAATGACATGGGACTTCAAGAGGCGGGCTTCGTGCACGCGCGGAAAGTAGAGACGCAGGTCGCCAATCGCAATCTCGACGATTTCATTGCGCGAAAGGCTGGTGAGGTCGCGCGAAGCGCTGACCACCAGTTGCAGGTAGCGGCCGTTGTCCTTGTTGAACATCCACTGCATGGTGCGGTCGAGGAGCGTGGCGTGCGGGAGTGTAGTCACTTCGCGGTCGAACCAGAGGTGCACGCCGGTGATCGGCGAGTGTTCGAACTTGGGGGCGGGCAGACCCAGGGCCTCCAATCGCTCGAAAGGCAGGGCACAAATGTAATGGTCGCCGCGCCGGACTTCGCCGTCCACCAGGAAACCGCTTTCGTCGATGCGATCCACCGGGCTGCGGAAATGAATCCGCACATTGCTCATCCGCTTCCAGGCTCCGGCGTTATAGAGTTCGCTGAGGGGCACGGCCGGGATGCCCATTTCGTGGGAATCGGCGCGGGCCAGGAAGCCGAGCCAGAAGACCTGAAAGCCGTGGGTGGCGGCCATGTGCTCGAGGTCCTCGTTCACGGCGCTGACCAGGATCTGGCGCCAGAAGCGATCGATGGCATGGGCCGTCTGGCGTTTCTGAAGGAGCCAGTCGAGCATGCTGATGCGGTCGAGGTCCTTGCGGCGGGTGCGCTCCCGGCGAAGGGCCATCAAGGCGCGGGCGATTCCCGTCTTGTCGGCGCGGCTCAGGCAGTGCATGCGCAGGAAGGAGCCGGCGAAGTGAAACGGCGCGGGCAGGTTGCCACGGCGCAGAACCGAGAGCCGTCCGCCGGGCTCCAGGAAGTAGAACTCGCGATAAAACTTGATGCGGTCGCGCACGCCCATGCGGCCGTAGAAATCCAGCAGGTTGACACAGCAGCGGAGGAGGATGTGCTGGCAGTTGTCGATGGTCTCGGGTTGCTCGTCCGCGGATGCCGGCAGCGGAAACGACGAGGCGCGCCCACCGAGGAAGGGCCGGGCCTCGAAAAGGTCGACCTCAAAGCCGGCGCCCGCGAGCGCCGCCGCCGCGGACAGGCCGGCGAGCCCGCCGCCTGCTATCAATACCTTTGGCATTTCAGCAAGTAGTATCCCATCTACAAGTCTGTGGCCCGTTTCCTTGGTAGACGAACGAGCAAAGCGGGGGTTAGGAAAACGGCTGGCTGCGCTCGCGCGGCTAAGCGCCGGCCCTTGTTTTCAAAAGCGCCCGGACATTTTCGATCGTGTCTGCTTCTTCCGGCTTTTTGTCGTGGCGCCATCGGGCCATGCGTGGAAAGCGCACGGCGATGCCGGAGCGATGTCGCGGCGAGTGCTGAATGCCCTCGAACGCCAGCTCGAAAACCAGTTCGGGCTTGACCACGTGTACCGGGCCGAACTTCTCGATGGTGTTTCTGCGAACAAATCCGTCCACTTTGCGGATCTCCTCATCGGTCAGCCCGGAGTACGCTTTGGCGAATGGAACCAGTTTGCCGGAGTCCCATACGCCGAAGGTATAGTCTGTGAAGAGGCTTGCGCGGCGGCCGCTTCCAGGCTGCGCGTAGATGAGCACGGCGTCCACCGAGTACGGCGGTATCTTCCACTTCCACCAATCGCCGCGCCGGCGCCCGACGCGGTAGGGCGATCCGCGCCGTTTCAGCATGAATCCCTCCACCTTGCGTTCGCGCGATTCTTCGCGCAGACGCTTCAAGTCGTCCCAGGAGCCGGCTGGCACGACGGGAGAGATCACCAGGACGCCGCCGGGCATCGCAAGGCTTTCCAAGTGTGAACGGCGCCATTCGAGCGGGCGCTCGCGCACATCGCTGCCGGCGAGTTCCAGCAGATCGTAGCCCATCAGCACCACGGGCACTTCAGCGAGGATCCGGCTGCCGAGCACCTTGCGGCCGATACGGCGCTGCATCTGCGCGAAGGGAAGGGGCGCGCCATCCTTCCACGGAAGAATCTCGCCATCAATGACCGTGCCCTCCGGGAGGAGCACCCCCATTGCCTCCAACTCCGGAAAGCGCCCGGTCATGAGCTCCTCGCCGCGCGACCAAAGGAACGTGCCGCCCTGCCGGCGGAGAAGCTGCGCCCGGATGCCATCCCATTTCCACTCCACCTGCCACTCGCGGATGTCGCCGAGTTCGTCCACCTCGCCTTCGAGGGGGTACGCGAGGAAGAATGGATAGGGCTGACTGACCGGAAGCGCTTCTTCAGTGGCAGGTGAATGGGAGGACGCCGGCGGCGCCACCAGCTGCTTCCAGAATTCCGGTGTGGGCTGCCACTCGCCCATCAGGCGGTGGGAGATGACCTCGCCGGAGACTCCGCTGACCTCCGCCAGAGCCCGGACCACGAGATTCTGCGAAACGCCGACGCGAAACTCGCCGGTGATGAGTTTGTTCCACGCGAAGCGCTGGCGCTCGTTCATCTCCCTCCACGCGGAAAGGAGCCAGGCGCGGCGGGTCTGGTCGTCGGCTTCCCGCATGGGGAGCAGGCGTTCCTCCACCCAGTAGTGCAGCGGCAAGGGCGTGCCGGAGGAATCGCGTGCGTCCGGCAACAACAGCGCGATCAGCTCCGCAAAGTCACCCACAGCGTGGTGGCACTCGGAGAACAACCACTCGGGAACACCGGCTTCTTCGATGGCCCACTGCGCCAGCTTGCGCGATTCGAGAAGACGCTTGGGGCGGCGGCCGATCAGGAAGTTGACCGCCCAGGCAGCATCTTCGGGCGCCGCGGCAGACAGGTATTTCGTGAGAGCCGCGACCTTTTCGTTGGTCTTGGTGGTCTCGTCCAGCGCCGCGTACAGGTCAGCGAAGGCCTTCACGTTTGCGCCTCGTCGAAGCGCGTTTCCAGGGCGCCGGCGCGGCGGCCATGCTCCCAGACCCATCGCGCCAATGGAACGCGGTGGCCGTGGGTTGCCAGCACGGTTTCCGCGCCAGTCTCCTCGATGGCGCGCAGCAGAGCCGGCCAGTCGGCGTGGTCGGACAACACGAAGCCTCGGTCGAGCGAGCGGCGGCGGCGCGTGCCACGAATGCGCATCCACCCGGAAGCCAGCGCCGTCGAGGCGGCACCGAGGGATTTCGCCCACGGCGATCCGTGACTGGAAGGAGGAGCGAGGATGAGAGCTCGGGGCAAGTCGGCGGTGGTGGCCGTTGGCGCCAGGGCGATGCCCCGCTGGCGGTAGATCTGGTTGAAGCGGTCGATCTCGGGATGCGCGTGGATGGGGCCGATTGAGGAGTCTATGGATGCCAGGACGCGTTGCGACATACCAAGCTCGTGAGCGAAGAGCAGGCTGGCTTTGCCGACCTGCTGGTTGGCGCGCCACCAGTCGTGGATGGAGTCGATCGGATTGGACGGCCAGCGGAAGATCGGGAGCCCGAAGGTGGCCTCGGTGAGGAAGGTGTGGCAGCGGAGCGGCTCGAACGGCGCGCAGGTCGGGTCGGGCTCCAGTTTGTAGTCGCCCGAGACTACCCAGACTTCGCCGCGGTGCTCGACTTGTACCTGCGCGCTCCCCAGGATGTGGCCGGCGGGATGGAGAGAGACTTGCACTTCGCCGAGCGTGAGTGACTCTCCGTAGCCGGCGGTCTGGATGACGGCATCCGGCCCAACGCGCTCGCGGAGGAGCTCCTCGCCGGCGGTGGCAGTGAGGTAGGCCTGGCATCCAGGGATGGCGTGTTCGGGGTGGGCGTGTGTGATGACGGCGCGGTCAACCGGGGCCCAGGGGTCAACGTAAAAGCCGCCGTGGGCGCAATAGAGGCCGGATTCACGCAATTCGAGAAGGGGCACCAAATATTATGTTAACGGCGCTTCTTAGGAAACAGGGTAAAGAGGAAAGCTTGGGAAGCTTCTTCGTCCCGGATGGCCTTCCAGGCTTTGAAGGCGGCGGCAACAGAGGCGATATGCAGGTTGACTTCCTTCCTGGTCCACCTCGTGGAACAGTCGTAATCGGCCTTTTCACGCAGTTCGTGCATCTCGACGAAGGTATTAGCGACCATTACGGAGATGATGCGCGGCCGTTAGTTCCCGACTCGGCGATGGACGGCTCATGAACGAGATGCTTTAGCGCATATGTTTGAGCACTCGTTCAAGAGAAACTCTGAGATCAGCAGATGAAAAAGCGGGTGGTACGCCGTTGAGACACCGCGGCGGAGGCTCGCCTGTTTGGGCTTTCGCCGCTCCCGTTGCACCAGATGTTGGGCTTGTTCGAGCCAGATCGTGAGGCAGATTCGTGCCCACTGCCACGTCGGCTCTTGGAGTTCCGCTGCTCTTCGGCGCTACGGAATCGGAAATACGCTTCGAGCCCATATTTCTCCGGTTTGACGACTCGCAGGATGGTGCGCTTGACGCGATCGGCATTCTCGCAAATGACAGCGTCATCGGCTGCCTCGTCGGAGAGGGCGATCCGAAAGAAAGTGGAGTCGTCCCGGCTGCTATCCTCTTCGATGGTGTAACGAATCCGGACGACGTCCCGGGCGAGAGAGGCGCGGAGCGGTCTCCTTCACCAAGATACCGCTCCATCGTGAGGGGAACAACTCACGTTTCGCGCATTCAGGTTGTACCATGAATCGATGCAATTCCGCGTAAAATCAACGGCCTTCGCATTGATGCTTTTAGCCTGCGCCTCACAGGGGCAGGAGACGAAGCGGCCCGATGGATTGTACGCCGAGATCGGCACTTCGAAAGGGACGATCGTGGCGCGGCTGGAATACGAGCTCACGCCGATGACGGTGGCGAACTTCGTGGGGCTTGCGGAAGGCACGATCGCGAACGCGGCTTTCGATCCGGGACGGCCATTCTATGACGGCTCGACATTTCATCGCGTGGAGGCCGGCCACGTAATTCAGGCGGGCATTCCGCAGTCCGGCCGCGCGCGAAATCCCGGGTACACGTTTCCCAACGAGATTCACGCGCGGCTCAGCCACAATCACGCCGGCGCATTGAACATGGCGAATGGAGGGCCGAATACCAACGCGGCGCAGTTCTGCATCACTCTGGGAGACCGCTCCTATCTCGACGGCGACTATACGGTGTTCGGCGAGGTGGTGGAGGGCATGGACGCGGTGATGCGCATCGCGCGGGGCGACGCACTCGAGAGCGTCCACATCCTGCGCGTCGGCGCTAAGGCAGGGTCTTTTCATCCCACTACGGAGTCTTTCCGCGCCATGGTGAAAGAAGCGGAACAGCGTGTGGCGGAGCATGCGGAGAAGAAACGGGCGGCGGAGCAGGAGTGGGTCGCGCACCACTATCCGAAGGCTGCCGGATCGGCGGGCGGCGTTCTGAGCGAAACGCTGCAGGAAGCGCCGGCTGCAAGCGAAACGGCCCCGGCGCCCGGCGGACCGCTCCGGGTTCGCTACCGGGGCACGGAAGCGCGGTACATGGGACTGGTGATTGGGCGCGACGGGCCGCCGTTGGACGTGATCTCCTTCGGCAGCGGCGAGAATGGAGTGCCGGGGTTTGTCGATCCTCCACGAGTATTTACCGTGGAGCCCGGCAAGACCAGGATCAATCCGGGGCTGGACGGCGTGATTGCCGCGATGCGTCCAGGCGAGCGGCGGGTGGTCATCGTACCCGCCGCCCTGGCATATGGCCGCTCCGGCCTTTACCCGCCCGAAGTGCCCGGCAGGCGGCGCTTTGTCATCTCGCCCAATACGCTGCTGGTCTATGACGTTGAGGTGATGGCCGCCGAATAGGCAGCCGCGCTGCATGAATTCCCTGGAACTCGTCATCCGCGGGGTGCTGGTGGGCCTGATCATCACCGCGCCGGTTGGGCCTGTGAATGTCCTCTGCGTGCAGCGGGCCATCACCAGGGGATGGCGCTCGGGCATTGTCTCCGGCCTCGGGTCGGCGGCTGCCGATACGATCTATGCCATCATCGCGGGATTCAGCATCACGCTGGTGATCGATTTCCTGGTGCGGGAGCTTTTCTGGATCCGAACCATTGGCGGATCGCTGCTGGTCCTGGTGGGAGTCTGTTACTATTTCCGCCCGCCAAAGCCCGCGGGGCCGAAGAGGACCGGGGAGACGGATGCAGCCG
>DATJWB010000312.1:0-30177 GCA_035501495.1 Bryobacteraceae bacterium | reverse complement strand
ATTCCGTGACTGGTGTTCAGACGTGTCTCTTCCGATCTTCCCCAGCAGCAAGGCGCACCGCAGCAGCCCCAGCCGCCAGGACAGACGCCTCAGCAACCCGGCGCTCGCCCGCCCGCCGGACAGCCTCCACAGCAGCAAGGCGCACCGAAGCCGCCCCAGCCGCCAGGGCAGACGCCTCAGCAACCCGGCACTCGCCAACCCGCCGGACAGCCTCCCCAGCAGCAAGGCGCACCGAAGCCGCCACAGCCGCCAGGACAGTCGCCGCGCCAACCCGGTGCCCGTCAGGCCGCCGCCGGACAGTCGCCTCAACAGACTGGCGCGCAACAGGGTCGGGCCGGGCAATCCCCCCGGCAGCCCAGTGCCCGACAGCCCGCATCGCAATCACCATCTGTCGTCGCCGGTGACAAGTCCAAGGGTGGCGCGCCACCTCCATCGCGAGGCGCCGCGGCAGGTCAGCTGAGCTCGGGACCGCCCCCCACACGCGCCGCCGGTACGCCGCCAGCCAAAGCCGGACCGCCCCCCACTCGCGCCGCCGGAACGCCGCCAGCCAAAGCCGGGCCGCCACCCGCTCGCCCCGCCGGAACGCCGCCAGCCAAAGCCGGACCGCCACCCACTCGCGCCGCCGGTACGCCGCCAGCCAAAGCCGGACCGCCACCCACACGCGCTGGCGGTTCGCCTCCAGCCCGTGCTGGAGGGCCACCTCCTGTCCGACGTGATGTCTCACTCACTGTGAACTACCAGGGCGGCCGCGCTTCGGGGCCGCCGCCTAAAGCGAACCCCAACGAGTTCCGCGGCTCTCTCGGCCTGAAGCCCGTCGATAAGCTGCAGGTTACCTCCAGACAATCGGGGCCTCCACCCTCTGCCGGCCACCCATCGCCTTCGCGCTCGGGCCCCCCGCCCGCCTGCTCCGGAGCCCCACCGGCCCGCTCCGGCCCTCCACCCTCTGCCGGCCGCCCATCACCTGCGCGTTCGGGCCCTCCGCCCGCGGCTGGACGACCATCACCTTCGCGCTCGGGCCCACCCCCCTCCGGCCCTCCGCGTTCCGGGCCTCCCCCCAGCGCACCACCGCCGGGGCGCGTCAAGTGACCCGTCTCCCCCCGTGTGAGATGCAGTGATTATGCGAATTCAAATGTTGCCAGGGTTGATTCTCGTGCTTGGCTTGGCCGTAGCGATGGTGCTCCCGGTCCCGCCGCCCCCGCCTCACGAAGGGGCTGGTTCGAACGAGTCCAGTGACTCACCAGTAAGCGCCCAATTGCGTCAGCAGATCGACGCTTGGATCGCGAGCCGCGGTCTGAACGAATACGGAGACCCGCCAGGTACCATGTACATCGGCGGAACTCCCTTGTTCGACGAACGCACAGGCCGGTACACGGATCGCTATCTGTACATCCTCGAGCGCCATCCGGAGCTGAAAGACGATGGATCCCGAAAGAGATAGGCCCAGCCCACAGCCGGAACGGCAGCCCGAGAGGCAGCCGGGTCGGCCGAGACCAGAGCCTCGGATCGAGCGGCTTGGCCCCCGGCCGGAGCGCGAACCTGCCCCTCCCCTTTCACCGCCGCCTCCACCGCCTCGCCCCCCGACTTCGCCGCCGGCACCACCGCCCCAACCTCCGCTTCCCGCGCCCTCCGCGCCGTTGCCGCAACCGGAACCCAGACGCCCTGAGCCGAAGCGATTGTTGCCCCAACCCGTGCAGCAGCAGTCCGCAAAGCCCATGGGGAATTGGGGACGCCTCGCGGCCATCCTTCTGTTGCTCGTGTCGGGCGGTGTCTTGATCACCGGCTCCGATGAGAAGTCGGACCCGCCCCCTGAGCCGCCCGCGGTTGCAGCTCAGGCGGAAACCGTCCCCGACGAGATTGTCGTCAAGCTGAAAGAGACCGTCACCGACCGCGACATCCTCGCTCTCGGCCAGTCCGTGGGCATCGAGCTGCGCTACAACAGCATCCATTCCGTCGAGTCCAAGCTCATGGTGGCGAAGGTCAATCCCATGAACCGGCCGCAAATCCTCGAGGTGCTGTCCAAGAGTCCCCTGGTAGAAGTCGCCGAGCCGCAATATGTCTTCCGCCCCGACCAGGTGCCCTCCACAATGCCGGGCCAGGGTCAGGGACAGGGGCAGGCGCCACCCGCCAATTCCTCCAACCGTTTCGTGCCCAACGATCCGCTATACCGCCTGCAATGGCACCTGAGGATGATCGGGATGGAGGAGGCGTGGGTCAAGACCAAAGGCAAGGGAGCCATCGTCGCCGTAATCGACACAGGGTCGGGCACGAAGAACGCCAGCGGTTGGACACCATTGCAGGATTTCGCCCCGACCGGGTTCGTGAAGGGTTACGACTTTGCCGACAAACAAGACGCCCCGGTGGACGAGGACGGACACGGTTCTCACGTCTCCGGCACGATCGCCGAGTCCACCAACAACGGAATCCTGGGAGCGGGCGTGGCGCCGGAAGCCCAGATCATGCCCCTGAAGGTCCTCGGCCCGAACGGGGGGACGGACAGCGACATCGCCGATGCCATCCGTTACGCCGCGGACCATAAGGCTAATGTCGCGAACATGAGCCTCAGCGGGCCGGGCCGCGCGCGGGTGACCCAGAACGCCATGCAGTATGCCATCAAGAAGAACCTTACCCTGGTCTGCGCCGCAGGCAACACCGGCAAGCAGGAGGTCCGATACCCGGCGGGTTTCAAGGAGTGCATCGTGGTTTCCGCGGTCGGACCGGGTGGCATGGTGACGTTTTATTCCACCTGGGGAAACCACGTGGACATCGCCGGCCCCGGAGGCGACCCGAAGATGGGAGACCGAGCGCAGGTCTGGCAAAACAGCATCATGCAGCGCACCGGCTTCTTCGGACGCCCCATGGGGCCGCGTGTGGACGACTTCTTCCCGGAGTCGGGCACATCCATGGCCTCTCCCCATGTGACCGGCGTGGCAGCGCTACTGGTATCTCTGGGCATGAAAGACCCCAAGGAGATTCGCTCGCAACTGCGAAAGACAGTCAAGAAATACGCGCCGGCCGATCACTACGGCGCCGGGATTCTGGACGCAGCCAAAGCCGTGGATTCCGTGCAGCGCTCCAACGGGACCAACCGCAATCAGCTCTGGCTTGCCCTGGCCGCGGGCGTGCTGCTCTACGCCATCCGCAACAGCCTGCAGCGCAAGACGGACCCGATGTTCTTCGTGCACCAGATCGCCATCGCGCTCGCGTTTGGCATGTTCTTCCCGGTGGTGCTGGAGAGCATCGTCGGGTTCGGCTCCTGGTGGAACCTGATCGGGCACAGCGTGATCGTCCCCGTCATTTTCTTCACCACTCCGAAGCTCGACCGCACGGGCTTCTGGCGGGCCTGTGCCTTCACTGTAGGCATCGTGATCCATCTGCTCCTGGACGCCGATTCGGGACGCGCCCCGTTTCAGGTATATCCGCAGAGCCGGATTCTTCTCTGGATGTACGCCAATGCCGCTGTCGGGCTGTATTTCGCCGGGTCGGCGTATCTCACCCTGCGGCGGCAGGACCAGGTGCCTGCGCCCGCCCTGGCCCCAAGCCGCTGACTCCTTGGCGATACAATACTCACGTGCATCGCAGGACTTTCATGAGTGGCGCGCTCGGAGCCGCGTTCTCCTCTGCCCAGTCCGCGCTCCCGGACATCCCGATCATCGACACGCACATGCACCTGTTCGACACCGCCCGTCCCCAGGGCGTGCCGTGGCCGGATCAGGCCAACCGCGTCCTCTACCGGCCGGCATTGCCGGAGCGCTATCGGCAGATCGCGGTGCCGCTGGGAATCCGCGGGGCGATCGAAGTGGAGTGCAGCCCGTGGCTGGAGGACAATCAGTGGGTCCTCGACCTCGCCCGCAACGACACCATCCTGGTGGGCACTGTCGGGGACCTGGAGCCCGGCAAGCCCGACTTCGGCAGGCAACTGGAACGCTTCCATCGCAACCCTCTGTTCCGGGGCATCCGGTATGGCAATTTGTGGGGGCGCAACCTGGGAGCCGAACTGGCCAAACCGGAATTCGTGGCCGATCTGAAACTGCTGTCCGCAGCCGGACTGGTTCTCGACACCGCCAATCCCGACGTCGCTCTGATCGATGCCGTCGTGCGCGCCACCGACAAGGCGCCCGATCTGCGAGTGGTGGTGGATCACCTGCCGCAGTTGGATCCGCCCGCCGGCGGCGCAGCGCTCGACCGATACCGCGCCAACCTGCGGGAGCTTGGCCGGCGCCCGCGTGTCTACGTCAAGATCTCCCAGGTCCTTCGGCGGGTGGACGGGAAAGTTCCCGAAGACCTCGCCTTCTACCACTCGCGCCTCGATGATCTTTTCGGAATCTTCGGTGAAGACCGGGTCCTGTACGGAAGCGACTGGCCGAACAGCGATCAGTGGGCGCCCTATCCGGCCGTACTGAACGTGGTTCGCGAGTACTTCGCCGGCAAAGGCCGCGCGGTCGCGGAAAAGTATTTCTGGAAGAATTCCCTCGCGGCATATGGCTGGAAGAAGCGCGAAGCCGGCCAGCCGCAAATCTAGCCCGGCGTACCGCTCGAGACCTACCGGGCCTGAAGCTTTCCACCCTTGGCGGAGATCATCAGCTTCACGAGTTCCTCGGTGATCTTTGGCTCGAGCCCTTCGGTGTGGCCTTTGTCGAAGCGCACGACATCGGCCACCACGCGGCCATCCTTGCAGTCGGGATACACATAGATCTGGGCCTTGCCGGGCGCAGGCAGCAGACCCCACGATGGATTGGGCGGATTCTGCCGCGTGCCGTCGTAAACGTATCCGGGCTTGGCGTCCGCAATTTCATCCGCCTTATGCCGCGGTCCGCAGCCGCATCGCTTCGCCCATTCCGAAGTCTCGGGTATGCCCTTGTCATCCATCTCGCGCTGGCCTGTCTCGTAGAGGAACGAGAAGTCGCCAGTCGGAAGTTCGCGCAATGCGGCCGCAGCCGCTGCCAGTCCAGCCGCCGGCGTTCCGCTGCCCGAGGTCAGGGCCGGCATTCCACCCGGAGGGCCGAAGCTCGAAGCGCGGCCGGGACTGCCGCCCAGACGTCCGCCCGACAGGCTGAGCCAGCCATCCACCCGCTCCCTAAAGAAGTCCGTCCGAATGATCCGGTTCGACGTCATGCCTCCCTGCGAATGGCCCACCAGCCAGAAAGCCCTGATGTTCTCCTTGCCAATCTGCTCCACCACTGATGACACGATGTTCTGCAGATACTCATCATCGGCCGGCGACCAGACGTGCGTCGGCGAGTTCGGCGTCGCGATCACCAGCCGGTATTTGTCCTTGTAGTCGAGGATCGGGAAATAGTGCCGCTGCCAGTTTCCGTAAGAGCCCGCGCCGTGCAGACTCAGGATGAAGGTGACCTTCTCGCCCTGCTTGAGGTCGCACGGGTAATCCAGAAAATAGGTCCGGCGCGTCTTCATTTCGACCACGGGACCCTGGTTGATCACGCGATCCGCCGCGCAGTCTTTGTCCGGACAGTGCAGAGCCGGCGGCGTGACGCAGGGCGCGCCGGAAAACTGAAACGGCTTGTCCTGGGCCCAGGCCAAACCCGTGAAGACCATCAAAGCTACGATGGCCGGAATCCCGGCCGCGTGATGCCCTCGCTTCATATCAGACCCTCCTTGGATCTTCTGACTCCGTCAGGCATGGGGCTGCTGGGGAACAAACGCCAGCAAGCGGCGCGGGTTATCCGCCAGGATCGCGTGCAACATCTTCTCATCCATTCCAGCCTCTCGCAATTTCGGAGCGAATACCGTCACCGTCTTGGCGTATCCCGCGCCGCCATTGCGCTTGAGCTGATTCCCGCCGCTCGAGAAGTCCGATGAAAACAGCAGACGATCCGCGTACCCTGCTTCTACGAGAGTCATGACCATTCGCACCTGCGCCGCATCGCCCGGCCCGCCTTGCCGGTCGAACCCCACAAACGCTCCGCGCTGGCAGATCGATTTCTGCACCTCGACCGTGGGGTCGGCGGTGAGGCCGCCCACGTGCCCGACCGCCACGCGGTCCGGCTTCACCCCCATCGATTCCAGCAGGTCGAGCTGCTCCATCGCCCCCTTCCCGAAATTCGTGTGGGTGAAGATCGCGAGGCCGGTTTCCAGTTGCGCCCGGGCGACCGCCCGAAAGACCTTGCGTTCGTCGGCCGTCATCACATCCCAAGTGCCGATCTCACCGAGCGCGCCTACCGGCTGCGTCTTCGCCTGGCGGATCAGCTCCGCGGCGATCTGCTCTTCGTTCCAGGACGCGATTTCAGGAGGATAAAACGGCTGCGCGTAATAACCGAATCCGGCGACAATGGGCAACCGGGATTTGGCGGAGATCTGCTTCAGAAAATCCAGATCGCGCCCCATGTCGGGATGCCCGCCATCCACGATGCAGGCCACGCCGTCTCTTGCCGCCGCACTCAACTCCGCGCTCATCAGCTCCGCATCCCGCATGAAAAACGGCTGCGCTGGTGGAGCAGGAGATGCCGGCGCGGCAGGCGGCGGTGCCGAGTTCGACGCGGCGCCCCGGCCCGGAAAAAGCGAACGCGCGAGCGACATCCACTTCGGCAGGAAGTCGGGCGCGAGCGAAAGATGTTCGTGGAACAGCGTGGCGCCTCCAGAGAGTTCCTCCGGAGCCACATCCTTCAGGACCGTGCGGATCACGGCGCCCTTGGGGAACTGAGGCGCGGCTGCGGCCGGACCAGCCGCGCATGCCGCGGCGACACCCGCACCCATAAGTTTCAGCGCTTCCCGACGGCCGATCATTACTCTTTCACTTCGCTTCGAACGCCAGCAGCACATTGCCCGGCGCGCCGCCCCAAGCCCCGTATCCGGAGCCCACGTAGAGCATACCGCCTGCGATCGTCGGACCCGGCCCGTCCATCGAGCCTCCCTTTGCGCCGGCGCCGTTCACGGTGGTGAAATCCCGCCCCGTATCGAAGTCCCAGATCACCTTGCCAGCCTCCGTGGAATACGCCCGAAGGTGGCCGTCCACCGATCCCGAGAAGACTACGCCCGGAATCGCGGTAACCGCCGCCGACTGCGCCGGGCTGCAGTGAGCGCGGCCCTCGCACGAAGGCGGCGGCGCGGCCCACACGCGCTTGCCGCTCACGGCATCCAGCGCGAACAGTCCGCCGCCGGCTTTCGGATCGGGAGTCAGCGCCAACCCGCCGCCGCCCCCTCCCATGCTGGCGAACGCGATGTCCGAGACCGCCACATACATATTCTTCCCGTCGGAAGCGGAGCCCCATTGAATGCCGCCCAGCGCGCCGCCGCGGCCCACCCTCGTCTCCCAAAGGATCTCGCCTTGCTTGTCGGGATCCAGGGCGCGCGCCACACCGGATTTCTGGCTCACCAGCAGCACCCGCCTGCCATTCGATGCGGTGATCAGGATCGGCGATGCGCCGATGTCAAAGTCGGGACCGTTGCTCTCGGGGCAGCTCTCCTTGTTCGGCATGGCACAGGCCATGTTAAAGGCGTCGCCCGCGGTGAGTTGCTTCACCCACAGGACCTTGCCCGTCTTCATGTCGAGCGCCATCACCGCGTCGCTGGTTGCGGTGGGAGGATCCGAGAAGTTGTCGCCCGTACCCACATAGATCACCGCGCGCTCGGTGTCGATGGTGGGCGCCGACCAGATGCTCGCTCCGGACGGGCCCCAAATCGGACGCCCGGCTTTCGTCTTGCCCACAATGTGCGGCTCCTCCGCGATCGCGTAGGTCTTCCAGATCTGCTTGCCCGTGGAGGCTTCCAGCGCCACCAGTGAGCCGCGGCCCGAGCAGCACTCATATGCGGGATTCATCGCGGGACCTTCCTCGCCCGCTGTCACCGGCATATACACCACTTCGCCATGCGTGACCGGCGCGCCCACAATCTTCGCGCGCGGATGGCCGTCCACATGCTGCTTCCACAGCACGGCGCCGGTCGCCGCATCCACGGCATACGCATTGGCCCTCTGATCTCCGAAGAACGCGGCTTTGCCCGTGACGACGATGGCTGTGCGTACCGGCGCTTCGGGCTCCATGGACCAATACTGACAACCGGTCTGCGCGTCCAAGGAATAGACCTTGCGATTGGCGCTGGCGACGAAGATGCGGCCGCCGGCGATGGTCGGTTGTCCGTTTGCGGCGAAGGTATTGGGAAATCCGAAGGCCCACTTCAGCTTCAGCTTGGGAACTTCTGCCGCGCTCAAGCCGGCAGCCTTCTCCGATTGAAACCGGGTGTTGCCAGGATCGGCTCCCCAGCCGTTCCACGCCGGTCCGGAAAGGGCGAACTCGGATCGCCCGGCGCACAATCCGGCCTGCGGCGCCGCGGGGGTGCCGGCCGGTTTGCCGGCGAGGAATTCCGCGAGCGCCTGCTTCTCCGCCGCGGCGAGCGTGGCGCCCTGTGCCTTCATGGCGCCGTTTTCCAGCGAGCGAACGATGCTTTCCGGCGTCATGACCCGCAACGCGGCGGGCGCCGGAGCGCGAGTGACCGCGGAGGCATCGTGGCAGGAGGCGCAGTGCTGGCGGTAGAGGGCCGCGCCGTCGGGATCGGCCGCATGGGCCGACGCGGCCAACACCAGCAGCGCTACCGGGATCGCTAATCTTTTTTGCCGCTCCACGTGCCCTCCCCCAATCCGGTGAACTCCACCTTGCCGGACATCTTGTCGGCGGCTTCGATCTTGCCGGTGTAGGTCACCTTGCCTTTGGTGTCGAGGACCATTGCTTCGAACGAGAACTCGATGACGTCGCCTTTCACCGTTCCCGTCAGTTCCGCGGTGCCGAACGTGCCGTTGTAGGTGCCGGTGAGCTTCTCGCCGGTCTGTTTGAAGACGAAGGTCGGCGAGCCGCTGCCGGCCGCGGTATCCACGTTGAACGTCCACTTGCCGGTGACGTCGTGGGCCCAGGCGCCCACCGCGATCAGACAAAGAGCGGCCGCTGTGCGTATGCAAGTTAGCATGATTGCCCCTTCTCTCCGGCCGCGCCGGGAATCTCCGTACGACCGACCGTTCGGGTGGAGTATATATCAAACTTCGAGATGGCGTCAATGCGAGGCAGAAGTGATAACGTATTGGCGAAGGGTCTACTGTGTCGACGCAGCCCGGGGATTATATCACTCCAGAGCAACATTTGGAGATCGACCGCAAAGCCGAGTACAAGAGCGAATACTTCGCAGGCGAAATGTTCGCCACGGCAGGAGCGAGCTTGGCGCATAATCGGTTGGCCTCATCGACCATCCTCGAAATAGGCCGGCAGTTGGGCGAGGGTCCTTGCGAGATCTTCGGAAGCGGCATGAGAGTAGCGGTTCCCGACACCGGCCTGTATACCTATCCCGACGCGAGTGTCTGCTGCGGCGGCCCCAAGCTGTTGGATGGACACATGGACACTCTGCTCAATCCGACCCTCATTGTGGAAGTACTGTCGCGTTCTACGGAGGCTTACGATCAAGGGAAGAAATTCAAGCACTACCGGACGACTCCAACTTTGCGAGAGTATGTACTGATCGGTTCGGAGAGTATCGGCGTTGAACTGCGAACGCTTCAGTCCGATGGCGACTGGCTCCTGAAATTCGCGGACCATCTCGAAGATGTAGTCGAATTGCAGTCGATCGGCTGCCGGCTGGTGCCGGCGCATCTTTATAGGAGGGTGGAATTCAACGAAGCCTGACCTGCTTCGTCTCGCTATCGGTGGATCCTCTCCAGGAACGGCACGAGCGCATCATTGAACCGGGCAGGATCCTCGATCTGCGGAATATGTCCCAGCCCGCTCAAGATACTTAATGCGCTACCGGGAATCGCGCTCTTCAACTTCTGTGCCTGCCACAGCGGAGTGACCGTATCTCTGTCGCCCCAAATCAGCAACGTGGGCATCGTCAGCCTGGAATAGTTGCTTAGGTCGCTGCTGACCGAGGTGTCGGCATCCAGCGACACCACCTTCAACCAGTCGCCCAGGTAGTTGGTCGAATCCCGGACCTGGAAAGGCTGCTGGTAAACCGCAACCACGGCAGGAGTCAGAACGTTGGGGTCTGCCACAAACGTACTCAAAAGCCTCTTCGTCAGCAGGGGGTTGGTGGCCGTGGCGGACAGCAAGGCGTTTCGCAGCGGGTGGATCGCAAATAGGGTCCGCGCTGCGAGGCCGGGATGATTCTGTTCCAATTGCCCGTCGCTCCCGAAGCCCAAAGCGACATCGACCAAAATCAGAGCCTTGATCCGATCCGGCGCCAGGAGAGCGGCCTCAATCGTTGGACGGCCGCCGATGGAATGACCTGCCAGCACCACCTGCCCGACCTGCAATGAGTCCAGCACCCGCAGAATTCTCCGCGCCTGCTCCTGCCGCGAGAAACTGCCGTCGGTGACCTTTTCCGAAAAACCGAAAGGCGGCACATCCAGCGCGATCGCACGAAACCCGTGCGCGGCCAGAACAGACATCGTCCTCTTCCACGTCTCGCTCCAGGCGCCAAATCCGTGGATCAGCACAACCGGCAACCCGCCTGCAGGCCCTTCTTCCTGCACGAAAATCCGCACATCGCCGGCAGGAACATAATGGCCCGATGCCGGAGCCGCCGCCATCGCGGTCTGGTGCTCGCGCAGGAGGGTCGAAAGTCGAAACACCGCCAGGGGCGCAAGCGTCAGAACCAGCACGACTCCCACGGCCCACTTCAGAAGCCGGATCACCGTGCAATTGTATCAGCCGAAGGATTGTCGATCCGGAAATACCGCAGCACCGGTCCGCTGCGCGACTTCAAGGTCTTCACAAAGCACATTCCCAGTTTCTCGAGTACCCGCTGCGACGCCTCGTGGCCCGCCATGGTCACCGCCATCACCCGCTCCAACTGGTGAACCTCAAACGCGTATTGCAGAAGACGTCCGGCAGCTTCGGTGGCGATGCCCCGTCCCCACGATGCACGCCGCAAAACGTAGCTGAGCGCGATCTCGTCCGACGGACCGTCCCATGGCCGGAGCTTCGTAAGCTCCGTCCACCCGTGCGCCTGCCCGGATTCCCGGTCCAGGATCGCCCAATGTCCGAGCTGGCACATCTGCTGATCCAGTTGGACCAGCACCCCTGCAGCACGGCGGGCCTTCACCTCCGTATCAGCGCCCTCCCACAAGTAGCGCGTGACTTCCGGGTCGAGATGCAGCCCCGCGAGCCAGCCCTCGTCCTCGTCCACGAACGGGCGAAGCAGAAGGCGCGGAGTCTCCAGCGGAATGCGGTACTTCCGGCGCCAGACATCCTGGATGTCCACGCCTCAGTGTAGATCAGCTCAGTTGGCCCCGCGGCGCCCGCCGCGCTGTTGCTGAGTCGTGCCGCCGCGGCCCGTGGGCGGCACAACAGCCGGAGGCTTGTCCTGCCGCTCGCGATTCAATTCCCACATGTCGATGCTTTGGTCGTAATCGTCGAGCAGATAGCGCGCGAAGTAGTCCGCGCGGCGCCAGGCCACGTAGTCGGACTCCGTGGTATAGCCGTGTCGCTGCCCGGGCAGGATCATGATGTCGAAGCGCTTGTTGGCTTTGATCAGCGCGTCCGCCAGCCGGTAGGTGTTGCTGGGGTGGACGTTGTTGTCGATGTCGCCGGTGATCAGCATCAGGTGGCCCTTCAGGTTCTTGGCCAGCTCCGAGTTCTTGTCGATGGAGTACTCGAAGGTCACCTTGCCGTCCTTATCGGTGACTTCTTTTACCCCGTGGTGCTTCTCGCTCCAGGAGTTGTTGTAGATGTTGTTCTCGTGGTTGCCCGATTCCGACCATCCCACCTTGAAGAAGTCCGGATAGATGAGCATCGCGGCCGCGGTCATGAAGCCGCCGCCCGAATGTCCCCAGATGCCCACCCGCTCGATATCGATATATGGGTAGCGCTCCGCCAGTTGCTCGATGGCGGCCTTTTTGTCGGCGAGCCCGTAATCGCGCAGGTTGCCGTAGCCGAAGGTGTGATACCACTTGGAACGGTGCGGGTTGCCGCCGCGGTTGCCGATCTCCACCATGATGAAGCCCATGTTGGCCATCATCACCTGGTTGCTGCGCGGTGTGAAGGTCTTGGTGACGCTTTCGGTTTGCGGACCGGGGTACACGTATTCGATCACCGGGTACTTCTTGTTGGGATCGAAGTCGAAAGGCTTGTACATCACGCCGTAGAGGTCGGTGATTCCGTCGTCGGCCTTCACTTTGAACGGTTCGGGGAATTTGAAGCCGGCGGCCGTGAGCGGCCCGGGATCCACCTTTTCGAGCGGCATCGTCATCGCGCCCTGCGCGTCGTACAATACCGACTCGGGAGCGGTATTCACGCGGGAGAACGTGTCGATGAAGTACTTGCCCGAATCCGACATGTTCACGGCATGCGACGCATCACCGGGATCCAGCATCTTCATCCCGCTGCCGTCCAGGTTGGCCTTGTAGAAGTGCATGAAGTAGGGATCTTCGCCATCTTCGCGGCCGGAGGCCGTCAGGTACATCGCGCGGCCCTTGTCGTCCACCGACGAAATGTCTTCCGCGACGAATTCGCCCTTGGTGATCTGATTCTTCAGGGTCCCGTCGGCGCCGTATAGATAGTAGTGGCCCCACCCATCGCGCTCCGACCACCAGATCAGCTCGCTCCCGCCGTTGATGATCTTGACCGGCTTGGATTCGATGTAGACGTTCATGCGCTCCTGGATGACCGGTTTCACCTCGCCCGTCGCAACATCGGCCACACAGACATCGAGACGATGCATGTCGCGGCTCAGCCGCGTGAAAAACAGCTTGTCGGAGCCGGGACCCGCCCACACCGCCTCGTTCTTGTCATGCTCGCGGTCGCGCGCGGTGGCCCGCTCCACCTCCACCTGCATGGTCTGGTCCTTGAAGGCGTCGGCTTTCATCACCACCTTGCCCTTCGAAGCGATATCGAAGACCTCGAGCGAGGACTGCGGAATTTCGGGATCGCCCGGCATCGCGTATTTATAGGTCTCCAGCGTCGGCCGGGGCATCGCCAGCGCATTGATCACCCACAGCGGCTTCACCTTGAGCGCATTGCGCCGGATGACGGCGAACTTTTTGGAATCGCGGGACCACGAGATGTTGGCGCCCTGCCGCTGGTTCTGCTGGTTCTGATCGCCGTTGTTTTCCTGCTGCTCCTGCTGTTGCTGTTGTTGCTGCTGTTGCTGTTGTTGCTGCTGTTGATCCTGTCCCATGCCGCGCCCGCCGTACCCGTTGTCCTCCACGCCGTCGGTGGTGATCTGGGTTTCAACGATGCTCTTGTCGTTGGGATCCTTCAGGGCCTTGGCATAGTTGGCGGCGTCCATCATGTAAAGGTTGTGGTTCTTCGCGAAGACCACCACCTTGTCGTCCGGTGAGACCGACGCCCACACAGGCTTCCGCTGCGCCGGCTCGTCGAGCAGCGTCAGCTTGCCGGTACTGAGCTCGTACTCGAAATTAAGCTGCTTCTGATTGCGCGGAGGAGGGGGGGCCACATTGCTCCCCCCGCGCCCGCCAATCTGCTGCTGCGCCATCATCATGTCGGCGTCGTCATCTTGATCCTGCTGCTGACCAACGGCGTCGGTGACGGCGGTGGCCGCGGCGCCTTTCTTTTCTCCCGGGATCACCGCATCCCGCGGCACGTTGACCTGGAACTGAATCGAGGAATCGTTCTTCACGAAGCGGATTACCGTGATGGGCAGGTGTTGCGAGTCGTAAGGAATGCCCGTGGCGGTGGTCAGGCCGGCCGCCAGTTTGACCGGATCGAACACGTAGGTCTTGGTTTTCTTGATGGGGTCCACGATGTAGAACTTGCGCCCCTTGTTGTTCTCGAACGTGTACCAGAAGCGGTCGCCGGAATCGAGCCAGTGGGGAGTGACGGCGGTATCGAAGACCAGCTTGCCGACCTTGGCGGATGTCCACTGCGCGGCGAGCTCATAGTTGGCCTTTGCTTTCGACTGGCCGGCCACCGGGGCGTTATCCGCGCTGATGCCAGGGAAGGTAACGGCGAACAATACCAACAGCCCGGCGGAGATTGCGGCAAAGCGTGCCCGGCGCGAGCGGGCGGACGAGTCTGTAACGTGCATGGGGAACTCCTGTCAGAAAACTTCCGGATCCGATTCTTGTACTATATCCCACGCCGGAGGCTGCGTGCGGACCAGACAAGCCCAGCGCGTGCATTGGTGGGGCAGGCGGTTTCGCCTGCCGGTCTGGATCGGAGATTTCTTCACGCCCGCTTCACGATGTCCCTGTGATTTACCTTCGCCTTGTATCCCGCCGTCGCCAGATTCTTCCGGATCTGCTCCGCCATCATCACCGAGCGGTGCTGCCCTCCGGTGCATCCGAACGCAATCGTCAGGTAGCTCTTCCCTTCGCTGATGTAGTGCGGCAGAAGGTATACCAGGAGGTCCGAAATGCGCCCTACGAACTCCACCGTCTGCGGAAACGAGCGGATATAATGCGCCACCTTGGGATGGCGCCCGGTCAGATGCTTGAACTCGGGAATATAGTTGGGATTGGGGAGGAAGCGGACGTCGAAGACCAGGTCGCTATCCGGCGGCACGCCATTGCGGTACCCGAAACTGGTCACGTAGATGACAATGCTCGAGGGGCCTCGCTGCCCGCGAAAACGCTCGCCGATGAACTCGCGAAGCTCGTGAACCGTGAACTTCGACGAATCGATGATCAGGTCGGCCATCTCCCGGATTGGCGCCAGCAACGCTCGTTCCGAGCGGACGCTCTTGGTGACCGAACTTCCGGTCCCCAAAGGGTGAGGCCGCCGCGTCTCGCTGAACCGGCGGATGATGGCCTGGTCCTCCGCTTCCATGAACAGCAGCTTCGCATCCACCGACTTGCGAATGCTCGCGAACACCGCCGGGAATCGCTTCAGGCCTTCGCCTTCCCGAATATCTACTACCAGCGCGGCGCTCTGAATGCTCGGGTTATCGTGGATCAGTTCCGCGAACTTGGGAATCAGGTCCACCGGCAGATTGTCCACCGAGTAGTAGCCCAAATCCTCCAGCGCCTTCAAGACCGAGCCTTTGCCCGATCCGCTCAAGCCGGTGATGATCACCAGTTCCGGTTTGCGAGGGGCTTCTCCCCTGAGCTCCGAACGGGACGCCGGCTTGCGCGCCATTCCTACACTCGCTCCATCGTGTGGCGGGCTCGACCCGCCGCGTTTCCGTCAGAGCTCAGACGCGCCATCCCCCGCTGGCTACACCACACAAGCTGACTCTCTCTCTGCGCGTCTCATTCGTACCGTAGGCGAAGACCGGATTATGCCTCGACCAGATCGAAGTTTCCGTCACGCCGGCGGACCAGCACCGAAATCCGGTCGGTTTCGGAGTCCCGGTATACCAGGTAGTCGCGGGTATCATCCATCTGCAGTAACGCTTCTTCGAGGGTCATGGGTTTTCGCTTGTGGTGATGGTTCACGCGATTCACCCGCGCCTCGACGCCATGCTCCGGTTCGGCTTCGACCGCCGGCTCCGCCTCGGCTTCGGAAGTTGCTTTGCGGGGCGTGCGCTTGGTATCACGCCACTTGGTCCGGGCTTTGACCGCCTGTTTCTCCAGTTTTTCCGCCGCCGAATGAATCGCCGTAAACAGATCCGTGCTCGACCCCAGTCCGGCCAACTGGTGGTTGAAATAGTGGATGGTGGCTTCGGCATGATGGAGGTGGCGCTCCAGGGATAGGATCACGTGAACTTCGCATTCCCGCTTACCATCGAGAAGGACACCGATCTTGGCGAAACGTGCCTCGAGCTTCTTCAACTGAGCTGGAACCAACTCGACCTGCCTGCCTGTGTAGGTGATCTTCATGGGTTCTCCCTTATTCCTGGCCGGTCAGCAAAGCCTTTGGCCGGCCTCTACGGCCCCTCTCTCTTTATAACTCTTTTGGGGTGGCGCAAGAAGAGGTGGAGTCCGGGGGGATACCTGCAGTTCGAGGCAGCCACTCACGGTTAAGCTTGCGGTCAGTTCCGCTGGCGGCGCTGGTGCGTGGACGGGATCTTCATGTCTTCGCGGTATTTCGCCACGGTGCGGCGAGTGACGTTGATCCCCTGAGTCTGCAACAGGGTGGTGATCTGGTCGTCCGTCAGAGGCTTTGTGCGATCCTCGTCCTCGATCATCTTTTTCACCATCCGCTTCAGCAGAAGCAGGGGCGTGGCGCCGCCGGACGGCCCTTGCACCGCCTCGGAGAAGAAATACCGCAGTTCGTACACCCCTTGCGGCGTGTGCACGTACTTGCTGGCCACCGCGCGGCTGACCGTCGAGGGATGGACCCCGACCTCCTCGGCCACCTCTTTGATCATCATGGGCTTCAGGTGATCCAGCCCGCTGCTCAGGAATTCCGTCTGACGCCGGACGATCGCCTGGCAGACCTTCATGATGGTCTGCTTGCGCTGCTCGATGTTCTTCATCAGCTGAATCGCCGACGTATACCGCTCGCGCACGTAATCCCGGACTTCCTTCGTGGCGCCGTTGTCGCGATCCAGCATCTTCCGGTATTGGGCGTTGAGACGAAGCTGCGGGACATCCTCGTCGTTCATCTGAATGATGTAGTCGTCGCCATCCTTGGTGATGTAGACATCCGGCTCCACCACTCGCGCGCCTTGTCCCGAATAACGTAATCCCGGCCGCGGATTGAGATGCTGTATCATCCGCACCGCGACTTCCACGTGGTCACTTGGCCGTCCCAGCACCTTGGCGAGCTCTTTGTACTGCCGCGTTTCCAGCAGCCGCAGATGGTTTGAAACAATCTGCCACGCCACTCCGCCTTTGCCGTTCACGCTTTCGATCTGCAACAGCATGCACTCGCGCAGATTGCGCGCGCCCACGCCCGCCGGATCCAGGCTCTGTACCACTTTCAGCGCCGCCTCAACGTCTTCCGGCCGGTGCTGGCCAACCGAGGCGATCTCTTCGAGGGAGGCCGAAAGGTACCCGTCTTCGTCCAGGTTGCCGATGATGGAGTCCGCCGCGTCGCGCACCGCGTCCGGCATCACACTGACGCTGAGCTGCGACCGCAGATGGTCTCCGAGCGTCACCGGCGACGAAAGGAATGTCTCAAAAGACGGCTTCTCCACCGATTCCGATGCGGGGCTCTTGTAACCCGGGTCGAGGTACTCGTCGAAGAACGAGCCAAAGTCGATTTCGTCAAACGGGTCCGTGGCCGCGGGTGTTTCCGCCAGAGGATCGACGGCAACTGCGGTCTCCGGCTCCGCGGCAGCCGCAGCGGTCTCCTCGGCATCCGGGAAGAGATTGCCATTGATCGCCACGTCCGCCACTGCCCCCTGCGCCGCGTTTCCATCGTTAAGCCCCGATGCCTCCAGCAGTTGCTTATCGGCGGGATCGACTACCGGCTCGACTTCCAGCAGCGGTTGCAGTTCTTCCGGCGAAATGTCCTCTCCCGGTGTCTCGGTGGCCTCTTCCAGAACCGGATTCTTGACGATCTCCTGGGTGATCATCTCCTTCAGCTCCAGCCGGTTGAGCTGGAGCACGGTGACCATTTGCACCAAGCCCGGGGTCAAAATCTGCTTCTGCGCAACCTTAAGCTGTAATCTCGGCGACAGTAAGCTCATCTGCCTTCCATGATATCACTGCAATTCGGCATCTTCGTGACGAAATGGCAAAATCCTCAGCACTTTTTGTGCCGTTCTCTACTACTCGAAAATAGGACAAAAGTCCCGTCCGTATCAGGCAGCCCGCATCCACCTTACCGTACCGGGACGCGCAGAACTGGATGCTTCCAGAGCCCCAGCGCATACTCGTATTTCAGAGTCCTGGACCGTATATAGGAGGACCCCATGACGCATCTCATCCGTGAATTCGTGCGCGACGAAAAGGGTCAGAGCATGACCGAGGACGCCCTGTTCGCCACTTTCTTGACTGTGATCGGAGTGGCCCTGTGTGCCGCCGCCGGAACCAGCATCCATGGAATGTGGGCCGGCACGAGCGAGAGCTTGGACTTGGCCCGCGCCACATTCCTCTGAGTCATGAAGCCGGTCACTGGCGCCCAGCTTCGTTGATCAGGCGGGTACGCTCCGTTTGGGTCCATTGGAAAATGGCAGCCACATCGGCGGCCGATAGCTTCGCCTTCCGATGAATCCAGGTGTATTGGACCAGTGGCATGTCGCCGTCTTTCACCTGGTTGGCAATTTCCGAGAGGTTCCGCTCTTTCCGCGCCAGGGGATACTCGCTCCAGCGCGAAAGATTCAGGTGCCGCCGCCCGCCCGAGACATCCGATTCGACCAGCCACGACACCGGCGCCACATAACTGTACCACGGGTAATGCGTATCCTCTGTGTGACAATCCCCGCAGGACCGTTGGAGAATTTCCAGCACATCTGTGCCGACCTGGGCACCCTGCAAAACCGGATCTCCGGCGTGGCTCGAAGGTTTCGGCGGCGTCAGGACCGAAAGCACCAGAATCAGGCCAGGCAGCGAGATCCCCACCATCCGAAGCCGGCCCCTCAACTCTCCTCCACGGTCTGAAGCCTATCGCGGCGCCGCAATTTGTGACAGCAACTTGCGGGCGTTGTCGGCTTGTACCGGGTCGAAGCGCGGATTCAGCGCCAGCGCTCGCTCCAGGAGCTTGCGTCCGTCCTCCAGGTGCCCTGCGGCATTCTCGATAATGCCGGCATGATACATCAGCATGGGCTCCTTGGCGCCGGTCTTCAGGGCCTCATGCGATGCCTTCACCGCCTCGTCGAGGTTGCCCCGTTTGAACTCCACCCAGGAAAATGCGTCCCAGGTGTAGATATCGTGGCGGAGTTCGAGATCGGCGGCGGCGAGTTCCTGCGCGCGCTCGAGGTTCCTCCCCTGGTTGGCGTAAATCAGCGCCAGCGTCCGGTTGGCTTTCTGTCCCACGGCCTGCTCGAGTTGCGCGATCATATCGACGTTGGCGTTCTGCTTCGCCGCCTCATCGCTCTTGCCGCCGGCCGAGTACAGGTCTGCCAGAGCTCCGGCATACTGCGGAAGCGGCACAATCGCCTGGGCGTGCGAATAGCTCTCGATCGCCTCGGCGCTGCGGCCGGTCGCCCCCAACACCGCACCCAGCCCGGCATGCGCCAGGTGCTGCCCCGGGAACGTCGCGATCGCCTCACGGTACGATCGCTCGGCTTCCTCCACCTTGCCCAGCTTGAAATACATCGAGCCCAGGTCGGCCAGGCACCACGCCTTGTTTTCCGGGTAGGGCGCGCCGGCTTCCACAGCCTGCTTCATCGCGGCGATGGCGCCGTCCGCATCTCCCGTCACGAACCGGTAATACGCCAGGCGATTGAGGCTGAACAGGCTCACTTTGATGGCCGCCATTCTGGCGTATGCCTTCGACGCGTCGTCGTAGCGCCCCAACTCCATCAGCGCGTCGCCCATCGTCCCGAAGTTCTCCGGATCCATCGGGGCGCGGACCGTGAGTTGCCCGGCATAATCGGCGACCACCGCAAAATGGTGCCGGTTCAGTTCGATCAGATTGCGGAGCTTCCACGCCTCATAATTCCGCGGCTGCCTTGCCAGCACCCGTCCTACCAGCGCGTCGGCACGTTCCAGGTATCCTGGATCCGCCGTCTCCCGAGTCTTCTGAATGTACGCCCCCGCCAGCAGCGTTTGGGTCTGAATATTGGCCGGGTCCGCCTTCGCCCACTTCTGATACACCGCGATCTGATCGTCGGTGGTCATCTTCACCGACGGGCTGCTCGCAAACCGCAGGTCGTCTCCGTAAGCCGCTGTCAAAGCCAACAACGCAAAAAGATAGCGCATGGGATCTCCAGGTAAAGGGGGCCGGAGTCTCCTCCGGCCCCGTCTGATTTACTGCGAGTCTCCGGGCCGCGGGTGCGCCGGCGCAAAAAATGGAAACGACGTCAGGAATGTCGCGTCGTTGATGGCGTCGGTGGTGAGGCTGGTGAGCTGGCTGTCCGGTCCGATGAAGTCCGTACCTTGCAGAACCACCAGCACACGGTAGTCGCTGAAAGGCAGCGCCCCCGGACGCGCCGTTCCGCTGCCGGGAACTCCCAGCGCGGACGGAAAGTTCACGTCGGCAAGCTGCCGAAGGACGCGCAATGCGATATCGATCACGTTGTCGTTGGGACGCCGCCCGCTGGTCAGGCCCACCTGCCCGATCTCCTGATCGGTAGGATTGCCATCCAGGTCGAGCCGCAGCACGTCTGGCAGGAGCGCGGTCCGCAAGAAGTCCTTGCTGGTATTGCTGAAACTCGCCGGGAGCAGCAGCGGCGCGCCATAAGGCGCGGCCGTCACTCCGAGCGCGGTCAACACCCCGGCGCGTCCCGAGATGGTGTTCCCGGTGCCGTCGTTGTCCGTGGTGGTCAGCGCGTCGGGTACGAAACTCGACCAACGGGCGACATCGTCCGCCGGTACGCCCGCGTTGAAGGCATCCTTCATGGCGCTGGGAATGAACACGGTATTGAACACCGGTTGGCCCATGCGTTCAAACTGGACGTAGGAGTCGTCCACGTAGGGCGCGCTCACCGTACCCCAGATGTTGTAGACGTTCTTCCGGCTGCCCTGGAAGAACCCGGGACTGATGGCGGTGAGCGGAACCTCCACGACGATATAGCTGGCGTTGAAGCCCGCGAAACCGTCGATGCCGCTCTGCCCGTTGGTTCCGACCGGGCGCCCGGCTAGTGCCCCTATCGGGCTGCTGGGAATCGCGCGGAATACCTGGCTGGTGCCCGCCTGGATGCGGAAGAACTGCCCGATGTCGAACACAAAGGGATCGTCGCGCAAACCGGCGAACACTTGTATACCATTGTTGGTAAGCACTTGGTTCACCGGACCCGTGATGTCGACCGCCTCGTTCGCCATCAGCGTGTTGACTGCGCCCGTGGACTCGGCGGCGCCGATCCGGACGTGCACGGACTGTCCCGACGGGGAAGCGCTCGCCGCGTCCTTGAAGGTTACCTGAATGGTGTAGTCTTCAACGTAGTCCCCGGTGCTGTCGATCTTGAACTGGTACAGGAAGCCGGTCGAGAATCGATAGGTCGAGAGTTCCGCTGGGACTGCAAATGGATTCACCCCCATCGCAAAAACAACCTTGGTGCGGTCGTTTGGATCGAGGAATGCAAAAACGTCCGTAATGTCGCCTTCCGGGGCGCCGTCGACAACGGGCGAGTCCCGGTGGTCGGCCGCCCGGGCCGTGGGTGAACACAACCACACAGCCGAGCACACCACCGTCGCGAGCAAGGACAATGGGCCTGTTAGCTTTCTAAGCATTTGTGAAGTCTCCGGGTGCAAAAACTGTAGTCTTCTTGGGTACAACGAGATTACACCCGAAAACGGATTCGATGGCACCTGGAAAATAGTGAAGGGATCAGCGACAGTTCGGCAATCCGTACGAACAAGTACAAATCGGGTGCCCGGCGCCGATGCTCACGTGCTCGGCTGCCGGGAATCGTCTGGTGTTCCGGCGACCCCTAGAAAGCAGCAAGATCGTTCGGTCAAAGACCGGTCCGGTCCGATGGAGGAGCCGAACCGCGGGGTTTTGCGAAGGCCCGCGGGCGGTTCGGCGTTCCATAAAACGGGTAGTCATGGGAGTTCAGCGTACTCGCGCTTCGCATCCAGGAGAATCGGAAGCTTGCTGTCGCCATCTTTCCACAGGGTAAAGAAATCATTGTAGGCAGCTTTTGCTTTGGGCAACTCTCCCGCCATAACGAGTGCGCGTGCGAGGAACAGGTGCGCGAGCGCGCCCATGGTATCGATGCGTGAGATGCCTCGGCTGGCCACGATCCTCTGAAATTCCGCGGCGGCCTCCTTGCCGCGGTGTGACGCCATGTAGGCCTCGCCGCGAACATAGATCGGGTAGAGTGCGCCGAAGCTTCCGTTGTAGGCGCTGCCGGGGACGCCGATTTCATAGCGGGCGGCACGCAACTGCTCGAGTGCGTTCGCTGGTTCACCGCGCTTCCAGGCCGCAAGGGCGCGCAGCACCGGAAGGTAATGATAGTGGACGGAAGTATCCTCCGGGAACCGCCGGTCGAGTTCATCGGCGAGTCTCTGCGATTTAGGGACGTCGCCGGCCAGCGCCAGGGTTAGCGCGGCGCCGTACACTACGTCGCGGCCCTTGGAGAGGGCGACTGCGCGGATGGCTCGTGCCTTGGCTTCCGCGGGATATCCGAAGAAGACCTCCCAGACTGCGACTCCAATTTCGTACAGGGCGGCGCTTTCCGGTTTCTGCGCTTCTCGCGCAAGTTCGATGGCTCGCGCCGCTGTCTGCTTGGCCTGATCAAAATGTCCGGACCGGGCCTGTATCCAGGCCGTATGGTCGGTGACCCAGTCCTCCGCCGAGCGCCGGCCCCTCGCCAATGCCACGGCGGACGCCATGCCTTGGTTGTCGACGCGCAGAAAAGCTGTGTCGTAGCGTGCGATGATCAACTCGTCGATGTCGAACTTCCGCTCGTAGGCAAGCTCGACCGCTTTCTGCGCCTGGTCGAAACGGTTGAGGTACAGACTGTTTTCCGCGAGATTGACGTAGGCGAAGGGAAAATTCGGATCGAGGGCAATGGCTTTTTGGGCCGCTTCTACCGCCTTGCCGTACTCTCCCAGGACGGGATAGATGAACCCGGATAACGGCCCGGGGGAGTCGGGCGTCCGGGGATACGATTCTCCGAGCAGTTCGTAGGTCTCTTGCGCTTTCTCGAGATTCCCCGTCACCTGCGAGTGATAGGCGCCGGCAATGCCGAGCTTCTCGCGATCGCTCGCGCGATCCCGCAGTTGATAGGCCTTGGTGATACTCGCGGCGGAGAGCAGAGATTCCCCCATGTCGGCATAGAAGAGACCGATGTAGGCGTGGGCCCGGGCGAATTTGGGATCGATCTCGACGGCATGCAGGAAGAGGGGCAGTGCGGCTTTGCTGCCTTGCGACACGGCCACTTTTTGCCCCAGACTGTACGCCTTCAAGGCATCCAGTGAGCCAGTGGTTGCCTCGGCGAGCGGAGTTTCGTACTTCTGAATGGACGCGAGGGATTCGCCGGCCTTCTTCCGGAACTTAGTGGCCATTTGGCCCAGCGCAACCAGAACGTCTTCCTTGCGGGCGGCCTGGGCCTGCTGTTGATCGAGCACGGAACCTGTGCGGCAGTCGCGGGCCCGCAGCCCCAATACATATTGACTTCCGACGGGATCGATCGATCCGTCCAGGACGGCGGCGCTTGCGGTGCGCTCGCAAATCTCCCGCGCCGTTTCGGGCGTGAGAGGCGCGTCCGTGGGCTGTTCCATGAACTGGAGCGTCTGACGGATGCGTTCGTCGGAGATCAGGCTGAGAAACGGCGACTGTTCCAACTCGACGGCGAGCCCCTGCCGCAGCATCACATCGAAAACGGCATCGCCCGTGGTATTGCGGAAATCCGCGAGGACA
Source organism: Bryobacteraceae bacterium (assembly GCA_035501495.1). Taxonomy (GTDB): domain Bacteria; phylum Acidobacteriota; class Terriglobia; order Bryobacterales; family Bryobacteraceae; genus JAIQFL01. The sequence goes on along the minus strand of DATJWB010000312.1, from coordinate 6,928 downwards.
ATGGTGTCGTTGCTGGTGAGTTTCGCGCGATGTTGGTGGAGGTAGGCTGCCGCGCTCGCGGCGAGAAGAACGGCTGCCGCCACGGGTAGCAGCAGCTTCCGGAGTTTTCGGGAGCTGGACGGACGAGACGTAGCGGCGCGACCCGGATCGGAGTCCCGCTTCAGCCCCTTGAGATCGGCGGCAATCTCCGAGGCATGTTGGTACCGGAGGCCGGGGTCTTTTTCGAGGCATCTTGTGAGGATCGTCTCCAGTTCCGGCGGCACGTCGGGATTCAGCCTCGAGGCGGGGAGCGGAGCTTGATTGAGTATGGAATCGAAAACGGCCCACGTGCTTTGACCACGGAACGGGAGGATGCCGGTGGCCATTTCATAGAGCACGACTCCGAAGGAGAACAGGTCGGTACGTGCGTCCAAATCTTTCCCGCGGACCTGCTCGGGCGACATGTAGGACACCGTTCCCAGCACGCTGCCCGGGCTGGTGACGTGGTCGGGCTCCGTAAGGGTGGGGAGTAAAGTACCGGCTTCCGGTGCGGGCATCGCGGTGGGAACGACCTTCGCCAGGCCGAAATCGAGCAGCTTTGCGTGGCCAATACTGGTGATGAAGATGTTGGCGGGCTTTATGTCGCGGTGGATGATTCCGGCGGTGTGAGCGGCTTCCAGGCCCTCGGCGATCTCGACGGCTAGCGCGAGAAGTGTTTCGACTTCGAACACGCGTTGCGCGATGCGGTGTTTCAGGGTGGTTCCTTGCAGGAACTCCATGACAATCACGGGCTGGCCGTTGTAGTCTTCCACTTCGTGGATCGTGCAGATGTTCGGATGATTCAGGGAGGAAACCGCGCGCGCCTCGCGCTCAAAGCGCTGAAGAGCGGCCGGATCGCGAACCAGGCTCCCGGGCAGGAATTTCAGCGCAACGCGGCGTCCCAGGCGGATGTCTTGGGCTTCGTACACCACCCCCATTCCGCCGCTGCCAATGTGCGCCAGCACCTGGTAGTGCGATACGGTTTCCCCGATCAGGGCCGCCGAGTCACCCGATTCCTGGCCGAGAACCTGAGCGGCTATCTCCAGAGCGGGCGATTCGAGAAAGCTTCCCCCCTCCCGATGACGATCGAGCAGCCGCTCGACTTGTCGGCGAAGTTCCGCGTCGTGCCCACAGGTCTCGTCCAGGAAGGCGGACACCCGGCCGGGATCGACTCTCAATGCGGCATGGAAGATCTCCTCGATTTGCCGCCAGCGCTCCGGAAGCATCAGCCGCTAACCCGTCAGTTCGCAGAGCAGCCACGCCTTGGCCAGTTTCCAGTCACGCGTAACGGTCTCCTGCGAGACTTTCAATACTTCGGCGGTCTCTTTCACGCTTAAGCCGCCAAAGAAGCGGAGTTCCACCACCCTGCTCTTCCGCTCGTCGACCGCAGTCAGCCGCTTGAGCGCTTCGTCAATCGCCAGGAGATCCTTCTTCGCGTCGGGCCATACGGCCGCGGCCGAACTGTGGAGAGAGACTCGCTCCGCGCCGCCCCCTCGCTTCTGAAATTGCCCGGCGCGGAAGAGATCGATCAGAATGCGTCGCATCTGCGTGGCGCAAATGGCGTAGAAGTGTGCCCGGTCTTGCCAGTTCAAAGCATGCCAGTCCACCATTCGCAGGTAGAGCTCGTTGATCAGCGCGGTGGTCTGCAGGCTGTTGCCGCGGCGCCCTCGCGCCAGGCAACGCTGGGCGGAGCCGTACAACTCGGCGTAGACCAGCGGTATCAGCGTCTCGAGAGCTTGGCCATCCCCGCGGTTCCAGGCCTGCAGGAGCCCGGTGATTTCGTGGCTGGAGAGCGTCGTCATACGGCAGGCCCCGAACACGCCAGGACCCGTAAATCTTACCACGGAGTGGAATTCGATCTGGAAATTTACGGTTTTCCCTCGCTTTTCTCGATTGCACAAGTGAGGAGATACTATGACGCGCAGATTTCTGATTTGCCTGACAGTGTGGAACGCGCTAGCCGTTTTGGCGGCCGCGCAACCGCCACGCTATACGGTTCAAGACCTGGGGACCTTGTTGGGAGGGACGTCCAGCTCGGCGCAAGACGTGAACAACGGCGGCCTGATAGCGGGTCAGGCCACGTTGGCAAACGGCAGTGCGCACGCGGTCCTTTGGTACAAGTTGCTGATGATGGATATCGGCATCTCCGGTCTGGGAGGACCCAATAGTGTGGCGTTCGGGGCTAACGAGGGAGTCCAGGTGATCGGCATCGCGGAGAGCGGCGCCTCCGACCGGAATGGCGAAGATTTTTGCGGCTTCGGCACCCACCGGATCTGCCTGCCCTTCCTGTGGCAGTGGGGCGTGATGACACCACTCCCGACTCTGGGAGGTCAAAACGCTTCCACCGGCGACAACATTAACAGCCGTGGTCAAATCCCCGGATTCGCCGAGAATACTACGGAGGACCGGTCCTGCCCTGACCCTCAGCGATTCGAGTTCAAGCCGGTCGTCTGGGATAGGGAAACAATCCAGCAACTCCCCACGTTCCCCGGAGACCGCGAGGGAGTCGCTTTCTGGATCAACGATAATGGCCAGGCAGTAGGTGCATCCGGCCAGTGCTCGGAGTACAACGTCGATCTGGGATTCTATCTGCTTCCCTCTCATGCATTGCTCTGGGACAACGGGACGGTGACTGACCTGGGGAATCTGGGGGGTGAGCCCGTTGGGGACGGCAATATCGCGATCCGGATTAATAACAATGGCCAGGTGGTGGGAGGGTCGATTGTGCCGGGCGGAACGGAGCACGCGTTTCTTTGGACGAAAAAGAGCGGTATGCGGGATCTCGGGACGCTCCCAGGCGATGACTCCAGCGCAGCCGCCGGAATCAACGACAACGGCGACATTGTTGGAGCGTCCCTGGACTCCAGCGGCGCCAGCCTGAGGGCGGTCCTGTGGCAGAACGGCGTGATGAGCGACCTCAACGACCTGGTCCCGTCCAACACACGTCTGTATCTGCTGTTCGCGTTCTCGATCAATGCCCGCGGGGAGATCGCGGGAATCGGCGTCACGGACGGCGGTGATGTCCACGGATTCCTCGCGACTCCCGCCGGCGCAGCGCATATTAAGGTGAACGAAGAGGAACCGCGTGGCGGCCGTCCCGCAGTGATTCCGGAAAATGTCCGCGGGACGATTCAGCGGGGGTTAGTGTTGCGCCGCCTGCGCAGCCGGCTCGATGGAGGGCGTCGATAGCAGCTCGCGCCGGAAGCCGGTTATGCCGACCCGGCATCCGGCCTTCTGCGGGCCCGTTACTGACCGCCCGCGAAGCCGCCCCGCCCCGCTCCGGGCTTCGGCATTGGCTTGCGTGGCATCATGTCCGGCCGGGTGGCCGTGTTGTACACGAACCACGCCATCACCGCCGAAGCCTGCTCCAGGTCTCCGGCCTGCAGCCGGTCGTAGAGGTCCATGTTGGAATGGTGCGAGCGGCTCCCATACTCCAGCGGGTCCTGGATGAACTGAAAAGCCGGTAGCCCCACCGCGTCGAACGGAATGTGATCCGTGCTGCCGGTGTTCCGGATCGTCAGCGCGGTCGCGCCCAAGTCCTTCAACGGCTCCACCCACGATTCGAAGATCGGCCGCGCTTCGTCGTTGTCCTGGATATAAATGCCCCGGATTTTGCCGCTGCCGTTGTCCAGGTTATAGTACGCCGATAGCTTCGCGTGCTCCGGCTTCGTCTTCATGTCCGCCGCATCCGCAAAGTGCTCCTTCACGTAAGCCCGCGACCCCAAGGTGCCTTGCTCCTCGCCGGTCCACAGCGCGATTCGCACCGTCCGCCGCATCTTGACGTCCAGCGACTTCAGGATGCGCATCGCGTCCATCGCCACGGCGGAACCCGCCGCATTGTCGGTCGCTCCCGTGCCGCCCGTCCACGAGTCGAAGTGCCCGCCCAGCATCACAAACCCCGCACTCGGATCGCTGCCCGGAATCTCCGCCGTGATATTGAAGGAATCCACCGGGTCGGTAAACTTGGCCGCGATGTCGAACGCCAGGGTCACCGGAATTCCCTTCTCCACCAGCCGCACGATGCGGTTGTAGTGCTCGTTCGTGATCACCACCGAGGGAGGCGGCGCCTCTTCTCCGGGATTCTGCGACCCGGCCGCCTGCCCCATCACCGTCCCGCCATCGGGACCGTTGCCCGGCGTAAGCACCACCAGCACGCCCTCATCCTTGAGAAACTTGTTGAGCTGCGCGCGGAACTGCCGCGGAGTGCCGCCCCGCCCGCCGCGTCCAGCGGCCCCGGCCCGTCCCACTGCCGCACCGCCTACTCCCGGCCGCGTGAACCCCAGCGGCAACGCCGCCGGATTGCCGCTCGTCGGATCGGGCGATGTCTCCGCGTCCGCCAGGTCAGCATCCGACAGCCGCCGCGCATACGGGGTCGCCACCATCTCCGAAGGATGCGACGCCGCGGCCAACACAACCTTCCCCTTCAGCTTGCCCTTGAACTTGTCCAGGTCCTCCGGACCCGAAATCACCGCCAGGATCGCCTCGCCGCTCACCGGCCCGTTGGTTCCCGATGACCATGGCTGCGCGAACCCGATCAGCGGCATGAATCCCGGCTCCTTCATCTCGGCCGAGAAGTGCGTGGAGCTCCAGCCGCGTCCGAACGGACCCCACGCCTCCATCCTGGCGTTGGCGAGTCCCCACTCGCCCATCTTCTTCACCGCCCAATCGCCGGCCGATTTGATGTTCGGTGAACCCGTGAGGCGAGGCCCGTAGACGTCCGTCAGGTAGAATGCCGTGTCCATCACCTTGGAGTTGCGCCCGAACGCTTCCGCCTTGATCCGGTGGAGCATGCCCAGGTCAATCTTCTCCGGCCCGGCTGCCCGCACGAGGAGGCCAACCGCCAGCAGTCCCGCGATCCCGCACGTCCATTTCCGCATGCCGCGCACTGTAACATGCCGCGCGGGTGTTTCAAAATCGTGTGGTGACCCTGCCATTCGAACGTTCTATAATTGTGGAAGCGGACCAGGGATGCAGGAACAAGATAACTCCGCAGTCGCCCCGGAACTTCCGGCACAGACAAGCCCTAAGGACCCGACACGCTCAAGCATGTGGAACGCGCTGTCGTGGGCTCGCGATCTGGCGTTTTCGGTGTTGATCGCCGTCGTGCTGATCGTCTTTATTTATCAGCCCGTGAAGGTGGAAGGCACCAGCATGCAGCCCACCCTCCAGAACGACGAGCGTATCTTCATCAACAAGTTCACCTACCGGTTCGGATTGGCCAGCATCGCGCGCGGCGATACGGTGGTCTTCTGGTATCCCCAGGACCCTTCCAAGTCGTACATCAAGCGCGTGATCGGCATCCCGGGCGACCGTATTCGCGTGGATGGCGGCCAAGTCTACGTCAACGGGCAACTCCTCGATGAGGAGTACGTTCCTGCGGTCAATCGCGACAGCGTCTCCTGGAAGGACGGCGAAGAGCAGATCGTCCCGGCGGACAAGTACTTCGTGCTCGGCGACCACCGCAACTCTTCGAGCGACAGCCGGACCTGGGGGTACGTCCCGCGCGACCACATCTACGGGCGCGCGGTATTCGTCTATTGGCCGCTCGACCGCATGGGCCGCCTCAAGTGATTTAGCCCCGACACACCGGAGCCACCGCCCGGGCTGGCTGCATGACTACTTCCGCAGAATCCACATCACCAGAGTGAGCAGCACGCTGATCAGAATGCACGTGGCCAGTGGAAAGTAGAAGGTGGTATGGCGGCCCTGCACATAAATGTCGCCCGGGAGGCGCCCCAATCGGAACGGCAGCCGCCCCACAAAGGTCACCAGAACGCCCGCAGCTACCAGCACCAGGCCCACGGTGATCAGCATTCGACCCAAGGGCATATTCTCAGTCTGACAAAAAAGCCGTCCGCCGGCCTACTTCACGAACTTCAGCAGCTCTTTATAGAAGATGTCCGGTACCTCCAGGTGCGGAACATGCCCGGCATTCGGTATGATCACGAGTTCCGCGCCCGGGATCGTATCCGCGATGCGCTTCGCCAGCGCCGGAAAGTCCTGCCCGTCCTTCTCCCCGCCGATCACCAGCGTCTTCACCTTGATCTTGGGCCAATCGTAGACTACCGGATCGAGGTACGTGATCTGCTGGTAAATCGACCGGACCATGGCCAGCCGGGGCCAATCGCCGCTGAGCGTGGGCGCGTATAGAATCCGCACATACTGCTCGTATTCGGGCTTCCAGGCACCAGGCGACGGGAAGTACCGCCGGATGTTGGCGTAGAAGGCCTGATACCGCTGGTCGTTGGTCTGCGCCATCGTCGCCTTGTAGGCTTCATCGGCGGTTCGCCACGGCCGCTCGTAGCGCGGGTCGGTGAGTCCGATGGGGTCGTAGATCACCGCTTTCTCCGTGATGTCCGGAAACGACGCCGCAAAGCGCGCCGCCAGCATGCCTCCCATGGAGTGCCCGATGATCGTGACCCGGTTGATGCCGAGTGTCTGCAGCAGCTTGCGGCTGTTGGCCGCCATGTCGTGAAAATTGTACGGGATAATCGGCTTCGACGAGCGCCCGAACCCGATCTGATCGGGAACTACCACGCGAAAGCCCTCCTGGCGCAGGACTTCGATCGGGCCCGAGAAATAGAAGCCGCCGAAATTCATCCCATGAAAGAGAACCACCGTCCGTCCGTTGGGCGTTCCCGCTGGAGGCACGTCCATGTAGGCCATACGCACGTCCTGGCCGTACAGGGTCAGCGGGAGGTACGCCACCGGATAGGGGTAGGGAATCTCTTCGTACGTGATGCTGCCCGGCTTGACATCGGTGGGAGCCTTCGGCGCGGCGCCGTTTTGGGCAACCACCGGCACGGCCAGACAGAGCGCGAGATAAAGTGACCGCATCCCCAAACCCTCCGTGCATCATCATACGCGCTCGCGGCTCTCTAATCCACCTCCCTGGCAGTGCCGCGGCGCT
>DATJWB010000311.1:0-22841 GCA_035501495.1 Bryobacteraceae bacterium | reverse complement strand
ACGGCTCGCGACGCACGTCGCCGAACTGCCCTCGTGGACCACCTTCACTCTCGATCGTGAGGTTCTGGAGATGACTCCCGACTTCAAACCCAACTTCGCCGCAAACCGCGCCGAGTTGCTGGCGATGTTCGACAAGAACGTGACCGACGCCCGGAAAATGATCGAGGCCGCCACCGACGATGACTGGAAAGTAATCTGGACGTTCAAATGGGGCGGCAAGACGATCATTTCCATGCCACGCTCCGTAGTCATGCGCGCTACCATCATGAACCACCTGATCCATCACCGCGCCCAATTAGGCGTCTTCCTGCGCCTGAACGAAGTTGCCATCCCCGGCATGTACGGGCCGTCGGCGGACGACGCGAAGTGGTGGGAAGAGAAGACCTCGCAGGCAGCTTCCTGATTGCCAGGCGTGGCGCAGGCACGCCGGTGCCTGCGTCACTCCGAATGTTCCCGACCCGAAAGGATGCTGCCAACAAGCGTGCCTATCTGGACGAAGCCTGCCTGAATATGGCCACGTACTTTTCGCTTTGATCAAGCCAGATGACGGTAACCAACTCACGCCCCTTTGCCGCATCGTTAAGCGCTTCTGCAAGCTCGGTTGGGTACGCCCCAGATGCCCACTGCTTGAAGGGCAAATTGAGATGGGCATTCGCCGTGACCACTTCGACAGCATATTGAGGTGATTCGGCGTGTACCGCCGGCGCCTTGGGCTGCCGGACGAGCGTATTCCAGGCCAACAAGCCGGCGATCGCTGTCAAGATCGTTTTGGTGTAAAGGCTTCGGTCGCGCATGGTCTCTCCTTTCTGATGATCCGATGCAAACACCTGGGAATCATTCTCGCGCTTTATCCCATTTTCGGAACCGGGATCCGCGGCCAAAGTTCAACCGGCGGATGAAGTTTGGCGCGTACCCGATTTCTGTGAGATACTTCCGCCGAGTGGCGAAATGAAATCCCCCATAGGTCTCGAGTCGTTGACCGCCGACTTCCGGTTCGGACTGCGGATGATGCGGAAGCACCGCAACGCGAGCCTGGCGGCGATCGCGTCGCTCGGGTTCGCCATCGGCGCCTGCACCACGGCATTCGTCCTGATCGATGCCCTGATCTTCCGGCCGCTGCCGGTGAGGGCGCCCGGGCAACTGGTGGAACTGGCGCGCGTCATGCCGGGCTTCTTCAACGCGGACAACCAGCCGCGGGAGTCGCGCTCGTTCAGCTACGGGCAATACGGAGTGCTGCGAGAGGCCGCCCGCGGGCAGGCCGACCTTTTCGCGCTGGCCACGGGGATGCAACTCGCGCTGGCGGACGATTCGGGGGATGGCAGCGAGTCGATTCCCGCTGAGGCGATATCGGGCGGCGGAATGCGCATTCTGGGCGTCCGGGCGGCGTTGGGGCGGCTGATCGAGCCCGATGATGACAAGCCGGGCAGTCAATCGGTGGTGGTGCTGAGCAACGCCTTCTGGAAGCGGCGTTTCGGCGGCAGCAAGGCCGTGCTGGGAAGTTGGCTGGCGATCGGCCGCGAGCGCGAACCTTTCCAGATTATCGGGGTGGCCGCCGCTCCCTTCTTCGGCGTGCAACCCGGGTACCTTACTGATGTCTGGATTCCGCTCACCACCGGGCAAGATCCGCGCAAACTGGCCGATCCGGACAACGGCAATCTCCAGGTGTGGGGCCGGGTCGCACCCGAGACCAACCGCGCCGAGTTGCAGGACCGGCTACAGGCCGCGGTGACCAACTTCCTGCGGGAGCGGGTTCGGATCAATCCGCCGCGCAATCTGCGGGGCGCGCAACTGGAACAGTTCACTGACGCACCGCTGCGGATGCGCGACGCATCGAGCGGCGCAGACTCCCTCTTTCGCGTGGAGTTCCGCCGGCCTCTCTACATCCTGTGCCTGATCTGCGGGCTGCTGCTTCTGATTGCCTGCTCGAACGTGGCGAACCTGATGCTGGCACGGGCGGCGGCGCGCGATGCCGAAATGGCGCTGCGTCTCTCGCTGGGGGCGGGACGCGGGCGGCTGATCCGGCAAATGCTCGTGGAGAGCGCGCAGGTCGCCGCGGCGGCAACTGTCCTGGCCCTCGGGTTTGCGGCGCTGGCGGCCCCGGCGATTGTCGCGCGGTTGGGCCCTACCGAGTTCCCGGCGTGGCTCGAGGTTGCGCCCGATGCCGCGGCGCTGGCGTTTGCGGCAGCCTTGAGCCTTGTTACGGTGCTGCTGTTCGGGCTCGCTCCGGCGATCCGGGCCACCTCGGCATCGCCCAACGACGCTCTCCGTGCGGGTGGAGCCCAGATCACCGGACGCGTCGGCGCGCTCGGTTGGATGCTCTCCGCGGAGATCGGCTTCAGTGTGTCGCTGTTGTTCCTTTCGGGACTACTCCTCCTCTCCTTCCAGAAACTGGTCGCTGTAGACCTTGGCTTCAACCCCGGCAACGTCGTACTATTCGACCTGGTGCCCCGCCAGCCGGGCCACCAGGGGAGCAGCGGCGCGGACCTGCTCGATTCCCTTCGCCATCTGCCCGAGGTCGAGGCCGCCAGCATTTCGGAGCAGCGCCCGATGGGAGGCGACATGGGCTGGGTCGAGATGCCTTTCGTCCGTTTCCCGGGGCGAGCCAGCGAAGCGGTGCGGCCACGAGCGATTGCCGTGTCGCCGGGATTCTTTCAAGCGCTCGAGATCCGATGGATTGCCGGACGTGACTTTCTGCCCGGCGAACAGGATGGGAAATCCGCTTCGGTGGTCGTGAATCAGGCCTTCGTGAACCAGTTCCTGCGCGGCCAGGACCCCATCGGGCAGCAGTTCGACCGGTACGGCGACGACCCGGACCCCGTCCGCCAGCAGATTATCGGCGTGGTGGCGAACTCCCGCTTCAACAACCTGCGCGAGCCGGAGGCGCCCTCGCTGTACACGCCGCTCCGCGACGTCTCGCTGGCCACCTTGAACATTCGGACCCGCAGCCGGGCCGCGGCGGCGATTCCCGGGCTGAGGCGGCAGATCGGAGCGGCTGCCTCCGGAGTTTCCGTTCGCCGCACCATTCTGCTGCAGGAGCAGATCGATAACACGATGATCCGCGAGCGCCTGCTGGCGATTCTGGGAGCATTCTTCTCGGCGGTTGCGCTGCTGCTGGCGGGCGTCGGGCTTTACGGGGTCATCAACTACGCGGCCCTGCGCCGCACGCGCGAGATCGGGATCCGGATCGCGCTGGGTGCGCGCCGCGGTTCGGTGGTAGGGTTGATAGTCTCGCACACGGCGCGATATGCGGCGATCGGCATCGTCCTGGGGATCCCCGGCGGGATGGCTCTAGCCAGGTACCTGGCCGCACAGCTCTTCGGCGTCAAATCCACGGACCTGTGGAGCCTGGTGATGCCGGTGGCCTGCCTGCTGGTGGTTGCCGCCGCCTCGCTGCTGCCGCCAGCCATCCGTGCCGCCAGCGCGGACCCGCTCATCGCCCTGAAGTACGAGTGATCGCCGCGCTGATCGCCGCTCCCCAACGAGCGGCCGGACGCAGTAGCATGGTAGGGCGGGCCAAAAGGACCCGAGACGCTGATATGCCTGTGAAAGTTACTGCCCTCCACAATGGTCCGATCCGAATCGAGGGCGATTTCGAGATCTGCGACCCGAATGGCGCCGTCTTCGGATTGGCGGGACGAACGGCGATTTCCCTGTGCCGGTGCGGGCACTCCGAGAACAAGCCGTTCTGCGACGGCTCCCACAAGCGTATGGGTTTTTCCCACACGGTGGAAGCTCGGGAACTGCCGCCTCCGGTGTCCAAGCCTCAGCTCTAGTACCACGTCATAAGAGAGCAGCCAAGTTGTTGATTAGTCAGATCAGTTTAACGTGGCGAGGCAGGCCCACGGAAACGCGCTGAAGGGCCCGGAGGCACGCCGCGGAAAAGTTCCAGGTTCCTGCCACTTTCGAACCATTGTCAGGATGCCACGTAACTTTGAGAATGAGCGAATCGCCACTAAGATATCGACTTATGCCTAGACATGCCCGTAATGGGTGGGACGAGTTCGGAATCCGGAAGGCCCTCTGGATTCCACTACTTGCGGTTTTGACGGGGCTCTTGTTGCTTTCCGGCTGCTCGAACTCGGGGAGCGCGGCCGCGGCGGGCGCCGGTCCCGCGGGGGGCGGCGGAGGCAAAGGCGGCGGTCGGAAGGGAGGCGGGGGCGGTGGGGATGTCCCCGTGACGGTAGCCCAAGCCACCCAGAAGAATGTCCCGGTGGAAGTGCAAGTAATCGGCAACGTGGAGGCGTATTCCACGATTTCGGTGAAGGCGCAGGTGACCGGCCAGCTCACCAAGGTGGATTTCCACGAGGGCGACTACGTCAAGAAGAACGAGGAACTGTTTACCATCGATCCGCGTCCGCTTCAGGCGGCTTTGAACCAGGCGCAGGCCAACCTGGCGAAGGATGAGGCGACACTGGGGCAGGTGCAAGCCAACCTGGCGCGCGACGAAGCGTCGGCGAAGTACGCGCAAGCGCAGGCAACCCGGTATTCCGAATTGTTTGCCAGCGGCATCATCTCCAAGGACCAGTCGGAGCAGTTGCGGGCGCAGGCCGACGCCGCCAGCCAGGCGGTCGTGGCTGACAAGGCGGCCATCGAGAGCGCCCGCGCGTCCATCGGGGCAAGTCAGGCGGCGGTGGAGAATGCCCGCGTACAGCTTGGGTATACCACGATCAATTCGCCGATCGACGGCCGTACGGGAAACCTCGCGGTGAAGCAGGGAAATATCGTCATGGCGAACAACGTGGAACTGACGACGATCAACCAGGTAGAACCGATTTACGTGACGTTTGCGGTTCCCGAGGCGCAACTGCCGGCGATCAAGAAGTATATGGCAGAGGGAAAACTCCCCGTGCGTGCCCGGCCGCAGGACGACCCGGGTGGCGAGGAGACCGGCGTTCTGACGTTCGTGGACAACGCGGTAGACACCACGACCGGCACCATCAAACTGAAGGGAACCTTCCAGAATGGCGATCACAAGCTGTGGCCTGGCCAGTTCGTGCGCGTGGTATTGCGGCTGACCACCCAGCAGAATGCCGTGACGGTGCCCAATGAAGCGGTCCAGACCGGGCAGAACGGATCGTTTGTCTACGTGGTGAAGCCGGATCGAACGGTGGAATCCCGGCCGGTCACTACCAGCGCCCGTGTCGATCAGGACATGGTGGTCGATACGGGGCTGGAGCCCGGTGAAACCGTGGTAACCGAGGGCCAGTTGCGGTTGGCCCCCGGCAGCCGGGTGGTGATTCGTGACGGGCGGGGCGGTGGTGGAGGCCGGAGGAGCGGCGGCGATCAGACCACCACGGACAATGGCGGACGCACGGGCGGCGGCGAGCAAGCCGGCGGCGATGGCGGCGGACGCAAGGGCGGTATGGAGCAGGTCAGTGCGGACGGTGGCGGTCAGGGCGGCGGAGACGGCCAGAGGGGCGACGGCTCGCGCGGCGGCGGCCGTAAGAAGCGCGGCGGAGGCCAGGGCGGCACCGATGCCGGGTCGAAGGACCAGCCCAAGAACTGATCGCGATGTCCGCGGGTTTCCCGATCGGTCGTTTTCTCAAACAGCAAACAATCCGTGTAAGCGTGCGGAGGGCTCTCGATGAACGTTTCTGAAGGCTTTATCAAGCGGCCTATCGCTACCAGCCTGCTGATGCTGGGTATTGGCGTTTTCGGGGTAATTGCGTACCGCGCTCTGCCCGTCAGCGACCTGCCGCAGGTAGACTATCCCACGATCACGGTTTCCGCCAGCCTTCCCGGCGCGAATCCCGACACCATGGCTTCAGCCGTGGCGACACCGCTCGAGCGGCAGTTCACCACGATCGCAGGTCTTGATTCGATGATCTCGACCAGCAGCCAGGGGTCGTCGAACGTCACCCTGCAATTCGATTTGAGCCGCGATATCGACGGCGCAACGGTGGATGTCGAGACGGCCATCGCGGAAGCCATGCCGCTGCTACCCCCCGGGATGCCGACGCCGCCCTCGTTCCGTAAAGCCAACCCGGGCGACATGCCGATCATCAATATTTTTCTGACTTCGCCCACCATGCGGCTATCCGATCTCGACGAGTACGCCGAGGCGATGGTCGCACAGCGCATCTCGATGGTTTCGGGTGTGGCGCAAGTGCGCGTGTTCGGGTCGGCCAAGTACGCGGTGCGGGTGCAGGTGGATCCGAATGTGCTCGCGTCGCGGCAGATCGGTTTGAACGAGATCGACACGTCGCTGAAGAACTGGAACGTCAATATTCCCACCGGAACGTTGTACGGGAACAAGACCGCCTATCAAGTGCAGGCGAACGGCCAACTGATGCGGGCGATGAACTACAAGCCCATGATCGTGGCGTACAAGAACGGCGCTCCGATTCGTCTGGACGAGGTCGCGCACGTGATCGACAGCGTCGAAGACGACAAGCAGATGTCGCTGATTTACGGCAGCGAGTACGGCACCGAAGGGACCCGCGGCGTGAGCCTCGCGGTCATCCGGCAGCCCGGCACCAACACGATCGAGGTGATTGACAACATTCGCGCACTGCTGCCCAGTTTTCAGGCGCTGATGCCGCCGACGGTCCACATGGGCATCCGCGGCGACCGTTCCAAGAACATCCGGGAAGCTTTCAACGACGTGCAAACCACCATGGCGGTCACGCTGGCGCTGGTGATCATGGTGATCTTCCTGTTCCTGCGGCGGATTTCGGCCACTCTGATTCCGGCGATGGCGCTTCCGTTCTCGGTGGTGGGCACCTTCTCGGTGATGTACCTGCTGAATTTCAGCCTGAACAACATCTCCATGATGGCGCTGATCCTTTCCATCGGGTTTGTGGTGGATGACGCCATCGTGATGCTGGAGAACATCGTCCGCCACATTGAACACGGGGAGAAACCGTTCGTGGCGGCTCTGAACGGGTCGAAAGAAATCAGCTTCACGATTGTCTCGATGACCTTGTCTCTGGCGGCGGTGTTCATCCCGATTCTCTTCATGGGCGGCATTCTGGGGCGCCTTTTCCGCGAATTTGCCGTTACCATCTGCACCGCGATTCTGATTTCCGGCATGGTCTCGATCAGCCTGACACCCATGCTGTGCAGCCGCTTCCTGAAGTTCTCGCACCAGGAAAAGCATGGAATCCTGTACCGGGCCATGGAAAAAGTGTTTGACTGGATGCTGCACGTCTACGACATGACCTTACGCTGGGTGTTGCGGCATCGTCCGCTCATGATGGCCAGTTTCTTCGTCGTGCTGGGAGTCACCGCCTGGCTGTACACCGTGGTCAACAAGGGATTCATTCCGGATACCGACAACGACAACTTCAACATTCAGGTGGAAGCCGCGCAGGGAACCTCCTATTACCAGATGGTGCAGTTCATGAGGCAGGTTTCGCGGGTGGTAATCCAGGACCCGGATGTGGAGACCTTCAACTCGAACACCGGGGGCGGTGGGGGCGGCGGTTACGGCGGCGCGTCCAACACCGGAAACATGCAGATCAACCTCAAGCCGCGGCGGCAGAGGGTTGCGACGGTCAACGACATCGTGGCGCGGATGCGTCCCAAGGTGTCGAATTTTCCCGGCTTGAAAGTCTACCTGACGGTTCCGCAGGCCATCCGTGTGGGCGGGCGCATGTCGAAAAGCAGCTACGACTTCACCTTGTTCGGACCGGATACCCAGCAACTCTACAGCGAGGCGCAGAAACTGGAGAAGATCGTAGCGCGTATCCCCGGTCTGGCCGAGGTGACCACCGACCTGCAGATCAAGAATCCGCGGGTGAACGTGGTGCTCGACCGCGACCGCGCGGCGGCGCTGAACGTGAATTACAATTCGATCGCCAGCACTCTTTACGACGCATTCGGCCCGCAGCTGGCGTCGACGATCTACGCTCCCACCAACCAGTACCGCGTGCTACTGGAGATGCTCCCGAGCTACCAGCGCTTTACGGACGGGCTCAAAATGATCTACCTGAAGTCGGACACCGGCCAACTGGTGCCGCTAAATGCGGTCGCGACACTGAAAGAGGACGCCGGTCCGCAAACCATCCCGCACTCCGGGCAGTTGCCTTCGGTGACGTTGTCGTTTGCGCTCAAGCCGGGAACGTCCTTGGGCCAAGCCACCGACGATATCGCGCAGGCCGCCAAGGACAACCTTCCGGCCACGATCACCGCGGTTTTCCAGGGCACCGCGAAGGTGTTCCAGGATTCCATGCGCAACATGGGGATTCTACTGATCCTGGCCATCGCGGTGGTGTACATCGTCCTCGGAGTTCTGTACGAGAGCTACGTCCACCCCATCACGATCCTTTCCGGACTTCCTTCGGCCGGCTTCGGCGCGTTACTCACCTTGATCCTTTTCAAGGTGGACCTGAGCATTTTCTCGTTTGTGGGCATTGTCATGCTGATCGGGATCGTGAAGAAGAACGCGATTATGCAGATCGACTTCGCACTGGAAGCGGAGCGCCACGAAAAGAAGTCGCCGGCGGATGCGATTTACGAAGGATGCCTGATCCGCTTCCGGCCGATCATGATGACCACCTGGGCGGCGCTGCTCGGCACCCTGCCCATCGCGCTGGGGTGGGGCGCGGGCGGCGAATCGCGCAAGCCGCTGGGCTTGGCGGTAGTCGGCGGACTGGCATTTTCGCAGTTGATGACGTTGTACCTGACTCCCGTGGTATACACCTACCTGGCGGCGATCGTGGAACGCTGGAGAGCCTGGAAATCGCCCAAGCCCAAGCAGCCCCGCGTTCTGGAGCCGGTAATGGGAGATTGACGCATGAACATTTCCCAGACATTTATTGAACGGCCGATTGCTACCAGCCTGTTGATGGGGGCGATTGCTCTTTTTGGCGGAGTGGCATACCGGTCCCTGGCGGTGAGCGACCTGCCGAACGTGGACTTTCCTACGCTGCTGGTGACCGCCAGCCTGCCTGGAGCCAGTCCGGAGAACATGGCCTCCGCGGTGGCCACGCCGCTCGAGAACCAGTTCTCGAGCATCGCGGGACTGAATTCGATGACCTCGTCGAATTCGCTGGGGAACACGCAGATCACGCTGGAATTCGACCTTTCGCGGAGGCTGGATGGCGCGGCCGTAGACGTACAGGCGGCCATCACACAGGCTTCGCGGCTGCTCCCGCAGGGCATGCCCACCCCGCCCACCTTCACGAAGGTGAACCCGGCCGATCAGCCGATTCTGTACATTGCGCTGACGTCCCCCACACTGCCGCTGTGGACCCTCGACGAATACGCCGAGACGCGCATCGCGCAGCGCATATCGATGATCTCGGGTGTGGCGCAGGTGCAGGTGCTGGGGGCGCAGAAGTACGCGGTGCACGTGCAGATGGATCCGCACTCGATGGCATCCCGGCAGGTCGGGTTCAACGAGATCGAGACGGCGCTCAAGAACTGGAACGTCAACCTGCCGACGGGCGCGATCATCGGACCGCAGCGGGCGTTCACCCTGCAGGCCAGCGGGCAGTTGATGAAAGCGGAGAACTACCGGCCGCTGGTGGTGTCGTATCGCGGCGGTTCTCCGGTACGCCTGGAGGAACTCGGCAACATTATCGACGGCGTGGAAGACGACAAGACGGCGTCGTGGTATTACAACCACAGCGGCAGCGACCGGTCGATCATCCTTGCGATCCAGCGGCAGCCCGGCACCAACACGATCGAGGTCACCGACGGCGTCAAAAACCTGCTGCCGCTCTTCAAGGCGGAACTGCCTCCTTCGGTGAACATGGACATCCTGTACGACCGTTCGGATACCATCCGCGAATCGTTCAATGACGTGCAGTTCACCATGCTGCTGACGCTGGTGCTGGTGGTCATGGTGATTTTCCTGTTCCTGCGGAACGTGTCTGCGACCATCATTCCCAGCCTGGCGCTGCCCTTCTCGATCATCGGCACATTCGCGCTCATGTACCTGTTGAGCTACAGCCTCGACAACCTCTCGATGATGGCTTTGATCCTCTCCATCGGGTTTGTGGTGGACGACGCCATCGTGATGCTGGAGAACATCGTCCGGCACATCGAAATGGGCGAGCAGCCTCTGCTGGCGTCGCTGAAGGGCTCCGAAGAAATCGGGTTCACCATCGTGTCGATGACCCTGTCGCTGGCCGCGGTGTTCATCCCGGTGCTGTTCCTGGGTGGAGTGCTGGGCCGGCTGTTCAAGGAATTTGCCGTCACCATCACGGCGGCCATCCTGATTTCGGGGGTGGTATCGGTGACCCTGACGCCCATGATGTGCAGCCGCTTCCTGCGGGCGTCGCACGAGGATCACCGCGGCTGGTTCTACCGCATCACCGAGAGCTTCTTTCAGGGCATGCTCCGGGTGTACGACCACTCCCTTCAGTTTGTGCTGCGGCATCGCCCGGCCATGATGATCAGCTTTGTCCTGGTGCTGGGCGCCACCATGTACATGTTCGTCACCATCCCCAAGGGCTTCATCCCCGACCAGGACACCGATCAGTTGACGGTCTACACGGAAGCGCAGCAGGGGACCTCGTACTACCAGATGGTGGACTTCGAGCAGAAGATCGCGCAGGCCGTGGCGCAGGATCCGAACATAGATTCGCTGATGGCCAGCGTGGGCGGCACCACGGCGTCCAATCTGGGCGGCCCGAATTTCGGGCAACTGGTGATTCACCTCAAGCCCCGCGCGCAGCGGCAGTTGGGCGTCAACGACATCATCAAGGAATTGCGGCCGCAACTGGCGGCCTTCGCGGGCGTGAAGAGCTATCTGCAGAATCCTCCGACCATCCAGATTGGCGGGCAGGTGACCAAGAGCCTCTACCAGTTCTCGCTGCAGACTCCCGACAAGCAGGAGCTCTACGACCAGACTCAAAAGCTGGCCAAGGAAGTGGAGAAGCTGCCAGGAGTGGAGGACGTGACCACAGACGTTGCCGTCACCACGCCGGAAGTCGATGTCAGCATCGATCGCGACAAGGCCGCGGCGATGAACGTCAACGCCAATACGATCGAGAACGCGCTTTACGACGCGTACGGTCCTCGCTGGGTGTCCACGATTTATGGCTCGATCAACGAGTACAAAGTGCTGCTCGAGCTGGAACCGCGGTATCAGAGAGACCCGCGGGCGCTCTCGCTGCTGTACTTCAAGAACACCAATGGCCGGCTGATCCCGCTCGACACGATGGCTAAGGTCGAGACGAAGACCGGGCCGCAGACCATCAATCACTACGGGCAGCTCACGTCGGCCACGATCTCCTTCAACCTGAAGCCAGGCGCCGCATTGGGAGAAGTGGTGGACCAGATCACGAACCTGGCGAGCACGCAATTGCCGGACACCATCAGCACGCAGTTTCAGGGGGCGGCGAAGGCGTTTCAAAGCTCGTTGGGGAACCTCTTGGTGCTGCTGATCATCGCAATCCTGGTGGTGTACATCGTCCTGGGCATTCTGTACGAAAGCTACATCCACCCCATCACGATTCTCTCCGGGTTGCCTTCGGCCGGCTTCGGCGCGCTGCTGACGCTGGTGCTTTTCAAGATGGACCTGAGCATCTACGCCTTTGTCGGCCTGATCATGCTGATCGGCATCGTGAAGAAGAACGCCATCATGCAGATCGACTTCGCGCTGGAGGCCGAACGCCAGCACGGGTTGAGTCCCGAGAGGGCCATCTACGAGGGTTGCCTGATCCGGTTCCGCCCGATCATGATGACGACCATGGCGGCGCTCTTAGGCGCGGTGCCGATCGCGCTCGGTTATGGCGCCGGCGGCGAAGCGCGGCAGCCCCTGGGGCTGGTAGTGGTCGGCGGCCTGCTGTTCTCGCAGTTGGTGACCTTGTACCTGACCCCGGTGTTCTACATCTACATGTCGGCCATGCAGGAGTGGGTGAAGTCCTGGAAAGGCAAGGGCAAGAAAGTAGTGGAAGAAGCCACGGTGGCGGGGTAGTCTCGATTCGCGGCTGGAAAGAGTTTTCGCCCTGATGCACGATATCCACGAAGAAGGGAGTGTGCCCACCAGCGACGGAGTTCGCATCTTCTACCGGACCTCCGGGGAAGGCGAGATGACCCTGCTGTTGATGCACGGTTGGGGCGGCAGCGGATCGGGATCGTTCTGGGCCCCGCTGATGCGCCACCTTGACTCTCAGAATGTGCGCATCGTGCTGGTGGATCTGCGGGGCCATGCCCGCTCGGAACATACGCGAGAAGGCTTCACGACGGAGCGCTTTGCGAAAGACATGTTTGAGGTGGCCGATCAGATCGGAGCGCGAGAGTTGATCCCGGTCGGCTACAGCATGAGCGGGCGATGGGCGCAGTGGATGGCATGCGCATGTCCGGAACGGATTGTCGGTCAGGTGCTGGTTGGACCCGCGCCCGCCAGTGCAATGCCGTTGACGCCGGAGCTCGCAGACGACTGGCTGAGAAGCGTTGCAACCCGCGACGGCTACCATCGATTTGAGAATCAGTTCACCAGGAATGGCCTCCCCCAGGACATTCTCGACGACTGTTTTGCTGCAGTGCAGTGCACGCCGGAGTTCTCGTTGCGCGAGACGCTGAGAATGTGCGCGCAGGCTGGTTTTGCGGAGAAACTGTCGCTCGTAAAGATCCCGACCGTGGTGATCGGAGGACTGCATGACCCGATCCTCACGCCGGATTATGTGCGTCAGGAGGTGGTAGCGAAGATACCCGGGGCGCGGTTCGCGGTCCTGGACTGCGGACACAACATCCCGCTGGAGATGCCGCGGGAGACGGCTGCGGTAGTGGAAGGGTTTCTGGCGGGACTGGCCGGCCGCTATCCAAGCCGTGCACTGTGAAGAATGCGCTGGAACCGGGTCTCGGATCGTAAGGAATCGAGTCGCGGCTCACTCCTGAGCCAGAGCGCGATAGCCGGTGAGCGTTCTTCATGCGCCTGTTCCAGCCACCGAAGCGCATCCCCGTTGCGTCCCAGGCCTCCACAGATCAAGGCGAGTGTGTAAGGCGGCACGTACTCGGATTCGCAGCGCCTTTGCAGGTCCGACAACACCCGCTCGGCCTCTGCTTTTTTGCCTGACTGGGCAAGCGCATGCCCGCGCGAGGCACAAGCCATCGGGCTGTCCACGGAAAGATGCGTAGCCTGGGTGAGGTGTTCGATCGCATCCCCCGGCCGGCCCAGTGCCTGATTACAGACGCCCAACCAGTGCCATGCCACCCAAAAAGCGGGATGGAGATCCAGCACACTCGCACATTCGCGAAGCGCATCGGCGTACCGGCGCTCCAGGTAGTAACCCACTGCCAATTGGGTCCCAACCATGGGCGATAACGGGTCAAGCTGGAGGGCAGCGCGCAAGTGCTCCCGGCCTTCGGCGAGCCGGCCTGTCGAACAGAGAGTCGCGCCATACCATTGCCTTGCCACGGAATAATTCGGTTCCAAGGCGATGGCGCGCTGGAATTCGTGCTCGGCGCCTTCCCAATCCCAATCGCAAAAGGAGCGGATGCTGGCCAGGGTCGCTCGCGCCTCTCCCGACCCGGGGTCAAGTTCCAATGCTCGCGTCACCGCGGCCCTCGCCCGCGGCACGACGATCGCCGGGGAAGTGATCATGAGAGTCGCGAGAATGAGATAGCAGTCGGCCATCCCGGCGAATGCGGCCGCCATTCCGGGATCGTGGTCGAGGGCCTGTTGATAGTATTGAATCGCCCTGGTCAGGGATTCCGCCGTTCGCTTGTTCCACAAGTGCCGGCCTCTCAAATACGCTTCATATGCGGGCAAACTGGGTGGTTCACGCCGGGCGGAGGCAAACCTGGGGGCCAGCGTCAGTTCCAAGGCCTGCGCGATCGCCGCCGCGATTTCGTCCTGGACCGCAAAGACGTCGTTCAGCTCGCGGTCGTAACGTCGCGACCACTGATGGACGCCGTCAGCGGCGTTGATCAATTGTGCTGTGACCCGAATTCGATTTCCGGCTTTGCGGACGCTGCCCTCGATAACCCTGGTCACGCCCAGTTTCCCGGCAATGCCGCGAATGTCATCCTGCTTTCCTTTCAATGCGAACGCGGAGGTCCGCGCGATTACTTTCACCTCCGGGATTCTCGCCAGCGCGCTGATGATCTCCTCGGTCAGACCATCGCTGAAGAATTCGTCGTCCTTGGACGGGCTCATATTGGCAAAGGGCAGCACGGCTATGGATAAGCTTCCTGCCGCGGGCATGGAGACGACTGGCCTGGATGACGCCGCGTCAAGGGCGGCCTTGAGATCTTCTGCGCTCTGGAAGCGCGCGGCCGGCGATTTACACAGGCAACGTCCGATAATCTCTCTCATGTGCTGTGGGGCACGAGCCAGGTTGGGTTCGTCGCGCAAGATCGCGGCCAGGAGATCGGCAGCCGTTTTGCCCTGAAATGCGCGCTCGCCGCTCAGCATTTCGTAAAACACCAGTCCGAACGCGAAAATGTCCGACCGGGCATCAGCCGGGATACCCTTTGCCTGCTCGGGCGACATGTAGGCGATCGTGCCTTTCACGGTTCCCTGCATGGTTTCGGTAATGGCCTGGCTGGCGGATGCCAGAGCGGAATACTGCAGCTTCGCCAGGCCGAAATCGAGCAGCTTAACTCCGGTGGACGTGACCAGAATGTTATCGGGTTTCAGATCGCGATGAATAATGCCCTTCGAATGCGCCGCGGCCAATGCGTCCGCGATTTGCGCGGCGAACCGGACGGCATCTTCGACCGGCATAGACGCTGGAAGCGGTTTGCCCTGGATGTATTCCATTACCAGGTAGTCAGGTCCGACATCGTAGACCGTGCAGATATGCGGATGATTCAACGACGCGATGGCGCGAGCCTCGCGTTGGAGGTGGCCGGCATTGGCAGCGTGAAGGAACTTGATCGCGACCGTGCGGCCGAGGCGTGAATCGCAAGCCTTCCACACCTCTCCCATGCCACCGGCACCGAGACATGCGAGCAGCTCATACGGGCCGAAGCGCTGACCGGCAGACAGGGCCATACTATTGACCGATTCTAACCCAGCGTCGCCCGGGTTCAGTAAGGGGCGAGCACGCTACGAGAATGTGGCGATCGTTCGTCCAGATTTCTGATTCGCCCAAGTCCAGAGCCGTAGTCAGATGCAGGGCATCGCCCGCCCGAAGGAAGGTCGTGTGCGGGAGAGTCCCGAGGAGGACGACCATCTTCCGGAGCAGGCGCTCTGACACAGGAATCAGCGTCCAATTGCCTACGGCAATATCATCCAAAAAGGCCGCGAGTAATTCTTTGTATTCGGAATCATCCAGCCCGCCTTGGCGCAGATAGCGGTGGAGAACACGCGACCTCAGCTATTGCGAAGATGGACGAAACCAACTGGTCCGCACCTGCGATGGCACGCCGCACACGCACCGAATCAGGCTCGTTCAGGTAGAACTTGGCAACGCACGCAGAGTCGAGGTACACTACCGGCCTCGATCTTCGGAGATCAAGTCGGTACTGTCTCCCGTGAGCTGGGGAAAGGTATTCCAGATATGACTCATGTCATGGAATTGCGGCTTCTTAGGTCTGCAGATCGGACGCAACTCGGCTACTGGCTCGCCACGCCGTTCGATAATTATGACCTCGCCCTCTGAGGCTTCTCGAACCAGTTTCGACGCGTGATTGCGGAGGTCCCGAATCGAGGCCTGCCTCATGTGCTGCTGTGTAGCACTTTCGATATTTAATCGCTGATTTCGATCTTTGGCCCGGCAGTCTGCGACACTTCCTCGACGCGCGCGATGGTGCTCTGGGCGAGTGCCAGGAAGGCATCCCCTTCGCCCCTGCGCAGCACAATCGGCTTGCCGCTGTCGCCGCCAACCCTTACCTGGGGGTCCAGCGGCAATTCGCCCAGGAAATGCACACGCATCTCGCTGGCCGTACGGCGGCCGCCTCCATAGCTGAACACGTCGATGCGTTCGTGGCAATGCGGGCAGATCAGGAAGCTCATGTTCTCCACGACGCCCAGAACCGGCACCTTCACCTGGTGAAACATGAGGATCGCCTTGCGCGCATCTTCCAGCGACACGTCCGAAGGCGTGGTGACTACGATGGCGCCGGTAATCGGAGTCGTCTGAATCAGCGAGAGCGCCACATCGCCCGTTCCCGGCGGCAGATCGACCACGAGATAGTCGAGATTGCCCCAGTCCACACCCCTCAGGAATTGCTGGATGACGCTGTGGAGCATGGGGCCGCGCCATACCACCGGCTTGTCGCCGGGATTCAGAAACCCCATCGACATCAGCTTGACCCCGTATTGATCGAGGGGCTGAATGCGCTCGCCATAGGCCATCGGGGTGCGATTAATGCCCATCATGAGGGGAACGTTCGGTCCGTAGACATCGGCGTCCATGAGACCCACCCGGTGCCCCAGTGCGGCCAGCCCGACCGCGAGGTTGACGGAAACCGTCGTCTTTCCTACGCCACCTTTGCCGGAACCGACTGCGATCAGGTGCTTGACACCGAGAATGGGTACCTGGGGCATCTGGCCCGGTTGATTGGGAGTCATCAGACTCTTATCGTATCAGCAGCGCGCGGGCTTTCGCTCCCACGGCCTGCTCGGAAAATCCTTCCTTTACTTTCAACCCGTTAGGATGATAGGCTAAGTGTCTCATAATGCGCACAGTTGACTTGATTCAGCGGAAACGCGACGGGCAAGAGCTCGCTCCGGAAGAGATTGAATTCCTGATAGACGGGTACACCAGCGGTGAGATTCCCGACTACCAGATATCGTCATTCCTGATGGCCGTGTTTTTCTCCGGGATGACTGACCGCGAGGTCAGCCGCCTGACGGAATGCATGCTGCGTTCCGGCGACACCGTGGATCTCTCGGACATTCCCGGCGTGAAAGTGGATAAGCATTCCACGGGCGGCGTGGGCGACAAGACCAGCTTCATCGTGGCTCCGCTGGCGGCGGCAGCCGGCGTGGTGGTGCCGATGATGTCGGGGCGCGCGCTGGGGCACACCGGTGGCACGCTGGACAAGCTGGAATCGATTCCCGGCTTTCGCACCAATCTGAGCGCCGCGGAGTTTCACAAGCAACTCTCGGAGCTGGGGCTGTGCTTTATCGGGCAGACCGAGCACCTGGCGCCCGCTGACCGTAAACTGTATGCTCTTCGCGACGTCACCGCGACGGTGGAGTCGATACCGCTGATCTCGTCCTCGATCATGTCGAAGAAGCTGGCCGAGGGTGTGGATGCCCTGGTGCTGGACGTCAAGGTGGGAAGCGGCGCCTTCATGAAGAAGCAGGTGGAGGCGCGCCGCCTGGCGCAGACGATGGTCGGAATCGGCCGCCGCATGGACAAGAAGGTGCAGGCACTGATCACCGACATGAATCAGCCCCTGGGATTTGCGGTGGGCAACGCCCTGGAAGTCATGGAGGCATCGCAGACGTTGCAGAACGCGGGTCCTGCTGACCTGACGAAGCTTTCCATCGAATTAGCCGCGCGGATGATTTATCTCGGGAAGAAGGCTCCGTCGCTGGACGAAGCGCGGCGCACGGCGGAGAAGCACCTGGTGGATGGCTCCGGCTACCGCAAGTTCAAGCAGGTGGTGGCCGCACAGGGAGGCAATGCCCAGGCGCTCGACCGGTTCGAACTGCTGCCCAACGCGACTGGAATGCGCGAAATCACCTCGCCGCGAGGCGGCTACGTGAGCTCGATCGACGCCGAAGACATCGGCATCGCATCGAACATGATTGGCGCGGGCCGGGACAAGAAGGAAGACCCGATCGATCCCGCCGTGGGAATCATCCTGGAAGTCAAGGTCGGCGAGAAGGTGGATGCCGGCTCGGTGCTCTGTCGCCTGTATTACACCAAGGAAGACCGCGTGGAAGAGGCCGCCGAGATGGTGGAGGACGCTTTCGCGCTTTCTCCGCAGAAGCCCGACGAGCGCGAACTCATCCTGGAAGTTGTCGGGTAGATGGGCCGGTTCACTGGATTGCTGGGCATCGCCGCTATCCTGGCCGTGGCTTGGCTGGTTTCCGCTCATAAACGCGATATCAAGCTCCGCATCCTGGGCTGGGGATTGAGTCTGCAGTTTGCGTTTGCACTCTTGGTGTTGAAGACCGACTTCGGGAAAATCTTCCAGGCCATCGGTACGGGCGTCAATGCGATGCTTGGCTACACGCAGGAGGGCGCGACTTTTCTGTTCGGCCCGCTGGGCGATAAGGCCGGGCCGTACGGCGTGCTTTTCGCCTTCCAGGTGTTGCCGATCATCATTTTCATCGCTTCTTTTTTCTCCATCCTCTATTACCTGGGCATCATGCAACTGGTGGTGAGAGGGATGGCGGTGGTGATGCAGAAGGTGATGGGGGCCAGCGGAGCGGAGTCGCTGAACGTGGCCGCCAGCATTTTTATGGGCCAGACCGAGGCGCCGCTCACGATTCGCCCGTTCATTGCGGGCATGACGCAATCGGAGTTGTTTACGATCATGACCAGCGGCATGGCGCACGTCTCCGGATCGGTGATGGCTGCGTACGTACTGATTGCCGGGGTGGAGATCCGCCACCTGCTCACCGCTGTAATCATGACCGCGCCCGCCACCATCATGCTGGCCAAGATTTTCTACCCCGAGGTGGAGAAGCCCGCGACATCCGGAAAGGTGGATGTCAAAGTGGAAAGCACGGCGGTCAACCTGATCGATGCCGCGGGACAGGGAGCGGGCGACGGCCTGCACCTCGCGCTGAACGTGGCGGCCATGCTGATCGCGTTTCTGGCGCTGATTGCGATGGCCAACGGGATCCTGAAAGGCATCCACGGGGTCAACCACATGGGCTGGTTCCCCTCGTCTCTGCAGCAGATCTTCGGCGCGGTCTTCGCACCGGTGGCGTGGCTGCTGGGCGTGAGCTGGAAAGATGCCTCGGCGATCGGCAACCTGCTGGGCACCCGCCTGGTGCTGAACGAGTTCGTGGCGTTCATCGATTTAGGCAAAATCAAAGCCACGCTCGACGCGCGGTCGTTCACCATTGCCACCTACGCGCTCTGCGGATTTGCCAACTTCAGCTCGATTGCCATTCAGGTGGGCGGCATCGGAGCGCTGGCGCCTTCGCGGAAGTCCGACCTGGCGCGCTTGGGATTGAAGGCCGTGATGGCGGGGACCATGGCCAACTTCATGTCGGCCTGTATCGCGGGAATGTTACTGTGATTGCGATAGCCAGGCAGTATCTCGAAGGCCGCACGAGTCTGCGGCCGACGATCGCCATCGTCCTGGGCAGCGGCCTCGGCGCGTTTGCAGACGAGCTAAGCGAGCGCACGGACATCCCCTACCCCGACATCCCGGGCTGGCCGGCGGCGACGGCCATCGGCCACGCGGGCAAGTTGGTTTTCGGCAAGATTGGTGACCTGAAAGCGGTGGTAATGGCGGGCCGGGCGCATCTGTACGAGGGCAACACGCCCGCGCAGGTGACCTACGGCGTTCGCGTGCTGGGGTCGTTGGGGGTGCGAGCCATGGTGTTCACGAACGCCGCGGGCGGCATCAACCTCTCCCTGGAACAGGGCGGACTGGTGCTGATCTCCGATCACATCAACCTGCAAGGGTGCAATCCGCTGGCCGGCCCGAATGACGATTCGCTGGGGCCGCGCTTCCCCGATATGTCCGATGCCTACTCGCGACATTTCCGGCTGATCGCAAAAGATGTGGCCGCGGAGTTGTGCATTCCTATCTCGGAGGGCGTGTACGCGGCGATGCTGGGGCCGTCGTACGAAACGCCGGCGGAGATCCGTTTTCTGCGCACCATCGGCGCGGACGTTGTGGGGATGTCCACGGTGCTTGAAGTGATCGCGGCAAATCATATGGGCGTGAAGTCGCTCGGTATCTCGTGCGTGACGAACATGGCGGCGGGCGTGCTGCCGCAGAAGATCTCGCATGAAGAGGTGCTCGAGACTGGCGCGATGGTACGTGATACCCTGGTGCGGTTCCTGAAGGCGCTGGCGCCGCGCCTGGCGGCCCAAGTCACAGGCCTGCCAGACTAAAGCTATGGCTGACCCTCTGCTTTCCTCCGCGCTGGCCGTCCGTGAAAACGCGTTCGCGCCATTTTCCAGGTTCAAAGTGGGAGCGGCGCTGGAGGACGCCGAAGGCCGGATTCATACCGGCTGCAATGTCGAGAATGCCACTTATGGCCTCAGCCTCTGCGCCGAGCGGGTGGCCGTGTTCAAGGCGGTGTCGGAGGGTGTGCGCCAGTTCCGGCGGGTGGCCGTCGCGGCGGATACCGACAACCTGACGCCGCCCTGCGGCTCCTGCCGGCAGATCCTGTGGGAGTTCTGCGGGGACATCGAAGTGATCCTGGTGAACCTTCACGGCAAGACCGAAACGTTTCGTCTCAAAGACCTCTTTCCAAAGCCATTCGATGTTTCGTATCTGTAGCATCTTTTTCGTTGCATGGGCGCTGGCGGCCGCCGAGCCGGCTGACTGGATCTGGAGCGCGCGGTACGTCATCACCGAAGACGCGCAGCACCGCGTTATCGAGAATGGCGCGGTGGCCATCCGCGGCGGCCGGATTGTCGGGGTCGGGGCCAGGGCCGGGATCGATGCCAAATTTCAGCCCAAACAGCGGCTCGACCGCCCGGATGCGATTCTCGCTCCCGGCTTGATCAACACCCACACCCACGCCGCCATGTCGCTGTTTCGCGGGATCGCGGATGACCTCAGTCTGCAGGACTGGCTGGAGAAGTTCATCTTCCCGGCGGAAGCCAAAAACGTTTCGGCGGAATTCGTCCGCTGGGGCACTCGCCTGGGCTGCCTGGAGATGCTGCTGGGCGGCACCACCACCTTCACGGACATGTACTACTTCGAGGACGTGGTGGCCGAGGTGGCGAAGGAAGCGGGGATGCGCGGCGTGCTGGGCGAGACGATCATCGGCTTCCCCGTCGCCGACAACAAAACCCCCGCCGAGGCGCTGCAATTCACCGAACGGTACCTGGTCCGCTTCCGCAACGATCCGCTGGTCGTGGCGGCCGTGGCGCCACATGCGCTGTATACCAATTCCGACGAGACGCTGAAGGCGTCGCGGGCGTTGGCCAACAAGTACGATGCGCCCCTTGTCATCCACCTGTCGGAGACCAAGAAGGAAAACGACGATGCCATGGCCCAGCGCCACATGAGCCCGACCAAAATCCTGGACTCGCTGGGTGTGTTCCAGGGCCGTACGGTAGCCGCGCATGGCGTGTGGCTCGATGACGACGACCTGGCCATCCTCAAAGAGCGCCACGTGGGCGTGGCGCATTGCCCGTCGAGCAATATGAAGCTGGCGAGCGGAGTGGCGCCGGTGGTAAAGATGCTGGCGATGGACATCGCGGTGGGGCTCGGGCCCGATGGTCCCGCCGGCAGCAACAACGATTTCAACCTGTTCGAAGAGATGGACCTGGCGGCCAAGCTGGCGAAGGTGGCGAACCACGATCCGCGGGCGCTGCCGGCGTCCGCCGCGCTCGAGATGGCCACCATTCGCGGCGCACGGGCACTGGGGCTGGAGAAGGAGATCGGGTCGCTCGAGGCCGGCAAGCGCGCCGACCTGATCACCGTACGGCTCGACAGACCCAACGCCGTGCCGTTGTACGACCCGATTTCCCAGATGGTGTATGCGCTCAAGGCGGAGGATGTGCGCGACGTGATGGTGAACGGCAAGCCCGTGGTGCGCGACGCCAGGATCCTGACGCTGAACGCCGCGCAAATTCTGCAGAAGGCCGCCGAGTACCGGGCGAGAATCAGCGCGTCGCTGAAGTAGCGTTGACCTTCAACGCGCCGGTACGATTCCGGGCTTTCCTTTGTCGATCACGTATGTATCTACGGCCCTCGCCGTCGTTGTCCCGATGTTGCGCGCGTTGTGAACGACGCCCCGCCCGGTCAGGAACACATCGCCGGCCTTCAACGTGGCCGGTGGCTTCCCGTCCACCTGAAGGACGATGGTGCCTTCGATGAGGTAGCCAAAGTCCTCGCCGGGATGGCTGTGCCGCGCGGACACGGCGCCCGGCGGGATCTCGATGATGGTGGTCACGCCCTCCAGTGCGGTGCCGGGAATTTCGTGGCGTTGCAGTTCTTTCCATCCGGCCGCGGGCTGCTGCGCGCCGCTGCCGGCGATCATCAGAACGAATGCGGCTCCTGAAATCAGAATGGTTCGTGTTTTCACGAGGGAACTCCTGACAGCCAACTGTAGCAAAAGGAAGGCGGAAGTCGATTCGATGGGAATCGAAGTGAATCATCCAGGCCTGCGATACCATGGGGGCGTGGAACTCGGGCCTGATGTTGCACGGATTGCCGGGCTGATGGGAGATCCCGCTCGCGCGGCGATCCTGGTGGCGCTGGCCGGAGGGCGGGCGCTTCCCGCCGGCGAGCTCGCGTTCATCGGCAATGTCGCGCCGCAAACCGCCAGTTTTCACCTCCATAAACTGCTGGATGCGTCTCTGCTCAGCGTGGAGCGGCAAGGCAAACACAGCTACTACCGGCTGGCCAATGAGCGGGTGGCCGCGGCGTTGGAGGCGATTGCGGCTTTGACGCCCATGCCCGATCCGGGAAGCCGCTCCCGGTGCCGGCCTGAGTCGGAGCGTGTCCGGCAACTCCGCTTCGCCCGCAGTTGTTACCAGCACCTTGCCGGTATGCTGGCGGTGAGCCTCCATCAGAAGCTTCGCGATGACGCGCTTCTGATTGCCGACTCCGAAACGAGTTTCTGCCTCACGGATCGGGGCAGGGAGTGCTTCCGGCAATGGGGAGCGATCCTGCCCTCGTGCCGGAATCAGCAGAAACTCTCCAGCCGCGCCTGCCTCGATTGGACCGAACGCCGCCATCATCTCGGCGGGGCCCTCGGAGCAGCGTTATTTGCAAGACTGGCCGAGTTGCGGTGGGTCGTCAGGAATCCCGAGTCTCGCGCGGTGCGGGTGACGCACGCCGGAACGCGAGGGCTCGAGCAGAGCTTCGGAGTCAGGATTCCTCGCGATCTGGCCCAG
>DATJWB010000310.1:0-13666 GCA_035501495.1 Bryobacteraceae bacterium | reverse complement strand
CGGAAGTTGCCGCAGAAGAGTGGACCGATATTGGGATTGTTGGAGGGCGTGGAATACCGCACGCTCACCACTCGAATCGAGCCCGGAGAAGGAATGCTTCTGTACACCGACGGCGTGACCGAGGCCATCGACAAGGACGATCAGTTCTTCGGAGAGGAACGATTAGAAGCATATCTGGCTGAACGCAAGCCCGGGGACGCAGCGTCACTGGTTCTGGGCCTGAAAGCCGCTGTCGAGGAGTTTGCCAAGAATATGCCGCAGGCCGACGACATAACGATTCTGGGACTCCTCTACCAGGGAGAAGCCGGCCGTCAGTCCGGGAAAGGCATCACGCAGTAACTGGCAGACAATCCCGGAATCACGGGAATGTGGCTGAAGCTTGCCCGCCGCCTATCTCTGCTACGATGATTCGATGGCGCAAACCACCGGCCGAAGCGCCGTCATCTCGACCGTGGCGTCGCTCGCCAGCCTGGTCGCCGCCCTGAGTTGCTGTCTTCCGATCGGGACGCTGCTCATGGCGGCAGGATCTGCCGGCGCGTCGCTGTTTTCCGAGAAGCTCCGGCCCTGGCTCCTTGCCTTGTCCGTCGCTTCGCTGGCATTTGCGTTTGTCCAGACGTATTTCCGCGGGCGCTGCTCCTTCCGCCAGCGGCGCTTGCGGACCTGCCTGCTGTGGTTCTCCGCCACCATCGTTACCGGCATGCTGGCCGCGCCGGCATTCTTCTCCAGTATCCTGGCCGGGCACCTTCCCTTCGCCAAAGGACCGGCGGAATTGCGCGTCTTCGACCAGGCGGCCTTTGTGAGGGAATTCGATGCCGCGCGCGACCAGACTCGCGTGGTGGCCTTGCTCTCTCCCACTTGAAGCACCTGTCTGCGGGGGGCCTCCGCAGTGGCCGGCGTGTTGCGTGCGAATCCGGGCGCGAAGACCCGCGTGTTTGTAATCTGGGAGCCCGTGCTGACCACGGATTGGGGAACTCCGAGCCAGTCGATTACCGCCAACGTCCCCGACCTGCGCGCCGCCCACTTCTGGGACCCCGCGCGCCGCTTGTCCGCGGCGTACGGCGATGCGCCCCGCTTAGACCGCCTCGCCGCGATCCGCCATGTGGGCTTCCGCATGAAAGACGTGGTCTGGGACGTCGCGCTGGTCTATCCGCCGGGCGCCAGATGGGGCAGCCCGGCGGAATTGCTGGTCGCCCCCGTGGTGCAGTATCGCGAACGGCTGGGGGAGGCGATCGCCCGTTTATCCCGGTGAGGCCCCAGCGCGCGTGAAAACTACCTACAGCCCCGCGGATTCGGAATATCTCTCCAGGCGCCGATTGCGGCGGCACGCGCGCGTCCTCCAGCTTTGGGCGATGGGAGTCGGCGCCGTGATTTCCGGCGACTTCTTTGGCTGGAATTTCGGACTGACCGCGGGCGGGTTCGGCGGCATGCTGGCCGCGGTCGTGGCGATGACAACCATGTATATCGGACTCTGTTTCTCCATCGCCGAGATGTCGCCCGCCCTGCCCCACGCGGGCGGCGCCTACTCCTTCGCGCGCACCGCCATGGGACCATGGGCCGGCTACATCACGGGCCTGGCGGAGAACATGGAATATATTCTGACGCCAGCGGTGATCGTCGTCGGAATCGGCGGATACCTCGGTGCGATTTTCGGTACTCCCAGCACGTGGGAGCCCTTGTGGTGGCTGGTGTGCTACGGCCTGTTCGTGGCATTGAACATCTGGGGCGTGGAGATGACCTTCCACGTGTCGGTGGCGGTGACCCTGGTCGCCATGTCTGTACTGGCAGTCTTCTGGGCCGGTGCGGCCCCGCACTTCGACCCCCACCGTTGGGCGTGGCCTTATTTCCCGCCAGGTGCCGGATGGCCGAAGTCCACGCTGCTAGAATTGCCGTTCGCTCTCTGGCTTTACCTCGGGATCGAGCAACTGCCCCTGGCCGCGGAAGAGAGTCACGATCCCAGGCGTGACATGCCGCGCGGGATCCTCTACGGCCTGGTGACGTTGATCGCGATCTCGTTTCTCACCGTGATTCTGAGTGTCGGGATGGCGCCGGGGGCGGCCAGGATCGCGGTATCGAACGAGCCGCTGTTCCTCGGGTTTCAAACCATTTTCGGCCTCGGCATGAAGGCTCGGGTGCTGGCACTGATCGCCTGCACCGGATTGATCGCCAGCTTTCACACCATCATCTTTGCCTACGGCCGGCAGATCTACTCGCTCTCGCGCGCGGGCTATTTCCCCACGTGGCTGTCGATCACTCACGGCCGCCGCGAGACGCCGCACCGCGCTTTACTGGCGGGGTCGGGCCTGGGTTTCGCCGTGGCGCTGGCAATCCGCCTGGCGCCGCAAAACAGCCCCGTGGGCGCCATTCTGCTCAACATGGCGGTGTTTGGCGCGGTGCTGGCGTACATCCTGCAAATGCTGTCGTTTATTCTGCTGCGCCTGCGGTTTCCCAAGATGGAGCGGCCGTATGTCAGCCCGGTGGGGATCGCGGGCGCGGCAATCGCCGCCCTGGTTGCCACCCTTACCCTGGGGACCCTGTTTTTCAATGCCGATTACAACAAAGGAGTGATCGGCGCCGCGATCTGGTTTTTGCTGGGCATCGGCTATTATGCGGCGTATGGACGCCATCGGCTGGTCCTCGCGCCCGAAGAGGAAGCCGCCATGCTGCATCGGCGGGAGCAGTTGGAGTAGCGCCCGGAAACCGGAGCACCCATCAGGGCATCCAAATAGTAGCGGTTCGCGAGGCCGCGTAAAATGAAGATGCAACGACTCCTGGTGCGTGGCACGCTCGCCATGGCACTTGCTGCGGGCAGTGCCTACCCGGCTGCGGCCCCGGACGCCCCTGGTATTCCCGCACAGATGGTGGTCACGGTAGTCTCCGATGGGCATGGTCAACGTCCTGCGACTCTGCAATCCGGAGAGCTGTCCGTTCTGGAGAACAAGACGTCTGTTCCGGTCGTCGGGTTCGAGCGTCTGGCCGGGGACTCGGCGGCCATGCAACTGTTTGTCCTTCTCGACGATTCCACGCGATCGTCCAGCCTGGGCACGCAACTTCGCGATCTCAAGGGATTTCTCGAGTCCTTGCCGGCCACGACTCAGGTGGCGGTCGGGTACATGCGGAACGGCACCTTCGCGCTCGCGCAATCCTTTACCACCGATCATCAGAAGGCGGCCAACTCCCTGCGTCTGCCGCTGGCCGTTCCGGGTGAAAATGGCAGTCCCTATTTCGCGCTTTCGGAACTGGTGCAACGTTGGCCGTCGCATGAGCCGACCGGAAGGCGCGCGGTACTGATGTTCACCGATGGCGTTGACCGCTATTTCAGCCAATCGATTCTGGACGATCCTTACGTCGACGCTGCCTTTCACGCGGCGCAAAAGCGAGGCGTGTTGGTATACTCCGTCTATTTGCGTGGGGCCGGCCTCTATGGACGAGGCTCGTGGACAACCAATATTGCCCAGTCCCGCCTTATGGAGGTCAGCGACGAGACCGGAGGTTACGCCTACTTCCAGGACTTGACCGATCCGGTGTCGATCTCGCCGTTCCTGGACGACCTGCAAAACCGTTTCGATAACCAGTATCAGGTCACGATCCGGGCGCAGAGCGAGAAGGGCTTCCAACCGGTTAAGCTGCGGACGGAATTGCCCGGCGCGAAGGTCTCGGGACCGGCTCACATTTACGTGCCATAGTCTTCTGAACTCCTGAAGCGACGTGGCGCGGACACTCCAGTCTGCCGTCTCGGCACTCATGCCGAGACTTTTCGGTCCCGCGCGGTGACACGCCGCCGGCAATAGACACGGCTGGTTCGAAAAACACAAGCCATCTACCCTGCACAAACTCACACTGGAATCCGATCTGCTTTCGTAAAGGTCATGGCGAAAGCGATTGCTGGTTTCTTAGAACCAAAGCAAACGGCGAACGGGCGAAATCCGCCCTCGAGCAAGCGGGCTACACCCGGGATGAAATAAGCTACCTGATGGGGAACTCCCGGGCGAACGAAATCCCGAAAATCGGTCCTCCCGTGGAGGACTCCGGGAGTGAGTCCGAGGCCGCCGCGGACGCCTTCGTCGGAGGCGTGGTTGGTCTCGCGGCGGGAATGATCGTGGTCGTCTTGCAGGGGATCGGTCCGCTGCTCGCTGCCGGGCCGATTGCCGGGGCCATCGGCGGACTCACCGCCGGCGTGGCGGTGGGCGGAGTGGTCGGCCTGCTCAAAGACCACGGCATCTCCGAAGACGAAGCTCAGTTCTACGCCGAAGGCGTACGGCGCGGCGGCGCGCTGGTGGTGGTACACGGCGTCGCGGAAGATCGCGAAAAGACCGCGCGCAAGATCCTCGAGGATGCCGGAGCGATCGAAACCGAAGAGCTTGCCGACGAGTGGCGGCAGTCCGGCTGGAATGGCCCGACGCCAAAGACTCTGCGCGCCGGATAGCGTGGCCTACAGCGTGGCCTCGGCAAACCGCACTTGGCCGCCCGGCTGGCCGCCGCCCACGGTGATGCGCACTTTGGCTTTCGGCAGATCGCCCGGTGGTACCGCGAAATCGACATCGCGAGCTTCGCCGGCACGCAAGTGGACGCGTTGGAATCCTCGCAACGATCGAACAGGGTCGTCCGGGGCTCCGCCACCACTCACATAGAGTTGCGCCACCTCGTCGCCCTCGCGGGACGAATCATTCTTCACGCGCACCGAGACTCGCGCTCCAGCAGCCGTCCGGCGTGCTTGCAGCCGGGAGTACTGGAAGCTCGAATAGCTCAGCCCGAACCCAAATCCGTACAGCGGCTCGCCCGTGAAGTAGCGGTAGGTGCGGCCCTTCATCGAGTAATCATCGAATGCCGGCAACTGCTCGGCGCCCTGGTAGAACGTCACCGGCAGGCGTCCGGCCGGATTGTTCACGCCGGCGAGCGTTTCGGCAATCGCGGTTCCAGCCTCCTCCCCGCCATACCACGCCGCGATTACCGCGGCCGCGTGCCCGGCAGCATAATTGGCCGCCAGGGCGCTGCCGCTGGTGAGCACGACCACCACGGGCTTACCGGTTGCAACCGCTGCTTCGATGAGCCGCTCCTGCGGTTGGGGGATCTTGAGATCGGTGCGGTCTCCGCCTTGAAATCCAGGCACGCTGACCGGCATCTCCTCCCCTTCCAGGTTGGGGTTCAAACCGGCGAACACCAAGGCCACGTCGGAATTCTTCACGGCGTCCACGGCCTCCGCCAGCAGCGGCTCGTCAGGCGGCACCCATAGAACCTGCGCCGCCACAACCGGTCCTTGCGGCCGGAATTCGACGCGCAGTTGGTAAGCTCGTCCCGATTCCAGTTGCGCGTGCAACAGTGGCGGCCGTCCTCGCCCGGGCGCCGGAGCGCCGGGTGTACCGGCCGGATTGTCCGCCACCAGTTCCTTCTCGTCGAGGAAGATGCGCATCGCCGTCCGGCCGAAGCCGGCGCCGGCCGAGATCGCATATTCGCCCGTGACCGGAGGCCGCAGTGACCCGCTCCAACGGACGGAATAGCCGCGCTGCGGGAACGCCGCGGCTACCGCGGGATCGACGATCCCCGCCTGTAGAAAAGGCCTGGGTTCCACGCGCGCGATCTTCGCCTGCCCCGTGAATTCCGGATTGTCGAAGTACTCGGCCAGCAGTCCGTGACCCGCGCGGTTCGGGGGTGTGAGCGCACCCGTCGGCAGCAGCGCGGGCGACTGCGGCGTGTACGTGGCGCCCAGCGCAAAACGCACCTCGGCCTTTCCGGCGAACTCTCGCTCGATTCCCTCCAACGGCGCGACCTGGCGCGACGAGAAGCCGTTGTAGTTCCCCAGCAGCGCGATGGGATCGTCGGCCGAAGGGCCGATCACCGCGATCCGCCGCGCGGAGGCCGGCAGAGGCAGCGTTTGATTGTCGTTCTTCAGCAGCACGATCGACCTGCGGGCCGCCTCCAGCGCCAGTTTCCGGTGTTCTTCAGAATCCACCTCCGAATAGGGGATCTTCGAGAACGGCACGCGCTCCGGCGGATCGAACATTCCGAGTTTGAAGCGCGCCACGAACAGCCGTTCGAGCGAGCGGTTGATCTCGGCCTCCGTGATCAGCCCCGACTTCACCGCATCCACCAGCGCCCGATACTCGTTTCCGCAGGTGAGATCGGTGCCCGCCTTGACTGCGACTGCGGACGCCTCCGCCGCATTCGCCTTGTACTTGTGCCCGCGGAAAATGTCGGAGATCGCGCCGCAATCGCTTACGATGTATCCCTGGAAACCCCACTCGCCGCGCAAACGCTTCTCCAGGAGATCGAGCGAGGCGCATGCCGGCACGCCATCTACGCTGTTGTAGGCGCACATCAACGAGTCCGCTTTGCCTTCCACGATGGCGGCCTTGAAGGCAGGCAGGTAGGTGTCCAGCAGATCGCGCGGGCCGGGGTGGACGTCGAACTGGTGGCGCGATGGCTCGGGGCCGCTGTGCACCGCGTAGTGCTTGGCGGTAGCGATCACCTTGAAGTAGTGAGGATCGGTCCCCTGCATGCCTTGGATGAACGCCACGGCCAGCCGCCCGGTGAGATAGGGATCCTCGCCGTAGGTCTCCTGCCCGCGCCCCCAGCGCGGATCGCGAAAGATATTGATGTTGGGCGACCAGAACGTCAGGCCGTGATACCGGCTGTGATCGTTCTGCCGGATGGCTTCGTTGTACTTGGCGCGCGCTTCGGTGGAAATGGTCTCGGCCACGCGATGCATCAGGTCGGTATCCCAGGTGGCGGCCAGGCCGATGGCCTGCGGGAAGACAGTGGCCTGCCCGGCTCGCGCCACGCCGTGCAGGGCTTCATTCCACCACTCGTACGCCGGGATTCCCAACCGCGCGATCGCCGGTGCGGCATTCTGCATCTGAAGGACCTTCTCCTCGAGGGTCATCCGCGAAACCAGGTCCGCGGCGCGCTTCTCCGCGGCGAGGTCGGGATTCAGATAGGGCTCGTTGCCGGCCGGCTGGCCGGGCAGCAAGCGAACGGCGGCAAACAGCAAGATCGCGGACAGGCTTCGGGTGAGTGCGCTTCGGGTCATCGCCATGGCTCCTCTGCTAAAGGCACAGTGTAACTTCGTTGAGTGGCTGTCAGTGGGACGGTCACACCTCATGCTCTTCCACATCGAGCATGGTCCTCCAGACCGCCACCCACGCCTCGTCCTGTTGCCCAAATACCCACAAGTCGCGGCCTGTGCAGTGGTACCGTTTGCCCTGGCGCCCGTAGTCCATCTCGAATCGAAATGTGACCACCGCGGTATCGCCCGCCACATCCGCTTCCAGATCGCGCTCCTGGTACTCGTGAATGGCGGCGTTTTCCTGGAAGTCGCGGAACCCCGCGAGTATGTCCTCGCGCCCTTGCCCTCTGCCGGCAAAACCGGGGTACACCATGACCATTTCGGGGTGCACCATCGGCACCAGGTCCTCGAGCTTACCGGAAAGCCATGCCTGGTTGATCCGGCGCATGGCTTCTTCCGCCTGTTCCCGCCTGCATGCTTCTGTCATGAGTTCTCTCAGCCCCAATTGTACGGCGGAAACCCCTTGACATGTATCATTCAACTAGTACACTATATTTCTAGATGAAGACAACCGGCCAACACGGGAAAAAGGCCTTCGAGTTCCGGCTGGATCTCCATAGCGGTGTTCCGGTCTATCGTCAGATCATCGATCAGGTCATGGGGGGGATCGCCGCATCGGCGCTCGCCGGCGGCGATCAACTGCCCACGGTCCGCCAGGTGGCGGTTGACCTGTCGATCAACCCCAACACGGTGGTGCGGGCGTATCGGGAACTAGAAATCCGCGGGGTTCTGGAGACCCAGCAGGGGACGGGCACATTTGTGAGCCATCAGAAAGTGAAGCGCGATGAGGTGGAGCGCGAGCGGCAGTTGAGCCAACTGGTGAGCGATTTCGTTTCCCGCGCGGGAGCGGCCGGTTTCACCATCAAAGACCTGCTGGAGCAATTACATGATCGCCAAAACGATTCTGAAAAAGTCAGGAGATGACGCTATGAGAGCCGATCAGTTGCAGTTTCGGATGAGTTCTGTGGGAATGGCCCTGTTCGTCGGTTGCTTCGCCGCCGGAGCCGCGGTGACGGCTCTGACCGGCTCGCCGTGGGCGATATTCGCCGGGATATTGGTGGGTTTCTATTTCCTGTTTGCGATTCGCATGGCGGACCAATGGGAGCGGGTGGCGATATTGCGCTTTGGCAAGTACATCGGATTGCGCGGGCCTGGCCTGTTCCACATGATCCCAATCGTGGATTCGCTGAGCCGGTTTGTGGATCAGCGCGTGCGCGTGGCCAGCGTATCCGCCGAATCGACCCTGACGCGCGACACCGTGCCGGTGAATGTAGACGCCATTGTCTTCTGGCTGATCTGGAACCCCGAAAAGTCGATTCTGGAAGTGCAGGACTTCACTCAGGCCATCATGCTCAGCGCGCAGACAGCACTGCGGGAGTCGATCGGGCGCCACGAACTCCACCAGATGGTGGCGGAGCGCGAGCTGCTGGGGCAGGAATTGGCGAAGATCCTGGACGCCAAGACCACGTCGTGGGGCATCACGGTGCAATCGGTGGAGATTCGCGATGTGCAGATCCCTCCAGCTTTGCAGGATGCCATGTCCCGGCAGGCGCAGGCGGAGCGCGAGCGTCAGGCCCGCATCATCCTGGGCCAGGCGGAGCGCGAAATCGCCGAGAGCTTCAACCAGGCGTCTCTGATCTACCAGACCAACCAGACGGCGCTGCATCTGCGCGCCATGAACATGTTGTACGAAGCTATCAAGGAGAAAGGTTCGATGGTGATCGTTCCCTCATCGGCGGTGGAGACGATGGGGTTGGGCGGCCTGATGGGAACCGCGGCGCTCGGCGGCGGCAAAGTACAGTAGCGGCAATGCCAGCCACTGCCCACTACTCCTGGCCAGGCAACTCGGCCAGGAGGGCGCATCGCCTTCTCTAACGGAGCGAGGTCCCGCGAGACAATCAGCCAGACTGTCTCGAAGTCTACTTCAAACTAATCGTGGACCGGGGCGTTCCGCATCCCCGCTATCGAGCGCCAATCAATCTCGGAGTGCCTTTGTTTGTGTATCGGATCGATCTTCCGGGTTGACTCGCATAAAACCTGGAGGTTGCGAACAATGGCATCCTGGATCGTCCGTGAAGCAAAGACCGCAGCCCCGACCGGAGGCCGAATCCTCGATGATCCTCCTAATGCACTCGACTTCGCGAATCAAGGGACTCAGGGACCGTCGAATCACGACCTGGACACGTCGTCCCAGCCGTTGCTCCAGGTCCGCGACGGGGCTTCCGGGGGATCATGGCGTGGTATTGCCAGTCACGTCGATCAGTAGATCGACATCACTTTCAGACGTATCCTCTCCACGAGCCACCGAGCCGAAGAGCAGGATATTGCCCGCCCCGTGCCGGGCCGCGACTTGCAGGATTTCGTCACGACGTTCCGTGATGCGCTGACGGACTCCCTTTTCACCAGACCTTGTACCTTCAGAGCGCGAACGCCTTCTTTACCCGCCCCAAACTTCGCCCGCCACCTCGACAATCCGCGAGAGCTTGGCCCACTGTTCGCCCTCGGCCAGAACATTGCCCTCCTCGGTGCTGGCGAATCCGCATTGTGGGCTGAGACAGAGTTGATCGAGGTCGGTGTGCTTCGCGGCCTCGCCGATCCGTCGCTCGAGTTCTTCCTTCGACTCGAGCGCGCCCTGCTTGGACGTGACCAGGCCGAGCACCACGGTCTTCCCCTTCGGGAGAAACCGCAGAGGCTCGAAGTTGCCGGCGCGCTCCGTGTCGAACTCCATAAAATACCCGTTC
The DNA here is from genome assembly GCA_035501495.1 of Bryobacteraceae bacterium. Lineage (GTDB taxonomy): Bacteria > Acidobacteriota > Terriglobia > Bryobacterales > Bryobacteraceae > JAIQFL01. The sequence goes on along the minus strand of DATJWB010000310.1, from coordinate 3,865 downwards.
GCGCCAATCTGCTGGAAGAGAATTTCGGCGATCGGCTCGTAGCCGCCCGTGGCGATCCAGCTCGAGCGGAAGTTGCCCCGGCACAGATGCATCGTGATGATCATGTCGGCGGGCCGGCTCCCGATGGCCGTGTTGATCATGTCCGCGTAGATCGTGGGAAGACGGTCCGGATCGTCGCCGCGCTCGCGGAGCATCTGCCGCTGCTCCTCGTCGCACAAGTAGGCCAGATTCACTTCGTCGAGTTGCAGGTACCGGCACCCCGCGGCAGCAAAGGCCTCGACGGCCTTCCGATAAGCCGCCGCGAGGTCGTGGTAGAACCCGTCCATGTCTGGATAGACAGAAGGATCGATCGCGCGCCTTCCCCCGCGAAAGTGCAGCACACTCGGGGAAGGAATCGTCATTTTGGGCGTGACGCGGGTGTGTTCCCGCAGAAACCGGAAGTGATCCAGCATCGGATGGGTGGAGAATCCGATCTTCCCGGTGACGCGCAGTCCTTTGTGCGCGGTTTCGATGCCGCCCTTGAAAGCAATTCCGTGAGCCGCCTGGAAGCCCTCCACGCCGTCCAAACCTTCCAGAAAATCGAAGTGCCACATGGCGCGGCGGAACTCGCCGTCGGTGGCGCTCCGCAGGCCGATGGTGGCCTGTTTAGCGATCACCTCTTCGATCGCGCGGTTTTCGATGGCGCGGAATTCCTCCACTTCGATCATGCCGCGCTCCCGTCGCGCCCGGGCCTCCTTGAGCTCGGCCGGGCGCAGCAGGCTGCCGACGTGGTCAGCGCGGAAGGGTGGTATGTCTCGGGTCATGAAGTCTCTCCGGTCACGGACAGAGGCGCCGGGCTGCGCCTACCGCCCAAACACATAAAGTACACTGCCCGCTGCGATTGCGATGCACTGGCTGCCATCGATCGCGAACGAAATCGGATTGGCGGCAATGCGTCCGCCGGTCTGAAAGTCCCAAAGCGGCTTGCCGGTCCTGGCATCCAGGGCGAAGAAGTTGCCTTCGTCGGACCCGGAAAACACCAGGTCTCCCCCGGTCGCGAGCACGCCCGCCCACGGCGCGGAATGCAGCGGAAACTCCCAGCGCAGTTGGCCGGTCGATGCCTCGAGGGCGCGAATCGCGCCAGAGGGCTGGTTTCCCGGTACGGAGGCCTCGCCGCCGCCCGCGAAGAAAGTGGCCGGCTGATACTCCGCGCGGCGCTTGAAATAGATCGAGGCGATCTCGCGGGTCGCCACGTAAATCCACTCCGTCTGCGGGCTGTATGCCGGGCTGAACCACACGGTCGCTCCATTCAGGTTCGGCCAGACCAGCGTGCCCTGCTCGCTCGGCTCGGTCCCCGGAATCACGATCGGCCGCCCGCTGTCGTCCAGCCCCTTCGCCCAGGTCTGCCTGGCATAAGGCCGTCCGGCAACGAACTCGCCCGTCGTCCGATCCAGGGCATAGTAGAACGCATTGCGATTCGCCACCGCCACCAGTTTGCGGCGCGTCCCGCGAACATTGGCTTCGAACAGCACCGGCACGTGCGCGGAGTCCCAGTCGTGCGAATCGTGAGGGGTGAACTGGAAATGCCACTTGAGCTTGCCGGTGTCGCCATCCAGTGCCAGCAGCGAGCAGGTGTATAAGTTGTCGCCGGGCCGCGAATCGGGGTTCCAGTCCGGACCCGGGTTTCCGACGCCCCAGTACACCGTATTGGTGTCAGGATCGTACGAGCCGGTGACCCAGGTGGAACCTCCGCCGGTCTTCCAGCTTGCCTCCGACCAGGTGTTGTGGCCGGGCTCGCCCGGGCCGGGAATCGTATGGAAGCGCCAGGCGCGGCTTCCGGTGCGGGCGTCGTAAGCATCCACAAAGCCGCGGATTCCCGCTTCGCCCCCGCTCACCCCCACCAGGACTTTGCCGCGGATCGCCAGCGGCGCCAGCGTCATGCTGTAGCCGACCTTATAATCTTCGACCTTCGCCGACCATCGCTCCACGCCGCTCTGCGCGTCGAGCGCCACCAGGTAGCAATCGAGCGTCGCAACGAAAATCTGATTATCGAGAATCGCCGGCCCGCGGTTCACGCGTCCGAAGCCGATCGACTGGTAGTCCTTGGGCAACGGACGGCTCCAGCGCCACAAGGGACGTCCGGTGCGAAGGTCCAAAGCGGCGGCGCTGTTGGGACCAGTGACATACATCACACCGTCCACCACGATGGGGGACACCTGCAGCCGGGTATCCATCTGAAAGGCCCACTTCACCCGCAGGGATGAGACATTAGCCGGAGTCAGTTCCGTGAGCGGCGAATAGCGCTGGCCGAGGTAACTGCCCGAGTAGGTCAGCCAGTTCCCGGGCTCCCTGGCGGCATTGACGATTCGCTCGTAGGGAACCTGGGCGAATGCGCTCGCGCAGACGAGCGCCGCGAACCATTTCATGGCTTCTCCTTGAGACTGGCAAGGTAGGACACCAGGTCATCCACTTCGGCCGGCGTAAGCTGTCCTTCGTAGGCGGGCATCGGGGTTTCCTTCTCCAGGCGGCGCAGGTCCTTCAGTTCCGCCTTGCGAAAACTGAAAAACCGGCCCCCGGCGGCTTTCAACTGGATGGTAAAGGAGTCCTCGTTGACGCGAATGCCGCGCACCGCCGATCCGCTGGCGGGAGTGGCGGCGATGTACTGAAATCCCTCGGGCAGATTGGCGGAGGGCTTCAGGATCGTCTGGCGCAAATACGCGGCGCTGCGGCGCACCCCGATATCCGACAACTCCGGCCCGAAACCTTCGCCCTTGCCCGCTACGATATGGCAGCCGGCGCAGCCCTTGGACTGGTAGAGGCGTGCCCCACGACCTTTATCGCCTGGAAGCGTTTCCGGCGCGACCGTACCGAGCGAACGGACATACGCCGCCAGCGCTGCAACCTCGGTTGGATGCAACTGCCAGGCGCCGGGCATGTCTGGAGGCAGGCCTTCGCGGATGATGATCCGAATGGCCGCGTCATCGGGAGCTTTGGAGAGCTTCGGGCGGTTCAGAGCAGGGCCGCGGCCGCCACCGCCGGTCTGGCCGTGACACAGCGCGCATTGCGCTTCAAAGATTCTGCGGGCCGCGGCCGGATCGGCTTCGGTTTGGGCCGCGGCCTGGACGGCGATTACCCCGGCAAGCATCCAGCGCCACATAGGGGTCAAGTTTACCAGCGTTCAAAGAAGGACGCCACCCGGTTCCACACGGGCTGCTTTCCTCCCAACGCCTGCGCTGGAAGCAATGGTTCAGCTTGTGGTTGCGGATTCCACCGTGAGCTTGACCGGCTCTTCAATCAGCTTCGGTTCCTTGCCCGCGGTCAGTACCATCAACGCAACGCGGCCAGGCTTGGCTTCCGGCGGGATCCGGAACTTGATGGAAGTCGGTGTCTGCTCGAGTATCGCGACCTTGACATCCTTGTTTCCATCCGTCAGGTACAAGGCGGAAACGCTGGTTCGGCCCAGGTTCGCCCCCTGCACCACCAGCACATCTCCAATTTTGCCCGAATCCGGCTCGATGGATGCCATCATGGGCAGTCCGCCTTCCGATTGCGGATGTACCGGCAGCGCCAGCGCAATGAGAAGCGGAATCGATAATGCAGATATACGCATCTCGATATCCTCCATACCTATGCTAGCCCGAACCGCGTAGCCGTGCAATCCCTTCCTCGAGGACCATGGGACACGCGCGAGCACAATGTGGCGCGGGCACTCGTGCCGGCACTCGTGCCTGTACCCATGGGCACCCGCCGGCCCACAGAACTCCATGAAAACCCTTGCGCCATCGACGTGGCGCAGGCCCTCCGGCCTGCCGCGTCCCGACTCTTCGGGACGCTTTTGGCCGCCTCCCGCGCCGGTGCCCGCGAAGGGGTTTTCGAGGCTGCCGCG
>DATJWB010000309.1:0-26096 GCA_035501495.1 Bryobacteraceae bacterium | reverse complement strand
CCCGATTCCGGCACCGAAATCGAACTCCGGATTTCGGCATCGTATGCCTATCTGAAATCCTCCGCTGCGGGCAGATCGATTTCTTCGAGCAATTACACCAACCCAACCATCGCCGGCTCATCGAACCCCAGCACGATGTGGGTTCCCTTCACCAGAATCGGCCGCTTGATCAGGTTGGGATTCTTCGACATCAACTGCAAAGCCTCCTCGCGCGATGGTGGATGGTCCTTCATGCCGCGCTCGCGGTACAGCTCGTTCCGCGGATTCAGAAACAACTGGTAGTCGCGCTTTCCGATCAGCCGGTCGAGTTCTTCGACGGACAGCCCCTGATTCAGGTCGATTTCCTCAAAATCCGCGCCCTTTTCGCGAAGCCAACTCTTCGCTTTCCGGCAAGTCGTTCAAGTGGGTTTCAGATAAAGTTTCATCACAGCCAGTTTAAATCCGCGTAGCGCTCTCCCGTGAGATGCAGAAAGAGCGGCTCCAGCGCGCGGAACGTCTTGCCGTCGTATTCGATCTCGCCGTCACGCGCAAGCACCGTGATGTCGCCCTGCCACACCAGCTTGCCGGGGCGCGTGATGATGGCCACTTCGTCGCAAAGACGCTCCACGGTCTCCAGCACGTGGCTGGTGATGAAGACCGTACGTCCGCTCTCCGTGAACCTTCGGAGCCACTGCTTCATCAGCGCGACCCCGGCCGGATCGATGCTCTCGAACGGCTCGTCGAGGAACAGCACTTCTGGAGAATGGATCACGGCCGCAGCAAAGGCTACCCGCTTGCGCATGCCGGTGCTGAATTCGGACAACATCTTGGAAGTCTCGGTGAGTTCCAGGGCGGCCAACAGCTCGGAAACGCGTTTCCGCGTGGTGGCCTCGTCCAGGCCGAACATCCGCGCGATGAACGCCAGGAATTCGTGGGCGTACAGCGGCTCGAACAGGCCGAGCGTTTCGGGCATCACTCCCATTCGGCGTTTGAGCGAGGCGCTCTCGGTCGTGAAATGCTCGCCCAGAATTTCCACCTCGCCGGCGCTGGGGTCGAGCAGCCCGGTCATGCAGCCGATGGTGGTGCTCTTGCCGGATCCGTTGGGACCCAGAAAGCCGAACATGCTGCCCGGACGAACCGCGAGCGAAAGGTTCTCCACGGCCACTACCGTGTCGTACTTCTTCACCAGGTTCGTGAGGCGGATCGCGTTCTCCATGGAATCAGCTTCTACTCTCGATGACGGCCAACAACTGCTCGCGGCGCGCGACAAAGACGTGTTCCGCGCGTCGCAGCGAGATAAAGTAAGTGACCATCGTGATCGGCAACAGCGGGATGGCGATCCACCAACGGTCCGCCTCCACCGCATTCGGCCAGAGCTTCCTGGCCTCCAGCATCTGGGGTACGAAAATCGCCGTCAGCACGCTCCCGATCACCAGGACGTTCGCTGCAAACGAAAGGTCGTTTCCGAAGCTGGCTTTGTAGTTGCCGCGCCGAGGCGAATACAGCGTCACCCACAGCGCGATGCCATTCAGCAGAAACACGGCCGACCAGGCGACGCCCGTGAACATGACCGGCGTGCGCCAATCCATCGCAAATGGCGGGAAGATCATCAGCAGCAGCGTTGCGATGGGAATCAGGGCGGATCCCAACAGCACGAAGGTGTAGCTTCCCGTGCGGAGCACGGCCGCCGGATCGGTGGGCAGCAGCATATATCGCCGGAATCCGCCGCCGACGTAACCGAACTGGTTCGCCGCGAACTGCAAGGTGCCCATGAAACCGACGAGCGTGAACACGCCGAGCGTCAACAGGTACCGGTGCCCCGGCGCCGCCTGCCTGGTGAAGATCCTCAGCAGAAAAACATTGATCGGGATTGCCAGCGGGTATGCCATGCGGAAACGGTTGTTCCTGGAAAAGAAGCGCAGCCACTGTCCCACCAGCACCGCGTTCTCCGCCCCAAGCCACCCTCCTACCCGCTCGAACGGACTCTCCCAGGAAACCTCGGAAGCCTGCACGACTTGAGTCTGAATCGGCCGGCTTTCGAGCACAGCCAGCGCAGAGGCCAGCCCCACGATCCACGCCGCGACAACCGCCCAGCCCCCAAACCCGGCGAATCCCAGGTGCGTCATCGACTGGGCGGCCCCGGCCGGAGGGGTATACCGCAAGGCCTCCACCAGCGGCCGCAGCGCCGGGGATCCTTTACCCAGTCGCGGACCGATAACTCCGGGAAGCATTCCCAGGCACACGATCAGCGCCAGCAGCAGCGTGGATCCGCCTTTCTTGCTCACCAGCCGTTCCACCAGCTGCCCTATTACGCGGGCGAACAGGTAGTTGGAAATGAACAGCAGGAGCACGCCGACTATCCCCAGCCAGAACGACCCGGCGCCGTAGACATACATGCCCAGCGCCAGCCCCACTTCCAGCGCCAGAATCAGGTACCAGAATGGATCGAGGATCCCGATGAGGTGCCGCACCAGCAGCCGCTCGCCCGACCGGAGCGGATACCGGCGCATCTCGGCATCGGAAAAGATCGTGTTCATCCCGAAGCCCAGCAGCACGCTGGCGAGCGCCGCCTGCACGTACATCCCGGCGAGCAAGGCCGCGGCCACCGGGTAGCCTTTGCCGGTCCGGACGGCCACGATGCCCGCGCCGATCCCTCCCGCGGAGAAGATCGCGATGACCATAATCAGCAGGATGTAGCCCGCCAGGAACAGCGCGATCTTGCCGTTGCGGGTGCGGGTCCTGGCCCACATCAGTTTGTAGCGGAGCCTGACCAGATGGCCGATCAGTTCGGTGTTCATGTTCCGCCCGCTCCTTATTTCCGCGGCCGGATCACCTCTTCGTTGAGATAGGGCCGCAACGCCTCGGGAATCACCACGCTTCCGTCCCTCTGCTGATAGTTTTCCACGATTGCGACCCAGGTCCGTCCCACGGCCAGCCCGCTGCCGTTCAGGGTGTGGACCAGCTCGCTCTTCTGCCCCTTGCGGAACCGGATGCCCGCCCGCCGTGCCTGGAAGGCCTCGTAGTTCGAGCAGGAGGAGATCTCCTTGTACCCGTTCTGTCCCGGCAGCCAGACCTCGATATCGTACGTTTTGGCGGAGGAGAAGCCCATATCTCCCGTACAAAGGACCACCGTCCGATACGGGAGCCCCAGCCTGCGGAGGATGTCCTCGGCATCCGCCGTCAGCTTTTCCAACTCATCGTAGCTCTGCTCCGGACGGCTGAACTTCACCAGCTCCACCTTCTGGAACTGATGGACGCGGATGATGCCGCGCACATCGCGGCCGTAGGATCCGGCCTCGCTGCGGAAGCATGGGGTGTACGCGCACAAGTGGATCGGCAGGGCATCCTCGTCCAGAGTTTCCCGAGCATAGATATTGGTCACCGGGACCTCGGCCGTAGGGATTAGCCAGTAATCCGTGCCCTCGCACTTGAACTGGTCCTCTTTGAACTTGGGCAATTGGCCGGTGCCGAACAGGCTTTGGGAATTCACCATGAAGGGCGGCAGAACCTCGGTGTAGCCGTGCTCCCGGCCGTGAACATCGAGCATGAAGTTGATCAGTGCCCGCTCGAGCTTGGCGCCCAAGTCCCAATACAAAGCGAATCGCGCCCCGGTAATCTTGGCCGCGCGCGCCAGATCGAGGATCCCCAACTCCGGGCCGAGATCCCAATGCGCCTTGGGTTCAAAATCGAACTGCCGCGGCTCGCCGCAGCGGCGGACCTCTACATTGTCATCTGAACTTCTCCCGACCGGCACGGACTCGTGAGGGACGTTGGGTATCCCCTTCATGAGTTCCTCGAACGATTCGTCCAGCGACTTTGCTTCCTTCTCGCGCAAGGCGATCTCTTCGTTCATCGCCCGGATCTGCAGTTGCAGTTCGCTGGTGTCCTTGCCCTCGCGTTTCAGCTTGGGGACTTCCGCGCCCGCGGCATTCTTGCGCTCTTTCAGTTTTTCAGCCTGGAAAATGGCGGATCTGCGCTGTTGGTCCAGCTCTCGGAACTGGTCGAGCTGCGGCGTGGGCCCGCGTGTGGCCAGCCGCTCCGCAAGCCGGTCGAAGTTGGCGCGGAAGTAGTTAAGATCGTGCATTCCCCATGCTATCGCATGTGGTGAGGAGCCGCGGAACAGAGGAGGGCGGCCAGGAGCCGGCGCAACAGCCGGAAGCTACTCGTCGTCGTCTTCCACGGGGACAGGTTCGAGGTCTTCAGCCTCGAAAATCTGACGGCAATCCAGACATTCGAGGTACTCCACGCCGTCTCTTCGGGCGATGATCTGGGTACGGGTGTGGTCGCAAGCGGGCTGCATAACCTACTTAGATGAGACATATTTTACCCACGTACACGCGCTTGTCAAGCCCCCTTTCGTTCTTTTGACACGGCTCCTCGCCGGGCGCGCCTCCGCATGCGATACACTGCACTACTAGGCTTCCTGGGAGACGAACATGAAACGCCTGCTTCTCATCGCGGCCAGCGCGGTCGTTGCTATCACTTTCCTCGCTACGGTGCCCGACCATTCCCGCGTACTGGCACAAAACCGCATGACGTTCCCGCTGGCGTCGCAGACCAGCGGTCATATTGCCCTCGGGCTCGCGATTCGCAAGCTCGGCGTCTCCGGGACCTTTCTGCAGACCGCGGCGCACCCCGACGACGAGCACAACCCGCTGTATGCCATGTTCACCCACGGCATGGGCCTGCGCTCCATCGATGTGCAGACCACCCGGGGCGAGGGCGGGCAGAACGAAATCGGACCCGAATTGTTCGGCGACATGGGCGTCCTCCGCACCGCCGAACTGATGGCGGCACATCGCATCGATGGCGCCGAGCAATACTTCACCCGGGCGATCGACTACGGCTATTCGTTCGATCCCCAGGAAGTGATCGACAAGTGGGGCAGGACCGAAATCGCAGGCGATTTCGTCCGGCTCATCCGCACATTCCGGCCCGATGTCGTATTGACAATGAATATTCAGGGGCGCGGCGGCGATCGCGCTCACGAAGCTACTACCGTCCTGACACGGGAAGCCTTCCGCGCCGCGGGTGATCCCAACATGTATCCCGAACAGATCCGCGAAGGACTCCGGCCCTGGCAGCCCCGGAAACTGTACTTCTCCGCGGGCTTCCCGGGAGGCGGAAGAGGCGGCGCCGACGGACGCGATGGAGGCAGGGGAGGCGGCGATACGGGGCGCGGCGGCGTCAACCCGGCGCCCCCCGCACGCGGCAACGGCAGGCGCGGCACCGGTGCGGCATCGGCCAACCAGCCTGCCGATGGACGCGGACCCGCTGGCCCGCCGGTGAAACTGACCATGGTCAACACGGCCATGTACGATACCCTTCTGGGCCGCACCTACGCCGAAATCGGCTCCGATGCCCGCAGCAATCACAAGTGCCAGGGAACTACCGGTCTTCCGCCCCTTCCGGGTGGCGCCGGCGGCCGTGGCGGTGGCCGCGGAAACGGTTACCAGTTGGTGAGCACCTCCATCCCCGGGCAGATGGATAAAGACGAAACCTCGCTCTTCGACGGCATTGACATCAAGCTGGAGGCCCTGGCGCAGTATGCCGGCAGCAATCCGCCGGAGGCGCTCACCGCCGGCCTCGCCGCCATCGCCGACCAGGCCCGCCGCGCTCGTACCGCGTTCGAGTCCGGCAACGACAATGACACCGCCGCGCCTGTGGAAGCCGGCCTTGCGGCGGTCCGCGCTCTCCGGGCGCAGCTTGCCTCGCTTCCACTCTCTGACTCGGCGCGCTACGAAATCGACTTCCGTCTCAAGGTCAAGGAGCGCGATTATGAGGATGCCGTGTTTGCCGCGCATGGCCTGACCTTCGACGCGGTGGCCGACGACGGGCTGGTCGTGGGCGGACAACCCGTGAAGCTGACCATTCTGGCGGTCAACCGCGGTGCGTCCGAGGTCAACATCACCGGCGTGGCGGCCTCCGGCTTCGACTCCCCCGGCAACTGCGCTCCGGGAGCCGTGAAAAAGGACGCGGTCTACACCTGTTCGGCCGATCTGCACGTTCCCAAAGACGCCCGCCTGACGACGCCTTACTTTTCGGACAACTACTGGAAGAACCCCTCCAGCCACGCCATTGACATCTTCGAGCCGGACGTGCCGTTCGGCGTGCCTTTCCGCCAGTCTCCGTTCCGCGTAACCTTTCACGTCAAGGCGGGTACCGCCGAGGTCACCCGGGAACTGCCCGTGCAATACCGCTATGTGAGAGACATCTACAACGGCGATAAGCGCATGGAGCTGAATGTGGTGCCGGCCTTCTCCGTGAAGATCACCCCGCCGCTGGTGGTGATTCCGGCTGCCTCCGGAGCCGCCTCGAAGCCCGTCCAGCGCGAGGTCTACGTGTCCGTCACCAATGGCGCCAAGGCCGCCGCCGAGGCTGCCGTGACGCTCGAACTCCCCGCCGGATGGAAGGCCACCCCCGCCAGTGTGCCCATTCATTTCGTGCACGAGGACGAATCGCTCTCCGCGCGCTTCCAGATTACCGCTCCCGCTCAGGTGAAGACCGGCGGATACACTCTGCGGGCGGTGGCGACGTCACCCGCCACCGGAAGCGAGAAGTTCTCCAGCGGGTACCAGGAGATCGAATATCCGCATATCCAGCGCCAGCAGGTGATCAAGCCCGCCGAAACCATCCTCAAGGTCATCGACGTGCGCACAGTCCCCAACATCTCCGCCGGCTATATCGTCGGGGTTGGCGACCAGGTACCGCCGGCCATCCAGCAGTTGGGAGTGAAGCTGTCGTTCATCGACCAGGACGAGCTGGCATGGGGCGACCTTTCGAAGTACGACGTGATCGTGACCGGAGTGCGCGCCTATGAGCGGCGCTCCGACCTCCGGGCCTACAATCACCGCCTGCTGGACTACGTCGAGCGCGGCGGGACGGTGTTGGTGCAGTACAACAAGATGGAGTTCAACCAGGCGGAATACGGCCCCTTCCCGGCGAAGGTCAGCGGAAACCGCGTCTGCGACGAGACCGTGCCGGTAAAGGAACTGGTGCCGGCACACCCGGTATTCAACTTCCCGAACCGGATCGGCCCCGCGACCTGGACCGGGTGGGTGCAGGAGCGCGGCCTCTACTTCCTCGGAGAGAAGGACAAGAAGTACACCGATCTGGTGTCGATGATCGATTCCTTCCCCGACAATCCCGGGGAGAAGCTCGGGGCTTTCGTGGAGGGACGGCTCGGCAAGGGCCGATGGATCTATCTCGGCCTCGGGCTGTGGCGTCAGCTTCCGGCCGGGACCGACGGCGCCTACCAGCTTCTGGCTAACCTGCTCAGTTTGGGCAAGGCGCCGGCGGAGCGTAGAACCACCGCCGCGGTTCGATAGGCGCTTTGCTTACCCGACCGCCTCGAATGCACCTTGGATGGAGGCAATCGCAGGCTGTAAGATCGTCTCCCGCGCGACCCCGTGCCGGGCCTGCCCGGTTCCTCCCGCGTTGATGACCTGGATCTCCGTCACTCCCAGAAATGCGAAAAGGGATCGCAGGTACGGCTCGACGAAGTTCATCGCCGCCCTCGGACTTCCTGCCTCGTACGAGCCGCCTGAGGCAACCAGAAACGTGGCCTTCCTGCCGCGGAGCAGGCCGACGGCCGCGCCATTCTCGTACGAGTACGTCTCGCCGGCGCGCGAGATCTGGTCAATCCACAGCTTCAGAACGGAAGGAATCGAAAAATTGTGCATCGCCACCCCGAACACATATTCGTCGGCCGTCTTCAACTCCGCGATCAACTCGTCAGACAGCTTGAGTACCTCAACCTGCTTCGCATCGCGGCTGGGTCTGGGCGTGTAGGACGCCGCGATCCACTCCGCGTTGAGGGGCGCAATCGAGGTGGCCGCCAGATCGCGAGTGACGACCCTGCCGCCGGGATTCTTCTGGAGCCATTGCTGGACGAATTCATCCGTCATCTGTCGGCTAAACGATCTGCTGCGCGTTTGCGGGCTGGAATCGATCCTGAGTAGCGTTGGCATCTGTTTCTCTTCTTTCACGACATATGATGCTTAACCAACAGTTGTCGATTCAAGATAAGACGACATCCGTTGTTTTATCATCAGGTAAGGGGACCGCGATGAGCCATGACGTTGCCGAAAACCTCGACCCGCGCATCCGCAGAACCCGCCTCCAACTCCGGCAAGCTCTCGATAAGCTTATGAAAAATAAGAAATTCGATGAGATCTCGGTGCAGGATATCGCGCAGGCGGCGGCGGTCAATCGAGCCACGTTCTACGACCATTACGCCGACAAGTACGCCCTGCTCGAATGCTCGGTAGCGGGCCGTTTCCACGAACTGCTGACGGAACGCTCCGTGCAATTTGATCGGACCTGCGCATCGGCGCTGCAGGCGATGGTGTTGGCGGTTTGCGACTTCCTCGCAGCCGGGCCGCCGCTGGAACCCCATATGGAAACGGCCATCGTTGCCGTAGTCCGAAGGACACTGCTGGAGGGCCTGAAGCGCCACCCGCCGTCTAAGGATGTCGCCCCGGAGATCGTCGCCGCGGCGGCTGGCGGAGCGGTTTACGGGGCTGCCAGGGAATGGGCGCAGACGGTGGATCGCTGCTCGCCCGTCGAGATGGCCCGACGGGTTGCCGTCCTGGTCGCTCCGATGCTTGACTTGGTTCCCGGCACAAGTTCTGATACTGTGATTCCAAATGAAGAAACTGCAGCCGGTTGTCTGGACTAAAGGGACCTTCCTGAGCCCGCAGTATTTGCAGCTTCAGGACCGGTTTCTGGAAAACCTGCTGCAGTTTCACCTGGAAAGCCTGTCCTTCCGCCCGTACGGATTCCGGTCTCTCCAGATCAGCCAGGAGGAGCTGGATGGAGGCGCCTTGGCCATCACCAGCGCGTCCGGAATTTTTCCCGACGGCCTGCTGTTCGACATTCCGGGCTCCGACCGCGTACCGCCGCTCAAACAACTTGCCGAGTGCTTCGAGCCGGACCAGACCACCCTCGAAATGTACCTGGCGGTTCCGCAATACCGGGAGCGCGGGCTCAACGTAGCCACATCGCCGCGCCAGGGCGGGGCCCGCTACCGCGCCGAATTCGAGCTGTTTCGTGACGAGAACACCGGGCTTTCGGAAAAGCCGGTGCAGATCGCCCGCAAGAACCTTCGCCTCCTGGCGGAAGGCGAAGCGCTGGAGGGTTACTCCGCCATGCGGGTCGGCCGGATCAACCGCGAGGTCACAGGCGCGTTTTCCCTGGATCCCCGCTTCGTCCCACCGCTGCTCGACTACCTTACCAGCGATTACCTCTCGGCCATAGCGCGCCGTCTGGTGGAGATTCTCAGCGCGCGTTCGGCGGCCATCGCCTCCGTGCGCCGCCAGAAGAGTGTGACGCTGGCCGATTTCACGGCCTCCGATATTGCCGACTTCTGGCTGCTGTATTCCATTAACACGGCGCTTCCAACCTTCCGCCACCTGTTTGAGACCCGCGGCGGCCATCCCGAAATTCTGTTTTCCGCCATGAGCGACCTGGCGGGAGCCCTGACGACGTTCTCCACGACGATCCACCCGCGCGACTTGCCGCCCTACGACCACGACAATCTGGGCGTCTGCTTCACCGACCTCGACGAGAAGCTCCGGCTCCTGATCGAGACCGTGGTGCCCAAGAACTTCGTCGCCCTTCCGCTGAAGATCTCGCAGCCGTTCATTTACGCGACCTCGATCGATAACGACAAGTACCTGTTGAATACCAAGATGTACCTGGCAATCCGCGCCGAGACCAGCCAGGCGGACATCGCGGGCGGCGTTCCGCAACTGGTGAAGGTCTGTTCGGCCAATCATATCGATCACCTGGTGAAGTATGCGCTGCCGGGAGTGCCCCTTACGTTCGTGCCGCAGCCTCCGAACGCCATACCGGTGAGGCTCAACTATCAGTACTTCAGCCTGAGCCAGTCGGGCGCCTCCTGGGAAGCCATCCAGCGCGCCCGGAACCTGGCGGCCTACGTTCCCGCCGAGCTGCCGAATCCACAATTGGAGCTGATCATTCTCCTGCCGCAACCAGTCTGAGCGGCAGACTCGCAACCGCCGGCCTCGCCCATGCGGTAGAATCGCGGGATAACGAAAAGCGGACCTGCTATGCGATTCCTGCTTCTTTTTCTTTCCCTTACCGCGGCGGGACAGGCGGCGGACCATCAGCTCAAAGCCACTCCCGGCACCGTGGCTTGGGGATATTACTGGTACAACGCCAAGCCCGTGCTGCGTATCAAGTCGGGCGACACGGTCGAGATCCAGACGATGAGCACCAGCAGCCCCACCTCGCTGATGAATAACGGAGTCAAACCCGAGGACATCCAGCCGGAGTGGAAGGCCATCTACGACCAGGTCAAGCGGGAAGACCGCGGTCCCGGAGGCCACGTCCTCACCGGCCCGATCTTTATCGAGGGAGCGGAGCCGGGCGACGTGCTCGAGGTCCGCATTCAGAAGATCCAACTCTCGGTGCCATACGCCTCCAACGGGTTCAGCCCGCAGCGCGGCGTTCTGCCGCCGACCGATTTCGAGCGCGGGCGCACCAAGATCATCCCGCTCGACCTCCAACGCAACGTCGCGAAGTTCGCCGACAACATCGAAATTCCGCTGCACCCATTCTTCGGCAGCATGGGAGTGGCGCCGGATGAATCCAAGGGCAAGGTGAATAGCGCGCCGCCCGGCGAGCACGCCGGCAACCTCGACAACAAGGATCTCATCGCCGGGACCAAGCTCTTCATCCCGGTCCATGCGCCGGGAGCGCTGTTCGAAGTCGGTGACGGGCACGCCGGGCAGGGGAACGGCGAGGTGGATATCACCGCGATGGAAACGGCCCTGGTGGGCACCTTTCAGTTTATTGTGCGCAAAGACATGCACCTGAAGTGGCCGCGCGGGGAAACGCCGACTCACTGGATTGCCATGGGACTCGACCCCGATCTGACCCAGGCGCTCATCCTCGCGGTGCGCGAGACTATCGATTTTCTGGTCAAAGAGAAGCACCTGTCGCGCGAGGACGCCTACGCGCTGGCCAGCGTGGCCATCGACTTCAATATCACCCAGGCGGTGGACGGCACCAAAGGCGTTCACGCCATGATCCCTAAGAGCATCTTCAAGTAACGGAGTCCCTGGCCATGAAGAGTCTGAATCGCCTGCTGGCACTGCCGGCATGCCTGTCGTTCGCGGGATGGCTGGCCGCCCAGGAACAGCCCAATCCGAAGACCCTCCTCCCGCCCGCCACCATTCAGAGCCTCGTAGACGAAGTCAGTGGCACGCTGGCCTACCAGCATATCGTCGACCTCGCCGGCTATGAGCACGACCGTCTGGAAGAAGAGTACAAGACCACTTACCGCGAAGCCGCTTTCATCGAGAAGATGGCGAAACAATACGGCCTCGAGGATGTGCACATCGAGCGCTTCAAGCTGCCCAACAAGACCTGGGACGGCGAAGTGGGAGAACTCTGGCTGGTGAATCCGGAGAAGCGGCTGCTGCTGAGCTACCGCGACATCGCGGCGGCGCTGGCCACGGGCAGCAAATCCGCCGATGTCACCGCGGACCTGGTGTATGTCGGCCGCGGCGACAAGGAGAGCGATTACGCGGGAAAGAACGTCGCCGGCAAGCTCGTGTTGGGCAGCGGCCCGGTCGGGACCATGCACAATCTCGCGGTGCGGAACCACGACGCGGCGGGAGTCTTGTCTTTCAACGATCCGACGGGAAAGCCGATTGACCGGCCCGACCAGATCGCCTGGAACGGCATCGCCGGCCGCGGCGGCGCCACCGGCGCCACCACCTTCGGTTTCAACCTCTCCCACCGCATCGGCATGGAACTGGTCGGCCTGCTGGAACGAGGCGATAAGGTCACGATCCATGCCATCGTCAAGACCACCGAATACGACACCGACATGCAGGTGCCCACGGCCGTCATCAAGGGAGACGGCACTTCGCAGCAGGAGATCGCCATCACCGGCCACTTATTCGAGGGGATTGCGAAGCAGGGCGCCATGGACGATGCTTCCGGCAGCGCGGCCGCGCTCGAGGTCGGCCGCGCCTGGATGAAGCTGATTCACGACGGAGTGTTGCCGCGCCCCAAGCGCACCGTGCGGTTTCTGTGGATCCCGGAGATTCAGGGCACGCGGGCCTATCTCGACCGCTTTCCCGAAGAGACCAAGCGGATGGTGGCGGCCATTTCCATGGACATGGTCGGTGAGGACGTCACCAAGAATCGCAACAGCCTGCATCTGTTCCGCACACCTTATTCCATGAACAGTTTTCTCAACGAGGTTTGCCAGCAGTTCTTCGAATACGTCGGTGATACCAACCGCGAGAAGGTGCAGAACCGCGGGATCGCCTACGCTTATCGGGGGCCGATTCTGGACCCGCAGGGGTCGCGCGACCAGTTTTACTACAACATCGAGAAGCACTACGGCTCGTCGGACCACACGGTGTTCCTGGCCGCGGGCATTCCCGGGGTGCTGTTCAACAACTGGCCCGATATCGCCTACCACACGAGCGAGGACCGGCCGTTCAACGGCGATCCCACCCAGATGAAGCGCGTGCTCTTTATCGCGCTGGCCAGCGAGGACATCATGGCCGGCGCGGATGGTCCGCGCGCCGTGCGCATCGCGGAGTTGACCGCGGGCTACGGCGCCGAACGCGCCGCCTCGGAATTGCGGTTGGCGCTGCAACTCGTGGGCGAGGGGGGAAAGAACGACGCTCCCGGAGCGCTGCATGAGGCGCTCAACCTGGTGCACCAGGCATATTGGCGCGAGGGCGAGGCCATCCGCTCGGCCGCGATTCTGGCCGAGAACGACTCTCGGGCCAAGGCGGAAATCGAGGCCATGGCGAAGGGGTTCGTCGCGGCTGGTGAAGCGGCCGACACCAGCCGGGTGAAGGGCTATTCGATGCTGGTGGCAGGCACCGATGCCGTCTGGAAGCCTTCTGCTTCGGACGAGGAAGCGTCCAAGCTGATTCCGGTCCGCAAGGAGGCCCCGGCTGCCGCGGGCGGCGCCGCCGGGCGCGGAGGGACGGGCGGAGGAGGACGCGGGGCGGGTGGGCCGCTGGCCGGTTTTTACGCCCAGGAGGCGCGCCAGTTCGCAGACGGCCAGCGTTCCGTGCTGGACATTCGGGACGCCATCAGCGCCGAGTTCGGCCCGGTGGATGCAAGCAAGGTGTTGGAGTTCTTTAAAGGCCAACCGGCAGCTTTCGACCTGAAGCCCCGGTAAGCTCGCACAGCCCGATCGACTGCATGAAAAAGAAAACCAAACGCCCGGCCGCTACGGGCCTCCTGCTGATCGCGATTTTCAAACTCGTGAAGGGAGTGCTCCTGGTTGCGGTGGGCATCGGGGCCCTCAAGTTCCTCCACAGGGACCTGGCGGCCACCATCACCCGCTGGGTTGACATTCTGCGGGCGGACCCGGATAACCGCTTTATCCACAGGCTGGTGGAGAAGGCCTTCTCGGTGAACCCCAAACAACTGAAGGAACTCAGTGCCGGGACGTTCTTCTATGCTTCGCTGCTCCTTACCGAGGGCATCGGCCTGCTATTGCGGAAGGGCTGGGCGGAATACTTCACGGTCATCTCCACTGCTGCCCTGGTCCCTCTCGAAGTCTATGAACTGGTCCGGCGATTCACCGCCATCCGGCTCGGCGTACTCGGCTTGAATATCGTGATTGTGTTGTACCTGGTCCGGAGACTTCGAAACTCGGGCTGACGGGGGAAGCTCCCCATCGGACCCGTCGGAAGGATATAGTCTCTGGATGGCCGCCAGCAAGTCTCTCGACCGAACCGGCTTGGAAATGTAGTCGTCCATGCCGCAGTCGAGGCACCGTTCCCGATCGCCTTTCATGGCGTGAGCGGTCATCGCGATGATCGGGATATGGTGCCCGCTGCCCGCTTCCGCGCGACGGATCGCCTCGGTGACCTCGAAGCCGGTCATCAGCGGCATCTGGACGTCCATCAGGATGACGTCGAAGCTATCCTGGATCCAGGCTTGGACCGTGTCCCTTCCGTTGGCCGCCACCTTGACCTGGTGTCCCCATTTCACCAGCGTCTTGACCACCAGGCGCTGATTGACCGGATTGTCTTCGGCAAGCAGGATCCTGATACCCGTTCCGGGGATGTTGGCTGGCTCCGCTGCGTTCGCCAACCGCGCCGAAAGCTGCGCCAGGGATGCTTCGCCCGCGCCGGGAGCCCGGATCGCAAACCGGAAGCAACTGCCTTCGCCCGGCCGGCTTTCGACCGATATGCTGCCGCCCATCATGGCTACCAGCCGCGAGGATATCGTCAGCCCGAGGCCGGTTCCGCCGAAGCGGCGCGTCATGGAGCCATCCGCTTGAGAAAACGCCTGAAAGATGGTCTGCTGCTTCTCCACCGGAATTCCGATCCCGGTATCGTGCACGGCAAATTCCAGGGTAAAACGACCCTCCGAGAAGGACGCGACTGCGACCTCCACCCGGACCCCGCCGTGGTCTGTAAACTTAATGGCATTTCCCACCAGATTAATCAGGATCTGGCGCAGGCGGGTCGGATCGCCGACGATGCTGCCTGGCACGTCCGGCCCGATATTGCAGCGTAATTCGAGTCCTTTCTGGCCAGCCCGCGGTTTCAGCAGGCGCATAGTCTCTTCCACGCACTCCCGCAGGCTGAAGGGGATTCCTTCCAGATCGAGCTTCCCGGCTTCGATTTTGGAAAAGTCGAGGATGTCATTGACGATCGTCAAAAGTGCGTCTGCGGAGCTTCGGATGGTCTGCAGATATTCCAACTGTTCGCGCGTCAGTTCCGTCTCCAGGGCCAGTTCGGTCATTCCAATGATGCCGTTCATGGGCGTGCGGATTTCGTGGCTCATGTTAGCCAGGAATTCGCTCTTCGCCCGGCAACCCTCCTCCGCCCTGTTTTTGGCGTCGATCAACTGCGCATTCAGCCTACGGAGTTCCGAGGTCCGCTCGGTCACTTCGTTTTCCAGGCTTTCCCGGTGCCGCTCCAGTTCGCGGTCGCGCTGCTGGATTTCGGAGAGCATCTCGTTGAAGCCCTCGATCAGCCCGCCCAGTTCGTCATTGGACTGTTTTCGGGCGCGGATCCCGTAGTTCTTCAACAGTGTCACTGCCTTGGCTGTCTGTGCGAGGTGAATCACCGGTCCGGAAATGGCATTCTGGAGCCGCGTCCCTAGAAAGAAAGCCAGGACGCTGGACGAGATCAGCAGCCCCAGACAGAGCACGACCGGACGGATGAGCCGTTCGCGCAATTCGCGGAGGTCCGAGATCAGGCAGATCGAGCCCAGGCGCTGATCGTTCGACACCACCGGCTCGAACACGACTACGCGGTCGGCGTCGAATCTGGCACCCGGTACCGCCGCAGCCGGCGGGGCGCCCATGTCGCCTGCATCGGGGCGCACATAGGTGGCAAATACGCTTCCATCGGCGGTGTAGAGAAATCCACCAACCAGGGCAGGTTGGATGTTAAGCCCCAGCAGGAGGTCATTGGCGGATTCACGGTCGCCGAACGTCAGGGCCGCCGCGCTGTTCTGTGCCGTCACCCGTGCCAGCACTTCCAGTCCGCTTTGAATGTGCAGGCGGGTGGCGATCGTCCAAGCTGTCAGCAGCACCACGCAGACCAGCAGCAACACCGCTGTAACTGTAAGCATGATGATGCCCTGCAGCTTGAGCTTGATCGATAGGTCGCGAATCGCCCTGAGCGCCATTCAGATCCTCCGGTCCGGCACGATTCCGGCGATACTCAGGAGCCTGGAGCTGAGTCGGGTGCGTTCGCCGGCATCGGGGTTACTCACAGTGAGCGCCCCGGGCCTTCGCGAGTTTCTGAGGAGTGGGTGTAAGTGGCTTTCTCCAAAGGGGTCGCCCCCCGACGGCCACGGGAAGCCGCGCGTCTGCCAGGTGTTGCGCGGGCCCGAGCATTTTTTTTCGCCTGAAACGTCCAAGTAAATTCTCCGAAAAAACGAACCCGCAACCGGGGCCTCCGCAGGCTGGAAGGTCTGGCCCCGATTCCAAGCCCAAAACGCGGTCCAGAATCATCCGCACACTTGCTCTTATCGGCAGTTTTCGTTTCAGGAATTAGCTGCCCGGTGCGTTGACCGATCCTGATGCGGCCTGGCGGTGCGACGCGCGCCCTGCGAACCCGGGCCGCTCGTGCGACAGGTGGGCCCTGCAATCACTCCCGCGGGGCGCCGGTGGCACTCCAAATGCTGCGAAATCCAGGTTCTCTAAAAGGCTTCCGGATGGCCTGTAACACGCTAAAATAGAAGGACACAAACCTATGGTGCACCGGATTGTAGTACTGCTTGGAGCGGCGCTCCCGCTAGCGGTAGCAGCGGACGTGCGTGTGGTAGAGGAGATCGCCGCCAAGGTGAACAACGAAATTATCACTCGCGGCGATCTGGACAAGGCCCGCCGGGACAACGAGCAGCGGCTCCGTGCCGAGGGTTTGTCCGGGCCCCGGTTGGCCGAGGCGGTAAACCAAGCCAACACCAATGCCTTGGAAGACCTGATCGATCAGATCCTGCTGGTGCAGAAGGGCAAGGATCTGAACATTAAGGTCGATCCCGAGATCAACCGCGAACTGGCCCGGATCCAGGTCGAAAGCAAAATTACCGATCCCGAGAAATTCAAGGACTATGTTCGCGAGAACACCGGGATGAGTTATGAGGATTACAAGGACTTCCTGACCCGGAGACTCCTGGCGCAACGGGTCATCGGGCAGGAGGTCAGCTACAAGATTCAGATTCCCGACGCGGAGCTGAAGAAGTATTACGACGAGCACCAGTCCAAGTACGTCCGCAAGGATTCGGTGGTGTATCTGAGCCAGATTCTGCTTTCCACGGAAGGGAAGACGCCGGAGCAGGTGGCTACCGCCGAAACAAAAGCCAAAGACATCACAGCCAAGGCGCGCAAGGGCGAAAAATTCAGCGACCTGGTGCGTGAGAATTCCGACGATCCCGAGACCGCCAAGAACGGCGGGCAGTTGCCCCCCTACCAGCGCGGCATGTTGCAGCCCCAGATCGAGGCGATCGTCTTCAAAGAGAAGAAAGGCTACATCACCGACCCGATCAAGGTCCCGGCTGGTTTCCTGATCTTGAAGATCGAAGAGCGCTTTGAGTCGGGCCAGGCATCCTTTGAGGAAGTCAAACAGCAGATCCAGGAAGAGATGGCGGCACCGCGAATGGAGCCGAAGATTCGCGAGTATCTCACCAGGCTTCGGGAAGACGCGTTCCTGCAGATCAAGGATGGGTATACCGATACGGGTGCCGCTCCGGGCAAAGACACGCGCTGGAAGGATGTGGCGCAGTTGAAGCCGCAGACCACCACCAAAGAAGAGGTGGCCTCCCGCATCAAACATCACAAGAAGGTGCTGTTCCTGCCCATCCCGGGCACCAACAAGAGCACCCCGGCCGCCACCCCGGCCACGCCGGGCTCCGCTCCTCCGGCCGCTCCTTCGACGCCTCCCGCGGACCCGCCCGCCTCACCGGTCAAGCAATGAAAACGCCGTATGTGAGCGAACTGGAGCCGAACCGGGTCATCACCACCAGCTTCCTGGTCCACTCCAAGGAGGTCCGCCAGAAAAAATCCGGCGAGCTGTATCTTTCGCTTCTTCTGGGCGACCGCACCGGCGACCTGGATGCGAAGATGTTTGACAACGTCAACGAGGTGCTCGACGTTTTTGAGCGGGACGACTTCGTTAAGGTAAAGGGTCTCATCCAGGTCTTCCATAACCGGCCTCAGCTCACCATCCATAAAATGCGCCGGATGGACGATAGCGAAATCGATTTCAGTGATTACTTCCCCTCCTCCCGCCGCGACGCCGATGAGATGTGGTCGGAGTTGCGGGCCGCGGTCGAAGGCCTGAAGAATCCGCATCTGAAAGACCTGCTGAATTCGATACTCGACGATGAAGATGTCGCCCGCCGCTACCGGCGCGCTCCGGCGGCGAAGCAGATCCATCACGCGTATCTCGGCGGGCTGATCGAGCACGTGCTTTCGCTCTGCACCCTGGCGCGCCTCATCGCGCCGCATTATCCCAACATCGATCTCGACCTGCTGCTCACGGGCGTGGTGTTGCACGACATCGGAAAGATCTACGAGTTGAACTACGAGCGCGGCTTCTCGTACTCGAACGACGGCCAGCTGCTCGGCCACATCCACATCGGATTGCGGATGGTGGCCGACAAGATACGCGGCCTGACAGGATTTCCAGCTCCGTTGCGAGCCCTGGTGGAGCACATGATCCTGAGCCACCACGGACAGTTGGAGTTTGGCTCTCCCAAGCTGCCGATGTTTCCCGAAGCCCTGCTCCTGCATTATCTGGACGATCTCGACTCCAAGATGGAATGCATGCGGGCGCTGATCGAGAGCGACCGGCAGGTGGAAGGCTGCTTCACCACCTACAATGGCGCCTTGACGCGCTCGGCGTTGAAGAAGGACAGGTACCTGAGTGGAGCACCAGACCCGCCGCGCGTTCGACCAGCCGCCGCGCCTCCTCGCGCGGAGGTGCATCCCAACGGAGGCGCGCGGCCGAATGGAGAACTGCGGACAGAACCGTCGCAGCCCGATCGCGGAACGCCACCTTCCGCAAGCAATTCCCCCGCGGCTCCGGCTCAGCCGATCGCCAAACCGGAGACTGCCACGCAGCACCCCCTGTTTGCGGCGCGCCCTGATTCGTCATTTGCGGATAAACTGAAGCAAGCCCTGCAACCCGCGGCTTCCAAGCAGGAAAACTGATGGTCAAACCGGCGCGCGATGTTCTGCCACCGCTCGAACTGTTGTGCCTGAACGCGCTGTGGTCGCTCGGCGAGGGCAACGTCCGGGACGTCCGCCAGATCGTGGCGCAAGCCCGGCCGTTAGCCTACACCACCATCATGACCGTGCTGGACCGTCTGGTCCGAAAGGGCAAGATTACTCGCCGCAAAATGGGCCGCGCGTTCCTCTATTCTCCGCAGACAACGCGCGACTCCATGCGGCGGGCGGCGATCCGCGAGTTGCTCGACAGCTTTTTCGACGGCTCGGAGGAGCAGCTGGTGGTCTTCTTGCGCCGGTCCGGCGAGGCTTCCGCGGCGGCTCGAGCGGCTGCGCCAGGCGAGCCGGACGGCCGCATCGACACAGTGCTGCTCTAGCCCGACGAGGCAGCCTCGAAAACCCTTCGCGGGCACAAGAGTTCGAGCCGACCAAGAGCGTCCGCATGAGTGCCGACGCGGCAGGCAGGAGCGCCTGCGCCACTGGTTACTGGCGCGGCTCCGGCTTGAGGTGGATCGTAATCCGGTTGCCGTTCGCATCTACGGTCTGCGGATTCCGGTTCAAGAACAACTGCGTGATCCTCTTCCGCGCAGCATGATCCCAGTCCACCGGGTGGAAGATAATGTGACTGTCCCGCACCCAGTCGATCCACTGGTTCACGGGCCTGCCTGGAAAGCGGAGACTGACCCGGCGTTTTTGATCGTAAGAGGCGGCCGCCGCCCAGGAAACCTCCAGGTCCATGCCGGGACCTTCGTATTGAATCTGAATCAGGCAGTCCTCGGCGGGATTCTGGCAGGTAACCGGCGCGGCGCCGTTAATGTCGATTCCGTCCCAGGTGAGGCGCGATCCATCCCACAAATTGAGCATCGACAATTCCCGGACTTCGCTTGTATCTCCGGGCTGCCGGTCGAAATTGGAGAAGCTGACCTGTTTACCGCTCCCACCCCTGCCGCCGAGCGGATTCAGCGCGATCCACAACGAGCCGTCGCCGATGATCATGGGCGTATCGTCGGGACCGTGCGAGACGGAAGGTGCCTGCGGTGTCGCAGGCGGCGGTGTGGAAGGCGGCGACGGCGGGTTTTGCGGCGGCGTTGAAGGAGAAGGCGACGGTGCTCCGGTTGGCGGGTTGGAGGGGCCGGGCGCCGGGGCAGGTTCGGGTTTCGTGCCTCCACACGCGGCGAAAAGCGCGCACGCGCCAACGATGCTCACGATCAGACGCAGCCTGTGCCGGGAAGCCCCCATGAGCCAGCCATCTCCTTCCAAACTGTGCATTATAACCGTGGCGCAGGCACTCGTGGCTGCCGGCAGCGACATCCCGCACACCCGAAAGTCTCGGCACGAGTGTCCGCGACACGCTGTTCACTCGTAGCGCAACGCATCGAGGGGATTCACCCGCGACGCCCGCCACGCCGGCCAAAACGCCGCAGCCGCCGCCGTGAATGCCAGGACCACGGCCGCCGCGGCCACGATCGTCGCATCGCGCCCATTCACGCCATACAACTGGCTTTCGATCAGCCGCGCCGCCGACAACGCCGCGGGGATCCCGACCCCCAGGCTGAAACCCAGGATCCAGACCAGGTCGCGCATCACCAGCGTCCCGATCCTCGAGGGCCGCGCCCCCAAAGCCATGCGAATCCCGATCTCCCGCGTCCGCTGCTTCACGCCGTGCGCCATCACTCCGTAGAGGCCGAGCATGGCCAGCACGGTGGCCAGCCCGGCGAACGAGAGCGCCAGCCGCATCATCATTTCGTCGGTGCGCAGGCTGTAGTGCACCTGCTCCTCGAGCGTGCGCAGATCCTCGATGGGAACATCCGGGGCGATCGAACGCATCACGGCGCGGATCTGCGGCGCGACCTGCGCCGGAGCCATGCCGGTCCGGACATAAAAGGAGATCGCGCCGATCCGGTCGTCCTGCCGCCACGGCCTGTAAAACACCGGCGGCGTCTGCTGGCGGACACCCGCGTAGTGACTGTCCTTCACCACACCGACGATCTCGGCATATTGGCCGTCCGTGCCTGTCTTGAGCCGCCGGCCGATGGGATTGTCGGCGCCATAAAACTCCCGCACGAAGGTCTCGTTCACGACCACCACCTTCGGCGCGGATGCCGTGTCCGTATCGCGGATCTCGCGGCCCGCGATCAGCGGAATTCCCGCCTTCGAGAAAAAGTCCGGCCCCACGGCGTTGTACTTCGAGTTCTTCCCGCGTCCTTTGGGATCCATTCCCTCTGTCCAGATGCTGGTTCCGTAGTTGCTGCCGCCGAGCAGCGGCACCCTGGCCCCCACGGCGCTGCGTACGCCGGGAATGGCGGCGAGTTCCGTTTCCGCGCGCTCGAAGATCGCCTTCGACTGCGCGGGAGTGTTGCCGTTCCACTGGGGCGAAATCTGGAAGCCGATGACGTTGGCTGTCCGCATTCCCACATCCACGTGCAGCAGTTGAATCAGGCTCTTGATGGAGAGGCCGGTCGGCACCAGCAGGACGATCGCGATGGTCATCTGCGCGCACACCAACGCCTTGCGCAGGCTCGCGGCCCCGCGCGAGGAGGAAGCCTTCGACGACTCGCCGGTCAGGATTCCCGCCACCGGCACGCGCGCCGCATCCCACGCCGGATACAGTCCGAACAGCACGCCCGTGACGATCGAGAGGCCCAGGCTGAACAGCAGCACCGGCCAGTCCAGGCCTGTGCTGGCAAAGGACCCCCGCAACATGGTGCCCCAGGGCACCAGCAGCAGCCTGAGGGTGATGGCGGCGATCGCCAAGCCCGCGGCGCCGCCCACGCAAGCCAGTAGCAGGGCCTCCGCAAGCAACTGCGCCATCAACTCGCCATGTCCGGCGCCGATGGCCGCACGCACCGCCATTTCCCTGCGCCGGTCCGCGGAGCGCACCAGCAGCAGGTTGGCGGCGTTCGCCATGGCGATGAGCAGCACCATCCCCGTGGCCAGCATGAGGATCTGCAAGGCCGAGCGATACTCGTCGCGAAATCCGCTGTTTCCGCGCCGGCCATCCTGGAGAGTCAACTTTTGCTGGCGGAAACGCGCCGCTTTCTCCGCGGGGACCGGGATGCCGGAAACCATTTCGTCAATCACGCCGCTATACGGCCCGTTCAGAGCCGCTTCGGCCTGGGCCCGCGTTACTCCATGGTTGAGCCGCGCCAACAGGTACACCCAGTAGTCGTCGAGCCGGTCGGTGCCGTTCCATCCTTCCGTCAGGTGCGGCTTGAAAGACATCGGCACGAAGAGATCAGGCTCCGAGCCCACGGTGGTGCCGGTGAAAGCGGCGGGCGCGATGCCCACCACGGTGAAGGTTTGCCCATTTACCCTCACCGGCTGGTTGAGGACGCCCGGTTCGGCTCCCAAGCGTTCCCGCCAGTAGCGGTAGTCCAGAACGGCCACCGCATTTCCGGCGCCGGGCGTATCGTCATCGGGTCCGATCAGCCTCCCGATCAGAGGCTGGACTCCGATCGCCGCAAAGTAGCGCCCCGATACCAGCATTGCCGAGCCGTTGACAGTCTGCCGGGAGAACGCGATGTTGGCCCTGATTCTGCGAAAGCCGACCACCGTAGCCGCCTCCGCATGCTTCTCGAATTCGCGAAACGCACGCCAGTTAAAGACGTAGTCCATCTCGCCCGAGTCGTTCGTGGAGCTGCTGCCGCTCTTGAGATTGCCGGGCGAGGTGAGCAGCACCAGTTGTTCGGGATGCGGGATCGGGAGTTCGCTCAGCACGACCTGGTGCAACAGCGAAAAGATCGCCGTGTTCACTCCGATCCCCAGACCCAGGGATCCTACCATGACCAGGCTCAGCAACGGCGCCTTGGTGAGACTGCGCACAGCATACCGGATACGCCCCATGAACGTCCTCCGGCGATAAGACGGCGCGCGCGGGCAAATCGTTGGCGCGAATTCACCCGTGCGTCGCCTTAAAGTTCGCCAGGCATTTCTCGGCCGTCTCGAACGGCGGGAATCGGCTGCCCTCCTGTTCGATCAGGTAGTACTCCAACCCGCCGCCGGACTCCGCTGCCTGGAAGATCTCCTTCCACGGCGCCACTCCCTCGCCGAACAGCACCTGGTAGCCCTTGCCTTCGCCAGGGGCCCAATCCTTGCAGTGCATCGAGTTGATCCGCCCGGGATTGGCCTTGATCCAGGCCACCGGGTCGGACTGCTTCTCGACGCACGTGCCCACGTCGAGTTGCAGCATGAAATCCTTCGGGGTGGTGGCGGCAATCACTTCAATCGGGCGTTTGCCTTCGAGAGGTGTGAATTCCGCCTGGTGGTTGTGATAGCCGCCGCGCAACCCGGCGGCGCGGAACTTCTCGCATGCCTGCGTGATCGTGTCCCCGAGTTTCTTCCATCCATCGAGCCCCGGATCCAGGCGGCCGGCGCTCGCCATCACCACGTACTTTGTGCCCAGCGCGTGATTCAGCTCGATGGCTTTCGCGATCCCGTCGCCCACGAACGCGCTCGCGCTGTTGTGCGTGGAGTTCGAACGGATGCCCAGGTCGTCCATCAGCTTCTTCACTTCCCTGGCATAGTCCGTGGTCCACGCGAAATACGGCGCGAAGAATTCCACTACCTCGTAGCCCATTTTGGCGACGGCCGTTACGGTGCCTTTCAAGTCCTTGGCCAGTTGCTCCCGGACCGAGTAAAGCTCCAGGCCGACTGGAATGCGCCGGCCCTGCGGAGCGGCGTTGACCAGCGGCGCGGCGGCCGTGGCAGCCAGAAATGACCGGCGGGAGATCGAACTGCGCGATGCCATATCGAGCACCATATCACAACGAGCCCTCCTGAGCGCCGATGGTATCCTGAACGTAGAGAGAGAAGTGCGGCCTTTGATTCCACTCCGTCGTGCGGGAGCCATTCTCGCGTGTGTCTGCCTGTTGAT
Source organism: Bryobacteraceae bacterium (assembly GCA_035501495.1). Lineage (GTDB taxonomy): Bacteria > Acidobacteriota > Terriglobia > Bryobacterales > Bryobacteraceae > JAIQFL01. The sequence continues at coordinate 2,547 of DATJWB010000309.1, read as the reverse complement.
GACCGCACTGTACGCGTTTCAGCGTCCCTTCCGCACCTATCCGGGCGTGGAGTACGGCGAGAACTTTCCCATTCCCAAAGACTACCAGGTGCCGGGAGAGTGGACTTTCGCGCGCATGAAGTACCCTCCGGTGGGACGCTACTACGGAGGGTTCGAGCTGTACGGCGGATGGAAAGACGGCGGTTCCAACTGGACCATGGATTACCCGCGCTCCGACCGCCACGTCTCGGAAGCGATCCGCCGCCTGACGCGAATCCAGACCCGCTCCGTCGAACAGGTGGTGGACATCGACGATGGCGACCAGTACGATTGGCCGTTCCTCTACGGCGTGGAGGTGGGCCACTGGAGCCTCACCGATGAGCAGGCCAAGGGCTTGCGCGAGTTTCTGCTGCGGGGCGGCTTCTTCATGTGCGACGATTTTCACGGCGCCATCGAATGGGATGTCTTCGCCACGAGCATGAAGAAGGTCTTTCCCGACCGCCCCATCGTCGATATCGGGCATTCGGATGCCATTTTTCACTCGATCTACGATCTCTCCGTCCGCTACCAGGTGCCCGGCGCGCTGTACCTCGAGACCGGACTGACGTATGAAAAGGGCGAGACCGGCAAGGACCCCCATTGGCGCGGTATCTATGACGATACCGGACGCCTGATGGTCGCCATCTGCCACAACATGGACCTCGGCGATTCCTGGGAGCATGCCGACAATCCGCAGTACCCCGTGAAATTCTCCGACCTCGGAATCCGCATCGGCGTCAACTACGTGGTCTACGCGATGACCCACTGAGACGGCAAGGAGACATCTGAATGACCTGGAGTTCCGCCGGTTCCATCCTCATGGCGCTCGCCGTGATGCTCGGCGCGTTCGGCGCGCACGGACTCAAGGACCGCCTGGATGCCTATTCCATGAGCGTGTACGAGAAGGCCGTATTCTACCACTTCATCCACGCGCTGGGGCTGCTGGTGGTCTCGTTCCTTCCCAAGACGGGCACCTTTTCCAATTTCGCCGCCAACTGGGTCTGCGGATTGTTGCTGGCCGGCATCGTGATCTTCTCGGGGAGTCTGTACCTGCTGGCCGTGACCGGAAACCGCATGCTGGGCGCGATTACTCCGATAGGCGGCGTATCGTTCATCGCCGCCTGGCTGGTCTTGGCGTGGTTCCTGCTGCCGCGGAAGATGTAACTGTCAGCTCATCTCGCACAGGCCGCTCAGGAGGACAACGCATGATGTTCGTAGGTGACCTTCAGGGCGAGCCGGTCCAGCTTGAACTCCGCATTCGCGGGATCGCTGAACACGGTCAACACGAGATCCCCGAGGTACGAGGGACTGTAGCGCCGGATCTGCGTTATCTCCCCGCCGAATAACTTGGAAAGAGTCTCGGCGCTGACCTCGCCTGCCATGCTGATCGACGTTTTCGTTTTGCCTGCCGTGTGGTACGTGATACCCCACATCATCCGGGCGCTGGGCCCGCTCGACACGAATTCATAGCGCACCCCTTCGCGCACGATGGTGGAAGTGCCCGAGTGCCAGAGCCGGAGGGTTATGTTTTCAGGCAAAGTTTTGCCTTCGACAGCCGATATGACGGGGGTTAGCTCGATGTCGGCGATGCGAAGGTCGTCGGAAAACCCGGGCAGGCGATTCATCTTTTCGAAGTTGATGGTCGTCCTGCGCACGTTCGCCTTGGCGGAACTGCCGGCGACCGGAACGGAAAGCGCGGTATTCAGCTCGAGGATCTGGTTCGCATCGAGCGTGACATCCTGCGCCGTTGTCCGCCGCGGCTGGTCGGTCTGCAGCTTGTCCACGAGCTGCTTGGCGAGGCCTGAAAGAATCAGCATATACGCGGCTTTGAGCTGCTTGAACTGGTCTTCCGTGAGGGTTACGGACGCGTCGTTTGCCTGGAGAAAGCCGCGGATCTTCGTCGCCATATCGGATGGATCGAAGGCGTGCGCCGCCGGTTGCAGGAAGTAATACTCCCACGACCGGAGCAGGAAATAGAAATACTTGCGGAGGGTATCCACGGACTCCTTTTCCAGACGACCAGCGAACGCCTTGACGTCGGGGTTGAGAACCGTTTGATCTTTTTCCCTCTGCTGTTGAAGAACTTCGAGTTGCGTTACGGCAGCGACGCGCTCTGCGGCGGCCTCCGCGGCCAACTGCTGCAGAGCCAGGACCTTTCCGAGTAGTTCTTCCTTGCGTTGCGTCAACAGGTCGAAGGCGGCTTTGATCCCCTGAAACCTGGCGCTGTCCTTCTCCAGTTTCGCCAACTCGGCCTGGTACCGCTGTTCCATTTGGGCCCGGTCTACCTGGCAGAGTTTCGCCAGCGCCGCCGTAGCGGTGACCACGTCCGCCACGTTGGTGACCGATTTGGCCAGCGCGGCCACCTGGGCGGCATTCTTCTTGGTTGCGGAGGTGATGGCTTTTTCGTTGGCCGCCAAGTCCTGGTTGGTTCTGAGCAGCTCGAGCTTGTCAGGATTGGTGAGGACCCTGGCTTCGAGCTTTTTCTTCTTGGCCGCGAGATCCGCTCCCTGGGTATAGAGGGCCTGCATT
>DATJWB010000308.1:0-10126 GCA_035501495.1 Bryobacteraceae bacterium | reverse complement strand
TACGTCGTCCGATCGGGCGCGGCGCTGCGCAGCAGAAGGTGAGAAATGCCCAGTGAGCCGGGATCGAGCGGCTGGTACACGGCATCGCGCGCCCGTGCGTGGTCCAGGCGGAAGCGCAACAGCTCGGCGGTGGGTAACCCGCAGCCCACGCGTCCCAGGCCCACTCGCGCGGGGGTGAACGACCTCAAGTCAATAGCCATGGCGCTGGATTCAGTTGCGGGCGGCGTTCGAGCCATTCCTCGAACTCTGGCGCCGGCCTCAGGCCGAGGACCGACCGCAGGTAGAGCGCATCGTGAAAGCTGGTGCTCTGGTAGTGCAGCATCACGTCGTCGGCGCCCGGCACTCCCATGATATAGTTGCAGCCCGCCACGCCGAGCATGGTGAGCAGCGCGTCCATATCGTCCTGGTCGGCCTCGGCGTGGTTGGTGTAGCAGACGTCGCAGCCCATGGGCACGCCCAGCAGCTTGCCGCAGAAGTGATCTTCCAGGCCCGCGCGCAGGATCTGCTTTCCGTCGTACAGGTATTCCGGGCCGATGAAGCCCACCACCGAGTTCACCAGCAGCGGGCGATAGCGCCGCGCAACCGCGTAAGCGCGAGCCTCGCACGTCTGCTGATCCACTCCGTGATGGGCATTTGCGGAGAGGGCGCTTCCCTGCCCCGTCTCGAAGTACATCACGTGCTCGCCGCGGCCCAGCTCGCGCGCCGCCTGGTGGGCCTCGTCGAGCATCGCGAGACTCACGCCGAACGAGGCATTGGCCCCCTCCGTCCCGGCGATCGACTGGAATACCAGGTCGACCGGCGCGCCCCGGCGGAGCGCCTGCATCTGGGTGGTCACATGCGCCAGAACGCAGATCTGCGTGGGGATCTCGAAGCGCTCGCGGATCTGGTCGAGCATGTGGAGCAGCGCCTCCACGGTGCCCGGGTGGTCGCTGGCGGGATTCACGCCGATCACGGCATCGCCGTTGCCGTAAGAGAGGCCGTCGAGAGTGCTGGCGGCGATGCCCTTCAGATCGTCGGTGGGATGGTTCGGCTGCAGGCGCGTGGAGATGCGTCCCGGCAGCCCGATGGTCGATCGGAAACGCGTCACCACGCGGCATTTCCGGCCAACCGAGACGAGGTCCTGCAACCGCATGATTTTGGAAACCGCGGCGGCCATCTCGGGTGTCAGCCCCGGCGCGAGCGACGCCAGGCACCCGGTGGTGGCCTGGTCGGAGAGGAGCCAGTCGCGGAACTCGCCCACGGTGAGATGTGCCAACAGTGCGAATGCCGTGGAATCGTGTGTGTCGCAGATCAGGCGCGTGACCTCGTCTTCTTCGTAGGGAATGAGCGGCTCGGCGAGGAAGCACTTGAGCGGCAGGTCGGCCAGCGCCATCTGGGCGCGCACGCGTTCTTCGGCGGTGGCTGCCGCGATCCCGGCGAGTTGATCGCCAGACCGCGCGGGCGACGCCTTGGCCATCAGTTCGCGCAGATTCATCCTGGATGCATTCTACCGCCGTGGGCGGTGAAGGCCCGCATGCACGCGGCAGCCTCGAAAAGCCCTTCGCCGCAACCGGCACCGTGCACGCCCGGCAATCGTCCCGATGAGTCGGGACGCGGCAGGCAGGAGTGCCAGCGCCACATAGCGATTCGCCCATTTCCGTGTCCAACTCGCCCCGGAGCGAGCATGATAGAATCGCACCATCCCATCGCCTGGAGGCTGCCGATGACGCGCAGTTCGGTATCTTTCTTTGTAATGGTGGCCTTGTGGGCCACCTGTAGTGATGCCCAGTCACCCGGTGGGAATGAGGGGCTCACGCCGGCCCAACTCGCGGCCCGTGCCAAGGCACGGAATGTGCCGGAGATCCCGTTCGAATCGGTGCCCAACTTTCTGAAAATGCCGCCGAACCTGTTCATGGGCGAAGGCATCGGAGTGGCCACCAACTCGAAGGGCCATGTCTTCGTGTACACGCGCAGCCAGGAAACGCGGCTCTTTGAGTTCGATGCCAAGGGTAACTTCGTGCGCGAGATCGCCGAGGGTTTGTATGGATTTGCCTTCGCTCACGCAGTCCGCGTCGATCCCCAGGACAACATCTGGGTGGTGGATGAAGGCTCGAACATGGTGATCAAGTTCAACCCGGAAGGGCGCGTGATGATGGTGCTGGGCAAGAGGCCTGAAGCGATCGAAGGCATCCCGGCGCTCGCGAATCCGGCGCCGATGGACGAGCCCTACCTGTTCAACCGGCCAACCGACGTGGGCTGGGATCAGTCGGGGAACATCTTCGTCTCCGACGGGTACGGCAACTCACGCGTGGTCAAGTATGACAAGGACGGGCGCTTTCTGAAGACCGTGGGGACTCGCGGATCGGGGCAGGGCCAACTGAATCTCCCGCACACCATGGCGCTCGACGCCAAGGGCAACGTCTACGTGGGCGACCGCAGCAACAGCCGAATCCAGGTCTTCGACAACGATCTGAACTTCAAGGCGATCTACGACCAGGTGGGGGCACCCTGGGCGATGTGCATCACGCCGGGGCCGCACCAATATCTATACACCTCGAACTCGAACATGGACAACAACAACTCCCTGAATGAGGCGGTCACCGGCGAGATCTACAAGATGGAGCTGGACGGAACGATCCTCGGGAAGTTCGGAAAGGCCGGCAAACAGCTCGGCGAGTTCAGCTCGGCGCACGAGTTGGATTGCCGCAACGAAAACGAGGTGCTGGTGGCGGAGATCACCAGTTGGCGCGTGCAGAAGATCCTGCTGCATCCCAAGGCGGGAGGCTCGAAATGAACCGGCCGGCATCGGCTTTCACCGTGGCGGCGATGTTTGCCGGATGGCTCGGCGCTCAGGGCATGGTACCCGAGATCTCGTATGACTCCACGCCCAACCTCCTGAAGTTTCCGGAACACGTGTACCTGGGCGAAGCGGCCGGCGTCGCGACCGATTCGAAGGGGGACCTCTACGTCTACACGCGCGCAGGCGGCACGCTGGCGAGCGTGGGAGCGTCGCGAACGTTCACCCACGGCGGCGCGCGGCTTTTCGAATTCGCCCCCGGCGGGAAGTTCGTGCGCGAGATCGGCCAGGGCGTCTACGGATTCCTTTTCGCGCAGGCCGTTCGCGTGGACCCCCAGGACAACGTCTGGGTGGTGGATCGCGGATCGAACATGGTGATCAAATTCACGCCGGACGGCCGGGTGGCCATGACGCTGAGCCGCAAGCCGGAGTCGGTCGTGCTTGGGGGCGGCGGTCCGGGAGCGGGCCGAGGCGCAGGCGGACCGGGGCGTGAAGGCGGCGGTGGCCCGGCGGGACGCGGCGGTGGCGGCGGGCGCGGCGGCGGTGGCGCACCCGGCGCGGGCATCCCCGGCGACAGTTTCAACAAGCCTACCGATGTTGCTTGGGACCCGGCCGGGAATATCTTCGTCTCGGATGGTTACGGGAACTCGCGCGTCGCGAAGTTCGATAAAGGCGGCAAGTTCATCAAGTCGTGGGGATCGCGCGGCAGTGAGCCTGGCCAGTTCGACATGCCCCATTCGCTCGCCGTGGACAGCCAAGGCAACGTCTACGTCGCCGATCTCGGGAACAAACGGATTCAGGTGTTCGACAACGAGGGCACGTTCAAGTCGCAGATCTCGGGTGTCGGCTCCCCGTGGGCGATCTGCATCTCTCCGGGGTCGCACCAATACCTTTTCTCGTCGAACTCCAACGATCCGCGCAACCTGGAAAACGGCGAAATCTATAAGATGGAACTGGACGGGAAGGTACTCGGGAAATTCGGGAAAGCCGGAAAGCTGATGAAGGAGTTCGGCACCACGAACGAAATCGACTGCCGCAACCCGAACGAGCTTTACATCGGCGAGTTGACGAATTGGAGAGTGCAGAGAATCAGTCTGCACTGAAGTCTGCCGCACAGCCAGAGCCATGAATCGTTGGGAGCGGCGCGTGGAACGCGCCCAGGTGTTAGAGCGGGAATACCCGGCCGCGGCGGAGTTACTTCGCTTCTACCGCGAGATCGCGCGATTCCAGCAATGGGTCTCCGAACAACGGGCGGAACCTGGGGCGGCTGCGTTCCTTCCGGACTGCGCGGCCCGCGAGATGCCCTTCGTGGAGGACCTGCTGGCGCTTCTGGAGGAAGTGGCGCCGCGCGATCTGGCACAGACCGCGGCGCTCCTCAGGACAATGGGCGAGTGGAATCCGGCGGATCCGGCCGTGGGTTTTATCGGGCGAGTGCTCTCCCAGGCGTTTGCGGAACGGATGGCTCGAACGACCGCCGCGGGCGAGGACGTCCTCACCTCCAGGTGCCCGGTTTGCGGAGAATTGCCGGTGGCCGCGGTGCTGCGCCCGGAGGGCGAGGGCGGAAAACGATCGCTGGTCTGCTCGCTGTGCTTCAGGGAGTGGGGCTTTCGGCGCTTGCTGTGCGCGAATTGCGGCGAGGAGGACCAGCGCCGGCTGCCGGTCTTCCACGCCGAGCCCTACCCGCACGTGCAAATCGAGGCGTGCGACGCCTGCCATTCGTATCTCAAGCGGATCGACATGACGCGCAACGGGCTGGCCGTGCCGGAAGTGGACGAAATCGCTTCACTGCCGCTGGACCTGTGGGCGGCGGAGCATCAGTACACGAAGCTGAAGACCAACCTGTTCGGGCTGTGATGCGGCCGGATGGCGAACCTACTCCTTCAGGTACCAGGGAACATTGACCACGTTGATGCGCTGATTCCCTTTTACCAGGAGCATCGCCTTGAGGACCGCCGCCCGCTGGTTGTGCAGCAGATAGTGATACCAGTGGCCCTCCACCAGCTCCGGGATCAGGACCGCAAGATAACGCTGCGGGTTTTTTTCGGCGAGGACGGTCACGAAATCCAGGATGGGGCGGAAGACGGTGCGATATGGCGAATCGATTACGGTGAGCTTCGGCAAGGGAAGGCCCAGTTCCTGGATGGGCCTCTCGACAAGTTGGATCCAGCGGCTGCGCAGGTCGCCGTCCCGGTCGCCGGCCTTGATCTGCAGGATGTGCACCTCGGTGGACAGATGAACAGCAAAACGCAGGCCCTTTTGCGCGAGTTTGTTCCAGTTTTGCATTGGAACCACCACGATGGGGGGCTCCAGGTGCGTCAGGTCGAGCGGCCCTTTGAGTTCGAGCTCGCGCTCCACCGCGCGGTAGTGACGCTGCACGGCGAACATCAGAATCAGCAGCGACGGGATCAGCAGGACCGTGACCCAAGCGCCCTCCAGGAACTTGGCGGCCAGCACCACGATCAGGGTGATAGCGGTAGCGATGGCGCCCAGGCCGTTGATGATCATGCTCTGCCAGGCGCCGCGCCCGCGGGCGCGTTTCCAATGGACGACCATGCCGGCCTGGGAGAGGGTAAATGCCAGGAACGCGCCGACCGCGAACAGCGGAATCAACCGATCGGTGACGCCGCCGAAGAGGACCAGGAGCAGGCCAGCCAGCGTCGCGAGCACCCCGATGCCGTGAGTGAATACCAGCCGCCGTCCGCGTGAGGCGAAGGCGTGCGGCAGGTAGTCGTCCAGCGCGACGATCTGGCAGAGGCGCGGAAAATCGGAGAATGCCGTGTTGGCGGAAAGGCACAGAACCACCACCACGGAGGCCATCGTGAAGTAATAGAAAACGCCGTGCCCGGACACCGCACCCACCAACTGCGAAAGCAGGCTTTCGTAGCCGGCCTCTCCCGGGTCGGAGGCGCCGACGTGGTAGACCTTCGCCAGCCAGGCGATGCCTCCCAGCATCAGGATCAGGATTCCGATAATGGCCGTGAGGGTGCGGCGCGCGCAGTTGACCGCGGGCTCGCGAAAGGCTTTCACACCGTTGCTCACCGCTTCCACACCAGTCATCGCCGTGCAGCCGCTCGAAAATGCCTGCAGCAGCACCCACGAGCTGGCTGCCGTGGCAACCTGTTTGAGCGGATGCGGGGGAACTACCGGCGCCGGGTGCCCCCCGTTGAGAAGCGACTGGAGCAGGCCCCAGGCAATCGCGCCCAGCAGCGATGCGATGAAGGCGTAGGTCGGAATCATGAACACGTTGCCGGTCTCGCGCACGCCGCGCAGATTGACCAGCGTGACAGCTACGAGAATGGCGAGACAGATCGGCAGAGTATGCGGCTGCAAGCCGGGAATGGCGGACACCAGCGCGCCAACCCCGGCCGAAATCCCCACGGCCACTACGAGGATGTAGTCGATAATCAGGGCCGCACCCGCCAGCAGGGCCGCGCCGTGTCCCAGGTTTTCGCGCGCCACCGTGTAGGACCCGCCGCCTCCCGGGTAGGCCGCTATGGTCTGCAGGTACGAGATGAAAACAATCGTCAGCAGGAGGATGATCCCGAAGCTGATGGGGACGACGTATTGCACTCCCAGAGCACCCAGCGGGATCAGCAGGGTGAGGGCGGCCTCGGGGCCGTAAGCCGCCGAGCTGAGAGCGTCGAGGCCGAACACCCCGATGCCGGCGAGAGGACCGAGGCGCTGCCCCGATTCTTCGAAGCTGGCGAGAGGCTTGCCGAACAGGAGATCACCGAGGGACATAGGAACTATTATGCCCCGGGTGAAGCTGGCTGCAGGAGAACCGGGACGCCCCAATAGTGGAGAGCATGCTCTTACCACGGAGCCGGACGTCCCGGCGGCCCGGCAGCCTCGAAACCTGCTCGCGGGCAAGCGACACTGTGCACGCCCGAACAAGAGTCCCGAAGAGTCGGGACGCGGCAGGCCGGAGGGCCTGCGCCACGTCGATGGCGCAAGGGTTTTCATGGAGTTCTGTGGGCCCGCGGGGGCCCATGGGTACAGGCACGAATGCCATGGCACGAATGCCCGCGCCACGTCGCGCCCAAAGGCCGGAGCGCCGATTTCTCGGCCAGTCCCTCGCGCCCTCGCCAAATACGGTACTCTAGATCTCAAATGCAAAATCCCCGGCGATTGGCTGCTATTGCCCTGGCTCTGTGCGCGAGCGCTGCCTACACCAATGCGGACGAAAAAGCCCTCAATCCGCAGATCAGCGCACTCTTGAACGAGGTCTCCGAAGCGCGGATCAGGGCCATCCTGGAAAAGCTCGTCGGTTTCGGGACGCGCAACACGATGTCGAACCCCGATGATCCGGCGCATGGGGTGGGCGCCGCCCGCGAGTGGATCCTGAAAGAAATGCAGAGCTATAGCCCCAGGCTGCAGGTGCGATTCGACAAATACCGCGTGAAGAAGCAGGGGCAGCGGGTGTTCAAGGATGTCGATCTGTACAACGTGGTAGCGGTGCTGCCGGGAACCAAGATGCCCGAGACTCAGATCTGGGTGAGCGGCCACTACGATTCGCTGAATCTCGGGACGCGTCCTGCCGGAGCGCCGGCGGGTCCGGGCACGGACACGCCCGCTCCGGCGGTGGGCGAGCGGGCGCCGCAAGCTCCCCTCACGCTCGAACAGCAGGAGAAGAATGCCGAATTGCCGGCGCCGGGCGCCTGTGATGATGGCAGCGGCACCGCCGCCGTGATGGAACTGGCGCGCGTCATGAGCAAATATCAGTTCGACAAGACACTGGTGTTCGCAGCTTTCGCGGGCGAGGAGCAGGGGTTGCTCGGAAGCAGTCTGCTGGCGGCCAAATCGCACAAGGAACATGTGGTGATCGAGGCCGTGCTGAACAACGACATCATCGGGACCGACACCGCGGGCAACGGCCGTATGAGCAATACGTCGGTGAGCGTCTACAGTGACGAGACCAGCGACTCGGTCTCACAGCAACTGTCGCGCTACATCCGCGACGTCGCGGAGCGATACATCCCCTCCATGGCCATCGACACCGTTTTCATGGGCGACCGCCTGGGACGCGGCGGAGATCACACTCCGTTCCAGTGGGAAGGCTACGCCGCGGTTCGTTTCTCCACGCCCAACGAGATTTATGCCAATCAGCACCGCGCCACCGACCTGCTGGAGAACATGTCGGTGCCGTACACCACTAAGGTGGCCCGCGTGAATGCTGCCGTGGCGGCGAGCCTCGCGCTGGCGCCCAAGCCTCCGATCGTCACTCGTGCGCCCGGGGCACGGGGCGGCGCGCGGGGAGCGGCGACGGACGGCGCCAATACCGCGGCGAACGCCGGCGGCGGCGCGGGACGCGGGGGGCGGGCCGGCGAAGGCGCTGCCACCGATGGCGCCAATGCCGCGGGCCGGGGTGGCGCAGGCGGACGCCGTCCCGGACCGATGATCGCTCGCGGATCGGGCTACGATGCGGTCCTCTCCTGGAGACCTGCCGGCAACGAAGAAGGCATCCGAGGCTACACGGTAGTGGTGCGCGCCACCACCGCGCCGTTTTGGGAAAAGGAAATCTACGTCGGCAAGGTGACCACGTTTACTCTGAAGGACGTATCCATCGATGATGCCAAGTTCGGCGTGAAGGCGATCGGAAACGATGGCGCCGAGAGCCTGGTGACTCCGTACGTCTACCCGGCTCGGGCGAAGACCGAGATCGAGACCGTGGAGCGGTAACAAGATCCTGCGCGACGGTGGGAAATAGAGAAAGGCAGGGGCGCCGTGGCCCGCAAAACGCCCCTGCCGCGATGGTTGCCGGTTTACGCCGTCCGGGTCTTCGGCCTCATCTGCTCCATCATCTTCCGCATGGCCGCGATCTGGCCCGGCGAGCGGGTTTCGGACCACTGTTCGAAGCGCTTGGCGGCCTTTTCCAGGTGCGCCAGGAAGCCGGCGTTCGAAAACATCTTCCGCCCTTCCTCGATCACCGGCCGGATACGTTCCCACACGCCGAAGAACTCGCCCGTGGTTTCGAAGAAGAGGTCTTCGTGCAGCAGGCCGTAATTGAGCAGAGCACAGGCCTGATCCCAGTAGCTGAACACCATCATTACCAGTGCGCCGTTGTCCGTTCCCGGCGCGGCGATCCGCATCGAGTCCTCCATGCTATTGGGAAAATAGTTCTTGAAGAACCAGTCGCGGGCTTCCCGAAGGCGCGCGTCGCGCCTCTCCTCGAAAAGCCGAAGCTGCAACTGAGCCTGTTCGTGGGTCGGATTGCTTACGGTGCTTTTAGTTTGCATGTTTGCCTCTCAGTAGGGTGGGCCGGCGAAGCCAGCCCTCATCCTCTAGACGAACGAGCGCATGGCAAAATCGACCGCTGTCCGCGATTTCTGGAACTCGCCCGTATTCGCCCGCACAATCCTTCGGCGGTGTTATCCGACCCGTCCACCGAATAGAATAGAGATACAGGATGGAATGAGGCACGCCACACTCGCTGTTCTGCTTGCTTTCGTGTCGATTGCAGGCTGCAGCTTGGGCGCCACCACCAAGCCGCTGACAATAGCCGTTTCGAACGAGACCGCACCTTCCGGCGGCGCGGCTCAAATCAAGTTCTTCGCGGGGCACCCTCAGCAGATTGGCAGCGGAGAACTCTCGATCGATCTCGACCCGGGATTCTTTTCGTCCATCCGGAGCGTGGCGGTCTTCAGTACAGCCGGCGACGCCTATGGTTTTGCCACCGTCACAGGACTGCATGCCGATGTGCACTTCGGATCGCTGACTGGCGGGATCGGTCAATCGTCTGGTCTTCCGATTCTGACGGTAACGGCTTCCGTTAGTGCGCCGGGCCACTCCGCGACAGTCACTGCCGATCCGACCGGGTCGGCGTGGAGAGACCCCGCGGGCAGCGTCTATTCGGTTGCGGTGACTCCTGGAACTGTGTCCGCCGGAGGTACCCTGTCGATCTCGGACGTCGAACCGGGCGGCGGCGTTCTTCCCGCGGGCACGGCAATTCAGATCAGCGGCACCGGCTTTGGCAGTTCCACGACGGTCGAGATCGACGCGGCGAGTGTGGCCTCCCTTCAAGTCGTGGGACCGCAGCAGATTCAATTGACGCTGGGCGCACCTACGGAGCTTACCGGCAAGCGCATTCGCGTGAGGAATCCCGACGGTTCGGAGGCCGACTATTTCCCGTCTCTGCCCAGCAGTCCAGGGCCCTGGGTCAATTCTGAATCAGGACAACTCGGTGAATGCTCCATCCAATCCCACCGCGCTGGGAGCGTCATCCAAATCTACGCGACCGGGGAGGGGCAGACGAACCCGCCGGGAAAGACCGGCAGTATCGCGAGCGGCGAAAACTCACCGGTTCTTCCCGTTCGCGTTACGATCGGCGGAATCGACGCGCAGGTTAGCTAT
>DATJWB010000307.1:0-3634 GCA_035501495.1 Bryobacteraceae bacterium | reverse complement strand
CCGGAACATCCGGCACGCGCCGATTTGCCGCCCACGAGCCGAGTGGTATTAGAACCCCAACGGCCATCCTCTGTATGCAGATCCCGCGCATCTTTGGCCCCTCCAGGCCTGGCTTACGGGATCAAGAATGGGGCTTTGCGCGAGGAACTTCGATGCAGCGCCGCTGGTAGAAATCTGGTATGGAGTGGGCCGTCTATGTTATAGAGCAGTAGGGAGTTATACCTTATCCTGACACGCACGGCGCGCTTGTTCGGGAGCGGTTTTCGATTGCCGGGGTCAGGGACTTCTGTTAGACTTGCACCTGTGAGGGAGCCGCGGTCTGGGTCCGCGCACAGTAGTTACCGCTTCGGGGTTTTTGAGCTCGACACGCGCACCCGAGAACTGCGTAAGCGTGGCATCAAGCTCAAGCTTCCCGAGCAATCCATCCAAATCCTGGCGATGATGCTGGAGCGCCCGGGCGACCTGGTCACGCGCGAGGAGCTGCAGAATAAGCTGTGGCCCAACGATACGGTAGTCGAGTTCGACCACAGCATCAACGCGGCGATCAAGCGGTTGCGGCAGGCGCTGGGAGACGCGGCGGAGACCCCCCGATTCATCGAAACCTTGCCCCGGCGCGGCTATCGCTTCCTCTATCCGGTCGAAGGCGTATTGGAACCGCCGGCCCAATCTCCCGTGTCTGTCTCCGGAAACGACGACGGCGACCTCACGGGCCAGACCGTGTCACGCTACCGGATTGTGGGCTTGCTCGGGCGCGGCGGTATGGGTGTGGTCTACAAGGCGGAAGACACCCGCCTGGGCAGGACGGTTGCGCTGAAATTCCTGCCCGACGAATACTCGAATGACAAGCCTGCCCTGGAGCGATTTCAGCGAGAAGCGCGCGCGGCATCCGCCCTGAATCATCCGAACATTTGCACCCTGTACGACATCGGCGACTCCGATGGCCGGCCATTCCTGGCAATGGAGTATCTGGATGGCCAAACCCTGGTGAAGCGTATCGAGGGGAAGCCCCTTAAGCTGAATGAGTTGTTGGATCTTGCGATTCAGATGGCAGATGCCTTGGATGCCGCGCACTCGAAAGGTATCGTCCATCGGGATATCAAACCGGCTAATATTTTCGTGATAGCCCGCGAAGTGGTGAAGATTCTGGATTTCGGCGTGGCGAAAGCCACGGACATTCGCCTCGAACATCTCACCAGCCCGGGCAGCATGGCGGGCACTTTAGCCTACATGAGTCCGGAGCAGGCGCGCGGCGAAGAACTGGATGCCCGCAGCGATCTGTTCAGCCTCGGCGCGGTGCTCTACGAAATGGCGACAGGCTGGCCGGCGTTCCACGGCGCCACTACGGCGGTGATCCACGATGCGATTCTGAATCGGGCGCCCGCTGCGGCTGCCAGCCTGAATCCGCAGGTGCCGCCCGAGCTGGGCCGGATCATTGACAAGGCGCTGGAGAAGGATCGGCAGATGCGCTATCAAACCGCTGCGGAAATGCGGGCAGATCTGCAACGTCTGCAGCGGGTGGAGACGGGCAACTCACCTGTGCCCGCTCCAACTTCGTCATCGAGAGGCCTGCGGAAGCTTTTCGTACCTGCCGCCGTGATCCTGACCGCTGCTGCTATCGCAGCATTCTTATACCTCCGGCCTGGAAAGAACGCCGGTGCGACCTCATCGTCCCGCGAGATCCCCCTCACAGGCCTACCGGGATTTGTTGACTTTCCCTCCTTTTCTCCAGACGGTAAACAGATTGCTTACTCGTGGGACAAAGAGGGCGAAGACGGCGGGGGCATCTACGTAAGGCTGGTCGGGGCCGGGACTGCGCTTCGCCTCACGATCCCTCCACAAAACGCGTCCGATTTCTCTCCGGCATGGTCTCCGGACGGGCAGTGGGTGGCTTTCTGGCGGCACCTTCCACCCCACTCGGGCGTTTACGTGGTTTCGGCACTAGGCGGACCGGCTCGCCGGATCACTGCCGCCAATTGGTGCGGCGGACTCGACTGGCTACCCGACGGCCAACATCTGGTTGTCTCTGAAGGTCGGAGTTTTATCGTCCCCGAGGAGTCGCAGAATGGAGCCACAGGGGCAGATGAGCCGTCCCGGCTCTGGAAGGTGAGCATCGATACCGGACAACAGCAGCCGCTAACCTTACCTTCCGCAGGTTCCACGGGAGATTTTAGTCCCGCTGTCTCGCCGGATGGAAAGACCCTGGCGTTCATTCGATATAGCGGCCCCGACGTTCAGAATAGCGGCCCTGAGGATATGACCTTGTACCTGATGCCGCTAGACGGTGGTCCGCCACGCTGGCTGGCAGCCGCGGAGTCGATCGCTTGGATGCCCGATAGCGGCGAGATTCTCTTCTGTTCCATGGGTCGCCTCTGGCGGATTTCGGCCTCGGGTGGAACGCCACGGGCTGTCACATTCAGCGCCGAACGGGCATCCCATCCATCTGTCGCCCGTCAAGGTCACCTGCTTGCCTTTGACGTAGAGGAGGTGAGAACGAGCCTCTGGCGTGCTGATCTTAGTAACACCATTCCACCTGCTATCACGCGACCGGTGCGCCTTGAGGATACTACAGCCTTTCTCTCGGGGCCGTCTTTGTCGCCGGACAGCAGACGGATTGCTTTCGAATCAGACCTTTCCCTCTCCAGCGAAGTGTGGGTGGACGACGCAAATGGCCGGGAAGCCGTGCAGTTGACCAGGCTCGGGGCGTATTCGGGCACACCACGTTGGTCTCCGGACGGCTCCCTAATCGCGTTTGATTCGCGTCCCAACGGCAACGCGGACATTTTTGTGGTTCCCGCAGACGGCGGAAAGCCTCGACGTATCACTACGAATTCAGCCGAAGACGTTGTGCCAAACTGGTCCCGCGATGGAACGTGGATTTATTTCATGTCTACACGGAGCGGCGCGCAGCAGATTTGGAAGGTGCCCGCTGAAACAGGGGAATCCCCGGCCACTCCCGCGGTCCAGGTAACTCGAGCGGGCGGTATGAACGCCGTGGAGTCCGCCGACGGCAAATATCTGTACTATGTGAAGGCGCGCGGAACGAAGGGGCTATGGAGGAAGGAACTCGTCACTCCCAATGGCCGCGAGGAGCCGGTCCTTGGGTCGTTACAGCTTTGGGGATGGTGGGCGCTCGCCCCAAGAGGGGTCTACTTCCTGGAACACCCGGACTCGGGGTTCGGCCATGATGGTGATCTGAGCGGGAGCGGCCAGGTGCGCCTGAGATTCCTGGATCTGTCATCTAACCGGATCACGGACCTGGCGACTATCGAGAAGCCGGTTAGCCCGGGAACCTCCGCAATTGCTGTGTCGCGGGACGGACTACACTTGCTCTACTCGCAGATCGACCGGGACGGCTCAGACATTATGCTAATTGAGAATTTTCGCTAAGGGTGCGCAGGCGTTTTTGGGCCTACATAGGCGTATCTCCGGTCACGGAAATAGGGAACGACAAGTCCAAGTCCGCTTGTACCTGTGGACCTGAGAGACCGCAACCTGGCCGTATCCCGCCCGACTCGCCGGTGCGAACCGCCGGCAGGGCCTGAGGCCCTGTTCAAACTCGGGATCTGCCAGTTGTGCTCAGCACGCCCCGTGGCATCCGCACTCCGGCACTCACGACCAGTCCCGCCGCGCGCGT
>DATJWB010000306.1:0-2758 GCA_035501495.1 Bryobacteraceae bacterium | reverse complement strand
AGGAAGCTGTCGGCCAGCTCGACGCTCTGGCCGGTATGTTCGCCGCTGCGCCGGCCTTTGCCGGTATCGTGCAGAAGCAACGAGAGCAGGAAGAGATCAAGGCGATCGATCTCCGGCAACAGCTGAGCAAGCCTTTGCTCGTAATCGTGGGCCGGCTGACGCAGACCGTGTACGTTGTCGATGGTCAGGAAGGTGTGTTCATCGACCGTGTAGCGATGGTAGCTGTCGCGGATAACGAGCGCGTCGATACCGTGGAACTCTGGAATCAGCATCTCCAGCACGCCGAGAGCGTGCATCGTGCGCAGTGCATGTGCCGCATGCGGACCAAGCAGAACTTCACGTAGAGCGTTCCAAAGATAAGGCCCTTCGGGAATGTGGATTGCGAGGGCCGGAAGCGCGTCGGTGATACGGTCTTCCGCAGCCTGCGATAGAGCGTAACCGTGCGTTGCCATTAGCGAGAAGATCCGCAGAATCGCCGCTGTATCGCTGAACTGGGCGCCCGGCAGAATGTCGATGCGGCCCTGGTCGAGGATGAAATCGGTGCCTGCGATGGGAGTGCGGCGACGGCGGAACTGGCGGTAGAAGCTGACCGGGGCGGGAAGGTTCTCCATCAGCAGAACAGCGCGCCGGTAGATAACCCGCGCATGCCGGTAATAGGTGCGCATCCAGTAGGCGGGATCCGCCGTACCCCGCGTCTCCAGGCCGATCGACCGGGCCGCCGCTTCGTCCTGCGACTGCCAGTCGAGCGCGTTGTCGTCCCGGCCGTGGCGGAAGTGCAGGAAACATCGCGCCGCCGCCAGAAAATCGAACGCCGCTTCGGCATCGCCCCGCGCGCTCTGGAACACACCCCCGCGCTGCCGTGGCCACTCCCTGGTCTCCTTCAGGTGAAACAGGAGCGCGAACCACTGGGAGAGATGGTAATCCCGCAGCCCTCCGGGACAATCTTTCAGGTTGGGCTCGAGGTGAAAGATGGTGTTCGAGTACTTCTGATGCCGGGAGCGGGCGATCTCCCCCAGTTTCTGAGTGATCGTGTTCCACTCGCTGAGGACCAGCCCGGGAAGAATGACCTGGTGGAGCTGCTGGTAAAGAGGGAACTGCCCGGCCAGGAAGCGGCGGTCAAGAGTGGCCAGGGTGAACTCGAGGTTGTCGGGATCGAAGCGGCCGGCCTCTTTAATCGTTCTCGAACTCGGGCTGGCGCGCAGTCCGATATCCCACATCCCCTGGATGATCGCGCGGACCGGTTCTCTGGCCTGTTCCTCGGCGTTGTCGTCGCCGAACCCAAACAGCACATCCACGTCCGAATAGGGAAAAAGATCTTTGCGGCCGTACCCGCCCATGGCAATCAGCGACACATTCAGCCCGGGCTGCCCCGCAAACGCGCGGCGCCACATTTCGATGAGGATCCGGTCCACGACCGCCGAGCGGCGCCGGATGGCGGCGGTGCCGTCGCCGGTGCGTTCGTAGGTCTGGCGCACAAGCGCCATCTCCCGCAGATACTGCTCCCGTAGATCGTCCACCGCGATGCCGACTGGATTCATGAGTGGTATGTATGACTTGCCGAAGCAAGAAGGATGTCTAACCAGAATAAGCGGAAAAGCGGGAGTAGGGAACAGGGATCAGAGAGCAGGGCGCGCAATTCGTGACGCGCCCTGCCGAATTTTGGACGACTTTACGCCTGACTGGCGATGCTCACAGCGCGGTCTCGCCGCGTTCGTCATTGCGGATGCGGATGGCGTCGAGCACGGGGCTGATGAAGATCTTACCGTCTCCAATGCGGCCGGTGCGGGCCGCCCCTATGATGGCTTCTATGGCCTTGTCCTTTAATTCATCCGGGACCACCATCTCGATCTTCACCTTGGGCAGAAGATCGACCGTATATTCGCGCCCGCGGTAGAACTCCGTGTGCCCCTTCTGGCGTCCGTGGCCGCGGGCTTCCAGAATCGTCATCCCTTCGATGCCCGCTTCGAGCAGGGCGTCCTTCACAGCGTCCAGCTTGGAGGGCTGGAGAACCGCTTCGATCTTCAACATGCGCAATTGCCTCGTTTGACAGCCTATCAGGCCCGGCCGCCCTGTGTGGTGAACCCGGTGCAAGTTTTCCTGCCCGCATGGCGACGGCGCAGGTCTTCAAAAAGAATTACTCCGACATGCCTCTGTAAACGTTGAAGTCATAGCCTTCTTCGCCGTGCTGGGACAGGTCGAGACCGGCCATTTCGTGATCGGGCGAGACGCGCAGACCGATCACCTTATCCACGATGAATAGCAGGACCAGCGTCCCAACCAGCGAGATGCCCCAGGCAATGGCCACTCCCGCCGCCTGGTTGCCCAACTGCGCCCAGTGGCCGTCGATTCCGCCGGTCGGATTCGGCTTTCCCGAAGCGCTCGCTCCGAAGGCCGGATTGATCGCGGACACCGCGAAGACCCCCGTCAGGAGTGCGCCGAGAGTGCCTCCCGCCCCGTGCACGCCGAAGGCATCCAGTGAGTCGTCGTAGCCAAACCAGCTCTTGACCCCAAACACCATGAACGCACAGAAAAACCCGGCCAGGATTCCGATCACCAGCGCCGCCATCGGCTGCACAAAGCCCGATGCCGGGGTAATGGCTACCAGCCCCGCCACCGCGCCCGAGATCGCGCCCAGCGCCGTCGGCTTGCCGTTGTGGATCCATTCGAAGATGGTCCAGCCGAGCGCCGCCGCGGCCGCAGCGAAGTGGGTGTTGACGAAGGCGCTGGTGGCCAGCGTGCCGGAGTTCGTCGCGCTGCC
>DATJWB010000305.1:0-42232 GCA_035501495.1 Bryobacteraceae bacterium | reverse complement strand
GCCTGATTCCGCCCCAGGACTGTTCCCAAATCCAAGTCGCCTTCGAATGATTCTATGGTCGTTTCCGATTCGCTCATGTGACTCCCTGATCAGACATTTCCGTCGGAGTCCGACGGAATTTCTCTGTAAGTGACTGAAAGTGAAAAGGGGTACCCGTCGGACTCCGACGGGTACCCCTGCCACAAGCATCTCACAGGGGTCTCGGAAATCCCGGCTGGGCATGAGCGCGAGTCCCGGTTAAGGCACGTGGGGCAAGCAGGTTAAGAGAATTTCCAGATCTTGTGACCTGAAAAAGATTGCATCGCGGGGACAGGGGTTCGAGCCAGGCAGGGAGTGCCCGCGCCACATCGTGGTCAGGCACGGACGGTGTGGAATGCGGTCGGCAGGCCTTCCGCGGAGACGCTGACAATGGCCTCGCCTTTCTGCAGACGCGCGCGGATGAGGGCTCGGCCGTTCGAGAGTTCCACCTGGCGCGATCCGGACGCGGTCCCGAGGTTCTGGATCAGCTCGCCGTCTCCTGCGAGCGCGAAGCGCACGGCGTTGCGAGCGTCGAGGCACTGGACGCCTTTGGCATCCAGCAGGCGTGCTTCGAGTGTGACGACTTCACCGCTGCGGGCGGACTCTGCGAGCACGAGCCTGGCAGGGTGGTCCCACTTCTCCACCTGGTAGCGAAAGCGGATTTCGTCAGCTACCTGGACGCCGCCTTTTCCTGCCACCACGCGGAGATGATTTTCGCCGGGCTGGAAGGGCGCCATCCAGCGCAGGCCGGCCGCGGGGAAGTCCTGGCTGTTGCGCTGCTTCACGCCGCAGGATTTGCCATTGACGAACAGCTCGGCGGTGGTGCAGTTCGAGTAGACCTTCACCATCTTGGCTTCGCCCGGCTCGCCCCAGCGGATCGGCCAGGAGTGTCCGTAGATGCGGGCCATCGGCTTCTCGGCCCAGTAGGACTGGAAGACGTAGTAGCCTTCTTTCGGAGTGAGGTCGCGCTCCACCACACCTTTCTGGTTCATGCGCGGGATGGGGTTTTCGGGGCGCAGCGGCGTGGAGAAATCCTTGAAGACCCATTGCGCGGCGCCGGCCAGCCAGTCCATGGTCTCGTGCTCTTTGAGGTGCCAGTCGAAGAGATTGCAGATGTAGGTCTCCGACCAGTCGCCGTCGCGCGAGGCGCGCGCCTGGCCGCCGGTGAGCAGGTATGCGCGATCTTTCTCCTCGACGCCCTGGCCGGTGGCGATTTGTGAAATCACTTTGTCGGGGTACTCGGAGTGGCGCCCGGTGTGGCTGTCGCCGCCCCACTCGATGTGGAGCATGCGGTCCACCTTGGCGAGCTCCTTTTGGGTGGACGACTTGTATTCGGTGTAGCGCCCGCTGTACCAGCCCGCCCAGATGGAGGGCGAATAGACGTCGGGAATGTCGCTGGCGAACTCGTTGCGGCGGATGGCGGTGAAGCGGGTGGGATCGGCCTGGTGCGCGATGGCGTTCAGCTCTTTCATGTAGGCGCGGATTGCCTCTTTGTCCTGCACTTCGAAGTCGCCGGGCCAGTCGGTTTCGTTGCCGAGACCCCAGAAGGCCACGGAAGGATGATTGCGGTGCTGGTCGATCATGTTGCGCATCATGCGGCGGCCCTGCTCGCGATAGGCTTCGCCGCCCACGCCGCCGCGGCACCAGGGGATCTCTTCCCAGACAACCAGGCCGAGCTCGTCGCAGAGCTCGAGCACCAGGCGCGGCTGCTGGTAGTGGCCGAGGCGGATGAAGTTCGCCCCCATGTCTTTGATGAGCTGCATCTCACGGCGGATCAGGTCGTCGGTCATGGCGGCGGCCAGGCCGGCGTGGTCCTGGTGGCGTTGCGTGCCGCGGAGGAAGAGCTTTTCGCCGTTGAGCTGGAAGACGCCGTGCTTCGGAAAATCGATGCGGCGGATGCCGAAGCGCTCTTCCACGCGGTGCTCGCCGTGGGGGCTTTGGAGGACGACGCTGGCGCGGTACAAATCAGGGGTGTTGGGCGACCAAAGCGATGGCGAGTCGAGGCGGAAGGCGGCGATTTCCTGCGAACCGCTCCAGGGCGTAAATGTCTTAGAGGAGAGCCCGACCTGCTTGCCAGATGGATCGGTGATGTGCGTCTGGATTTCGAGAGCGTCTTTGAGGCTGGTGGGATTGTGGAGGCGCGCCTTCACGGAGACGGCGCCGGATTGGGTGTCGATGTGGACGCGCTCGAATGAGACGGCGGGGACGCAGGCGAGGTTGACGGGGCTGTAGAGGCCGCCGTAGCGGTTGAAGTCGCTGAGGTCGGAGGGAATGGTTTCGAGGTCGCGGGAGTTGTCGCAGAGCACCGCGAGTTCGACCTTGCCCTGGGCCTCCGGCCGCCTGGCGGAGCGCGCCGCCGCTTCGGTAATGTCGAAGGTGAACTCGTCGTATCCGCCGACGTGCCTGCCGACGCTTTCCAGGCCGATGAAGACTTCGCTGCGCTGTCCGGCACCCCCGAAGTGCAGCAGTGCGCGGCCGTTGGGATAGGGGTTCGCCGCGGCGAAGGTGGTGCGGTACCAGCCGGGGCCTTCGTAGTAAGCGTGGTCGGAATCCACGGCGTCCCAGGCGTTGAAGCAGTGCGGAATGGCAACCTTGGTCCAGGTGACGTTGTCGCTGGCGGCCTTGCCGCGCCAGACTTCCCAGATGCCGCCCAATCCTCCGCGGTAGTGTTCCCATCCTTCGGTGAGGCGGAGGACGGGCGCTGGGTCAGGCGCGGCGGAGGCGGTGGAGACGGAGAGGGCGGATGCGGCGATCGCGGCCGAGGCGCTTTCGAGGAGCTGGCGGCGGCTCAGGTCTTTTCGGAGGTTCATCTCTGAACTGATTGTATCGGAAATAGCGTTAACGGAATGGGTGGGGCGGAGGGCTTTACCATAGGGAGGGGGTGGACGAGATGGGCAGTCCGTGGTTGGGGCGTTCGATGATCGTGCTGGCGGCGGTTGGCTTTCCGGCATGGTGCGCCGACCCTGGGAGTCTGCGCGCCGGTGCGGCCCGCGTTGATATTACGCCGGCTGCGGACGCGGCGCTGGTGATGGCCGGCTACGGCGGGCGGACACAGGGATTCAAGGGGATCCACGATCACATCTACGTTCGCGCGATCGTCCTCGATGATGGCGCCACGCAGGCGGCGCTGGTGGCGTGGGAACTCCTGTTTGTGCCGGATTCGGTGTGGGCGGACGTGTCGCCGCGGATCGCGCACGATCTCGGAATTCGGCCGGAGAATCTCATTCTGGCGGCGGTGCACGATCACGGTGCGCCGACGATTGGGGCGACGGGCGGGGCGTCGCCGGGCACCGCGGAATACACGAGGAAGGTGGAGGACGCGGCGGTGGAGGCGGTGCGGCTGGCGAAGTCGCGGCTGCAGCCGGCCAAGGTTGGGGTGGGGACCGGCACGGCGTCGATCAATATCAATCGGCGTGAACTCACGCCCTCGCAGGGCTGGTGGCTGGGGTTCAACGAGAACGGGCCGTCGGACAAGACGGTGAGCGTGATGCGATTCGAGGACATGTCCGGGAAGCCGATCGCGTTCTTCCTCAACTACGCGGTCCACGCGGTGGTGATGGGGCCGGACAATTATCAGATCACGGGCGACCTGGCGGGCGCGACCTCGCGGTTTGTCGAGCAGCATTACCAGGGAAAGGACCGGCCGCGGTCGGATGCCGGCGCCCGCTTGCGATTACGGCCCGAGGAACGGGCGGGCGATGACGGACCGGTGGCGGTGTGGACGAGCGGCGCGGCGGGCGATCAGAATCCCGTGAGCATGGCAACCGGAGACGACTTCGCGCTGGCGGATGCGCTGGGGAGGATTCTGGGAGAGGAAGTGGTTCGGGTGGCAGGCGCGATCCAGACGTTGCCGGCGGCGCGCATTTGGGGAGCGCAGAAGGTGGTGACCTGTCCGGGGCGCAGCGTGGAGCCGGGGCCTCGTCCGCGTACGGATTACAAGTTCTCGGATGCCCCGCCGGTGAACATCCGGCTGGGTCTGCTGATGATCGGGGACGTGGCGCTGGCGGGCGTGTCGGGCGAGGTGTTTACGCTGATTCACCGGCATCTGAAGGAGGAATCGCCGTTCCGCAACACGATTATGGTGACGCACGCCAACGGGTCGAGCGGATACATTCCGAACGACGGGAGCTTCGACCAGATCGGGTACGAGGTGACGACTTCGCATTTGAAGGCGGGATGCGCGGAGAACGAGATTGTGAACGGGTTCGTGGAGATGATGCGGAGGTAGGGGAGTCCGACTTTTCGCAGGCACGGGACTGGCGGGCAAAGGTTCTTACAACAAACCGTGCGGACACCCGATTTCGCCTGGTTTCCTCCGAATTCCCACCGCACTTACCTTGGCTTCCGCGGTGCGTGGGAACAGGCTCCGGTTTTGGTTTCCCGCCCAGCCATCTCGCGTCCATCCCTTTGAGGGGCCCTTTTGCAAACCCCACTTGGGGGGTGTAAGATAACTCTGGATAAAGTTAACCCAAGAGATTGCGGATGCTGATGGTGCACCAGGTGTGGGTTTAGGCAGCCAACAGGTTTCCAAAAAGGGCCACTCATTTTTACGGTATTTCGCGTACAGAATTGAGCCTGCCGCTTCGCCCCTGTTCCATCGGAGGCTACGCTCGTACTCTGTCGATGGGTGAACTCAGAGGAGATATGGCCGGCTCACCGGCCATTGGGACGAGATGGCGAATCCTACAGTAGAGCCTCCGGTGACGGCGGAGAAGCCGAAGTCTAAGCCGTCGATGGCGCAAGCCTTCAAGATCATTTTTTCCAAGAGCGACCAGCCCGAAGACGGCAAGTCGATTGCCCGCCGGCGCAAATTCGTGATGGCGGCGGTGCTTGGCACGTTAACCGTAAACCTGCTGATGTTTCTGCGCTTCTTCTTTCCGCGCGCGCTTTACGAACCGAAGAGCCAGTTCAAAATCGGATATCCCTCCGACTTCGGTTTCGGCGTGGACACCAAGTTTCAGAAAGATCACCGCATCTGGGTGGTCCGCAATACCGAGGGCGTCTTCGTGATCATTGCGATCTGCACCCATCTCGGATGTACGCCCGATTGGAAGGCCAGCGAGAACAAGTTCAAGTGCCCCTGTCACGGCAGCGGCTACGACCCCGAAGGCATCAACTTCGAGGGCCCCGCGCCCCGCCCGATGGACCGCGCGCACGTGGAACTGGCTCCCGATGGCCAGATTCTGGTCGATGTAAGCAAACCGTATTCCTGGCCGAAAGGCGAACGCTCCCAATTTGGCGATACCGATCCCGGTGGTAAGGGCGGCGCCATCCTCCGGGGAGTATGAGGAGTCAACATGCCTGAAACAAACGGACAGAATGGAAAACCAGCAGCCACGGGCGCCTCTGCCGGAACGAACGGCGGCGGCAACGGCTCCTCCGGCAACGGCGGCGGCAAACTGGCCGCGGTCCTCACCAACGCCAAGGCCGTCCAAGCCCGCGCCGTCGAGGAGTTGAAGGAGACCGTCAAGGCCCCCGAAAAGACTGACGTCTGGAAATCCGTGCTGCGCGTGAAGCACGACGAAACCCCGCGCAGCCGCGCTCTGGGCGTCCTGAGCAACGTCTTTCTTCACCTGCATCCCGCCAAGATCAATCGCGACGCGGTGGCCTACAACTACACTTGGGGCATGGGCGGAATGACGTTCTACGTCTACATCACGCTGGTGTTTACCGGGACCCTGCTGATGTTCTACTACCACCCGTCGAAGGTCGTGGCTTTCCGCGACATCCTCTACCTGGAAAACGATGTCCCCTTCGGAAAACTGCTGCGCAACATGCATCGCTGGGGCGCCCACCTCATGGTGATCATGGTGGAGCTGCACATGTTCCGCGTCTTCCTCACGGGGTCTTACAAGAAGCCCCGCGAGTTCAACTGGGTGGTGGGCGTGCTGCTCCTGGTGCTCACGCTGCTCCTGAGCTTCACCGGCTACCTCCTGCCCGACGATCAGCTCGGCTTCTGGGCGGTCACCGTCGGCACCAACATGGCGCGCGCCACACCGCTGCTCGGACACGTCGGCCCCTTCGGCCCGCAACTGGGTATGACGCCCTACAATGACGTGCGATTCGGTCTGCTGGGCGGCTCGATCGTGGACGCCAACGCTCTGCTGCGTGCCTACATCTGGCACTGCGTGGCCATCCCGATCATCGCATCGGCCTTCATGGTGGTGCATTTCTGGCGCGTCCGCAAGGACGGCGGCATCTCCGGCCCCGCGCCCGTGATGCTGGAGAGCGAAATCAAGGACGTGAAGAAAATATGAACTGCAGGGGTTGGGGATTAGGGGTTGGGGAGAAGCCGCCAGCTACGCTGCCGTCACTAGCGGCTATTCCCCAACCCCCAACCGCCAACCCCTGACCCCCGGCGGTTAAACCGAAATCCTATGGATCTTCATCAGCTTTGGACCATTCTCAGCACGCCGGACAACGTTCCCATCGTGCTGCTCCTGTTCGTCGTCCCGTTTTATACCTGGTACGGCCTGCGCCAGTCCTTCGCCAACGACCGGTTGATCGCCCAGTTGGAAGGCGATCCCGCCATGGCCAAGACGCATCACCGCAAAACCCAGCCGTGGCGGCCCGGCTGGACGCGAGAAGTGCATGTCTGGCCGTATCTGCTGCGCATCGAATTTCTCGCCGCGATCATCGTCACCGTAATCCTGATGGTCTGGTCGATCACCCTGAATGCCCCGCTCGAAGAACCCTCCAATCCCACCCTCACCATGAACCCTTCCAAGGCGCCCTGGTACTTCCTGGGATTGCAGGAAATGCTGGTCTACTTCGACCCCTGGATGGCCGGCGTGGTGATGCCCTCGCTGATCATCGTCGGGCTCATGGTGATTCCTTACATTGATTCCAACCCGCTGGGCAACGGCTACTACACTTTCAAACAGCGCAAATTCTCGATCCTCACGTTCATCTTCGGCTTCATCGTGCTGTGGGTCTCGATGATCGTGATCGGCACTCTGATCCGCGGGCCGGGGTGGATGTGGTTCTGGCCCGGAACCACCTGGGACCACAATCGCCTGATCTTCGAGGTCAATCGCGACCTGCCGGATATCTTCGGCATCTCGGGGCGCATCTCCAAGATCATCTTCGGGGCGATCGTGGTCGGCATTTACTGCGTGGCGGCGGCCATCGGGATCCACAAGCTGATCACATATACGCCGTTCAACCGCAAGATCTACGCGCGGATGAGCGTCCTGCAGTACACCGTGATGCAGGTCTTCCTGGTGATCATGCTGGCGCTGCCGGTGAAAATCCTCGTCCGGCTGTTGTTCCGCATCAAGTACATTTGGGTGACCCCCTGGTTTAATATCTGAGCCGATTCTATGAGCGATCCAAAGAAGCCCGGAGCGGATGCAGAGTCCGATCCGGTAGTCAATTCATCCCTGAGCAAACAGCTCTTCATCTGGTCGGTGGCCTTGGTGCTCTCCATGGCATGGGGCCTGTACGACGAAATCTACGGGATCCGCCCCTGGAAAACCTATGAGGCGCGGTTCGAGAAGCTGTACAGCAAGTACCTCGCAAACGCCAGGCAGGGCGAGGTCGCCTTCGAAAGACAGATCCGCTCTTCGGCCGATTACAAGCGTCTCGACACCGAGATGCAGGCGGCGGAAAAGGCCGCTCTGCCTGAGGCGTCAGCCATCGACAAGCAGGTCAACGAGGACCTGACTCCCAAGATCCTCGCGCTGAACGATCCGTTCCAGGTCGTCCGGGCCCACATCGGCGCGCTGACCTACGAAATCGAGGTCTCCGGCAGCGAGAGCCACAAGGAATCCCTGCGCAAGGAGATCGAGGAACTCAGGGCCGAAGTCCAGACCGTCAAGCTGCCGGGAGAGCCCGAGCATAAATGGAATTTCACCCAGATGGACGCCAATCTCCAGGAGATGAAGGCGAAGAAGGCCGGGCTCCTGCAGAAGCGCGTGGACGTGATGAAGAAGGCCACGGAACTTCGCGCCCAGCGCGATCAATATCTCGCGGACCGCCTGCCCCAAGCCAGCGCCGAAACCATCGCCGCCGTCCAGAGTTCGCTCTCCAATTTCGATATCAAGATCCGCCAGATCCACGTAAAGGATGTGGATCTTGTGGACCGTTGCGAATCCTGCCACCTGGGAACGCGCGAGCCGGTTACCATCACCGCGGCGAGCATGGGAGGCGAGGCCGTCTTCGCCAGCCACCCCGACAAGGAACTCCTCAAGATCCACGATCCCGAAGTCTACGGTTGTACGCCCTGCCACGGCGGCAACGGCGTCGCGCTCTCCAGTATCGAGAAAGCGCACGGCTACAACAAGTATTGGCTCTGGCCGCTGCACCACAAGGAGAACATCGACGCTGGATGCCAGCAGTGCCACTCCAGGGAAATCGTTACCGAGGATGCCGGCAACCTGAACGACGGCCGCGAAATCTTCCGCCTCCGCGGCTGCATGGCGTGCCATCGCTATGAAGGGTTCGACCGCGAGGCCGACGAAATCACTTCCGTCAACCAGAATATCCGCTCGCTCACGCAGCAGAAAGCCGAATGGCTGCGCGAGTCGGGCTTCATGATCGACAAGGGCGACAAGACGAAGGACAATGCCGAAGCCCAGAAACTCTACGCGCAGGCGAACGACCTGAAGGTGCGCTCGAGCGGGCTCGACGCCAAGATCGAGCAGCTCGACATGCGCTCGCACGAGCTGGTCCGCGAAGTGAAGAAGGTCGGGCCGAGCCTGAAGGAAGTCCGCGTGAAGCTTCGCAAGGAGTGGATCCCGGTCTGGCTGAAGGATCCGCACGCCTGGCGCGAAGGCACCAAGATGCCCACCTTCCGCCTGCAGCCCGACGAGGTTCAGGCCATCGCCGCCTTCATCTGGCAATCCGGCGTGCAAGGCGACCTCCCGCAACAGAAGCCCGGCGACCCCGAAAAAGGCAAGGAAGCCTTCGAAACCCGCGGCTGCATGGCCTGCCACTCCATGGGTGAGGGCGGCCAGAAGCAGGGCGGAACCTTCGCCGCGAACCTGAGCCGGGAAGGCGAGAAGGCCAATTACGACTACCTGGTGCGCTGGGTGCACAATCCCCGCCAGCGGACCGCGCCCTACTGCACCTTCGAAAAGCGCGATCTGACCAAGGCCGATTACGACAAGCACAACCTGCCCTACGTCTTCGATCTGGAGCACAGCAAGTGCCCCAACGACGGACACGAATTGCAGGTGCAGCAGATGACCCCGATGCCCAGCCTTCGTCTGACCGAAGACGAGGCCCGTGACATCGCCAGCTACCTGATGACCCGCAAGCGCTCCGACGCGACGTATGCCAACGCCGATTTCATGGACGATCCCGGCCTGAAGAACAAAGGCCTCGCCGCGGTCCGCAACTACGGCTGCGCGGCCTGCCATGAAATCGCGGGTCTCGAGGAGGAGCAGCGGATCGGTACCGAACTGACCAAGGAAGGCTCCAAGCCCATCGAGCGCCTGGATTTCGCGCTCCTCGGCCACAAAGCTGAAGAAGAAGGCTGGCTCACCCACAAGGGATTCTTCGAGCACAAATTGAAGGATCCGGCGGTCTACGACACCGGCAAGGAGAAGGCGCCGCAGGACCGGCTGAAGATGCCGAACTTCAACCTCTCCAAGCCCGAGATCGACGCCGTCACCACGTTCCTCGATGGGTCGGTGGACGCCAGCGTGCCGGCGCGTTACTTCTACGCTCCTACCGATCAGCGCCAGGACATTATCGAAGGCTGGTGGGTGGTCCGCAAGTACAACTGCATGGGATGCCACCGTGTGCACGTGGCGCAAACCACCGTGTTCGACACCCTGCCCCGCTACCAGGATCCCGACTGGAAGGACCAGAAGCCGCCCACGCTGATCGGCGAAGGTGCGCGCGTCCGGCCGGATTGGCTGATGCGCTTCCTCAACAACCCCGCACTGTCGGAAAATGACACGAATCGGGACGGAGTCCGCCAATATCTAAAGGTGCGGATGCCCACATTCAGCTTCTCGGATGGCGAGATTCGCAAGCTGGTGCGATTCTTCGAAGCCCTCTCTTCGCAGGCCACTCCGTTCATTTCCCAGGAGCTGGAGCCGATCACCGACCAGGAGCGCACCATGGCTCGCGCCTTGTTCAGCAGCGAAGGCGCCCCCTGCCTCAAATGCCACATGACGGGCGATCCCAAGCACGATGTCCGCGCCACGGCGCCCAATTTCACAGTCGCTAAAGAGCGGCTGAAGCCTGGCTGGACCAAGCGCTGGATGCTCGATCCCGCCATGATGAGTCCGGGAACGGCCATGCCGTCGGGCCTGTTCCGCCACGAAGACAACCGGTGGGTGTTCGCCGGTCCTACGCCGCCCAGCTTCAACGGGTATACCAAGGACCATGCGGACCTGCTGGTCCGGTACATGTTCCAGTTCACGCCCGAGGAGTTAGGCCGCTTGCGCGCGGCCAACAGCGGGAACTAAGCTATAGGCCCAACAAGTTCATTAAGGAGGCTCTTAAGAGCATGAAGAACATTTGGATTGCAGCAGGAGTAGTATGCGCCCTGGCGCTGGTGAGCTGCGGCGGCGGTGGTGACACCAAGACCGCCGAAGCGCCGAAGGCGGCCGATTCGGGCGGCGGCGCATCCGCCGGAGGCGCAGCCGCCATGCCCGATATGGAGAACGGCGGCACCATCACCGGCAAGGTGATGTTCGACGGAACCGCCCCTACCATGAAGGCGATCGACATGTCCGCCGTCCCGGCGTGCACCAAGGCGCACCCCACGCCGGCGAGGTCCGAGGAAGTGATTGTCAACGGCAACAAGACGCTGAAGAACGCCTTCGTCTGGATCAAGTCCGGACTGCCGGACAAGACCTGGCAGGTGCCTTCCACCCCCGTGGAGCTCGATCAGAGCGGCTGCATGTACAGCCCGCACGTGATCGGTATCATGGCCGGCCAGAACATGCAGATCAAGAACAGCGATCCCACCAACCACAACATTCACCCCTCCCCCACGGTCAACAACGACTGGAACGAGTCCCAGCCGCCGGGGAGCGAGCCTAAAATGAAGAGCTTCCCGCGCCAGGAAGTCATGATCCCGGTGAAGTGCAACGTCCATAACTGGATGCGCGCGTACATCGGCGTCGTCAACCACCCCTTCTTCGCCGTCACCGGCGACGACGGGTCGTTCACCATCAAGGGCCTTCCTCCGGGGACCTATACGCTCGAAGTCTGGCATGAGAAGTACGGCACGCAGGATCAGACCGTCACGGTAGGCGCCAAGGAAAGCAAGACTCAGGACTTCACGATCAAGGGATAACGTTTTCGTGACCTGGCTCGAGCGGTACGCGGTGCTGGTAGCGTTCTGCACCCTGCTGCTGATCATCGCCGGGGCGCTGGTTACCAGCAACGATGCCGCACTCTCGATACCCGATTGGCCGCTCTCCTATGGCAGGCTCATCCCGCCATGGGAGGGCGGCATCCGTTTGGAGTTCACCCACCGCGTGCTCGCCGCCACCGTTGCTCTCCTCACACTGGTTCTGGCGCTGTGGCTCCGCCACCGCCTCGCCTGGGCGGCATTCGGAACAGTCCTGGTGCAAGCACTTTTGGGTGGTGCCGTCGTGAAATTGGTAGATCCTAAATCGCTGGCCATTGCTCACGCCTGTCTCGCTCAACTCACGTTCGGAATCCTGGTAACTATTCCTGCTTCCACGCGACATGGCGCAGGCACTACTGCCGGCCGTGCCGAGACTCGTCTGGGCACTTGTCGTGTATCCGCCTTAGCCGCCCTCGCCCTTTTCCTCCAGACCGCGCTCGGAGCCGCCGTCCGCCACAACACCCTGTCCGTCATCCCTCACATCGCCGGAGCCGCCATTTCCACCACGCTCGTCATGTGGGCCGGCCTCCGCGTCTTCATCCAGCACCTGGAAAACGCCCTCCTCCGCCGCTCGGCTACCACCCTTCTCGCTCTCACCTTCCTGCAAGTCTTTCTCGGATTTGCCGCATACACCATGCGCATCGCTTCGGCGGACGCTGCCCAGCCCGACTCGATAACGGCCGCCTTCACGGTAGCCCACGTCGCCGCCGGATCGCTGGCCTTCGGTGCGGCAGTAGTCTTGGCTTTGGTAGTCTATAGGGACGCCCGGCCCTCGAATGGGGTCCTGGCGCCTGGAGGTATGGCGGCCGCCTGATGCGCGATTACATCGAATTGACCAAGCCCCGAATCACCTGGCTGATCCTCATGTCCACCGGGATCGGATACTTCTTCGGACTCCCCGGCGCCGGGAACTGGTGGGGGTTTTTGAAATCCATCCAGCTGCTGTCCCTCCTCCACACCATCCTGGGAACCGGCCTGATTGCCTCCGGAACCGCCGCCCTCAATCAGTGGTACGAGCGCGACGCCGATTGCAAAATGCGCCGCACCATGCAGCGGCCGCTGCCCTCCGGTAAGATCTCCGCGTCTCGCGCGCTGGGCTTCGGCGCGGCGCTTTCCGTGGCTGGATTCCTGGAATTGTGGCTCGGCGTGAACCTGCTCTGCGGCCTCATCGGGGCCTTCACGCTGGCCAGCTATCTTTTCCTGTACACCCCGCTCAAGCAGCGCACCTGGTGGTCCACCACCATCGGCGCGGTGCCCGGAGCAATGCCCCCGATGATCGGATACGCCGCGGCGGCCGGCGCCCTCACCCGCGAGTCGTGGGTGCTCTTCGGCATTCTGTTCCTTTGGCAGTTCCCGCACTTCTATTCCATCGCCTGGATGTATAAAGAAGACTACGCCCGCGCCGGCATCCGCATGTTGCCGGTGGTGGAACCCGATTGCCGTTCCACCGCTCGCCAGATCGTTCTCTATGGACTGGCGCTCATACCGGTGAGCCTGATTCCGTCCCTGCTCGGGATGTCGGGGCGCATTTATCAGATTGGAGCATTGCTGTTGGGTCTTTGGTTTCTGTACTCGGGAGTCAGGGTAGCGATCGAACGCACCATGATCCGCGCCCGCGCGGTCCTGCTCACCTCGGTGCTGTACCTTCCGCTGATCTACGGGCTTATGCTCATAGATAGGCCAGGTTTGTGATCCAAGTTCAGAACCTAACGCACCGGTATGGCGATCGGGTGGCGCTCTCGAACGTCAGTTTCGAGGTTAAGAAAGGCGAAATCTTCGCGCTGCTGGGGCCCAACGGCGGCGGCAAGTCCACCCTGTTCCGGATTCTCTCCACCATGATGGTCCCGACCGAAGGCCACGCCATCATCGCCGGCTTCGACGTGGAACGGAATCCCGCGCAAGTCCGCCGCCATGTCGGCGTGGTTTTCCAGACCCAAAGCCTCGACAAAGCGCTCACCGTCGAAGAGAACCTCCGCGCGCAAGGCCACCTCCACGCGCTCAGCGGGTCCGTCCTGCGCAAACGGATGGATGCCGCCATGGAGCGGCTGGGCATCGCCGATCGCGCGAAGGAACTGGTGGAAACGCTCTCCGGCGGCCTCCGCCGGCGCGTGGAGATCGCCAAGGCCCTGCTGCATCAGCCGCAGGTCCTGTTGATGGACGAGGCCTCCACCGGGCTCGACCCAGCCGCCCGCCGCGACCTTTCGCGCCACGTCGAAAACCTCCGGGAGGGCGACGGCGTGACCATCCTGCTGACTACTCACATTCTCGAAGAGGCCGACAAGTGCGACCGCCTGATCCTCCTCCACCAGGGCAAGATTGTCGCGCAGGGCAGCCCCAGCCAGCTTCGCTCCCGCATCGGCGGCGATGTGGTGGTGCTCGAAACCCGCGACGCCAAGTCGCTCGCCGAACGTATCGGAGAGCGCTTCGGCGTCGAGCCCGCCGTGATGGACGGCCACGTCCGCGTCGAAATGCAGAACGGCCATCGCTTCATCGCCGAAGTGATGGAAGCGTTCCCGGGAGTCATTGAGTCCGTGGGCCTGCACAAGCCCACCCTGGAAGACGTTTTTGTGCGCGAAACAGGAGCATCCATTGAATAGCTTTGTTCTACCGGCCGCAACCCTCTGGCAGCGCGAACTGGTCCGCTTCTGGCGCCAGAAAAGCCGCGTCATGGGCGTGGTGGCCTCTCCCCTGGTTTTCTGGCTGGTCATCGGCCTGGGCTCCAACGACCTCGGACGCTTCTACTCCGGGGCGCTCGTCCTGACCGTCATGTTCTCGGCCATCTTCTCCACCATCACCATCATCGAAGACCGCCGCGAAGGCTTTCTCCTCTCCATGCTGGTATCGCCCGCCCCCCGCACCAGCCTGGTGCTCGGCAAGGTCATGGGATCGGCCACGCTGGCCTGGATCCAGGGCCTCATCTTCCTGGCATTCGCCCCGCTGGCCGGCGTGAGCATTCATCCAATGGAACTGATTCCCGTGGCCGGCGCGATTTTTCTGATTTCGTTCACGCTCACCGGCCTGGGCTTTGTGATCGCCTGGAAGATGAACTCCACCTCCGGCTTTCACGCCATCATGAACCTGCTGCTGCTCCCCATGTGGATGGTGTCCGGCTCCCTCTTCACCATGGCGACCGCGCACGGAATCATCCGCGCGATCATGCGCGTCAACCCGCTGACCTATTCGATCTCCCTGTTGAACGACACCCTGCATCTCCCTGACAGCGGCCCCGGCCCGATGCTGAGCCTGGCCGTCACCGCGGGCATGGGCCTGCTTCTGGTATTGGCCTGTGGCAAACTGGCCGCCCAAAAGGCCACCCGAAGCGCAGCATGACCCAGGCAGGGGTTAGGGCTTGGGGGCTGGGGGTGGGCTTGCCCGCCCTTCTGCTCGTCTCCTGTATCCAACCCAAGCCCCTCGACATCTTGGGGGAGATCCCCGAATTCAGCCTCACCTCCGAAACCGGCCAGCCATTCGACGGCAACTCCTTGACCGGCCACATCTGGGTAGCCGACTTCATCTACACCACCTGCGAAGGCCCCTGCCCCCGCATGAGCTCCCTGATGCACCAGTTGCAGACCCTCACCGCTGAAATGCCGGATGTGAAGCTCGTCTCCTTCACGGTAGACCCCGCTCACGACACTCCGCCCGTCCTGGCCGCCTACGCCACGCATTTCAAACCCGACCCCGCCCGCTGGAGTTTCCTCACCGGCGAGCAGGCCAGCCTCAACGACCTGGCGCTCCATGGATTCAAGCTCAACAGCGTGGATGGCAGCATGAGCCACAGCACGCGTTTCGCGCTGGTAGACCAGAAGCGCCGCATCCGCGCCTACTACATCAGCAGCGAGGACGGCATGCTGCCGCACCTGCTCCACGACATCCGCCAGTTGGAGCGCTACCCCTCATGACCCCGCTCCTGCCTACGGTCAACGCCTTCCTGAACGCCACGGCGGCCGTCCTGCTGGTGACCGGTTACTCGCTGATCCGCCGCAAGCGAGTCCAAACCCACCGCAAGGTCATGATCGCGGCGTTCATCACGTCGTGTCTCTTCCTGGTGTGCTATCTCGTCTATCACGCGCAGGTAGGCAGTGTCCGATTCCCGCACGAAGGCACCATCCGCACCGTCTACCTGACCATCCTCGGTACCCACACCGTGCTGGCCGCTCTCGTGCCCGTGCTGGCGATCATCACCCTGCGCCGCGGCCTCGCCGCCCGCTTCGACAAGCACCGCAAGATCGCCCGCTGGACGCTCCCCATCTGGCTCTATGTCAGCGTCACCGGCGTAATCGTCTACCTGATGCTCTATCACCTCTGACGTTCGCCGTCATGGCCATCGGCTACCAGCCTTTCTGAATAGTCGGGGATCGGAGCCCATCACACCAGGAGTCCATTGACGTGGATCCCGAATGAGTACCAAACGGTTCAGTTCAGATTGTCAACAGGGCCTCTTCGGCGAGAAGATGAGTGAGTCAGCAGGAGCCCGACGTGAAGCTACACACCTATCTCAACTACGGCGGCAATTGCGAAGAGGCCTTCCGTTTCTACGAACAACACCTCGGCGCGAAGATCTTCATGATCATGCGGCACGGCGAGCTGCCCGATCCGAGCAGCGTTGCGCCGGACTGGAAGAACGCCATCCTGCACGCCCGCATCCGCCTCGGCGACACCATCCTCATGGGAGCGGACATTCCGCCGGAGCGCTTCCAGCCCATGCGCAGCGCGTATCTTTCGCTCACCGTAGAAAGCAGCGAGGAGGCGGAGCGGATCTACACCCTGCTCACCGATGGCGGCCAGATTTTCATGCCGATGCAGGAGACCTTTTTCGCTTTCCGCTTCGGCATGCTGCGCGACAAATTCGGGACGTCGTGGATGATTCTCCACGAACGCCCGCAAGTGGCCTGATCAGCGGGCGAGCGGCCCGGCGGTATTGGCGTCGATCAGGTCCTTGCCCTTCCATCGCGACTCGGCGGTAACCTTGCCGGAGTGGCCGAAGATTTTCCACGTCCATTCGCCGCCTGCGAGGTAGGTGCGTTCCCAGCGCTGGTAGCCTTCTTCCGCCCAGAGCGTCTCGACCCCGATCTTCCGTCCGTCTTTATAGCCGGCTTCCCATAGCTTCCGCCCGTCCGGGTAGTAGAAGATCTGCTGCCCGTTCAGGCGGAACTGGCCGCGAGCATCCGGATCTTCCGGTCCGCCGGCCAGCACCCAGGCCTCATTCAACTCGATCTGCACCGATGGATCGTTCTTCGAAGTGACGATGTGGATGACGCCGTTGGGCGCTTGCGTGGCGGTGGTGTAACCGACCGTGACGAGGTTGGGCAACTGGCGGGTCTTCCAGGTTTCGCCGTCGTCGTCGCTCAGGGCGACGAATGCACCCGCGCCTTGGGCGCCGAGTTTCTTCTTGTCGAAGAGGTCGGCCACGAAGAAGAGGCGTCCGGATGCCAGCCGGATGATGCTGGGTCGCTGTCCGCTGCCCAGGGGCCGGAACGGCGTCTTCGATCTCTCGTAGGTCTTTCCGCCGTCGCGGGACACCGCCTTCGGCATGAAGCCTTCGATCTCGGAGTTCTTGCCGCCGTAGCCCAGCAGCGCGCCGTCTTTTCCGAGCACCAGCGTGGTGTGACGTCCCGCGGTGCGGCCGCCCGTGTCGTACCAGGTCTTGCCGCCGTCCTTGGATGCGAACAACACGGACGTGCTGCCCGCGCCATCCACCGGCAGATAGACGACGCCGTCCCGATCGCGCACGATGCTGTTGATGGGCTGCGGCGTGAACTTGCCGGCCGGCCCCTGAAGCTTGGGGAACTCCACCGCGCTCCACGTTGCGCCATTGTCCGGCGACGTCAGGAACTGGAACGGCGGGCCGCCCAGCAGGCGCGGCGATCCGAAGAAGAACCACAGCTTCCCGTGGTCGTTCCAGAAGACCGGAGCGGCATCGTCGGCGTCCGGGAAGTCGGGCCACGGTTCCGGCATGTCCCAATCCTCCGCGCCGTAGCGCAGCCGCATCGTCATGATGGTCTGCTCGGGATCGTCTTCGTATTTGGAGGTGTTGTAGTAAGCAGCGATGATGTCGCCGTTATTGAGGACCTGAAGTGCGGAGTTGTGGTAAGCCACGCCGAGCCCCGGCGCAAATCCGATCCTCCATCCCACAGTGCGCATGTCACGCCCCCGAAGGTTGGGAAAGAGCGGGCGCGTGTGGTAATAGGGCTTCGAAGGATCGGGCCCGCGGGTCAGATCGGGCGCGTCCTGCCGGACAGCCCGCTGGAAGAATGGCGGTTGGTCGGGCAGCGGCCTGGTCTTGGGCATCCCGGCTTGAACGACACGGAAGCCGATCGGGTGGGTGGCCGACGCGAAGGTCGGCGCAATACCCGCGCGGTTCGCGGAGCGTTCGAAGTACGGCAGTTCCGCGGGGAGGTGTCTGCCGCCATCGGTCTTCGATTCTCTGTAGTCGAGGCCGCCGCCGCGCACGACCTTCGCGATGCCCCCAGCCGGGCCGACGGGGTCGGTCTGCGGCTCGCTGGGGTAGAGGCCGTGCCAATCCAGCACCCATTCCGCGACTCCCGTGTGCATGTTCTTCAGCCCCCACGCATTCGCGGTCCCGGGCGCGGGCGGCTCCGCACCGGAAGAGAACGGACTGTGCGTGCCGGCGCGCGCGCCATACTCCCACTCGGCCTCGGTCGGAAGTCGATACGGCTTCCCTTCCTTTTCGCTGAGCCACTGGCAGAACGCCACGGCGTCGTTCCAACTCGTACCCGAGGCGTAGGGCGCGTAATAGGGATTGCCTTCGAAGCCCGGGCGGAACTTGCGGAACTGCTCGATGGTCACTTCGGTGGCGCTCATCCAGAACGATTGCGAGATGGTGACCTTGTGCACCGGAGTCTCGTCGTAATCACCGGCATCGGAGGTACGATCGTAGACTACGCCGTTGGCCCCCGCGATGAGAGACTTCGGGAGCGGCACGGAATCGGCTCCCATCTCGAAGCTGCCGGAAGGGACGCGGACCAAGGTGAGTCCGATAGTATTCACGCGGGAATCGGGCGTTGCGGCCAGGAGGATTGCGGCCACGCCCACGACTACGACAGCGGTCCAGGCGTACTTCATGGTTTTCCTTGACAGAAACGCATTTAAAATTCATTATGCAGGGGCGCGCATGAAATTCCTATCTGTATTCTGCTGGTGGGCCGCACTGTGTTGCGGCCAAGGGGTGGAGCGCTGGGGGGTGTTCGAAGCGGCGCTCCAGGGTCCGTCCGCCGGCAATCCATTCCTGGAAGTCACTGTTCGGGCGCACTTCCGCTATGCGCACCGCGTGGTGGATGTCGATGGCTTCTACGATGGCGCGGGCACCTACCGCGTGCGCTTCATGCCGGACGAGATCGGCGAATGGAACTACACCACGTCGAGCAACGTGGCCGCGCTCGACGGCAAATCCGGCAGTTTCACGGCGGTGGCGCCCTCGGCGCGGAATCACGGCCCCGTTCAGGTGCGCTTCACCACGCATTTCGGGTACGCGGACGGAACACCTTACGTCCCCATCGGCACCACCTGCTACGCCTGGACGCACCAGGGCGACCGCCTGGAGGAGCAGACGCTCGCGACACTACGCTCCGCGCCGTTCAATAAGATGCGGATGTGCGTCTTCCCCAAGAGCTACGTCTATAACGCCAACGAGCCGGTCTACTATCCGTTCCCGCGCGATGCCGCCGGCAGGAACGATCTCACGCGCTTTGAGCCGGAGTTCTTTCGCCACCAGGAAAAGCGCATTCGCGATCTCGAGGCGCTGGGCATCGAAGCCGACCTCATCCTGTTCCACCCTTATGACCGCTGGGGCTACGCCAGTCTGCCTCCCGAAGTCAACGACCGCTATCTGCGCTACACCGTCGCGCGCTTCGCCGCATATCGCAACGTGTGGTGGAGCATGGCAAATGAATGGGACCTGGTCAAGACCAAGACGCTCGCCGATTGGGACCGCTTTTTCCGCATCGTCCAGGAGAGCGATCCCTATCAGCACCTCCGTTCGATCCACCACAGCAACGTGATGTACGACCACTCGAAACCATGGGTGACCCACGTCAGCATCCAGGGTTCCGACCTCGAGAAGGCGCACGACTACGTGATGCAGTACCGCAAGCCCGTGATCTACGACGAGTGCAAGTACGAAGGCAACATCCCGCGGCGTTGGGGAAATATCTCCGCCCAGGAACTGGTGCGCCGATTCTGGTTGGGCACGGTCGCGGGCGCTTACGTCGGCCATGGCGAAACTTATCTCGACGCGAACGACATTCTGTGGTGGTCGAAGGGAGGCGTGCTGCACGGCGAGAGTCCCAAGCGGATCGCCTTTCTGCGCCGGATCCTCGAGAGTGCGCCCGCAGAGGGTCTGAATAACATCTCGACATACTACATGGGGGCAGGGCAGGAGGGCCGCTATTACCTGTTCTATTTCGACGTGAACCAGCCCGCCGAGTACGAATTCACCCTGGCGGCGGGCGCGCGCTATCGCGCGGACATCATCGACCCCTGGGAGATGACCATCACTCCGGTGAGCGGGACGTTCGCGGGCAAATTCACCATGAAGTTGCCCGGCAAGCCGTTCCTGGCCGTAAGATTCGAGAAGGTGAACCCGTGAGGCGCCGCGAATTTCTGGGGCTCGTAGCGGGCGCGGCCGCCACGCAGCAGCGGAAGGCCGCCGGAACACCAGGGATGCTCGACCCGGAGTCCTTTCGCCATTATGTGGAGGACTTCAACCGCACTTTTCCGGAAGAGGTCGTGAACTACATTCCGGACGCGCATGCATGGGATTGGATGAAGTCGAACATCCCCTTGTTCACGTGCCCGGACGCGGCCACCGAACAGCTCTACTACTACCGCTGGTGGGCCTGGCGCAAGCACATCAAGCAGACTCCGGCGGGATTCCTGGTGACGGAGTTCCTGAAACCGGTGAGCCACGCGGGCGAATACAACGCGCTGAGCTGCGCGCTGGGGCATCACGTGGCGGAAGGCCGCTGGCTGCGCGACCCGCAGTTCCTGGATGGCGACGTCCACTTCTGGCTGCGCACCGGAGAAAACGGCGGCCTGCGCAAGAACCTTCACCAGTTCAGCGGCTGGGTGGCGTCGATGCTCTACGACCGCTGGCTCGCCGATGGCCGCCGCGATGCCCTGTTGCCGTACCTTGATGCGATGGCGGCGGACTATCAGCTCTGGGAAGCGGAGCGCCTCACCGAGGGCGGCCTGTTCTGGCAGCGTGACGTTTCCGACGGCATGGAGAGTTCCGTCAGCGGCGGGCGAAAGGTCAGGAACATCCGGCCCAGCATCAACAGCTACATGTACGGCAACGCCAAGGCCATCGCGAGGATTGCGGAGATGGCCGGTCAACAGGGGCTGGTCTCCGAATACGCCGCGAAGGCCGCCCGGCTGAAGCAACTGACGCAGCAGAGACTCTGGAACCAAGACGCGGCCTTCTTCGAAACGCGCCGGGAGTCGGGCGAATTCGCTCCGGTACGCGAAAACATCGGCTACACGCCGTGGTATTTCGATCTCCCGGACGACGGCGCGGGATATGAAGCGGCGTGGAAGCAGTTGATGGATCCGCAAGGTTTCTACGCACCGTACGGGCCAACGACAGCGGAGCAGCGGAACCCCGAGTTTCAGGTTGCCTACACCGGCGACGACTGTGCCTGGGACGGCCCAAGCTGGCCCTTCGCCACGACGATCACCCTGCGTGCACTGGCGAACGTGCTGAATCGCTATCGCCAGCACGACGTTTCCAAGGACGACTACTACCGGACGTTCGAGATCTACACCCGCAGCCAGCACCTGAAGCGGGACGACGGACGTGTCGTCCCATTCATCGATGAGAACCTGAATCCGCTGACCGGCGAATGGCTCGCGCGGGCCATGAAGCTGCGCAAGAAGACCTATTATGGGCGCGGCGGCCACTACAACCACTCCGGATATGCCGATCTCCTGATCACCGGGCTGCTGGGTCTGCGGCCGCGCGCCGACGACGTGGTGGAAGTGAATCCTCTGCTGCCGCCGGGCAAGTGGGACTGGTTCTGCCTGGATCGCGTCCCCTACCACGGGCGGATGCTCACGATCGCATGGGACCGCACCGGAAATAAACTCGGAAAAGGAAACGGTCTGCGCGTGATCGCGGATGGACGGGAGATCGCCCATTCTTCGGAACTGACGCGAGTCACCGGGCGGCTCGGCTGAAGTGAGGCGTGCCGGCCCGAATGTCATTCGATCCCACTCCGTCGAAAAGTCCGCCCCGAAACTGGGGTGTGAGATCAGCTTCGGGTTAGGAAGGATCTGTTCGCCAACACGACACACATCATCGTCGCGCGTTTTTCTGCCATGTGGCGAGACTACATGCCGCAAGCTCGGCTTATGTTGGGTAATCCCGCCAAACCGCGGGCAACTGGCTGGTCTCCACCACCCGCTCCCTTTCAGGCGGGCGAAGAGCGCGGAGCGGCGCCCCCTCCGCAGCACGATCGTCTCCGCCGAAGGGCGTGACCCTGGCCACGGGTTTGCCGTGACTGGTTGTGACCACGCTTTGGCCCTTCTGGACGGTACGGAGTAGTTCCGAGAAGCGGCGATAGGCGCCCGCGGCCGAGATAGCTTGTTCCATTCTGCCCCCTACATAGCACACCAGTAGATCTGCCCTGTTCACTCCTTGCCGCACCTCCCGGTCGCGAGCATCTCGTCGTACTCGCGACAGGTGTGCATACTGGGAATATGGAATCCCTTCCCGAGCCTTGGCTTCGTGGGCCGATTTGCGGCCTGAGTCCGCTGGTGGCGCCCATTCTCTACGCATTCGAACAGGCCCGCGAGGATTTGGCCCGCTACACGGAAGGACTCACGACCGGTCAGATCTGGGCCGTTCTTTATGGGCTGGGTTCCGTGGGATTTCACATTCGTCACATCGCGGGCAGCACCGAACGCCTGATGACCTACCTTGCAGGACACCCTCTGAGCGAGTCGCAGTTGGCCGCACTTCGCGCCGAGGAGGAGCCCTCGGGGCCAGGGCGCGAGGAGTTGCTGGCGGAATTGGATCGCGCCTTTCGCGAGGCCGAGGAAGTGGTGCGATCGCTCGATCTATCCACGCTGACCGGCGTTCGGGCGGTGGGACGAAAGAGACTGCCGACCACCGTGATCGGGTTGCTGACGCATATTGCCGAGCACACGCAGAGGCATGTGGGACAGGCCATCTGCGCGGCGAAGGTGGCGGGTCAGTTCTCCGAAGGCCGCTCCACGTGATCGACCACCAGGTACTCCACCGTGGCCGTCCCTGCGATCAATTGGAGCCCGAGGGCGATGAGGCGCGACTTGTGGCCGATTCTCACGCGTTCGCCGCCGCCTCGAACGCTCCCGCCAGGATCTCCAGAGCGCGTTCGATCTCCCCGGGCGATGTCACCAGAGGCGGCAGGAATCGCACCACGTTCTTGAACGGCCCGCACTTGATAGCCAGCAGGCCGCGCGAGCGGGCGTTATCCAATACGCGCTGCGCCAGCGCGCTGTCCGGCGATTTGCTGTCGCGGTCCTTCACCAGTTCGATTGCCAGCATCGCGCCGAGGCCCCGCACGTCGCCGATCTGCGGCCAGCGCTCCTGGAGCTTCCGCAGTCCCGCGCGGAGGTGGTCTCCCAGTTGGACGGCGCGCTCTACCAGTCCCTCTTTCTCGAAGATCTCGAGCACTGCCAGCCCCGCGGCGCAAGCCAAAGGATTTCCGCCGTAGGTACCGCCCAATCCTCCCGGCGCGGGGGCCGTCATCACGTCCGCGCGTCCCGTCACAGCCGATAACGGCAGCCCGGCAGCGAGGCTCTTCGCCAGCGTTACCAGATCGGGATCGATGCCCGCGTGCTGATATCCGAACATCTTGCCGGTGCGTCCGAACCCCGTCTGAATCTCGTCCAGTACCAGAAGAATCCCCCTTTCCCGGGTGATGCGGCGCAGCCCTTGCAGGAAATCCAGCGGCGCCGGAACGAAGCCGCCTTCGCCGAGTTGCGGTTCCACCAGTACCGCGGCGATGCGATCGGCCGGCACGGTAGTTTCGAA
The DNA here is from genome assembly GCA_035501495.1 of Bryobacteraceae bacterium. Taxonomy (GTDB): domain Bacteria; phylum Acidobacteriota; class Terriglobia; order Bryobacterales; family Bryobacteraceae; genus JAIQFL01. The sequence goes on along the minus strand of DATJWB010000305.1, from coordinate 18,866 downwards.
GAGTTCTGCGAGAGCGTCCAGCGATTTCTGTGCCGTCCCGCCGCGGTATTCGTATGGGAACGGGATGTGGTGGACATCCGACGCGAAGGGCCCGAAGTTCTGCCGGTAATTGCTGCTGGATGCCGTGAGCGTGAGGCCGAGGAGGGTGCGGCCGTGGAAACCTCCGGCGAAGGCAACGATTCCGGGACGATTGGTGTAAGAGCGCGCGATCTTGATCGCGTTCTCGACCGCTTCGACTCCCGTGGTCAGGAATACCGTTTGGTGAGGCTCCGCTCCGCCCACCAGTGTGTTCAACCGGGATGCGAGCTCCACGTAAGGCTCGTACATCACCACCGGGAAACAGGTGTGGGAGAAGCGGTGCAACTGCTCTTCGACGGCGCGGACCACGCGCGGATGCGCGTGCCCCACGTTCATGACCCCGATGCCGCTGGTAAAGTCCAGGTATTCCCGGCCGTCCGTGTCCCAGAGCCGCGAGCCTTCGGCGCGCTGCGCGAAAATCGGGTGGGTGGAGGCCACTCCACGGGGCACCGACTGCCTCCGCTGGTCGATCAACTTCGTGGTGTAGGACTGGGTCGTTTCCATGATTGATTCTCTCCTGCCGGACCACGCCAATGGGCGCTCGATCCTATGATATATTCTTCAGCGATATTGCCGGTCAAGCTTTCGAGAAGGGATGTTCCATACATGAATCGGAATCGGTTTGTCAGCACCCTCATTCCCATTGGCGCGCTCACCATCCTGGCGGGGGTTGGTGTGCTTGCACAGTCTACCGGGAGCCCGACCGACGCGTCCAAGGAGTGGCCGACGTACGGCCACGATCCCGGCGGTATGCGCTTTTCTCCGCTGGCCCAGGTTACGCCGGCGAATGTCAGCCAGCTCAAAGTGGCATGGGTCTATCACATGAAGCCGCCAGGAGCCGTTCTCCCGGCTGGCCGTGGACCCGGACCTGGCGACTCTGGTCCGATCACTCCGGCTCGCGGAGCGGGCGGCGAGCAGGCCGCCGGCGCGCCGCCCCGTCGTGGCGGTGCAGCCGCCGCGGACGAGGGCGAAGCAGGTGGCGGCGGGTTCGGCGGCGGCCGTGGACGGCGCGGCGGCTCGGGATTCCTGCCCAGTGAAACCACCCCGCTGGTCATGGATGGCGTGATGTATCTGACCACTCCGTATTCGCGGGTGGTGGCGGTGGATCCGGTTACCGGCAAAGAGATCTGGGCCTATCACCTTCCGCAGGGCAATCCCGCGACCCGCGGCCTCGAATACTGGGTGGGGGACGGCCAGACGCCCGCGCAGGTGGTCTTCGGATCGAGCAATGGAAAGCTGTACTCGCTCAACGCCAAGACGGGCAAACCCAACGAAGCCTTTGGCGACAACGGCATCGTCAACATGAATACCCCTGAGATCATGCAGGGGCTGCCCGGGCGGAACGCGTTGAGCTCGCCGCCGATTGTCTACAGGAACCTCGTGATCGCGGGAGGCACCACGCAGGAGAATCCGCCCCACGGCCCGGCGGGCGACGTCCGCGCCTGGGACATGCGCACCGGCAAAGTGGTCTGGACCTTCCATTCAATTCCGCGCGCTGGAGAGAAGGGCAACGACACCTGGGCCGGCGACAGCTGGAAGAATCGCTCCGGCGTCAACGTCTGGGGCTTCCTTACCGTGGACGAACAACGCGGCATCGTCTACATGCCGTTCGGCGCGCCATCGGTCGATCAGTACGGCGGCGACCGTGCGGGTGACAACCTGTTCAGCACCAGCCTGGTGGCGGCGGATGCCAACACCGGAAATTACCTGTGGCACTTCCAGGTGGTCCACCACGACATCTGGGATGCCGACATGACCGGCGCGCCTGCTCTCATCGACGTGAAGCAGGGAGGCAAGACGATTCCCGCAGTGGTCGCCATGGACAAGCTCGGACTCGTCTTCCTGCTCGATCGAGTGACCGGCAAGCCGATCTACGGAGTGGAAGAGCGTCCCGTGCCGGCCAGCGAAGTGCCGCTCGAGCGGGCCGCCAAGACGCAGCCCTTCCCGTTGAAACCGCCGCCGCTCTCGCGCATGAACATGACCCCGGCAGATATTGCGACCGTCACGCCCGAATTGGAAGCAGCATGCAAGAAGCTCATCGAAGGGGTGCAACTGGGCGGACCATTTCTTCCTCCCGCATACAACCGCCTGCGGGTCGCCTTCCCCGGCAATCATGGCGGCGTCAACTGGTTCGGGACCTCGTTCAATCCGCAACTCGGCTATCTGTTCGTGAACACCAACGAACTCGGGCAGCTTTCGGGTGTGAAGGACCACGATGCGAAGGACGGCCGCGCGCTGGGTGTCGGCACGGGCAACCGCGTCGATCCCGACGGCCCCTACGAGGGCGTGCCGGGGGGCGGACGCTTCAGCATCCGCGGCAGCGATTCGCAGCAGCTTCCCTGCCAGCAGCCGCCATGGGGGCAGTTAACGGCTGTAAACGTCAACACCGGCGAATTCGCGTGGCGTGTGACGCTCGGGGTGACCGACAGCCTCCCGCCCGACAAGCAGAAGACCGGGAGGCCCGGCAACGGCGGAACGATCGCGACGGCCGGCGGCCTGGTATTTGTCGCCGCCACGGACGACGGGCGCTTTCGTGCGTTCGATGCGAAGACCGGCAAGGAACTCTGGACGTATAAACTCGGAGGCGCCGCGGAAGCGACGCCGATGACCTATCAGGGGCGGGATGGCAAACAATACGTCGTCATTACCTCGACGGGCGGCGGCTTCTTCGGCAACCCCGTGACCGACGATAGCATCATGGCTTTCGCGCTGGATTCGGCTAAGTAGTTTTGTGGCGCGGGCACTCGTGCGTACCGCACCCGACTTCTAAGGAACCCCCTTCCCGGGTTGGGCTGCGGGCGTGGTGGGTCTGTCGTTGTTTGGTTCAAAAAACTGGTTGAATTGGCACGAGTTCGTAGCCGAGACGGTGGGCCAGGCGCGCACCCGAAGCGGCCGTCTCGCCTGACTCCGAAGCATCCTCTCGCGCCTAAGGAGCGTTGGTTCCTTCCTGTCGTGTCTCGCGGGCACGCGAGCCCGTATAGAATCGGTACTGGAATCGCGAGCGTCTGGCCCCATGAAGAGCATGCGCACGGAAATTGCGGTGTTGTTGGCTGTAGCACCCACCGTGATGTCCGCGATTGACCGAAAGCCTTTGGGCGAAATCGACTTTTTCGGCTACAGAGGTCTCGATCTTGCGGCCGTCCGATCCGCCTTGCCGTTCCATGAGGGTGATTTGTTCCCTCCTGCGAAGGCAAAGTCCTCGGAGAGCCTGAAACGGCAGGTACACCAAACGGTCGAGCAAGTCATCGGCCGCCCGCCCACGGACGTTTCGTTCGTCTGCTGCGACTCGAAACAGAACTGGATCGTGTACATCGGCTTGCCAGGGGAGTCGTACGAGCCGTTGACGTTCAATCCAGCACCAACCCGGGCTTTACGATTCCCCAAAGCGGCCCTCGCACTTCGCGAGGAAATGGATAAGGCATGGATGAACGCCATGATGAATGGACATGCGACCGAGGATGACTCGGAAGGTTACGCACTCTCAAACGATCCCAAGGCAAGACGAGCACAATTGTCGATCCGCGAATATGCTCTTCGCAACGAGCCATTGATTTTGCAGGTGCTGGCGTCTTCCTCCGATGCGCGGCATCGCGCCCTTGCTGCCCAAATGCTCGGCTACGCGCGTCAGTCCGGCGAACAGGTCGATGCACTGGTCCGCGCGAGTCTGGATCGAGACCAAAACGTTCGAAACGATGCCGTGCGCGCCCTCGAGGTTCTCGCAGGTGCGAAGCCGGACCTGGCGAAAAGGATCAAACCAGAACCTTTTGTCCGCCTGCTTCGTTCTGGCGCGTGGTCGGATCACAATAAGGCGTCTCTATTGCTTCTGGCGCTGACGAAAAGTCGTGATCCGAAGCTGCTAATGCTACTCCGCAGTGACGCGCTCGATTCACTGGTAGAGATGGCCCGATGGCGAAGCGCGGGGCATGCAGACGCCGCGCTTGCGATACTCGGGCGAATCGCCGGCCTCAGTGAGGATTCTCTGAACCAGTTGATCGAAGATGGTCAGGCGGATACGATCATCAGCCAACTGAATCGGCAGTGATCCCTATCTGCGCTGGAATCCGTCCTGGTCGAAAGGGTCACACGGCGGGCCTTCCGCAATCGTCGCAAGCACTTCCGCAAGTTCCTGTCGCTGCTTCTTGCCCGTGCCTGCCGCTGCCGCCACCCAGTCGTTCGATTTCGTCAAGATGAACAATCGGAAGAGCACCCTGGTCGGACGGTATGACGCCATCTGAAGCACTACGGTATTTCCACGCGCCACTGGTCGCTTCCATTGATTTTTAGTAGGAGTGCCTTGCCGTTCACGACGTGAAGGAACTCAGCTACATCGGGACCGGCCGGATCGCTGCCAAGGCGAAACAGGGCTTGACCGACGGGCTCCAGCGGGCTGGTTCCGTTCACCCACAGTTTGCCCTTTCTTGCCACGATGCGGGTGGATCGGAACCACGGGCTATCGGACCGGTAGTGCCCGACGAAAGATTCGTATTGCGAGAGTCTGGGAAACGCTTTTGGCCCCGCATAAGATTCGTTCACGTACCAGTCGGCGCCATGCGACACCTCTACCACTTTCTTCCCGTCGTTACGGCCGAAAACCAATGGGAAGCGCCGCCACGAATATTCATCTGCCAGAAAAATGTCGGGTCCAAGTGACTCCAGCGGGACCTTTTGGTCTCCGCTCACCAGGAAGAGGGCGGAGCCGTCAGCCGCGATTCGCAGTTTGCCTCCCGCGGGATTTTCGAATACCCCCTCGAAATCGGACGCGTTTTTCACTACCCGAGGATCGTCAATAGCGGGCGGCTTGGGCGCCGGCTTGCTCTGTTTCTCGGCGTTCATCAACTGCACGGCGAACTGCGTCACGGGAACGGGCCGGTATCCCAGCCCGGCGTTGATCGATGCGAATGCCGCTAGTCCTGTCTCTAAATCCACGGTGATCGAAGACATGAAGGAAGCCATTCCGCCGGTGTGCCGCAGTATGATGTGGCCATCGAGATGATCCACGCCGATGCCGTATCCGTATTTTGCTGTCGGACCGAGTTCGGGGGCATCGATATACGGCTTGGTGAACCGGGCAAAGCTCTCCTTAGAGACTACGCCGGCGCCGCCTTTCATCAGCATTTGCATGTACAGGATCATGTCGCCGGGCGTCGATGTCACGCTTCCTGCGGCGTTATCGAAGATCAGATAGCCGGTGGGCGCGATCTCGCCGAGTCGTGGATTCAACCGGTCGTCGAATTTCGGCAAATAGCTGCGAGGCATGCGTCGTTGGGTATCGCCGCCGATGACTGCGGAGGACGCCCTCATGCCGACCGGCTCAAAGATTCGACGGCGGACCGATTCAGACCACGGCCTCTCATCGATACGGGCGATCAAGTGGCCCAGGATGCAATAGCCGAGATTGCAATAGTGAAAATGTTCGCCGGGTCGGTACGCTTGGACGTAGCGCGTGCCGGGGTCGCTCATGAGAAGACCCAGAGCGTTGGGCAAGCCGGAAGTATGGGTCAGCAAATGGTGCGGCGTAATGACGCCCTGCTTGGCCACGATCGGCAACCAGGGCAGGTATTCCAAGATGGGGCGTTCCAGGTCCAGTTTTCCTTCCTCATGCAACTGGAGGCAGGTCAGGGCGACAAAGGATTTCGTGATGGATCCAACTTGGAACAGATGATCGGGCGTCACCGCTTCCTTTGTTTCGCGGTCTGCAAAACCGAACGTCGCGACGCGAGGGGCTCCTTCACGCCTGGCCAAACCCAGCGTCATGCCGGGTGAGTTCATCGCTTTCATGTAATCCCCTATAAATGTATCCAGCTCGTTCGCCTCAGGCGCCGAAAACAGAGACTGCCGTGCGACGAAGGGAAACGCCCCCAGTGCCATGAAGGTGCGCCGCTGAAGTTGATCGCCTGTCATAGTACGGCAGCATAGCAGGTCTTCTGCGGCTGATCGTCACGAATTCTGCGAAAATCGTTCTCGCTTTTTTTTCAATCGTTTAGAGGCGCCCTGAATCGCTTCCCGGTTGTTCCGCCTGTTATTCTGGAATCCGGGGCATTTTAGCGTTCAAACCGGTCGCCGATGCAACCTGCATCGCCGATTCCCCATGGGCCCCTTTGTTTTCAACAAAGTGAGCGTTTCTGGCGATGCAGCCTGCATCGCCGATGATGGGAAAGTGATCTCATCTTGACTTGCAGGCCATCACTTGCTTAACTATAGTTAAGTCGATGGCCAGTACCAGCCCGGTCGGATCGCGGTCGCTTGCGGAAGTGCACTCGAGCGTTGGGACTTCGCAGGTTTCTTTCTGGCGGCGTCTGTTCGCGTTTGCCGGCCCCGCCTACCTGGTGAGTGTGGGCTACATGGACCCGGGCAACTGGGCGACGGACCTGGAAGGCGGCGCCCGATTCGGATATCGCCTGCTGTGGGTCCTGGTGATGTCCAACGCCATGGCGATCCTGCTGCAGACCCTCAGTGCGCGGCTTGGCGTAGTCTCCGGGCGCGACTTGGCACAGGCCTGCCGCGGGAGCTATCCGCGGAACATCAGCCTCGCGCTGTGGGGACTCTGCGAAATCGCCATTGCCGCGTGTGACCTGGCGGAGGTCCTCGGCGCGGCTATCGGCCTGAACCTGCTGTTTCACATTCCTTTGTTGGTGGGGGTACTGCTCACCGCGGCCGACACCCTGCTGCTCCTCTGGTTTCAGAGCTTTGGCATCCGCACCATCGAGGCGTTCATCCTGGCGCTGATTACGGTGATCGCGGGCGGGTTCTGCATCGAAGTCTTCTGGGCGAGGCCGGCCGTCTCGGAGATCTTTACCGGACTGGCCCCGCGGCTCGACCGGTACAGCCTGGCGATCGCGATCGAGATGCTGGGGGCCACGGTCATGCCGCACAACATGTATCTGCACTCGGCACTGGTGCAGACGCGCTCCATCGGCCATACCGATTCAGAGAAACGCGCGGCCTTGCGGTACAACCTGATCGACTGCGTGGTGGCGATGAACGGAGCGCTGCTGGTGAACGCGGCCATCCTGGTGCTCGCGGCCGCGGTGTTCTTCAAACACGGGATCGTCGTGACGCAGATCCAGCAGGCGCACGTGCTGCTGGTTCCGCTGCTCGGCACGAGCCTCGCAGGGGTCATTTTCGCGGTCGCGCTACTCTGTTCCGGGCAATCCTCCACACTCACGGGAACCCTTGCCGGTCAAATAGTTATGGAGGGCTTCCTCAACTTCCGCATGAGGCCCTGGCTGCGGCGCTTGATCACCCGCGCGCTGGCGATCGTGCCGGCGGCGGTGACCATCTATGTGGCGGGAGACAATGCCACCTTCGGCTTGCTTCTGCTGAGCCAGGCGATTTTGAGCATGCAGCTCCCGTTCGCCATCATTCCGCTGATCCACTTCACGAACGAACGCCAGCGGATGGGGTCGTTCGCCAATGCGGCCTGGGTCCGGGTGCTGGCGTGGACGACTGCCGCTGTTGTGGTGGTCTTGAACGCTTTGTTGGCAGCCCAGGCGATCGGGCAATGGCTGGATGCCGCCGGGAATTGGCGGCCGGTAGTCTGGCTGGTGACGATTCCGACGGCTGCGGGTCTAGCCTTGCTGCTGGCGTGGATCACGTTCGAACCGTTGTTCCGAGCCCGCTTCCGGAAGCCGCCCATGCCTCCGTTGGTGCTGCCGGAAACCGCCCAGGCGGCCGAAACGGCGGCCCCGGTTTATCGGAGAATTCTGGTTCCTTTGGATCACACCAGCCTCGACCGGATGGCCATCAGCCACGCTGCCGCCATGGCGCACCTGTACGGCGCCAAGCTCTACCTGTTGCATGTGGAGGAGGGCGTGACCAGCCAGGTGTACGGTCAGGAGGCATCTACGGCGGAAGTCGAGGCGGGGGAGGCATACCTCGATACCATCGCACAATCCCTTAGGAAGCAGGGGGTTACGGTCGAAACCGAGATTTCGCATTCGCTTTCCCCGACGAAAGAGATCGTCCGTTATGCGCGCGTGGTCCAGCCGGACCTGGTGATCATGGGAGCGCACGGACACGGTGGCCTGAAAGACCTCATTTTCGGAAACACCATCAACCCGGTGCGGCACAACCTCTCCGTACCGATGCTGATCGTTAGACCAGGCAAGACCTGAGTTCTGGGACAGGTTGTCTCAAGGCCGTGTCGGAGCAACCCAAGTACTCTTGCCTGGCTCTGGTTAACACATGTAGAATCAAATAGATTGGTTGGTATGCTAACTGCCATACGGGAGGTTGTGAAGCGCCACTTCAGAATTGCGCTGGTCGTGACCCTCTTCAGCCTGCCGCTCCAAGGCGCCACTTTGGAGCGGCTCTCCCTGAGCGACATGATTTCCAGGTCGACGGTCATTGTCCGGGGCAAAATTACGGGTTCGTACGCGGCGTTTGCCGGGACGGTCCCCGTCATCTATACCCATTATTCGATCCAGGTTTCGGAATGGCTGAAAGGTTCGGGCGCACCCTTGGTTGACGTGGCGGTGCCGGGGGGTGTGGTCAACAACGTCCGCCAGTCTTTCTCGGGTGCTCCAGCGTTCAATACCGGCGATGAATTTGTGTTTTTCCTGTGGACGAGCAAGGCAGGGCTGACCCAGATCGTCGGCCTGACACAGGGGATTTTTTCAGTCGCTCCGGATGGCTCTGTGGATCCGATGGCGACCCGCTCCGCCAGCCACGAGTTGATGTTGGATCGGGGAACGGGGCAACCGGTAAAAGACCAGCCGCTGGTCATGCATTTGAGCGCATTGCGATCGCAGATCTCCTCGACACTGGGAGTGCCGGTCCCCATGGTGGCTAAATGAAGGGAAACCAGCGGCGGCTCGCCAGGATTCTCGCCACCGCAGCAGTCGCCGTTCTGCTGGGGACGCCTTTAGAAGCCTACTACCATTACATCCACTATTCCGGCCGGACCGCGCCATTCGTTCCCATCCTGGAAAGATTTGACCTCAACGCACTAGGCAATAAAACCGTTACGTTTTTCGTGAGCGATCAGAGCCCGGCCAACTACGGCCCCAACGACAGTCTCGGTTCGGTGTTGAGCCAGGTGAAGCAGGCGCTGGCCACGTGGAACTCCGTGAGCACATCGGACCTTCGGTTGGCGTTCGGCGGCTTGGAAAGCTATACGCCGAATCCCACGGTGGCTGCTCCTGGCAATTCAGTGCCGATCGACACAACGCCGGGCGGCGATGTGATCTTCGTGGATCTTCCACCCGGCGTTCTCGGCATGGGCGCACCGACGACATCCCAGACGGCAGCCGCGGGCCCCAACAATACCACGTTTTTCCCGATTATGCGGGGCCTAGTCATGCTCACGCGAGACACCTCGACGGGGGTGGGGCCAAGTTACTACGAAGCTTTCTACACCACGGCAGTGCACGAAATCGGACATGCGCTGGGATTGCAGCATACCTGGACCGGTAGCGCGATGTCGCAGGGAGTTATCCGGAACACCTCCCGGGCACGACCTTTGGACGCGGACGACATCGCCGGACTTTCCGTCCTTTACGGAAAGTCCGGCTGGGCTGCGGGATTCGGCTCCATCACCGGGAGAGTGACGCTGAACAATCAGGGCGTCGGGCTGGCATCGGTCGTGGCGATTTCTCCGATCGGGCCCGCGGTGAGCACGTTGACCAATCCCGACGGGACCTACCGGATCGATGGATTGCCACCGAATCTGAACTACGAGGTCTACGTGCACCCCCTGCCGCCCGATGCCATCGTGAACAACGGCGAAGGGCTGCGTTTGCCCGTGGACCAGAACTTCCTGCCGATTGCGGCGACCGCAAGCCTGTTCCAGACTGCTTTTTATCCGGGGACGCTGGATCCCACCTCGGCGGCGGCGACGACCTATAACATCGGCGCCGGAGCGTTGATTCAGAACGTGAATTTCACGGTCCAACCGCGATCCAGCCTGCCGACCTACGATGTGGTGACTTATTCGCGGCTCAGCACGGCAACCCGTGCTTATGTTTCGACCGGCGACAGCACGGTGACCGGTTACCCCGCGTTCGTGAACTCGAACCAGAGCCCGGAGGACGTGATCGCCCAGGCAGCCGCTCCGGCGTTCCTGCCGAATCCGCAGACTATGACGATCCTGGGCGGTTTCGCACCGGCGATTCTGAACAATTCGGCGCCCGGGCAGCCTACGATTCTGCCTTACCCGAACCAGCCCGGGACTGTGGCGGCGTATTTTTATCCGACCATCGGCGCCGGGACGGGTCCGCGGCACCTGGTCTTCAATTTCGGCACCGATATCTATGTGTTGCCTAACGGTGTCACGTTCGTGCAGAAGGGGCCTCCGCTGATTACAGCGGTCACGCCGAACCCGGACGGTTCGGTGACCGTCACTGGCGCGGGATTCGGCCTCGACAGCAGCGTCTTCTTCGACGGCCTGAAGGCTGCCGTCACCGTGCCGTTCAGCGGCAACGACGCCCAGGGCTCGATCAGCGTGATGCCGCCGCCGGGGGCCAGCGGGCAGGTTTCGACCATCACGCTCTACAACACCGATGGCCAGAATTCCATGATTCTGCAGTCGCAGAATCCGCCCACTTACACGTATCCTTCGAACGCCGCACCGCAGATCGGCACGATGACGTTTGCCTCCCAGACGGGTGCATCGTTGCCCGCCGGCTCCTCGGCATACGTGGACATCACGGGAAACAACACGACTTTCGTCGATGGGCTGGTGACTCTGGGATTCGGATCGGACGATGTGACGGTTCGCCGGCTGTGGGTGCTGAGTCCGACTCACCTGATTGCCAACGTGGAAAGCGTGCCCGGCGCGTTAGCGGGGTCTTCGGAGATCAGCCTCATCTCAGGCTTCCAGGTAGTCGAACAGCCCGGCGCTTATCAGACGCTGCCGACGAGGATCGGGCTGCCGTTTATCGGGCTGCCGGTGGTGAACGCAGACTCAACGCAGCAGACGATTTATCCCGGCAGCATCGCCTCGATTTACGGCCTGAACCTGGCGGCATCGCCCTCCAGCGTGACTCTGACGCTGAACGATCAGCCGGTGCAACTGCAACCGAACGGAGTCTCCGCCACCCAGATCAACTTCTTCGTTCCCAGTCCGTTTCCGACCGGACCGGCCGTTCTGAAGCTGAATAACGGATCGCAGCAGGCGTTTCCGGTGTATGTGCAGATCGACAACCAGCCGCCCCTGATCGTGGGAGTCAACAACCAGGCCAATCAGCCGCTCAACGGCAACTCCGCCGGGACGAGCGACATCCTGAACGTCATCGTGACGGGCCTCGATCCCGGGGTTCTGACCAATCAGAGCCGCGTGCAGATTTCGGTATCGGGCGTGAGCATGCCGATCCTGGGCATCACAGCGCTGGCCAACGGCCAGTTCCAGATACAGTTCGTAGTGACACAATCATTTGCCGGAGCCTCCGTGCCGCTGATGGTGTGGGTGGACGGCTCCAGCAGCCAGCCAACTTATATCACCGTGCGGTAGGCTCGACAGCGCACCGGAAAACATCCCCCTTTTACAGCGATGCCTGGCTCTATTGGGTGGGCCGGCTCAAAGCCGGCTGCGGGCGCGATTGCCCGCCCCACACCACATATTGACAGCCGATATCGAGAGTCGATATGATCTGGCCATGGGGAAATCGAGCGACCTCATGCAGGGCACATTGGATCTCCTCATCCTCCGTACTCTCGAACTCCGCCCTTTGCACGGCGTAGGCATCGCCGACCGGATCGAGCAGGTCACGCATGGCGTATTCCTGGTCGGCCCCGGATCCCTGTTTCCCGCCCTGCACCGGTTAGCGGAGAGAGGCTGGATCGAAGGGCAGTGGGGCCAGTTGGAAAATGGACGGCGCGCCAAGTTCTACGCCCTGAGGCCGTCCGGGCGGGCGCAGTTGGCCAAAGAGAAGCGGCACTGGCAAAAAGTCCAGACAGCCGTCAACCAGGTACTCTCGGAGGCCTGATTCCGTGCCGTGGTACAGCCCCATCGTGACCCTGATCCGGCGGTTCCGGGATCGCCGCGGCGTGGAGCAGGACCTCGCCGACGAGGTCCAATCCTACTTCGAGATCCTGGTGGAACGTGGCATGGAACGGGGTCTGTCGCCGGAACAGGCGCGGCGCGAAGCGCGCCTTCAGTTCGAAGGCGCGGAACAAGTGAAAGAAAGAGTGCGGGAGGCGCGCGTGGGAGCATCCATCGATACCACCTTGCAGGACATTCGCTACGCCGGGAGGGCGCTCCGGAAGAGCCCGGGGTTTACTCTATTCGCTGTGTTGACCATCGCGCTCGGGCTGGGTGCGAACGCGGCCATTTTCACGCTGGTGGACGGTGTGCTCCTCAAGGGCAGCCGCTACCCCGAGCCTGAGCGAATCGTCGAGTTGTGGGAGAAGCCGCCAGGATACCAACGGAACGCCATATCGGCGGCGAATTATCTGGACTGGAGCCGGCAGAGCCGTTCCTTTGAAGCGATGGCCGCGGTAACCGGGGGCGCCCTGAGTTACTCCGGCGGCGGAGAACCTCGCTCGCTCGCGGCGGGAGTGGTCTCTGCGCCGTATTTCCAGGTCTTCGGGGTGCAAGCGGCGCTTGGCCGTACCTTTGCCCCCGGCGAGGATCAACCCGGGAGTCCGAAAGTAGTGGTGCTCACGCATCGAATCTGGATGACTCTGTTTGGCGGCGACGCGGGAATCGTAGGCCGCTCGATTCTGTTGAACAGCGAACCTTATACCGTCATCGGGATCCTGCCCGGCGCGAGCGAGTTTGACCGTCGATGGAACGACGTCTGGGTGCCGCTGGTCTTCCCCGGGAATCCGGCAAGAGACTATCACTATCTGACCGCGGTAGCCAGGTTGAAACGCGGCGTCTCGCTGGAGCAGGCACAGGAGGAGATGCGCGCCATCGCCGGTCACATTGCGGAGCTCTATCCGGCGATCAAGAAGGGTTGGGGGGCAACGGTGGACCGCTACATCGATCGTGTAGTGGGCTCGGAAACGCGGCTGTCGCTGAAGGTTCTCATGATGGCGGTGGTTGTGATTCTGATGATTGGCTGCGCGAACCTGGCCAACCTCCTGATGGCGCGGGCATCTCTTCGTGGGCGCGAACTCTCGCTGCGGATGGCGTTGGGAGCCGGACGCGGGCGTGTGATCCGCATGCTTCTGACCGAGAGCCTTCTGCTGGCTGCCTGTGGAGCGGGCTTCGGACTGGCGCTCGGCGTGGGACTTCTGAAGTGGGTGAACAGTCTGCTTCCGCCGTTCTATTTCCCACCCGAGTCGAACATTACGATGGACTGGCGGGTTCTGCTATTCCTTGCGGCCGTCACGATTCTGACGGGCATTGCCTTTGGACTCGCGCCCGCCGTTCAGGCGTCACGCCGGGATACGGCGCAGTCGCTGCGAGAAGGCGGACGGAACACATCTGTGGGCCGCGGGAAGGCGTACGCGCGCCACATCTTCGTGGCCGCCCAGGTCGCGGCGGCCTTCATTCTCCTGGCTGGCGCGGGTTTGCTGCTTCGCAGCTTCCAGCGGCTGATGAACGTGAATGTCGGATTCGAAACCGAGGGCCTGGTGGGAGCCGGGCTTCCGCTCCAAACGGGAAAAGATCCCGACGCGACCCAATTGAAGCTCTACGTGAATCGATTGCTGGAAGAGGTGCGCGCCACTCCCGGCGTGCGCGAGGCCGCCATTGCCAGCGCGCTTCCGCTGACCGGCTGGGGAGACGGCATGCCGTTCCACATGGCTGACAATCGCGAGAAGTTGTTGGGAAGCGGATTCAAGATCGTCACCCCGGGTTACTTTCCGGCTTTGCGGCTACGGCTGATTACGGGCCGGGTCCTCGACGAGCGCGATACGGAAAGCTCGCCCGCGGTGGTGGTGGTGAACGAGTCGTTTGTGAAAGCGTATCTGACTGGGCAGAATCCTATCGGCAAGCGGATCCTGGTGGAAAAGATCGCTCCCTCGCGGCACGGTTTGGGCGCGATGACCTCCTGGGAGATCGTGGGTGTGGTCGCGGACGAGAAGGGAAATGGCCTGGACCAGGCGGAAGACATTGGCGCGTATGCCAGCTTTGCTCAAGATCCCGTGGTGGGGCTGGGTCTGGTGGCCAGGATCGAGGGAGATTCCGGGACGATGATCCGATCTATCGAGCAGGCGGTGTGGCGCGTGAATAAGACCCAGGTATTGAGCACCCCCATGACAATGGAGCGAATCAAAGAGGAGTCGGTGACATTCCGCAGGCTGCCGGCAGTCCTCCTCGGGGGGTTTGCGCTGCTCGCGATGCTGCTGGCGTGTACGGGCATTTACGGCGTGCTTTCGTTCGTGACCGCCGGCCGCACACAGGAGTTGGGAGTACGGGCGGCGCTGGGCGCGTCGCCGGGGGACCTGGTGCGGCTGGTAGTGACCGGTGGTTCGATTCCGATTCTCGCGGGAATTGCCGGCGGGGTGTGCGGCGCGGCCGGGATCACGCGATTTCTTGGTTCGATGCTCTTTGCGACGAGCCCGCTCGATCCGATGACTCTGGCGGCCGTCGCGGTGCTCCTGCTGGCGGTCGCTCTGACAGCGTGCCTGGCTCCCGCCTGGCGGGCGGCGCGAGTGGACCCGATTTCGGCGCTGCGGCAGGACTAGCTCAGTTACCACTAGCGCCAACTGGCTTACGGCAACGCGCGGGTCGAGGCGCTCGGCTGGCCCAATTGTTCGGCAGCCGCTCGCAGGCCGCTCTCGGCGTGGGCGTCGGACGGGTACTGTTCGAGTGCAATCCGGAAGCCGCGCTCGGCGATCGCGGGCTTCTTGTTCTTCAGTGCCGCATTGCCGAGGGCCTCGGCCACCGGCCTCGGATAGTAGGGCGGCTCGGTATACGTGAGTTTCCGTTCGGCCTTCGATGCAGTCTCCAGTTGCTTCAGCCCGTGGTCGATTCGACCGGATGCCACCTCCAGATGGCCTGCCAGTTCCTGCCGTGCTACCTGCAGTTCCGGCGGTTCGGGCCGATGGGTCTTATTCTGGAAATCGATCATCGCCTGCTCGAACATCCGCGCCTCTTCCCGCGCTGCTGCCGGATTTCCCTGGTTGGCGTACGCCAATCCACGGGCCCAGCGCCGCCAGGCTTCCTGGCGGGCTTTGCCGTACGTGGGCAGGGTCTTCTCGTCGAGAATGGCGTCCCACTTTTCGAACTGCACCAGAGTCCGCAGCATAGCGAACCAACCTTGCGCCTTGGCGCCCGTCATCAGGTCTGGGGCCGCGGCCTGTCGCGGATTCTCGGGGAATTGCAGCAGCTCGCGGGCCGCCTCCACGGCGTCGTCGTACCGGCCTTCGAAGGAGTAGGCGGTGGCCAGATAGTGAACGTTGTGGCCGTGGTGGCCGTCGCCGTACTGTTTATCCTCTTTCATCCACATCCGCTCATTCACGGCGGCATCACTGAAGGACTTGGCCGCGTCGGCCCAGCGGCCCGTCTGGGAGTAGATGTGTCCGGGCATGTGCAGGGCGTGAGGGATATTGGTGACCAGTTGCGCGTACTTCTCACAGCTGGGCCACGCTTCTTTGGCGAAGGGCGACCCTTCGAAGCCGTGGATGATGTAGTGGTGAAGACCCGGATGGTCCGGGACCTTGGGCAGGAGGCTGCGCAGGATTGCGACTGCCTCCATGCTGCCGGGCGCCACCGGCTTTTTGTCGGGGAGGGTGAACCCGCGCATAATCATGAGGGCGAGGTCCAATTGCGCCTCGACCTCGTCGGGGTACTTTGCGAGCAAAGTGCGGAGTCCTTTGACGAAGGCCTCATCCGGGTCTTTGGCGTTGGGATCGCGGCGCGCGGCGACGGCGGCGATGTACAACTTCTCGAGGTCGGTGGCCTTGCCCGGCGCCTGGCTCAGTTCGACGGCTTTGTCGGCCGCGGCGCGGGCGCGGCTGGTCGCGGGCGGCACCTGCTTGCCCTGCACTTGGGTCAGGAGGTCGATCTGGAAGCGGGGACGCCAGTCGCCGGCCGCCACCATGGCGATGCCCCACTGGGGCATGGGGGCCTGGGGATCGAGCGCGGCTGCCTGCAGAAAGGAGCGTTCGGCCTCGCGGGCCCAGAAGGAGTGCATTTGCGCTACGCCCTGGTCGAAGAACTTCTGCGCTTCCGGATTGGAGGTCGTCATGGGAAGGTGCACGGTGCCCATGCCGGGCAGCAGTCTGGCCGGCAGTGTGGGGGCAAGAGCGCTCGGCGGCGGTGTGCAATTGTCGGACTTGGATGTTTGTGCGATACCGGCAGATGACAGGCAGAGAACCGTCAGGACAAGCGTAAGCTTCATGGGCTACCCTCCTTTGTCTTCAGGAAAGATAACACATTCACCGTGGAGATAGTATGGAAGGCCGGCCGTGCGAGCACGGCACGGCAGCATCGACGAGTAGAGCAGATTTCAAAACGGCTTACTCACGCGCGGCTGCGAGGGAGCGCGCGGTGCAGATACGAGACAACCGGATATAATCGGCTCTGAACCTCTCGAAGGAGGACCGCAGTGAAGCTTCGAGCCGTGTATCTTCTTTTCACCGCCGCCCTGTGCGCGGCTTCGGCCCAGACACCGGCCGCGCCGGCCCCGGCGGCGCCATCTTCCGGGCGCGGCCCATTCGCGCCGCCCGTCAAGTCTCCGGAAGTCTCGGCCGACGGGCGCATCACCTTTCGCTTGCGTGCGCCCGACGCCAAAGAGGTGATCGTCACCGGACTGGGCCAGCGTCTGGCCATGCAGAAGAACGAAGAGGGAATCTGGACTGCCACTACCGAGCCCATGAAGCCCGACATCTATTCCTATTCGTTTTCCGTAGACGGTGCGGTCGTCAACGATCCCGGCAACGGGCAGTTCAAGACGTCCTACAACAGCGCCGGTCAAAGCGTAGTCCATGTTCCCGGTCCGGTCAGTTGGGAGCCCGGCGCCGGTGTTCCGCGAGGGGTGGTATCGCATCATTTCTATCACTCCGCGGTAGTGGGAGACGAACGCGACTTCTGGGTGTACACCCCTGCCGGATACGATTCCAAGCGCAGAGAGCCTTACCCGGTGCTCTACCTTCTGCACGGCCTGGGCGACGAAGCCAGCTCGTGGATTGGGGTGGGCGCGGCTAATGTGATCCTCGATAACCTGATCGCACAGGGTAAGGCGAAGCCGATGATCATGGTGAACCCGTTGGGATATGGCACCGCGGGCGGCGGGGCGGGTGGTCCCGACATGCTCGAGTACTTTGCGAAGGCCCTGGTGGATGAAGTGATGCCCCAGGTGGAGAAGACGTACAACGTTTCGAAAGACCGCAATCAGCGCGCCATCGCGGGCCTGTCGATGGGAGGCGCGGAGGCCGCCTTCACGGGCTTGAACCACCTGGACAAGTTCGCGTGGATCGCCTCGTTCAGCGGCGCCTACGTGATGTGGCCGGGCGCCAATATGGGACGCCGCGGAGGCGCGGCGGCTCCGGCTGTGACCATTTCCCCGGCGGGTCCACCAACAGTGGGAGCCTCAGGCGCCGCACCGGCAATCGCTTCGCCGGGACGTCGCGGCGGCCGCGGTATGCCGGCTTTGGACCAGGCGATCATGGCCAAGGATTTCCCGAACCTGGATGCCAGAGCGAATTCTCAAATCCACCTGCTTTGGATCGCCTGCGGGACCGCCGATTCGCTCATCGGGGTCAATCGCCAGTTCAAGGAGTGGCTGAAGTCGAAGGATGTCCACTTCACCGAACTGGAAGTTCCGGATGTGGGCCACGTGTGGCCGCTGTGGCGGCAGAACCTGACTGAGGTGGCACCGCTTTTATTCCAACCGAAGGGCAAGTAGGGTAGGCCGCCTCTACACCGGTTCCGCCCAATCGAAGCGCGCGATCAGGGGCAGGTGATCGGAAGGCTGCTCGGCGGAGGGCAGGACCGACTCGGGACCGAGCGGCGCGGTGGGCGCAGGCCTCGCCCGCAGGGAACTGCCGTGGAACACGTAATCGATGAGTCTCGGCCGGCCGTCGCCGTTGAAGGTGCGCGCCTCGGTTCCCCGATGCGCATATTCGAACCCGGCGTCGAGCAGTGTGCTCACAACATCGCTCCGAGGCAGCACGTTGAAGTCGCCGCACACGATCTGGCCCCGCGATTCGGCAGCATCCCCGCGCAGGGTTTCGATCACCTGAGAAATCTGGCGGTAGCCCCACTGGCGTTGGCGCGGTGTTCCCGGCGGATCCCACTTCAGATGGGTGTTGACGAGCGCAATCGTCTTCCCTTCGTCTTCCAGGCACAGCAACTGGGCGATGTGTCCGGAAGCGGCGCCACCGTTTCCGTCGGCAAAGGCGATCCGCCGGTCCAGGGAGTGCGCGAAGCGGTCGCGCCGAAAGAAGGTGGCGCACCCATCGGGCCGGTCGCCGCCCTTTCGCGCGTAGCTTCCCACATAGCCCAGCGGCCGTAATCCCTGGTCGAGAGCTGCGAAGACTTCGGCCTCCACCTCCTGCAGGCAAAGGATGTCCACGCCCAGCCCCGCCGCATGCCGCACAAGCTCCGGGATCCGACGGGCAGGATCGAGAATATCCGGCGGTGTTTTCGGATAGAACTCCTCCCGGATATAGGCTGTCGCGAGGATGTTCCAACTCGCCAGCGTGAAAGCCATGCTTCCATATTGCAATACCAGGGTTCGTAAGAGGCACAGGGATGTTGGCCGAGAAACACACTTGGAGATGCACGCGCAGGCACGAGTGCCAGGCACGAGTGCCAGCCTCGAAAACCCCTTCGCCAGCATTGAACTGGATGGCAGACCAACAAGCGCCGAGATGAGTCTCGGCGCGGCAGGCAGGAGTGCCCGCGCCACGTCGACGGCGCAAGGGTTTTCATGGAGTTCTGTGGGCCGGCGGGG
>DATJWB010000304.1:0-26753 GCA_035501495.1 Bryobacteraceae bacterium | reverse complement strand
GAGTACATGGCCAATGTGGATCGCGTACGCGAGGGCATGCGCCGCGGCGACTATTACGAAGTGGTTCTCCGCCAGACCTTCAGCACGCCCTACTCCGGCAGGGCGTCGGAACTGTTCGAGCGCGTGCAGCGCGCCAGCCCGAGCCCCTATGAGTTCTTCCTGCAATTCGGCGAGGAGCAACTGGTGGGCGCGTCGCCCGAAATGTTTGTGCGGGTGGAGGGCCAGCGCGTGGAAACCTGCCCGATCTCCGGAACGGCGCAAAGGACCGGTGACCCGCTGCGCGATGCGGATAACATCCGCGAGTTGTTGAAATCGGCCAAAGAAGAGTCCGAGTTGACGATGTGCACGGACGTGGACCGCAACGATAAGTCGCGTGTTTGCGAACCCGGAACGGTAAAGGTCATCGGGCGGCGTCTGATCGAATCGTACGCCGGTGTCTTTCACACCGTAGACCACGTGGAAGGCTTCCTGAAGGAGGGCTTCGACTCGCTCGATGCCTTTCTCAGCCACATGTGGGCTGTGACGGTGATCGGTGCGCCTAAAAAGGCGGCCGCGCAAACCGTGGAGCTGCTGGAGAAGAACGCGCGCGGCTGGTATGGCGGCGCGATAGGAATGATCTCGTTGGGCGGCGATATCAACACCGGCATTCTGATCCGCACCACCTACCTTCGGGACGGAGTCGCGTCGTACCCGGTGGGCGCCACCCTGCTCTACGATTCGGTCCCCGAAATGGAGGAGCGCGAGACGCGTCTGAAGGCCACCGGCTTTTTCCGCACCCTGGGCGCCGGCGAGCAGGTCCCGGCTGCCCACACCGAGCGCGAGTTCGTGGGCGCTGGGACAAAGCTGCTGCTGGTAGACAATGACGACTGCTTCATCCACACTCTGGCGAACTATGCGCGGCAGACCGGCGCCGAGGTGGTGACGTATCGGGCGGGATTTCCGGCGGAATTGATCTCGCGCGTGGCACCCGGTTTGATCCTGATTTCGCCTGGCCCCGGCCGGCCCGCGGACTTCGGCGTTCCGGACCTGGTAAAGACGGCCGTCCGTTTGGGTGTGCCTGTGTTCGGAGTCTGCCTCGGGTTGCAGGGCGTGGTCGAGGCTTTCGGCGGTGAGCTGGGGGTGCTGGACTACCCCATGCACGGGAAGCCCTCCACCGTGCGGCATCGCGGCATCGGCATCTTCGAAGGATTGCCCGAAGAATTTCAGGTGGGCCGCTACCACTCTCTGTTTGCGCGGCGGGAGACGTTCCCGGCATGCCTGGAGGTCACCGCGGAGACCGATGATGGCGTGATCATGGGGGTGCGGCATCGCGAACTGCCGGTCGAGGCGGTGCAGTTCCATCCGGAATCGATCCTCACGGCCGAAGGAGGACACGGGCTGAAGCTGATGGAGAACGCCGTGCGGTCGGCGGCGCGCGCCCACCCGGCCGTGTCTCGGTAGAGAGCCTTCGGAACCAGCCCGGCACAAGATGCTTCTTGACTTTGGTAAGCTTGGTAACGTATTCTGACGGTTCGCTTTGGCCACGCATCATGGCCGTTCTACGTATGCGGGAAAACAAGCACCACGTTCCGGAGACCGTGGAGCGGTTTCTGGACTCGACATTAGACAGCGTGGATAGCGCCGAGGAACTCGCGTTGGGCGTGGCCCAGCGTGCGGGCTTCGATGAGGACGATCTGATGAAGATCGGCATGGCTGTCCGGGAGTCGATGGTCAACGCGGTGGTCCATGGGAACCGGTACAACTCGCACAAGAAAGTGCGGTTTTCGGTAGGTCACAATTCCGACCGGTTGACTCTGCGAATTGCCGATGAAGGCGAAGGGTTCGATTTTTCGACCATTCCCGATCCTCTGGCGCCGGAGAACCTCATGCGCACGTCGGGGCGCGGCATTTTCCTGATCCGCTCGTTCATGGACGAGTTCGAGATGCGGCACCTCGACATGGGCGGGACGGAATTAACCTTGGTCAAATATTTGGTGTCTAAATAGATTCGGCAAGCATTCACCCAGGAGGCATATTCAGTGAGCGTAAAGTTGAGTACCAGGCAGGTAGGTGACGTGACAGTGGTGGACGTGGCGGGACGGATCACCCTGGGCGAGGGCTCGAGCGCGCTGCGCGACGCCTTGCGAGACATGGTCAGCAAGAGCCAGAAGAAGATCCTGCTGAATTTGGGCGAAGTTTCCTACATCGACAGCTCGGGGATCGGCGAGCTGGTATCGGGCTTCACCACTGTTACCAACAGCGGCGGACAGTTGAAGCTTCTCAACCTCAACAAGCGGGTAAGAGACCTGCTGCAGATCACCAAGCTTTACACCGTCTTCGACGTTCACGACGACGAAGCCGGCGCCATCCGCAGTTTTTAGTTGCCAGCGGTCCAGGGTGGCTCGCGCCGGTAGCGGGCCGCCTCCCTCCCCGTATCACTTCAGGCTGAGAAACCAGACAGGGGCAGCCAGTGCCAAATCGAGGCATGGCATACCGCTCATTTACGCGCGGCTCGGAAGCGGGAATCGGAGCCGCGACCGTAAGGCTGAGCCTAAGGGAGCGACCTGTCAAGATAACACCGTCCGACCTGCTAGCCGCCGCCTACGAACTGGACGATTTCGATCTGTGCGCCCGACTCCAGAACCGTCTCCGGCCAGCGAGGCTGTTTGACGATCCGCCGGTTCAGCTCGATCGCCACGCGAGCGGGATCGATCTGCAACTGTTCCAGCAGTCCGAGGATGGTTTGCCCTTCGGGCGAAGCGTGAGGTTGGCCGTTTACCAAGATCTCCACGGGCATGATTCCGGGTTGACACCCCCTTTTGGTTCCAATTATAGTCTAGAATACGTTTGTAGATTCCTGACTGCATGCCTAACTCTTACACGGAGTTGTATTTCCCGGTGTTGGTGCAGGCTATTCTGGCGATGGCCCTGGCGGCTGGACTGCTCACCGTCTCGTTCCTCCTGGGTAAGAAGGTCCGCAATCGCGTCAAAGACATGCCCTACGAGTCCGGCATCGTGCCCACGGGCGATGCCCGCCAGCGCTTCAGCGTCAAATTCTACCTGGTGGCGATGCTGTTCATCCTCTTCGACATCGAAGCTATCTTTCTCTACCCTTGGGTGGTGGTCTACCGCGATTTGAAGATGTTCGCGTTTGGAGAGATGCTGGTATTTGTAGTGTTGATTCTTTCCGGGTTCTTCTACATCTGGAAAAAAGGCGCGCTGGACTGGGCATCGGACTCCAGCCGCAAGCGATAAACGACCAAATGCTACCCAATCAATTGCGAGAGCGCCCGGTCGCTCAGGCTGTGGCCGATTTCGACGGCGATGCCGTGACCAACGGCAAATACGAGGGAAACGAGCTCACGCTCGAGATCGCGCCGGCCAAGATCGTCAGTGTTTGCGGCTTTTTGAAGTATGACCAGAAGTTCGTGCGTTTGAGCGCCGTGACTGCGGTGGACCGGTATCCGCTGGAGCCGCGTTTTGAAGTGGTGTATCATGTGCACTCGGTCGAGCGGAACGAACGCGTCCGGTTGAAATGCCGGTTATCGGGCATTGACCCTGTGATCGAATCGGTCTGCTCGGTATGGCGCGGGGCCAACTGGTACGAGCGTGAGATTTTCGACCTTTTCGGGATCCGTTTCCTGAACCATCCCGATCTCCGCCGCATCCTGATGCCTGACGACTGGGAAGGACATCCGCTGCGCAAAGACTATCCGATCTATGGACCGAGGGTGTAAGACATGAGCGAACCGAGCATTCCAGGACTCGTCGCGGAAGTGGAGGAAGAGCAACAGTCGCCATCGGGCGGACGCCGGATGGTCCTCAACATGGGCCCGCAACACCCGTCTACGCACGGCGTGCTGCGCCTGTTTATCGAACTGGATGGCGAGACCGTCACCAAGTGCGCGGTGGATATCGGCTACCTGCACACCGGCATCGAGAAGGAGTTCGAGGTCAAGACGTATCAGCAGGCCGTTACATTGACCGACCGCGTGGATTATCTGGCGCCGCTTTCCAACAATCTGGGGTACTGCCTGGCAGTCGAGAAGCTGTTGGGAATGGAGATTCCCCCACAGGCGCAGTGGATGCGAGTGATGCTCACGGAGTTGACGCGGCTCAACAGCCATCTGGTGTGGCTCGGCACACACGCGCTCGATATCGGCGCGATGAGCGTCTTCCTGTACTGCTTCCGCGAGCGGGAAGAGATCCTGAAGATCTTCGAGATGTTCTCGGGCCAGCGCATGATGACGAGCTATTTCCGCATCGGCGGACTGGCGCTCGAGCCGCCCCGAGGGTGGCATCACCGCGTGAAGAAGTTCATCGACCGCTTCCCGAGCTGCGTGGACGAGTACGAGAATCTCCTGACGAATAATCGTATCTGGATCGGGCGCACAAGAGGCATCGGGTTCATTTCGCTGGAGGACATGTTGGACTTGGGCGTGACCGGACCGATGCTGCGGGCCGCGGGTCTGAAGATCGACACCCGCAAGGACCAGCCGTATACGAGTTACGAGAAGTTCGATTTCGAGGTGCCGACCCGCACGGAAAATGACGTCTTCGCCCGTTACCAGGTGCGCGTCGAAGAGATGCGGCAAAGCACGAAGATCGTGCAGCAGGCACTCGCGGGCATGCCGTCCGGACCCTGGAAAGCGGACGATCCGCACGTCGTATTGCCCGATCGCGAAAAAATGAAGACGCAGATGGAGGCCCTGATCTATCATTTCAAGATCGTGACGGAGGGTTTCCGCGTCCCGGAAGGCGAGGTCTACCAGGTGATCGAATCGCCTCGCGGCGAGTTGGGATTTTACGTGGTCAGCGACGGCACCACCAGCCCGTACCGCGTGCACATGCGCACGCCGAGCTTCGGAAATCTGCAGGCGACCTCCAAGATGGTGGAGGGGATTCTGATCGCCGACGTTATTGCGTCAATCGGCAGCATGGATTTTGTTCTGGGAGACACCGACCGATGACCATCGACGAACGCCTTGAAGCCCTTGCTCAGTCTGTCGAGGTTCTCAGCGGCATGCCGCATGCCAATGAGAAGCGCGTTGACCAGATCACGCGGAACTTCGAGATCACTCTGGATTCGATCAAAAGCCTCGAGCGCATCGCCCTTCGCCACGAAGAACGGCTTGATGATTTGGAAAAGCATTAACCGCCCATGACTTTTTCTCCACAACTGGAAGCCAGGTTCGACAAGTTCCTGAAGAGCTACCCTCCAGGACGGCAGCGCTCGGCAATGATCCCCATGCTGCTCTATGGCCAGGATGAGCTCGGCCACCTTTCCGACGAGTTCATTGAGGAGGTGGCCAAACGCGTCGGCGTCACGCCTCTGCAGGTGAACGAGGTGCTCTCCTACTACTCCATGCTGCACAAGAAGCCGCTGGGGAAGTATCACGTGCAGGTCTGCACCAATATCAGTTGTCTGCTCTGGGATGGCGACAAGCTCTGGGAGCACGCCTGCAAGAAGCTTGGCATCGGCCACAAGGAAGCGACCGCCGACGGCCTGATTTCGCTCGAAGAAGTGGAATGCATGGGAGCGTGCTCCTGGGCGCCGGCGGTTCAGGTGAATTACGATTTCCATCATTTCGTGACCCCCGGGAAGTTGGATGAGATCCTGGACGGACTGAAGAAGAAAGCGTAGCCCATGCTCTACAACGAACCGAGCCCGCTCGAAACCAAGGTGCTGTCGCGCCGCTTCGGCCTGCCCAACTCGGCCTCCATCGATACGTATCTCTCCGTCGACGGCTACCAGGCATTCCTGAAGGCCGTCAAGATGACGCAGGAACAGATCATCGAAGAGGTGAAGATTTCGAATCTGCGCGGGCGCGGCGGCGCGGGCTTTCCCACGGGGATGAAATGGGGCTTTGTGCCGCGGACCTCGCCCAAGCCGAAGTACATCGTCGTGAACGGCGACGAAAGCGAGCCCGGCACCTGCAAGGATCGCGTCCTGATCGAGAACGACCCCCACCAGTTGATCGAAGGCTGCCTCATCGGCGGATTGGCAGTGGACGCCCACAAGGGCTACGTCTACATTCGCGGCGAGTATCGCTACCTCATCGACATCATGGACAAGGCGATCGCCGAGGCGTACGACAAAGGATGGCTGGGCAGGAACATTCAGGGCACCGGGTTCGACTTCGACCTCTATACACACACCGGAGCGGGCGCCTACGAGTGCGGCGAGGAGTCGGCGCTGTTGGAATCGCTGGAGGGCAAGCGCGGCATTCCGAGGATCCGGCCGCCCTTCCCGGCGGTATCCGGCGCCTTTCAGTGTCCCACCATTCTGAATAACGTCGAAACGTTCTGCTCCGTGCCGCCCATTATTCTCAACGGCGGCAAAGCGTTTGCCGACCTTGGCGTGCCCAAGGCGGGGGGCACGAAGCTGACCTGTCTTACCGGCCATGTCAACAAGCCCGGAGTGTACGAATTGCGGCTGGGCTTCCCGGTCAAAACCATGATCGAGGAAGTGGGAGGCGGCATCCGGAAGGGGAAGAAGCTGAAGGCCATGATCCCGGGCGGATCGTCGTGCCCCGTGCTGACGGCGGAGGAGTGCGAAGGCGCCACCATGGACTTCGACTCCATGGCGCAGCGCAAGACGATGCTGGGATCGGGCGGGGTGATCATCATGGACGAGGACACCTGCATGGTGAAGGCCGCCCTGCGGATCATTCGCTTTTACGCGCACGAAAGCTGCGGCTGGTGCATTCCGTGCCGCGAGGGCACCACGTGGCTCCGCAAGATCCTGCAGCGTTTTCACGATGGCCAGGGAACGCGGACCGACATCAACATGATCGGGGACATCTCGAAGAACATCCTGGGGCACACCTTCTGTCCGCTTGGCGACGCGGCCGCCATGCCTACCATCTCCATCGTGGAGAAATTCCGGCACGAGTTTGAAGACCATCTGAACGGGAAGCCGTGCCCCTATGAGCATGCCACCCACGCGGTGACGGCATGATGTGGCGCAGGCACTCCTGGCTGCCGCCGAGACTCGTCTCGGCGCTTTCCGGAGGCACCCGAAGGCCGGAGACGTTGGTATATAATTCCGTGAATGCGACATGGCTGACCTGGTAAAACTCACAATCGATGGACGGCAGGTGGAAGCCCGGCCGGGCACTTTGCTGATTGATGTCGTCAAGGGAATGGGCATCGAGATCCCGGCGTTCTGCTACTACGAGGGCCTATCGCTGCAGGCGGCGTGCCGCATGTGCCTCGTGGACGTGGAGAAGATGCCGAAGCAGATGGCCGCGTGCACGCTACCCGTGGCCGAAGGCATGGTGGTGCGCACCGATACCCCGGCCGTACGGGACACGCGCAAAGCCATGCTCGAACTGCTGCTCACCAACCACCCCCTGGATTGCCCGGTGTGCGACAAAGGCGGCGAATGCGAACTGCAGGACATGGTGTTCCGCTACGGCGCCGGCGAAAGCCGTTACACCGAAGAGAAGGTGCACACCCCCGAAAAACAGTTCTCTCCGGTCGTGTTTTTCGATGCTCCGCGCTGCATCCTCTGCTTCCGCTGCGTGCGCATCTGCAACGAAGGCCTCGGCGTGGGAGCCTTGGGCGTCATCTACCGCGGCGTCGTATCAGAGATCGGTCCGAACCACGGCGACCACCTGGAATGCGACGAGTGCGGAGCCTGCATCGACATCTGCCCCGTGGGAGCGCTGACCAGCGGCATCTACCGTTACCAGACGCGGCCGTGGGAAATGACCCACGTGGGCACCATCTGCACGCACTGCGCCGACGGCTGCAAGACCACGCTCGGCACGCGCAACGACCGCATCATCCGCGGCAACAATCGCGATCGCTCCGGCATCAATGGCGAATTCCTGTGCATCAAAGGCCGCTACGCATTCGATTTCTACGACCACGCGGAACGGCTGCAGTCCCCCTTGGTGCGGGTGAATGGCAAGCTGGAAGAGGTCTCCTGGTCGCAGGCCCTCGACACGGTCGCGAAGAAGTTCAACCAGGTCCTGGCCGATGGCGGCACTTTTGGCGTCATCGGGTCGAATCACACCACCAACGAAGAGGATTTCTACCTGCAGAAGTTCGCTCGCGAAGTGCTGCGAACGAACCACATCGATCATCATCAAACGGGTGACGTGGTGTCCCTGCTGGACGCTCTGAGCGGCAAGACCGGCAAGCTGGCCACGGTGGCGGATCTTTACGAGCGGAAGGCGATTCTGGTAGCCGGCTCGGACCTCGCGCTGGAGCATCCGCTGCTTTCCTTCCAGATCCGTGCCAACTACCGCCATCACCAGGCGCATGTCTACGCGGTTACGCCCGGCCCGGTGCGCGAGGACAAGTACTCGGTGGCGAGCGTGCGGGTCGGCGGCACAGGGGCTTCGAGCGAGCCGCGGTTCTCGCGAGTCAGCGGAGCGGATCTCGCGGCCGGGAACCCGTCCACCTTCGTGCATCCGCACGCCGCGACGGCGGTCCCGGCGGACTATTTCGCCGCATTCGAATCTTTGCGCGATCAGCTGAAGGCGGAATCGGAACTGGTGGTCCTGTTTGACGATTCGTTCCAGGGTGATGACGTCCGCAAGTTGGTGGAGTTCGGCGAGTCGCTGGGCATCCCCGTGAAATACATCGGTCTGGTGGATTATTCGAATTCCCGCGGGGCGGTGGATATGGGGTTGACGCCCGAACTGCTGCCTGGCTACAAGCCCACGGATCAGCCCGGCATGCATGCCGCGGAAATGATTGCGGCCGATCTCGGCGTGCTGTGGATTGTGGGCGGGAATCCGTTTAAAGCGGGCTCTGCGCAAAAGAAGTGCGGGTTCCTGGTGGTGCAGGACATGTTCCTCACGGAGTCGGCGAAGTTGGCCGATGTCGTCCTGCCCGCGGCTTGCGCTTACGAAAAAAACGGGACCATTACGAACACCACCGGGGAAGTGCAGCGCATGAAGCGCGCCGTGAACACGATGGGGGCGAAGCCGGACCTCGAAATCATGGGATTCATCGCCCGTGAAATGGGTGTGGCGGCGGCGGTGGGGCCCTGGACTCCGGATGCGGTCTTCGACGAGATTCGCAAGAAGGTCCGCGGCTACGACATTCCGCTGCCGGTGATTTCGACCGGCGGCGCCGCGCAGACCATGCCGGTGAACGGCCGCATTCCAACGCAGGGCAGGCCGGCCGCCCGTTCGGCCCACAACGGTTTGTTCGCGTCCGGGACGCTGGGGCGCTATTCTAAGGTTCTCAACTCGGTGCTGGAAAGCCGCGCGAGCCGCTAAATGGACGAATTCATAGTCATCAGCCTGATCAAGGTTTTGGTAGTCTTCGCGGTGCTGATGACTACCCTGGCTTACCTGCAATGGGTCGAGCGTAAAGTAATCGCCCACATCCAGGTTCGTCCGGGGCCTTATCGCGTCGGTCCGCACGGCCTTCTGCAGCCGCTGGCGGATGTCATCAAACTCATCACCAAGGAAGACCTGGTGCCGCCCTACGTGAACAAGCCGCTCTACCTGGCGGCGCCGTTCCTGGCGATCACCATGGCGCTGCTTTCCATTTCGGTGATTCCGTTCGGACCCACCATCGAGGTCGCCGGCCACAAGACCTGGATGCAGCTAACGGACCTGAACATGGGCGTGCTGTTCGTGCTGGCCGTCTCGTCCATGGGTGTCTATGGCATCGCGCTGGCGGGATGGTCGTCGAACAACAAGTACGCCCTCCTGGGCGGTCTCCGCAGCTCGGCCCAGATGATCAGCTACGAGCTCCCGCTTTCGCTCACCATCGCGGCGCCGCTGCTCATCACCAACACCTTGAGCCTGCGCGAGCTGGTGGAAAAGCAGTCGGGCGGCATCTGGAACTGGAACATCATCCACGGCGGACAGATTGTCAGCTTCATCGTGTTTCTGATTGCGGCGTTTGCGGAGACCAACCGCGTGCCGTTCGATCTGCCGGAGGCCGAAAACGAGCTGGTAGCCGGTTTTCACACCGAATACAGCAGCATGAAGTTCGCGTCGTTCTTCATGGCCGAGTACGCCAACATGATCACGGTGAGCTGCATGGCGACGCTGCTGTTTCTGGGCGGATGGGTAGCGCCGTGGCCGGCGGAGTACGGCTCGAGCCTGGTGCCGGCGGTGATCTTTGCGTTGGCCGGCGTGATCGCCCTGTACCACGCAGCGAATGCCGCGCGCAGCCGCGACCGGAAGACGTTTCCGGTTTTCGGCGTGGTGTTCCTGTTGATCGCCGTGATCTTCCTGCTGCCCATGGTGCAATCGTGGCTCGTCCCGCTGTTCTGGTTTTGCGCCAAGACGGGGGGCATTCTGTTCACGTTTATGTGGATTCGCGGCACGCTGCCGCGTTTCCGCTACGACCAACTGATGGGGTTCACCTGGAAATTTCTGTTCCCGGTCGCAGTTCTCAATCTGCTGGTGACCAGTTTTGTGGTCGCCCTGGTTTCGTGATGGCCATCTAGAATGGATGTCATTCTTTTTCTGATCTTCGCGGTTATCGCGGTCGTCGCCGCGATCAACGTGGTGGTGCAAACGCACCCGATCTCGAGTGCCATCTCGCTGGTCGGGGTGATGGGCTCGCTGGCGATCCTTTACCTGCTCTTGGGCGCGGAGTTCATCGCCGCCGCGCAGGTAATCGTTTATGCCGGCGCCATCATGGTGCTGTTTATTTTCGTGATCATGCTGTTGAACGCCGGAGCGGAGGTCAAGAAGGGACAGTCCACCATGGCGCTGTTTCTGGGATTGCCGCTGCTGGCCGGACTGCTGCTGGTTATGTGCTGGTATCTGCAGGGATGGTTCCCGGCCGGCACTTCGGTGGTATTCGGCGGATTCCAAAGCGCCGCGGCGAACGCCGCGCCCCTGCAGGCGGGCGGATCGGCGCGCGAGGTCGGCATGGCGCTGTTCACCAGGTACCTGCTGCCCTTCGAGGTGACCTCGATCCTCATCCTGATCGCGATTGTGGGCGCGATAGTTCTGGCGCGAAAGGAGATGGAGTGAGATGTCCGGGATTCCCATATCGTGGTTCCTGATGCTGAGCGCGATCCTGTTCGCGCTGGGCGTGGCCGGCTTTCTGTTCCGGCGGAATATCATCACGGTGTTCATGTCCATCGAGCTGATGCTGAATGCCGTGAACTTGAGCTTCATCACCTTTTCCTACAAGCTGCAGAAGGTAGACGGGCACCTGATGGCGTTCTTCGTGATGGTAGTGGCGGCGGCCGAAGCGGCAGTCGGGCTGGCGATCATCCTGACGGTTTTCAAGAACCGGGCAACGTTGAATATCGACGAAATCGATTCGATGAAGAATTGAGTTTGGAACCTGGCGCATCCATGCAACTCTGGCTCATACCGTTACTTCCGCTGGCGGGATTCCTGATCAATGGCATCCTGGGACGCCGCTTTTCCAAGGGCCTCGTTAATGCCGTAGCCATCGGCAGCGTGATTCTCTCGTTTGCCTGGGTGGTCAAGACCCTGATCGGCCTCGACCTCAGCACCGTCCACAAAGAGGAGTACTTCACCTGGATCCAGAGCGGCTCTCTCACCATCGGATGCGATTTCGCGGTAGATCGCCTCACCGCCGTCATGCTGCTGGTGGTCACGGGCATTGGCTCCCTGATTCACATCTACGCCATCGGTTACATGGCTCACGAAGGCGGCTATTACCGCTTCTTCGCCTACCTCAATCTCTTCATGTTCTTCATGCTGGTGCTGGTGCTGGGCGCCAACTACCTGGTCCTGTTCGTGGGGTGGGAAGGCGTGGGTCTGTGCAGCTACCTCCTGATCGGCTTCTACCTCGATAAGCAGTTCGCCACAACTGCCGGCAACAAGGCATTCATCGTCAACCGCATCGGCGATTTCGGCTTTTCCCTCGCGGTCTTCTGGATCGTGCGCAACTTCGGCTCCTTGGATTTCGCCGCGGTCTTCTCCAAAGCGCCTGGAGCGGCGGAGCAGGATCTCACACTGATCGGGCTGCTGCTGCTTGTGGGCGCGTGCGGCAAGTCGGCGCAGATTCCGCTTTACGTCTGGCTCCCCGACGCGATGGCCGGCCCCACCCCGGTCTCGGCGCTCATCCACGCGGCTACCATGGTGACGGCGGGCGTCTACATGTGCGCCCGGTCGTTTCCGATCTACACCCACGCTCCCATGGCCATGGACGCCATCGCCATCATCGGAATCGCAACCGCCTTCTTCGCCGCCACCATCGGGCTGGCGCAGAACGATATCAAGAAAGTCTTCGCCTACTCCACCGTCTCACAGCTCGGGTACATGTTCGTGGGCGTCGGCTGCGGCGCATTTTCGGCCGGCATCTACCACCTGATGACGCACGCGTTCTTCAAAGCGCTGCTCTTCCTGGGAGCGGGCAGCGTGATTCACGCGTGCTCGGGCGAGCAGGACATGCGGAACATGGGAGGATTGCGCACCAAGATCCCATGGACCTGCTACACCATCCTGTGTGCATCGGTGGCGATTGCGGGTGTTCCGCTTACTTCCGGTTGGTTCAGTAAGGAGGCCATTCTGGGCGCGGCGTACCATCACGCCCCGTGGATGTTCTGGCTGGGCACCTTCACCGCCGCCATGACCGCCTTTTACGTCTTCCGTGCGTTCTTCATGACCTTCTTCGGAGAGTACCGCGGCCACCATCATCCGCACGAATCGCCGCCGGTGATGATGATCCCACTGGTGATCCTGGCGATTCTCTCGATTTTCGGCGGTTTCATCAAGGTACCCGAGTTTCTAAGCACCTTCTTCCCGGTGGCTGAGGAGCCCGAAAACTTCACGCTCACGCTGGTCGCCAGTTCCGCCGGCCTGATCGGCATCGCGCTGGCCGCGTGGATGTACTGGGCCAGGCCGGGCATGGCAGACTCCTTTGCCGGCAGCGTCAAGGGCCTCTACACCCTGGTCTACAACAAATACTTCGTGGACGAGATCTACGATGCCGCGGTCGTGAAGCCGGTGGTCAACGGATCGCGAGTCGTGCTTTGGAAGGGCATGGACGCGGCGCTCATCGACGGCATGGTGAATGGCGCCGGAACGCGGGCGCGGAATCTGGGCAGTGTGTTGCGGCTGGTTCAATCGGGCAACATCCGCAGCTACGCCACATGGGTGTTGTTGGGCTCTCTGGCTGTGATCGCGGTCGTCGCGGGCATCGCGACCGCGGGAGGCACGCGATGAAGTTGATCCTGCTGGGACTGCTGGCGGGCCCGCTCATCGGGTTCCTGGCCGCTCTGTGCGTCCCCCGCAGCCGCCCGCAGAACAGCCGTGGATTGGCGTTGGCCATGTCCCTGCTGACGTTCCTGAATTCGCTCCAACTGGTGGCGATGTTCGATCGCACTCAGGGCGGCGAGCAGTTGAACATCGACGTGCCCTGGATTTCGTCGCCCGACATCCACTTCGCCATATCGGTGAACGGCGTCAGCCTGTGGTTGGTGGTCCTCTCCGCATTTCTCACCCCCATCTGCGTGCTGGTCTCCTGGCGCTCGATCCAGGAACGGGTGAAGGAGTTCTATGCCTTCCTGCTCCTCCTGGAATTCGGCCTGATCGGGGTCTTCCTGGCTCAGGATTTGTTTCTGTTCTTCGTCTTCTGGGAAGTCTCCCTGGTGCCGATGTATTTCCTGGTCGGCATTTGGGGCCACGAGCGCCGCATTTACGCCGCCGTGAAGTTCTTCATCTATACAATGACCGGCTCGATGCTCATGCTGGTGGCCATCATCACGCTCTACAATCAGGCCGGCACGTTCAACTACCAGCAGATCCTGGATAAGATTTCCCGCGGCGTTCTGGCGTTCAGCCCGGCCGAGCAGACCCTCCTGTTTCTGGCGTTCTTCGTGGCGTTTGCCATCAAGGTCCCGCTCTTTCCCGTGCACACCTGGCTGCCTGACGCCCACGTGGAAGCGCCCACCGCGGGTTCCATCATGCTGGCCTCGGTCATGCTGAAGATGGGCACCTACGGAATTCTGCACTTTTGCCTGCCGCTGTTCCCCAGGGCCGCGCACGAATGCGCTCCCTGGATCGCCACGCTCGCGATTATCGGGATTCTCTACGGCGCGTTGGTGGCGATGGTCCAACCCAACATGAAAAAGCTGGTGGCCTATTCGTCGGTAAGCCACCTCGGCTTTGTCGTGCTGGGGATCGTCTCGTTCAGCCAGAATGGGCTGGATGGCGCGGTCTACCAGATGCTCAATCACGGCATATCCACTGGCGCGCTGTTCGCCTTCGTGGGCCTGCTTTACGAGCGGCGCCATTCGCTCGCCATCGCCGATTTCGGCGGTGTGGCGACAGTCGCCCCCTGGCTCTCCACGATGTTCCTGGTCACCACGCTTGCCAGCATCGGGCTGCCGACCTTGAACAATTTCGTAGGCGAGTTTCTGGTCCTTCAGGGCACCGCCCGGGAGCACTACCAGTGGACGATCTACGCTTCCATCGGCGTGATTCTCTCGGCCTGCTATATGCTCTGGATGTATCAGCGGGTATTCTATGGCGAGGCTGGCCATGAAGTACGGGAGCACATCCCCGACCTCAACGCGCGGGAATGGGCGCTGGTGATTCCCTTGATCGTCATGATGGTCTGGATGGGAGTGTATTCGCAGAGTTTTCTGCCGCCGGTGGAAAAGGTCACCGCGCGCGTTTTGGAACAGAGCGGGATCAATGTACCCGAGCGCGTTCAGGTCCCGCACCGCGCCGGGTCCCTGGAGGCATCCAATGCCCGCTAATTTCGCGGTCACGTCCGTTGATCTGATCCGGTTCTCTCCCGAGATCATCCTCACGGTTGTGGGAACGCTGCTGATGGTCCTCGACCCGGTCCTGCATCGGCGGTCTTCCCACGCTTTCGGCCACATCAGCCTCTTGGCGCTGGTTGCGGCGTTGGGGGCCGCGATTTATGCATATGGCCAGCCGGGCAGTTCCTTCAGCGACATGCTGATCGTGGACGGGTTCGCCACGTTTTTCCGGGTCCTGGTAATGGTGGTGGGCATTCTTACGGTGCTCTCGTCGTACCGCTTTCTGGATCGCGAAGACGCCGAGACCGGCGAATACCACGCGTTGCTGTTGTTCTCGATTACCGGCCAGAGCCTGATGGCCGCATCGAACGACCTGCTCATGATTTTTATCGGCCTGGAGATCTCCTCGATTGCCAGCTACGTCATGGCGGGATACCTGCGCGACGACAAACGGGCCAACGAAGCGGCGTTGAAGTATTTCCTGCTAGGTTCATTCGCCACGGCTTTTTTCCTCTACGGCGTGGCCCTCACCTACGGAGCCACCGGGCACATCAATCTCACCGAGGTGCGGCAGTTCATCATTACCGAAGCACCCTCGCCGGTGTTGATCGGGCTCGCGGCCGCCTTGATGTTCGTGGGGCTGGGTTTCAAGGTTTCGGCTTCGCCCTTCCAGATGTGGGCGCCGGATGTATACCAGGGAGCGCCAACGCCGGTGGCCGCTTTCCTCTCCGCCGGACCCAAAGCCGCTGCCTTCGCCATTTTCCTTCGCATCTTCACGACCGCCTTCGAGCCGATCTCCGCGCCCTGGCAGCCGCTGGTGTTTGGAGTCTCGGCGCTGCTTTCCATGACGATCGGGAATTTCGCCGCGCTGCTGCAATCCAACGTCAAACGCATGTTGGCGTATAGCTCGATCGCGAATGCCGGCTATATCATGGTGGCGCTAACCGCCCGGTCCGACACCGGCACCTCGGCGGCCATGTTCTACCTGGCGGCTTATGCCTTCATGAATGTCGGGGCTTTTGCGGTGGTGGCCCACCTCTCCGGGAAGGGCGAGCGCTATCAGACTCTGGACGATTTCGCCGGCCTCGGCCAGAAACAGCCCCTGACCGCGGCCATGCTGACTATCTTCATGCTCTCGCTGATCGGTGTGCCCCTGACCGGCGGGTTCTTCGGCAAATTCTACATCTTCAAAGCCGCGCTCGAATCCAAGCTCGTCTGGCTCGCCGTCTTTGGCCTGCTCACCAGCGCGGTAGCGGCGTTTTATTATTTGCGAGTCCTGGTGATGATGTACATGCACGAGCCCAGCAAGGCGAGCATCGAAGCGGAGCCGCTGCCGCTGGGCTTGGGGACTGCCTTGATGATTCCCGCGGCAGCCACGTTGTTCCTCGGGATCTTCCCGGGATGGGTGCTGGATTTCGCTTCCCGGTCGGCTGCCTTGGTAAAGTAGGGCGGTGACCGGCGGTTCAGGTCTGAGGTTGAAACGGAGTAGTTGGTTTTAGCCGTGAAGGAGGATGGGCCGGGGTGGCATCCTTCACGTTTCCATCACGCGAGTCTGGAGTTTCGGCGATACAATTGCTAATACTCCATCACCGTAAAGAGGGGGGGAATTCCATGTCGGAAACCATGGCTTCCATTCTAGAACGCAAGGGTAGCGTGGTCTGGTCCATCGGACCGGACGCAACTGTTTATGATGCAATCGCCCTAATGGCGAACAAGGGGATCGGGGCTCTGTTGGTCATGTCGGGCCCGAGACTGGACGGGATCATCTCGGAGCGCGATTATGCCCGCAAGGTGATCCTGGAAGGCAGATCTTCCAAGGATACGCTGGTGCGCGATATCATGACCAGCGGCCTGGTCACGGTTACGCCGGAGCACAACTTGGACCAGTGCATGAAAATCGTAACCGAGAGCCGGATCCGGCACCTTCCGGTAGTGGATCGGGATACGGTGGTGGGGATCGTATCGATCGGCGACCTGGTGCGCGCGACGATCGCGGCGCAGGCGGCGACGATCGATCACCTGCACACCTACATCCTGGGGTATTCGGCGTAGACACAACCTCGAAACCCTCCTGAGCCGGGACACGGCTGGTAGGGGTGTGTTTCAAATACGCTCCCTAGCAAGTTCTCCTCTTGTCGCGCTGCTATCCTGAGAGCAGTGGCCTTCAACCCCTCTTCGATGTCGAAGGTATTGGTGCGCGCCACCAACTGGCTGGGCGACGCCGTCATGTCGCTGCCGGCGATCCGTGCGATCCGCATGGTATTTCCCCACGCGCACATCGCCGTGGTGGCGCGTCCCTGGGTAGCCGACCTCTATTCGCGGGAAGCCGCCATCGACCGGGTTATTCCCTACACCGCACAACGCGGCATTCGCGCCAAACGCGAATTCGCCGCGGGCCTGCGGGCGCAACGCTTCGATGGCGCGATCCTGCTGCAGAATGCCTTCGACGCGGCGTTGATGGCCTGGATGGCGGCCATCCCCGAACGCATCGGTTACAACCGCGACGCGCGCGGGCTTCTGCTCACCCGGCGAATTCCCGTTCCGGAACCGGGCGAGATCCCTCGCCATGAGCGCTTTTACTACCTCGAGCTTCTGCGGCGCGCGGGGATGATCGAGCGCTTCCCCAAGACCGACGCCATCCGCCTCGGCGGAATCGATGCCGCGCGCGCATCTGGCGCCGCGCATCTGTCCGCCCGCGGAATCATGGGGCCCGCGATGGGCATCAGTCCCGGCGCTGCTTACGGCAACGCGAAGCGGTGGCTGCCCGAGCGATTCGCCGAAGTCGCGCGGCGATTCCGTCCGGCATCTCCGTGCGTACTGGTCTTCGGATCACGATCGGAGCGTCCGTTGGGCGACGAGGTCACCGACGCGCTTCTTCGGTCGGGAATGGATGCGCGCAACCTGTCGGGCGAAACCACGCTGCGGGAGTTCATCGACCTTGCCGCGGTCTGCCGTCTCTTCCTCACCAACGACTCCGGAGCGATGCACGTGGCCTCCGCGCTGGGAGTCCCGACGGTGGCGGTGTTCGGCGCCACCGACGACACCACTACCGGGCCGACGGGCCCCCTGGCGCGCGTCGTCCGGGAGCATGCCGAATGCAGTCCGTGCCTGCTCCGCGAATGTCCCATCGATCATCGCTGCATGACACGCGTAACCGCTGACCGGGTGGCCTCCGTCGCGCAGGAGCTTTGGGAGGAATCCACACCAGCGTGGACACAAGAAGCAAGATCCTGACCGGTGCCGAGGCTCATTCGCGGGCAAAAGGTCCGCTGGCCGTAGTGATTGGAACCTTCGACGGGCTTCGCGCGGCGCACGTGCATGAGATCGAAGCAGCCCGCCGTCTCCCGGGCGTCTCACGGTTGCTGGTGCTGGTCCTGCCGGGCGCCGGTAAACTGCTTCCGCAAAGGGCGCGTGCGGAGCTGGTGGCAGCTTTGCGCTCCGTCGATTATGTGGTGCTGGCCGAGGCGGACGGCCTGACGGGCCTCCTCCAGGCGTCCGCGCCCGTACACGTGGTCAATCTGGAAGCCATCGACCGGCGCCTCTCCTCCGAACTGTGGCAGCGGGTGCTCAGCAGCCGGGACCGGCCGCCTGTAACCAAAGCGTCATATTAGGAAAGTTACAATAGTCTGGCAGGGACGCAGCATCTCTCCGGAATGCCTAAGCGAATCGCGATTGTGGAAGACGAGGCGGAACTCGCCTCGCTGATCGAGTACAACCTCAGCCGCCAGGGCTACCAGACCCAGATTCTGAGCGGCTCCGCCGGCACCTTTAAGGCTCTCGAAACCGCCCGGCCGGATTTGATCGTCCTCGACGTTATGCTTCCCGAGGTGGACGGTTTCGAATTGTGCCGCCAGATTCGCCGTTCCACCGTCCTGGGCCGGATTCCAGTGCTGTTCCTGACTGCTCGGTCGGACGAAGTGGATCGTGTGCTCGGCCTGGAAATCGGCGGGGACGACTATATGACCAAGCCGTTCAGCCCGCGGGAGCTGATTGCGCGAGTGAAAGCACACCTGCGGCGGGAGGAACTCGATGCCGAGCCGCCGCCCATCGAGATCGGTCCCTTCCGCCTGGACCGGACCGCTCGCAAAGTCTACCTCTCTGGCCGCGAGTTGGAGCTTACCTCCACGGAGTTCAATCTGCTCGAGTTCTTTCTGACCCATCCGGGCCGCGCGTTCAGCCGCGACCAGCTTCTCGAATTCGTGTGGGGCGAGCAGCGATTCGTGACGCCGCGGACCGTGGATGTCCACGTGCGGCGGTTGCGCGAGCAGATCGAGGCCCAGCCGGAAAATCCCCATTACCTGACTACCGTGCGCGGCTTCGGGTATCGTTTTGAGGAGTCGTCTTGACCTTGACCGGCAAGATTTTTCTCAAGCTGATCGCAGGCATATTCTGCCTGCTCCTGGTGGCGTTGCTGGCCGTGGATTACTTCGCCAGCCAGGTGGCCGACGCGTCGTACGTGCAGAATCTGGTCCGGCAACTGGCCGATAAGGCGCGCATGGCGGCGCTGTCGGATCCCACCCGGCTGACACCGGAGCAGGCGCGGACCTTCGCGCAGGCCGCGGGAAGCCGGCTGACCGTGGTGCGCTCCGACGGAACCGTGCTGGCGGATTCGGAAGCCGATGCCGGGCGCATGGAAAACCACGGCAACCGCCCCGAGCTCATCCAGGCGTTTCGCGGCGAAGTCGGCTGGAGTGAGCGGCAAAGCGCGTCCCTGGGAATCCGGTTTCTGTATGTCGCGGTGCCCATCCCGGGCGGGGCGGTGCGGATGGCCATGCCGCTCTCCGAGGTGGACCGCCAGGTAAATCAAGTGCGCGCCCGCATCCTGCTGAGTACCGCACTGGCGTTTCTGCCGGCCATCGTGGTGGCCGCCCTGTTCGCGCGATGGATGTCGGAGCGGTTGGCCCGTATCGTGTCGCATGCCGGCGAATTGGCCCACGGGAATTTCCAGGCACGCCTGCCAGAGACCGGCAGCAGCGAATTCGCCAAGATCGCAGCCGCCCTTAACGAAACCGCCGCGAATTTCCAGAGGACCGTAGACCAGCTCCAGCGCGAGCACGAGACGTTGGAGCGCGTGGAACGGGTTCGCAAGGACTTCGTCATCAACGTGTCGCACGAATTGCGGACGCCCCTGGCATCCATCCAGGGTTACACCGAGACGCTGCTCGATGGCGCGCTCAACGACCCCTCCCACAATCTCCGCTTCCTGAAGATCATCCGTCACAACACCGAGCGCCTGGCGCGGATCACCGAAGACCTGCTGACGCTCTCGCGCATTGAGCAGAAGCGCCAGAAGTTCGAATTCGAGCCGAACCTCGTGAACGGCCTCTTGACAGACGCCCTGGAACTGATGAAACCAATCGCCGGGAAGCGCAATATTCGCCTCGATCTGGAGCTTTCATCGGTCAGTTGCGAATCCTGGTGCGACCGGGAGGCCGTATCTCAAATCCTGAGCAACCTGCTCGACAACGCCATCAAATACACGCCCGGCGGCGGCCGCATCACCATGGGCGCCCACCCGCAGGGACAATGGGTCGAGTTGTACGTGCGCGATACCGGGATCGGAATTCCCCCTGAGGAACTGCCTCGCCTCTTCGAGCGCTTCTATCGCGTCGACAAGGCTCGTTCCCGCGAACTGGGCGGCACCGGCCTGGGCCTCTCGATCGTCAAGCACCTGGTCGCGGCGCATGGCGGATCGATTCGGGTGGAGAGCCGCCTCAACGAAGGCTCGACTTTTTTCTTTAGCTTGCCAGTGGACGAATCGCCACTCGGACAGGAGCAGCTTAACTCCGAATTCACCGCCTCTTAACCGATGTGTAACAAGGCCGCTGGTAACGTAGGAACGTACCCGAGGACGTTTTAGACCTGACGGAGTATTCAGTATTCATGAAGAAGATCCTTTTAATCGAAGATGATGGCGACCTCTTTTCGTTATTGAAGTACAACCTCGAAAAGGAAGGCTTTTCGCTGACGGGATTGCAGACGGGCCGGGGGGCGCTGGACCTTTGCCGCCAGGTGCGGCCCGACCTGATTCTGCTCGACATCATGCTGCCCGATTCGGATGGACTGGACCTCTGCAAAGGCATCCGCAAGGACCCGGACCTGGCTTCGACGCCGGTGATTTTCCTGACCGCGCGCGCCTCCGAGACCGATCGCATTGTGGGGCTCGAAATCGGCGCCAATGATTACGTGGTGAAGCCCTTTTCGGTGCGCGAGCTGATTGCGCGGATCAAGGTGCAGTTCCGCGGTGCGGTCTGGACGCAGGCACCTTCGCGAGTTCTCGAAGCGGGCGGCCTGGAACTCGATCCGAGCAGCCGCCAGGTGCGTTTGAACGAAGCGCCGCTCGCGCTCACCGCCACCGAGTTTCGCCTGCTGGAGTTTCTGATGAGCCGCCCCGGCGTAGTCTTCAGCCGCGAGCAACTGCTCAACGCCGTGTGGGGCCAGGATCGCGCCATTACGGACCGTGCCGTTGACGTCTACGTCCTGCGCCTTCGCCAGAAAATCGAGCGCGACCCGGCCAGTCCGGTTCTGATTCACTCGGTTCGCGGTTTCGGCTACACCTTCGAGCCACGCCGTGCCATGGCCGTGGCATAACGTCTGATGTGGCGCGGACACTCGTGTCTGCCGTGCCCCGGCTCATCGGGGCACTTGTCGGCCGTGCACAGTGTCGCGGGCACAGGAGTTCGGGGCGACCAAAAACGTCGGCAGGAGTGCTGCGCCACGTGTAGCGGCGCGTCCTCAGTCCAGCAACTTCCACATCGTCACAAAGTGGCACGGCAACTTGGTGGGCGTCCCGGCCGGGAAGGCTTCCGTGGCGCCTTCGACGTAACCCAGCCTCCGGTAGAATCCCGGCAGTTCTTCGCGAAGATTCACGATACGGAGGTCCATGAAGCGGCAGCCCCGGCCGCGCGCCCAATGCTCGGCGGCATCCACCAGCCGCGAGCCCAGGCCCGTCCGCTGCCGGGCCGGATCGATCGACAGCAGGCCGAAGTAGGCCCGATCGCCGCGTTGCTCCACGTAGACACACCCCGCGGGAGCGCCTTCGCCGTCGGCCACCAGGAACTCGCCCGCCGCAAACATCGGGCGGAGCTGATCGAGCCGGATGCGATCGCCGTCTACAAAAAACTCCTCGATGCGAAATGCGGCGTTGATCAGTTGAACGAGTGATTCCGCCTCGGACACTTCGGCGGCGCGAATAATCATAAGAGGAGGGTTCAGTCCAGAGGCGCGGCGGCGGATGCACGTCTTTGGGGCAGCCTGGGCTTCTTTGGTGCTCCCACCAGGGCGTAAGGATCCTCGGGCGGCTCCGGATCGCGCTTCAGCAATCGCTTCACGCGGTCCATCAGTTGGCGGATTCGTCCCTGCATCGGGATGCTCATGCTCTACCCTCCATTGCATTCATGATACTACCCCAGCCCCACCAGCACTTTCCCCATGGGTCCTTCTGCCAGGCGCGCGAACGCCGCCTTCACGTCCTCGAACGCGAAAACGCGATCCACCACCGGCCGTTTTCCGATCGCCTTCAGCCGCGCGACGATCTCGTTCCACGCAGCATTGGCGCCCTCGGGGGTGTAGTCAGACACAGCCACGCCACCGATGCGATTCCGCCGGAAGAAAAGCGAGGCCGTGTTGAACTCGGGTACCGGACCGGCGCTCCGCCCGACCACGCTGACCCGCCCACCAAATCCGAGCAGAGCGATCACCTGGTTGAAGAGCGCCCCACCGACATTATCGATTGCGATATCCACTTTCTGCGGAGCGATCGCCGCGCTGACTTTCTTGCGCATGTCGGCGGCGCCCGGGTCGCAAACGAAGTCCGCTCCCAGATCCTGCAGGATGGCGCCCTTCCCCGTGCTGCGCGACAACGCCACAACCCGCAGCCCCATGGACTTGCCGAGCAGGACGGAGGCCACTCCCACGCCGCCCGATGCGCCCGTGATCAGCAGCACCGAGTTCGCCGCGGGAGGCGCGGGGGGATCGCTCCACTGCGTCAACGCCTGCCACGCCGTCAGGAACACCAGGGGCGCGCCCGCCATCTCTTCCAGCGACCACCCGTCGGGCACCGGAGCCGTGCAATTGGCCTTCACCACGACCTGCTCGGCGAGCGTGCCCCACTTCTCCACCCCCACGTCGCAACGCAGGACCCCGACGGTCTCGCCCACCCGGGGCCGCTCTACGTCAGGCCCCACCTCTATGACCTGGCCAACACCATCGCGTCCCAGGATGTGCGGCAGCGGCGGTTTGGCCGGGTACATCGCCTGCGCCAGAAATGCGTCCGCGGGATTCAAAGCCGCGAATCTGACTCTCAGTAAGACCTCGCCCGGACCGGGCCGCGGAGCTGGTACTTCGCCGATCCGCATCTGTTCGACGCCGCTAAACGAATCCATCAACCAAGCGCGCATTCTGACATTGTCGCGCATGAGAGCTGGTCCGAATGCAGAAGATTGCGGGGAACGAGTGGGCGCCGAAAAGGCGGCGCGCGTCTCATAGTCCGTTCCCTCCGCCGCTTGGGTTGGGCGTATACTACCGTGTATCGCTATGCGCCCAGGCCGCTTCGCCCTCAACAGCCGGCGCCAGTTTCTCCGATTCCTGGCCGCCAGCCCTTGCCTCGCTCCTTTGAGTCGGGGGCAGCAATTCCCGCCGCTCACCAGCGCCAAAGACGCTCTCAGCGTGATGGACTTCGCCGAGCCGGCACACCAGGCTCTGCCTCCCGCGCATTGGGGATACCTTTCCACCGGCGTGGACGACAACGCCACGCTGGAAGCCAATTTCGCCGGCTTCAAGCGCATCCAACTCCGCCCTCGCCGCCTGGTAGATGTCTCCAAGACCGACCTCAAAGTCGAGCTCTTCGGCACGGTTTGGGACAGCCCTCTGTTCTTTTGCCCCGTCGGTTACCAGAAAGCGTTTCATCCCGATGGCGAACTCGCGGTTGCCCGTGCGGCGCAGTCCACCAAGAGCCTGCAGATTCTCTCCAGCGTGACCTCGGTCCCGGTCGAAGAGATCGCCAAAGCGCGCGGCACGCCGCCGTGGTTTCAACTTTACATGCCGAACACATGGTCGGCCACCGAAAAGCTCGTGAAGCGCGTGGAAGATGCCGGATGTCCCGTGCTGGTTTGGACGGTAGACCTGTTGGGCGGCCGCAATGGCGAAACCGGTGAACGCTTCAAGCGCCTCGACAGTCGCGATTGCACAACGTGCCACACCAGCGCGCGGGGCGGCGTTCGCAGCAGCCCCATGTTCACGGGAATCGAACGCGGCGTGAACCCGGCCTTCGCCACCTGGGACTACGTGGACCGCCTCAGGAAACTGACCCGGATGAAACTCGTGATCAAGGGCATCGAGACGCGCGAGGATGCCAGGCTGTGCCGCGAACGCGGGGTGGACGCCATCGTAGTTTCGAATCACGGCGGGCGCGCCACCGAAGACCTGCGCCCCACTATAGACAGCCTGCCCGAAGTGGTGGATGGTGTGGGCGGGCAGATACCGGTGCTGGTAGACGGAGGCTTCCGCCGGGGCACCGACATCTACAAGGCGCTGGCCTCGGGCGCTCGCGCGGTCGGCATCGGCCGCCCTTACATCTACGGTCTCGCCGCTTTCGGACAGGAGGGCGTGGAGCGAGTCGTCGAGATTCTGCGCGCTGAGCTGACGATGGTGATGAAGCAGTGCGGCACTCCCACCATCGACCGGATCACGTCCGCTTCCATTGTCCGGAAATCCTCCTGAGAGGCTCCGTTCGAACACGCCGCGATCGA
The DNA here is from genome assembly GCA_035501495.1 of Bryobacteraceae bacterium. GTDB lineage: Bacteria > Acidobacteriota > Terriglobia > Bryobacterales > Bryobacteraceae > JAIQFL01. The sequence continues at coordinate 2,348 of DATJWB010000304.1, read as the reverse complement.
GATTAAGATATTCTATTATCGCCAACCAGATTTGCGCTCCGGATCGGCTCCATCTGTATCCGGAAGCAATCGTCGGCGGCAAAGGAGAAACAGCGATGTTCCAAGGCAATCGCAAATTGGCGCGGCGGGACCTGTTCAAGGCGTCCGCCGGGATAGCCGGCGGGGCGCTTCTGTCCCGGGAAGCCGCGGCCGAACAATCGGCCCCGCGCAACCTGAACACCAACTCGAGCCCGTCGGCGCTCAAAGTTACAGACCTGCGGGTTGCCACGGTCGTGAAGCCGGGCCCCAGCCCGTGTCCCATCATTCGCATCGACACCAACCAGGGCGTTTACGGACTCGGCGAAGTTCGCGACGGCGCCAGCGCTACCTACGCGCTGTTTCTGAAAAGCCGGCTGTTGAACGAGAATCCGCTGAACGTTACGTACCTCTTCCAGAAGGTCAAGCAATTCGGATTCCATGGCCGTCAGGGCGGCGGCGTTTGCGCCGTGGAGGAAGCGCTCTGGGACATCGCCGGCAAAGTGTACAACGTGCCGATCTACCAGATGCTGGGCGGCAAGTTCCGCGAGCGGGTCCGGATCTACGCCGACACCGACGAATCCTCGGATCCCAAGGTCTTCGCGCAGCGCCTGAAGGCTCGCAAAGAGGAGATGGGCATCACCTGGCTGAAGATGGACGTGGGCATCAACCTGGTGCAGAGAACTCCTGGCACCGTGACCGGCCCGTCGGAGCTCACCGCCTGGGAGCGCAGAGCCCTTCCGCATCCGTTCGTCGCCACCGAGGTGACCCAGAAAGGCATCGAACTGCTCTCCGAATATGTGCAGGCGGCGCGCGAGGCGGTGGGCATGGAGATTCCGCTTTCCATGGACCATCTCGGCCATCTCGGCGTGAATTCCATCATTCGCCTCGGCCGGGCGTACGAAAAGTTCAACCTGTCCTGGATGGAAGACGTGATTCCCTGGCAGTACACCGAGATGCTGCAGCACATCACCGCCGAGAGTCCGACGCCGATTCTGACCGGCGAGGACATTTATCTGAAGGAAGGCTTCATCAACCTCTGCGAGAAGCATGCCGTGAGCAAGATTCACCCCGACATCTCCACTTCCGGCGGGATTCTGGAAACGCACAAGATCGGTGAAGCCGCCATGGAACTGGGCGTGCCGATGGCGATGCACTATGCCGGCACTCCGGTCGGCTGCATGGCTGGCGTGCACTGCGCCGCGGCGACGGCCAACTTCCTGGCCATGGAGAATCACTCGCTGGATGTCCCGTGGTGGGGCGATCTCGTGGAGGGCATTGAGAAGCCGGTCATCAACAAGGGATGGATCAAGGTCCCGGATAAGCCTGGCCTCGGGGTCACGCTGAACGAGGACGTGGTGAAAAAGCACCTGGCGCCCGGCACCGGGTATTTCGAGCCCACGCCGCAGTGGAACCAGGAGCGCTCGGGCGACTGGCTGTGGAGCATGATCCGGGAGGAGAAAAAGGCCCAAAGCGCCTGACCGGCGTCGTTCGATAATAAATTCTGACATGCAAAACTACATGGATTTGACGGGCAAAACGGCCCTGGTCACAGGTGCGTCCTCTGGAATCGGGGCTGCTACCGCATCGGTCCTCGCCGACTTGGGCGCGCGCGTGGCCATCGGCTACTTTCACAACGAAACCGGTGCGGCGCAAGTGCTGGAGTGCATTCGCGCGGCCGGGGGCAAGGCGATCTCCATTCGCGCCGATGTGCGACAGGCGGAAGCGATTCCGCCGATGGTGGAGCGTACATCGAACGAATTGGGTCCCATCGACATCCTGGTGAACAATGCCGGTTCGCTCGTCAAACGCATCCCGAACCTGGCCGTGACCGGCGAGGAGTACGATCACGTGATGAATTTGAACCTGAAAAGCGCCATCGTTTGCTCGCAGGTGGTAGCGCGGGAGATGATCGCCCGCAAGAGCGGTGCAATCGTGAACATTGTCTCGATTGCCGGGCGGAATGGCGGCGGACCGGGAGCGGGGCTCTACGCTACCGCGAAGGCCGGCCTGATTGCCTTCACCAAGTCTCTGGCGAAGGAAATGGCTCCGCACGGCGTCCGCGTCAATGCGGTGTCACCGGGCGTAATCGACACCCCATTCCACGAGGTATTCTCGACGCCGGAAATGATCGCCGGTTTCGTGAAGGGAATTCCGCTCGGGCGGGTTGGCACGTCGATGGAGTGTGCCATGGTGATCGCATTTCTCGTCTCGGATGCGGCTTCGTACGTCATCGGCGAAACGGTGGAGGTCAATGGCGGTCAATTGATGCTGTAATTCCGTCGGACTCCGACGCTTTTCGTCCGTAAGTGAATGAAACTACTGAGAGCCGC
>DATJWB010000303.1:0-21535 GCA_035501495.1 Bryobacteraceae bacterium | reverse complement strand
GAAGAGCGGCGGGCAAGGTCCCGTTTGGAAACAGGGCCGCGGACCAATCAACCGACAAGGATGCGGCCGCCACCGTTTGGTTCGCCGTCGTAAAGCCGACAGAAAGATCCAGTACCGAGAAATTGAGGGTGGCGTCGGAGCTGACGGTTATATCGAACGAGACGGGTATTGAAGACACAGGAGTATACGTTGTCTGGCCGACAGTCAGGCTTATATCTCCAGCCAAACCAGAACTCGACGTATATTGATAGATTCCTGGCTGAGGCATCGTCGGGGGCGGCAAGTGAGTAATATTGACCGTCAAACTCGCCGTTGCGCCGCTCGAAAACTGGTAGCATTGGGCCTCGACCGTGCGGAGAGCGATCGCCATCATCGCCAGGGCCATCACGATGGTTGTCTTCATGTCTCAGCCCCTTGCTGCTCTCGTAACGCGACTTCGGAAGCGTTCATTGCTCACCTGCAGTTTTCTTTGCGACCTCGACGAGTGCGATGGTGATGCCCTGTGCCTTTCCGGGCTCAACCACGATTTTCTGTGACGACAACTTGAAGCCGGGCTTTGAAACCTTCAGAGTGTACTCGCCTTTCGCCAACTTCACATCGACTGGAGTCCTGCCGGCAGGGTAGCCATCTACTTCAACCGCGGAGTCTGAAGGTGTGGAATCCACGTGAATCGATGCCAGAACCTGATCGGCCGTCGGTTGGGCGCCCCAATCCGAGTAGTGGGCGGTCGGTCGCGCGCCCTCATCATCGGTGCCGACCGCACGTCGTCCGGTGATCCCTTCCAGGGCCATCAGAATGCCACGGAATTCATTCTTGTCCGCTTGGACGACCATTCCCCCCTTGGCATCCCCTTCTGCCCACGTCAGGCCAATGTAGTGTTTCTTGGTCTTGCTGACGGCGACCAGGATGCCAATTCCCAAAGACACCACGGCTGTTGCCACGGCGGCGCCGACTCGGTGCCTCGCCTCCTCGCCATAGCTGATCTCTGTGATCGCTGAGGCCTTCAGATTCAGTTCTGGATCACCACCCTCACGGTAGGCGTTTCCGACAAACAATCGGATCGCATCGGCATCGATGACCAGGCGCAATGACTGCCCCGTCTTGATCGAGGGCAGAGATCCTCCGGCGTACGCGACTCCGTAGGTGGCTTGACTCGAGGTGGCGCTGGCCAACAGGTCAACGCACAACAGAAGGGCCACTGATCGAAAGACACTCATTGTTTCGATTTCGGCATGCTCCGTTCAGAGGGGTCCCGGGTTTCTGTTCGGCCCTCCGGTATAGACACGGATCACGGATCGAGCATAACTCTGAGAGTTGTTTGTCGAATAGTTGTCTGTGGTGAACAGTATTCCGCTTGCCGAACCTGAAAAGGGTGCAGGAGAAAAGGCGGAAAAAGACCGATCCTCTGCTTCAGCTTGCGATCGGGCAGCGAATCAAGGAACTCCGGGAGGAACGCCAGTGGTCCCAAGAGGAGTTTGCGGACCGCTGCGGAGTCCACCGCACCTATATTGGATCGGCGAGAATGGTGCTCGAAACCTGACGATTCAGGTACTTACGATGTTCGCCCAGGGCGTTTGGCCTCCGCGTCTCGGAGCTGCTTGCCGACCTTGAGGATCGCGTCGAAGCCCTTTCACAACCTCCACGCCGGGCAGCCCAAGGCGACAAGCGACGGTAGCTTGCCTGGGCTGGCTAAACTACGGAGTGGAGGGCGAAATCTGCTGACGTTCATCGAGCCAATGCAGCTAGCTCCGGCCACAGTACTGCCTGAAGGCGAAAACTGGTCGTACGAGGTCAAACTCGATGGATACCCGTGCGCTGGCGATCAAGCCGAACGGGAAGGTGCGGCTTCGGTCACGGAACGATAAAGATTTCAATGGACGATATCCCGCAGTCGTGAAGGCGCTGACGGCACTCCCGGGCGACACTATCATCGACGGCGAGGTAGTCGCGTTGGATTCCACCGGTCGCCCATCGTTCAATCTGCTGCAAGATTTCGAACCGTCTATGGCGAGCATCGTGTACTACGTTTTCGACGTGCTCGTCCTGAACGGGCGGGACGTGACATCAGAACCGCTTTCCGACCGGCGCAGGCTTTGGCAACAGCATGTCCTGCCGGTTCTCCGGGAACCAGTGCGCGAGTCCCTGGTCCTCGAAGCCTCCTTGGCCGAACTAATCCCGGCAGTCCGCGCTCAGGGCCTCGAAGGGCTGGTCGCGAAGCGGCTGGGTGGCCGTTATGAACCGGGACAGCGGAGGTGTCGCCGGCCGTAAGCATCGGCAGGCGCTTCGGAATGGAGACTTCGCCTTCGTCCGGCGCCTCTTCGCCCACCACCAAGCGAAACAGGGTGGCAGAGCGAAGCGGTGCTACTGTGTAGCATGATGGACTCTCTCGAGGACGTCCGCCACGCGGTCCGAAGCCTCTCGAAGGTCCCCGTTTTCACCGCCACCGCGATCCTCGCGCTGGCATTGGGCACCGGCAGCACCACGGCCATCTTCTGCGTGGTGAACACCATGCTGCTCAAGCCGCTGCCCTATCCCGATCCAGGACGCATCGTCGTTCTGACCACCTCGGCCGGCGGCGGGAAGAACGTATGGGTTGGATCTCCCGCGCAGTTCAACTTCCTGCGTTTCCACATTCGGACGCTCGAGGATTTTTCGGCATACCGGTACGGCCGGGTCAACCTGACCGGAGTCGAGTATCCGCAACAGATCCAGGCGGCGTATGTGACCGCGGACTACTTCCGCCTGTTCGGTCAGGCGGTCGCTCCTGGCCGGGCCTTCCGTGCGGAAGAATGCCAGCCGGGCGGCCCCGCGGTCGTGATTCTCAGCCCGCAGTTCTGGAAGCGTGACTTCGCCGCCGACCCCCGAGTTCCCGGCAGCCGCATCACGCTCGGCGGCAAGCCGTACGAAATCATCGGCGTCATGGCATCGGTGTCCGAACCGCCTTCCATCGCGGCCGAGGCGCGCGAGATGGTGGACGTGTGGATGCCCTTCCCCATCGACCGGGCGAGCATCGATCCGAACAGTTACTTCAGCGTAGCGGCCCGGATCAAGCCTGAGGTAAGCCTCGCGGCCGTTCGCGCGGAACTCGATCCGGTTACCAGCGAGTTCCGGCGGCAGTTTCCCGCGGCGATCGACCCGCAGTCCGTCTTTTCAGCGACGCTGCTGCGCGAGGCGTTGACGGTTGGAGCCGGATCGCTCTCCCTCTTCGAATGGGCCGTTGCACTCGTGCTTTTGATCGCGTGCGCCAACGTGGCCGGCCTGCTTCTGGTGCGCTCCACCGGCCGGAAGCGCGAGATCGCCATCCGCGCGGCGATGGGCGCGGGCAGAGGCCGGATCGTCCGGCAACTGCTCGCCGAGAGCCTGCTGCTCGCGTTTGCCGGCGGAGCCCTCGGCCTGCCTCCCGGAATCGCCGGCATCCGGATTCTGCTCGCGATGAATGCAGTCAGCCTGCCGCGAATCGGGGACCATGGAGCGGCCGTCACGGCGGACTGGCGCGTCTTCCTGTTCACCGCGCTGGTTTCGGCCGCAGCCTGCCTGTTTTCCGGCCTCGCTCCCGCCCTCCATGCCTCGCGCGCGGACCTCGGCGAAGCGCTGAACGGGAGCGCTTCGCGGATCACCGCCGGCCTCCGCGAAACCCGCGCCCGGTCGCTGCTGGTCTCAGGCGAACTGGCCTTGGCCGTAGTCCTGCTGACTGGTGCGGCCTTGCTCATGCGAACCCTCGCCGCCTTGCACTCCGTGGATCCGGGCTTTGACCCGCACCACGTCCTCACGATGCGGCTCTCACTGGCGGACACGCACCCGCTCCCTTCCTCGATCCTGGCGCAACTGGTGGGCGACAGCACGGCGCGGATCGAGGCCCTGCCGGGCGTGGAGGCCGCCGCATCCACCTGCTGCCTGCCCCTCGACAACAACCTCATCGGTGCGGTGGAGATCGTTGGCCGGCCTTCAGACCGCGCGGAAGTGGTGGACGTGACCGCAGTCTCGCCCGGCTATTTCGACGTTTTCCGGATTCCCTTGAAGCGCGGCCGGGCGTTCTCCGGCCGCGATCTCAGCGGCTCTCCGCCCGTGGTGTTGATCAGCGAGTCAATGGCGAGGCGATTCTGGCCGGGAGACGAGGCCTTCGCCGGGCCGTTACGTTCCAGTCTGGCCTTCCCCGATGTTCCTGGCCGGTCGTGGCAAATCGCCGGCATTGTGGGCGATGTGTGGTCTTACGGGCTCAGCCGCGGCGCGCCCGCCATCGTCTATTTCCCGTTGGCCCAGGCGCCCGAAGAACTCAGCGCCTACATCCTCCGCAACCCGATCGCCTGGAGCATCCGAACGCGCGGCGAGCCCGGGGCGTTGCGCCTGGCGATTCAGAAGGAACTGAGCCAGGCGGCCGGCGGTTTGGCGGTTTCGGGTGTCGAATCCATGCAGGCGGTCCTCGACCGGTCGATGGCCGGACGCGAATTTCAGATGTGGCTTCTGGTCGCATTCGGTGGCTGCGCCCTGTTCCTGGCAAGCCTGGGGATCTACGGATGGATGGCCTGGTCGGTCGCGGAGCGTACGCAGGAGATCGGGGTTCGAATGGCGTTGGGGGCGCGAGCGGCAAGCGTGCGAAATCTGATGCTCCTGCGCGGCGCGAGGATCGCGCTGAGTGGAGCCTCGGCCGGCATCCTGGCAGCATCGGCTCTCACGCGTCTTCTGGCCGGCTTCCTGTTCGGTGTCACTCCCGGGGATCCGGTAGCTTTTCTGGCCGCGCCGCTGGTGCTGGTTACGGTGGCCTTCGCCGCGGTCTGGCTGCCGGCCGTCCGCGCCGCCCGCCTCGATCCGCTCGCCGCCCTGCGCCACAATTAAGCGGGCCGCCGAAGCGCCGCGTGATAAGCTATCGAAACGGCATCTTACTGCGTAAAGAGACGTTATGGCTGAAAATGAGAGTGAGCCCAAGATCGTCAGTCTCGATGAACTGCTGAGTTTCCGGGAAGCCACCGAACGTGTTTCGGCCTACCTCAACAAACGCCTCAAAGATCATCTGGCCGCGCTGTCTCCCCTGCTGGTGCCGGGACGCGTATTGGGGAAACATGTGGGGGTGCGCGAATCCGCGCCCCGTGCGGACGAGGCACTCGCCGAACTCACCGAGAAATACAAGCAGGTTTCGAGCAATCTGGCCGGATTCAAAGACCTGGACGAAGAGGCCCTCACTGCCATTAGCGCCACGATCCAGATCTACCCGTATGAGTACAGCTACGAAGCCAAAACCTCCCGCGCGGCCAGGCAGATTTCGATGACTTCGCCGATCCGCTGGGTGGTGACCTACGGCGCTCCGGGGTCGCTGGCGCAGATGCGCACCCAACTGCTCAACACCGCCGAGCGCCGCAATCCGCCGGTGCGTCAGTTCGTCGTCAATGCCCTGGCGTTCCAGGTCACCCTCGGACGTTCCCCGGGGGCTATCTCACTGGTCAAGGATCTGCGATACGACGTCCGCTCGCAAGCCTTGCCTGGCTTGGAGGGCTTCCCGCTGGCGACCTTCAGCGTGCCGCTGCCCTCCTTTCGCCCCGCCGACGATCTGCTGCTGACCGCCACCCGGCTCTCGGGCGTCCCGGCGTTTATCGAGGTCATCGATCCGGACGCGGTGCGCCGCATCGAAGACCCGCTCCGTGTACAGATTGAAGCTTTATTGGGAGATCCGGCCTAAAGCCCGGGTTGGCCCGGTTCGCGATAGAATAGAGCCAAAGCTGTGACTTCCATGTCTCGCCTACTCGTGGCCATTCCGCTATGCGGTTTTCTCGTGTCGATTCCGGCGGTGCCTCAGGCGCAATCGCCGCCGTCCGCTCCGCAGACAGCGACCCAGGCGCAGCCGCCCGCGGCGCCACCCAAGCCGGCGGCCCAGTCCAAACCGGACCAGCCCGAATCGAAATTCACGGGCGGCGTTACGGAAGTCATCGTCCCGGTCACCGTAAAGGACGATCGCGGCAAGTTTGTCTCCAACCTCGAAGCCAAGGACTTCCGCGTGACGGACGAGGGCCGGCCGCAGCGGGTCACGTTCTTCAGCCACCAGGAGAAACAGCCGGTGGTCATCGGATTCCTGGTCGATCTCAGCAACAGCAGCCGCATTCACTGGAACACCTTCCAGGACGCGATTCTCGAACTGGTCTGGAATCTCCTGCCGGGCGACCCGCGCTACTCAGGCTACCTGATCTCGTACGCCAACGAAGCCGAATTGCAGGTGAACACCACCACGGATTCGGAAAAGCTGGCGGAGAAGATTCGCAAGATGAAACCCGGCGGCGGAGCGGCGCTCTTCGACGCGCTCTACAAATCCTGCACCACCCGCAGCCTGGTGAAAGGCGAGCCGTATGAGCCGCGGCGCATCGTCATCGTGATCGGCGACGGACACAACAACGTGGGCACCCACGGCATGGGCGAGGTGCTGGAGCTTGCCCAGCGCAACCTGGTGACCATTTACGCCATCAGCACCATGGCGTTTGGCTTCTCGAACGAAGATCAGGACGTGCTGGAGAGGCTGACGACCGAGACCGGCGGGCACGTCGAATACCCGCTCAACAACCTGTATAAGGACGTTTCGGGTTACCTCTCGAACCCCTCGGATGCCGGAAACTATGCGCTGACGGTGGGGACCGGCGGCTACGCCGCGGAAATCTCCAAAGGCATCTTCAACGCCATCTCGGGCATCTCCGGCGAGATCACCACCCAATACGTTCTGCGCTACACGCCGGACGTGGACCCGGAAGCCAGGCCGAAGCTGACGCGCAAGATCAAAGTGGACATCCCGGATCTTCCCAATGTGAAGATGGCCTACCGGACGTACTACTATCCGAACCCCGTGCCGGGTGTCACCCCGAGCGGAGGGAATTGAATCGGACGACGGATAGACAGATCCGTGGGGATGGTTCTCTATCCGCGGCTAACGGAAATCGTTTTGCAGCCGATAAGTAGATTCGCATAGTCCCATGCTGGTGGTGCCCATTACCGGCCGCCGTCAGGGCACTTACGTGCTCCTGGAGGCAGCTTTGCCCGCGCGGCCTCCCCGGAATATCGGCGTCTTCCTGATGGACCCCGAGACCGACCGCGCCTGGATCCGCCTGAGGGAACGCTACGACGGCCTCGCCGACCCCGGCGATGCCGAAGTTCTCGAAGCCTTACAGGAAGACCTCGAATTCCGCTGCGCCGAGTCCGGCGCCGAGGCCTGTCTTGCCTCCCTCGAAGACTCCCTCTCCAACGCCTTGCGCGTGGGCGAACGCCAGGCCGTTGCCGTAGATGCCTTTTCGCGCGTGGTAGACCGCCTCTTCAGCGAGCATGTCGAACCGCTGCCGGCCGCTCCTTTTCGCACGCACCTGCCCCTGTACAGCCTGCGCGCGGCGGCGGGACGCCTCGGCGAGGAGATGGAATCGGAAGCCGAGGACTGGGTGCGTGCGCCGGAAGGCATGCGCCTCGCTCCCGATCTGTTTGTCGCTCACGTGGTGGGGCGATCCATGGAACCCCGCATTCCCGATGGCAGCCTGAATCTGTTTCGCCTCCATCCCGCCGGATCGCGCCAGGGCAAGATTCTCCTCATCCAGCGCTTCGGCGCCCTGGACGAGACCGCCCGCTACACGGTAAAGCGCTACACCAGCGAAAAGATCTTCACCGGCGATGACGAATGGCAACACACCCGGATTCGCCTCGAACCGCTGAATCCCGAATTCGACGCCTGGGACGTGGAGCCGCAGGATTTTGCCGTAGTGGCGGAGTGGCTCCGCGTCATTGAATGAGAAGCCAGAGCCGCGGCCCCAGACTGGTGGCCTGGTATCGGCACGGGCATCGCGATCTGCCTTGGCGCGGTACCGAGGACCCCTACCGGATCTGGGTGTCCGAGATCATGCTGCAGCAGACCCGCGCCCAAGCCGTGATCCCCTACTATCACCGCTTCCTGGAGCGCTTTCCGACGGTCGAAACCCTGGCCGCGGCCGCCGAAGAGGACGTCCTGGCGCTCTGGAGCGGATTGGGTTACTACTCGCGCGCCCGGAACCTGCGGCGCGCCGCGCAGCAAATGGCCGGCGAAGGCGGATTCCCACGCGAGTACGCGGCATTGCGCGCGCTGCCGGGCATCGGAGACTACACCGCCGCGGCCATCGCCAGCATCGCCTTTCAACTGCCCCACGCGGTGCTCGACGGCAACGTCTTGCGCGTGGTAGCGCGCGTCGAGAACGATGCCTCCGACATTGCCGCCCCACGCACCCGCGAGCGATTCCGTGCAATTGTCCAGGAGTGGCTCGACCCGCAACAACCCGGTCTGTTCAACCAGGCGCTCATGGAACTGGGGGCCACGGTTTGCCTTCCGCGCAACCCGCGGTGCCTTCTCTGCCCTCTGGCGCAGGATTGCCGCGCCCGCGAGCAGGGCGTGGCGGCGCAACTGCCCGTGAAACTCCGCAAAACCACGCCGGTCCGGCTCGAGGGTACCCTTCTGATCGTCCGCCGCAATGGCCGCGTGCTCCTGCGGCAACGGGACGCCGAGGCTCGCCGCATGGCCGGGTTCTGGGACCTGCCGGCTCCCGAAGACCTTCCCGCCGCGAAGACCGGGAAACACATCGGCGAGGTCCGCCATACCATCACCCATCACCACTACACCCTGTCCGTGTTCGCCGCTTCCGCCGCTCCGCCGAAGGCCTCCCGATTTGGATGGTTTCGCCCGCCCGCACTGGCCGGCATCCCGCTCAGTACGACTGCCCGTAAAGCCTTGAAACTGGCCGGGATGCTCTGAACCACGGCAACCGTTAAGTTTGGTAAAACCTTGAGGATTAAAGGGATTTCACTCAGGCCCGCAGAGTAAGATCGGAGAATCCGGTGTTTAGGGGAACATGGAACGTCAGCGGAAGCTGTTTATCGCCAAGACGGCGGTGATTCTGGGGGCCATCCCGGTTCTGATCTGGGCTCACGAGTATGGGCCGGACGCAGGGTACTGCGGCGTGCCCAAGGAACTGGGCACCTGCCTGGCCGCCGGTTGTCATACCGGAACCCTGAATGGCAATGGAGGAAGCGTCAAGATCAACTTCCCCAACGGGCTCACCTATACTCCGGGCGCTAAACAGCACTTGACGGTCACGATCTCGGACACCGTTCAAAAAGCCTGGGGCTTCCAACTTACCGCCCGGCCCTCCAGTTCTTCGAGCACCATGGCCGGTTCGTTCGCTTCCGATGACCCTCTAACCGCGTTGATGTGCGCATCGTCGAACCTGTTCCAGGAGCAGGAGGTGGACTACAGCGCTGCCAAAGCCCAGACCTGTCCCGGCAGCCTGACCCTCCAGTACATCGAGCACAGCCTGACCGGCTACAACACTTCCGTGAACCAGACCGGCTCGTACACCTACCAGTTCGAATGGACGCCGCCGGCGGCCGACGTCGGCAACGTCGTTTTTTACGTAGCGGCGAATGCCGGTCCCGGCAATCCTCCAGTCCAGACCAACGCGCACATTTACACCACCACCTACACGCTCACGGCCGCTGGAGCCAGCGGCGCCGCCCCGGCCGTCACCAAAGTAGTCAGCGCCAGCGGATTCGGCGGGTTCTCCGCGATCGCTCCCGGGCAGTGGATCGAAATCACCGGATCCAACCTGGCCGGCAACACCCGCCAGTGGGCGGGAAGCGACTTCAACGGCGTCAACGCGCCTACCGCGCTCGACGGCACCAAGGTGACCGTCGGAGGGCAGGCGGCCTTTGTGTCCTACATCAGCCCGACGCAAGTGAACGCACTCGTTCCGGCCAACGTCTCCACGGGATCGCAACAACTGACCGTCACCGCCGGTACGCAGACGAGCGCGGCGGTCAACGTCACCGTAAACGCTCTCGAACCAGGCCTGCTGGCCTTGGCGCAGTCGCCGTGGTTAGTGGGGACCAGGCAGTACGTGGTCGCCCAAGGCACCGATCTGGCTTTCATTCTGCCTGCTGGAACGACCATTCCCGGATACTCCGTCAGGCCGGCGAAGCCCGGCGAGACCCTGACCATCTACGGCATCGGATTCGGTCCCGGCATCGATTCGTCGAACCTGCCGGTCCCCGTGGGCCAGATCGTGCAAGTCACGAGTTCGCTCACCAACCAGGTACAGATGCAGGTCAATGGCACGCCGGCCAGCCTGCCGTACGCCGGCTTCGCACCCAATTTCGTGGGCACCTACCAGTTCAACCTGGTCGTGCCGGCCGTTCCCGATGGCGACCTGCCGCTGACGTTTACACAAAGCGGAACCAAGGGCACGCAGACCCTGGTCTTGTCGGTCCACCAGTAATTCCGGAACGGATGACCAATGCGGGTCGCGAGATTCCTCAACGGCCGCCTCTGGTGGCAAACGCCCAAATGATCCAAAGCAGCAGCACGATGAGCATCCCCGCACCGACACCGATCGCGACCTGCTTCCAGGGAAGAGCCCCTGGTCCCCCGGGCGTCGATGAGCGCGCAGCCTCTGCCAGGTCATGGATCCTGGCTGCGATCGCCTCCATTTCGGCGTCCCCGGCGTGAGCCGCCGCGATCCCCTGGGCTTCGCGGTCGAGCGCCTTCCGTCCCTTGCGGGTCTCCGCCTGCATCTGCCGTTCGATGGTCAACAGCCGGTCCCGATTTCGGTCGTGGGCTTCCCGCAGCCGATGAAGTTCCTCTGCCCGCCGTTCGGCGATCTCGGCCTCGAGCGTTCCCCACAGAGGCTCGCCCGGGTACTTCGCTCGCGCGGCGGTCAGCTCGGCTTCCGCTCCCCGCGCGTCGCCCTCGCGCAAACAGCCGCGCACGCGCTCGCCCGCCGCGGCAATCTCCGCCTCACGCTTGAGGAGCGCTTCCCGGGCATCCACTTCGAACTCCAGCCTGGCCCACAACGGTTCGCCCGGTTCACGTGTCCGCAAGGCCCGGATTTGCGGACCGACAATCCGCAGCAGGCTCTGGCTGGGCCGGCTTCGCAAGACCTCCGTGAAGCCGGTAGCCGCCTCTCGCCGCCACTCGGCGCGCCGCTTACCGACTTCCGACTCCAGCGCCAGAAGCCGGTTTTCGGTAGGGTGCTTCAGCCTCGCCTCGGCCAGCATCCTGGCGGCCTGGTCGAAGGCGTCCCATTGCAGGACCTGGATGTCCGTCAGTTCGAATTGCCTGGAGACCCGGACAACCAGTTCCAACTGCTCGGACACGTTTCGCTCGACGGCATCCAACTCCTCACGCCGCGCCACCCTTGCCCGGACCGCGTCGATCTCAGTCCCCAGCGAATCCCACAACGCCACCCCGGGATGCTTCTGGCGCGCCGCGTTCAGCCGGACCTCCGCTGTCCGGAAGTCGTCGCTCTTGAGGGAGCTTCGTATGCCGGCCTCACACTTGGCGATGGACGCCTCCTCGAGGGGCTTGCGCCGGGCGGCAACTTCGCTATCCAGCAGTTCCCAGAAAGCCTCGCCCGGATAACGGTTCCGCGCCGCGGCCAGTTGGCGGCAGTTCCAATCGAGCTCGAACAGGCCCGGGGAACCGCGCACCACCTCGCGGATCTCGCTCTCGATCCGGCCCTCGAGCCTTGCTGCTTCCGTCCGCAAATCGTTCCAGATGGCCTCGCCCCGGTACTTCGCGCGACCCTGGTCGAGGCGCGCAGTGACACCGCGCAACACGTCCCACACCGGCGCGATGGGATAGGTTCCTTGAGGCGCTTCCGCTTCCGCCGCGAGGACCGCTTGAATGCCCGGTTCGAGCCTGCGGACGAGCCGGCCGGCCTCGGCAATCTCCGCTTCGTGTTCGAGGACCGCCTGGCGGGCGGCGATCTCCGACTCGAGTGCCGGCCAGGCCCCCTCGTTCGGATACCTGGACCGTGCGGCCGCCAAGGCGGCTCGGGCCGCCGGCAGATCGTTACGGCTCACGAGTTCGCGGATGTTCTGGACGGCATGGTTGATCTCCGCCCACACTGCCAGGAGTTCGCGATAGCGGGCGATTTCGGTATCGAACAAGCCCCAAAGGCCTTCGTCGGGAAACCGTCCCTTTGCGTCCGCCAACAGCCCTTCGGCCTGCGCGGGATCGCCCCCATCGAGCACCTGTCCCAGCCGCTCCACGATTTCGCCTTGCGCGTCGAGAACGGAGCGGCGGTCGGTAATCTCGGCCTCGAGCGAAGCCCACAGGCTGTCGCCCGGGTACCTGCTGCGCGCACCCTCTAACTCGGATGAGGCCTGCCGCAAGCCGTCGCGCCTGCGCTCGAGCGAGCCGCGGCAGATTTCGATGACTGGCCGCGAACCCTTGCCGGAAGGCGGGGCCGCGATGGCGTCCAGCTTGTAATCCAGCCGCAGCCAGCCGCGCACTTTTTCCGCGATGGCGGCAGTCTCCTCCTTCCGCTTCAGGGCGGAACGGCGCGCCTCGATTTCCCGCTCCAGTGTGCTCCACGCGGCCTCGCCGGGAAACCTGGCCCACGCGACAGCCAGCAAGGCCGCCGCTTGCTGGACATCGTCGCGCCCCAGCGCGGCCCGCACCTCCTGCTCAGCCGCAGCCTTTTCGGCCTGCCGCCGCAGCGCCTGCCGGTTGGCCGCCAACCGGGCCTGCAAACCATCCCACGCGGCCTCGCCGGGATAGCGCTCGCGGGCCGTGCTCAACTCCCGCTCCGCGCCGTCCAGGTCCCCGCGCTCGCACGATTCCGCCACTACCCGGGCCAGGCGCTCCACTTCGGCCCGCCGGACGAGCGTCGCGCGACGCACCTGAATGGTGTTGCGACGCTGCTCGGCGCGCTTGTCCGGGGCGTCCGCGACGGCCTTCAAGATCCGCTCTGCTTCGTCCAACCGCCCGGCTGCAATCTCGCGATCGGCTTCGCTCAGCCTGGCTTCGTATTCCCGCAGCCTGACCACCTGGTCCCGCAAGGCCTCCCACCGGGAATCGTTGCCATAGGTGGCTCGGGCGGCTTCCAGTTTCTGTTCGGCGTTAGTCAGGTCCCCGCTCTCCAGATGCTCGGGGATGCGAGTCTCCAGTTCCTGCAACCCGTCCTCGTATGGTCCGGCCGCCGCCTGAGCGGCCAGGTCGTCGAACGCCGGTTCTTCGGGGTATGCCGACCGGGCTTCCCGGACTGCCCGCTCGGCCCTTCGCCAATCCCGCCGTTCAATTGCCAGCCGGATCGAGGCCAGCAGCCTCTCGATCGATCGACGGCGCTCGATCCGATCGCGCAGCGGCACCGCCGCTTGCCGGAGGGCGGCGTTGTTCGGATACCGGGTGAGGCCCCAATCGATGACGTCCAGAGCCTGTTCCCACTTCCCGTCCCGCTCGAGCGTTTCCGATTCCGACAGTCTCTCCGCGGCAAACAGATTCTCGGTCTCGACGGCGGCGTCGGCTCGCGCCCGTTCGAGCAGTTCCACCACCTCGGATTCCTCGGTGTACTCCGGCGAACCTTCCACCAGGACAATCGCTTCGAATGGCTTGCCGGCCGTGAGGAAGCTCCGGCCCTTCTGGAGCAACCGCTCCAGGCCGGTGCGGTAGCGCTGCTGCTCGCTGGCAAAGGCCAGTTGCCGCTCGAGTTCCGGGAACACGGGATCGTCGCCCAGCCGCCGGCGCCCCTCGCGGGCGATCCGCATCGCTTCATCCAGATCCCCTGCCTGCCGCTTGGCTTCAGCTTCCTTCACCACTTCGCCGATGGCTTCGGAACGCTGCCAGTCGCGGAACGCCGCCGCCACGGTGCGCTGCAGCTCTTCCAGGCCAGGATCGTGCGGAAACTTGCGGAGGGCTTCCGCCAGCAGGGTCAGTGCCTCGGAAAACGCCTTGGTTTGCACCAGGGTCTGCGCCTTCCATTCATATTGGGCGATTTCCCGCGAACGATACTTCGCAATCAACTGGCGGCGGAGATCCTGCAGCGTATCGTTGGCCCCGGGCACCACCAGGAAGTGCCCGAACAAAAAATCGATCATCAGGCTCGCGCGCTCCAGGTCGTCGACGTCCAGGACCTGGCGTGTACGTTCGAGCGCCTGGCGGAATGTCGCGGCCATCCGTTCCTGGATCTCGACCCGCAGATCGGCAACTTCGCGCAGGCCCGGCTGCTGTTTTTCGAACTCGTCCAGCACGGCCAGGGCATCTTCGAAACGCCGGGCATTCAGATGCTCCCCGGCATTCCGGATGGCCTGCCGCAGTTCCCGGTCTCGCTGCCTCCGGTTGATCTCGTCTTCCACCCGCGGGATCAGGCGTCTGGCTTCCTCTTGCTGGGGGTCGAGTGCCAAGGCATCCCGCAGCCGCGCGAGAGTCTCGTTCAGAAGCCCCTTCTGGTGCAGGGCACGCGCCTCTTCCACCAGCCGTTTGGCCTCGAGGTAGCGCGCCAGGCAACTCTTGGCGTCTTCCAGTTTCCGGACCAGCTCAGGATTGGACTTGTCCCACTTGATTGCCGACTCCAGCCGTTCGACCGCGTCGGCGAAGCGCCGCTCGTTCAGGTACCTCGCGGAGTCCGCCACCAGTCCGGCTACCTGCTGCTTCACTCGTTCTTCGTCGAGCCTCCGGTTGATTTCGGGGACCAGCCGGCGGACCTCGCGATTTCCCGGCTCCAGCTTCTGGGCCTTGCGGGCTTCCGCCAGCGCGGACTGCAGATCGCCCGATTCCGTGAACCGCAGGACGTCCCGGATGATTGCCTCCACGACCTCGTGCCTCAGGTCGGCCAGGATCGCTTCGCTGTCGAGTTGGATCTCCTCGAACCTCTGGTAGCGGAATTCCGGCGACTTTGCAAGGGTCCGGTGCACCAGGGTTTCAAGCGCCTCCGGGCAGCCCTGCGCCAGTTCGCCCAGCGGCGGCGGCTCCATCGTCAGAATGGCCCTCTGCAGCGGACCCCAATCGCCCTTGAACTGGTCGAACGGATGCCGCCCCGTGACCAGCTCGTAATACACGTCTCCGAACGAGAAGATATCGGTCTGCTGGTTGGCTCGCAAGCCCTGCAATTGCTCCGGAGCGAAGTACGCAGGCGTCCCGATCAAGCCGCCGCTGATGGTAAAACCCGTGTCCCGGTCAGGCGCCAGGGCGATGCCGAAATCCATGATTTTGACGGAATCGTCGGGCAGCAACATGATGTTCTCGGGCTTGACGTCGCGGTGCACCACCCCCTTGGAATGCGCGTAGGCCAAACCCTCGGCCACCTGCGCCATGATCGCGACTTTTTCGACCAGGCTCAGCGCCGGACCCTGCTGAATGACCTGCTTGAGTGTGCGGCCCTCCAGGTATTCCATGACGAGGTACGGAGCGCCCGCTTCTTCGCCGCCCGCCAGAATGGAGACGATGTTCTTGTGTTTGAGCCGGACGTTGATCCGAATCTCTTCCAGGAAGCGTTTCAGCAGGTCCGGGTTGCCCTGGGTGTGCAGGGTTTTGATCGCCACGAGCTGGCCGACGTCGGGATCGGTGGCCAGGTAGACCTTCCCGAACCCTCCCCCGCCCAACAGGCGTTCGACGTTGTACTTGCCGATCGTGTCTGGCATCCCGCCTCGATCCGCCTCAGCGCCACCCGGACCGGCCGGCGGATCATACCGTCATACATGGTACTCCAGGGTAGACCGGGGTTCGGCGGGAGGGGACTCGGGGCGGTACCATGACTCCGTGGAGCAGTTCGCCCTGGAGTTCGATCTCACGCCCGCGCGCCGCGTCTACACGGTCGCGGAGTTGAACACCGCCATCCGTGCGGTGCTCGACTCCGAATTCACCGACATCTGGGTTTCCGGAGAGATTTCCGGCCTCAAGCTGGCTACCAGCGGACATTACTATTTCACCCTCAAAGAGCGCGAAGCGCAGGTGCGCTGCGTCGCGTTCCGCTCCGCCCACCGCTACTGGAAATTCAAGCCGCAGGACGGTATGGCAGTTCTGGCGCGCGGCCGCATCGATGTTTACGAAGCCCGCGGCGAATACCAGTTGCAGGTCGAGAACATCGAACCGCAAGGCGCCGGCGCGCTCCAGGTGGCTTTCGAACAGCTCAAGAAGAAGCTCGCCGCCGAAGGCCTTTTCGCCCCCGAACGCAAGCGTCCCCTGCCGCGTTTTCCGCGGCGCATCGGCATCGTCACCTCGCCGCGCGGCGCTGCCATCGCCGACATGGTGCAGATCCTCACCCGCCGTTTTCCAGGCCTGCACATTCGCTTGTTTCCATCGCTCGTGCAGGGCGACGGCTCCATCGAAGAGATCTGCCGTGCCATCGACTACTTCAGCCGGACGGGCTGGCCGGACCTGGTGATCGTGGGCCGCGGCGGCGGCTCGCTGGAAGATCTCTGGAGCTTCAATTCGGAATCGGTGGCGCGCGCCATCGCCCGTTGCTCGGTCCCGGTAGTCTCGGCCGTCGGCCACGAAACCGATGTCACGATCGCGGACTTCGTCGCCGACCTGCGCGCGCCCACACCCTCCGCGGCCGCGGAGATGGTGGTCTGCACCCGGGAGGAATTGCTCGACCGCGTCGCGGCGGCGCGCACCAAAAGCGCGCAGGCGATGCGATATCGCCTGGCGCTGCTGGAGCGCCGTCTGCGCCAGCAGGGCATCGACCGGGCCCTGAATCTGCTCCACCGGCGGATCGGCCGCGGCCTGCAACGCGTGGATGAACTCGACTATCGCATGCGGGAGCGAATGCGCGCGGTGCTGGAATCCCGTGAGCGCGCTCGCCGCGCCCTGGAATCGCGTCTGCAGCGTTTCGATATTCGCCCCCGCCTGGCCGCCGGCCGGCGGCGCATGGATGCCGCTCACGCCGTCCTGGTACAGACTATCCAGCTGCGCCTGGCGCGGCGCCGCAGCGCGCTCGACCAGCTCCGCGCCAAGCTCTCGCAATTGAGTCCGCTGCGGATCCTGGAGCGCGGCTATGCGATCGTCTCGACGGAAGCCGGGATTCTGAAAGACAGCGCGGCGGCTCCCCCCGGCGCCAGGATTCACGTGCGTCTGGGGAAGGGGTCGCTCGATGCCGAGGTTGTGGAATCCGGGACTCAAGCCCCCAACCCCTAACCCTCAATCCCTGACCCCCGAGTTATTTGGGCAGATCTTCCGGCGCGCGGACGTTCTGCCAGCCCTCTCCGCTGAGGGCCTTCAGGAATTCCACCAATGATTTCTTTTCCTGATCGGTCAGGTTCAAAGGCCTGAGATTGGAATCCAGGTTTTTGTTCTTGATTCCACCCTTGTTATAGAACTCCACCACCTCATCGAGCGTCTTGAGGCTTCCATCGTGCATGTACGGAGCGGTGCGCGCCACTTCGCGGAGAGTGGGGGTCTTGAAGACGCCCCAATCGCGGGGATCCTTGGTTACCGCGAACCGGCCCACATCGGGCTCGGGCTTATCCGTTCCGATGCCCAGATTGGCATACGCGTTCAGTGTAAAGTTGGAGCCTTCGTGGCATTTGTCGCACTTCGCCTTGTCGAAGAATACCGACATCCCCTGCACCTGGACCGGCGTCATTGCCCTTTTGTCGCCCGCCTTGTACCGGTCGTAGGGAGAATTGCCCGAGAGCACCGTCCGCTCGAAGCACGCGATCGCCATGGCTGTCCGGTCGATGGTGATCTCGTCGGTGCCGAAGACCTTCGTGAACAGGGCGCGATATCCCGCAATGGTTTTGAGGCGCGCGACAATCGCCTCGTGCGAGTTGCCCATTTCGATTGGATTGCCGATCGGGCCCTTAGCCTGCTCTTCGAGGGTCGTGGCCCGGCCGTCCCAGAACTGCGCCAGCGAATATGCCCGGTTGATGATCGTAGGAGCGTTGCGATTTCCTTTTTGAGCCTTGATGCCCGTGGAGACCGCGGCTCCATCCGTAAATGCTTTTTGGGGCTCGTGGCACGAGGCGCACGACACCGTCTCGTCGGAGGACAATCTCCGATCGAAATACAGGTAGCGGCCCAATTCGACTTTGGCCGCCGAATACGGATTCTGCCTGGGCCATGTCAGCGGGGGCAGCCCCAAGGGCGCTTTGGGGTTCTCGCCGGCCATGCCCACGGTCAAGAAGGCCGGCAGCACGAGCGCGCCGGCCACGATCCTCCCGAATCCCATGGAACGCATCAAGCCTTATTTTGTCAGCCCCTGGACGTAAATTCCATGATAACCACCGACTGACGCCTCGGTGCCAATCACGGTGACGATGTGGCCCATGTGCTCCGATGCCGATGCCTTGGCGTCTACGCCGCCATCCCGCCGCGGATCGTGCTCTTCCGGAATCAGCATATAGAGGGTGCCATCCTGGGTCAGCAATCCGGCCGCCTGCCCGTTCTGGATGCACTTCTGCCCACAGGAGCGGTGTTTCTCACCATGTTTGCCAAGTTGGAGATAACAGGAGAAATCCACGATTTCCCCGACGCGGGTGATGACGTGTCCCGGTTGTGGCTTGTTATCGACTCCAGCCGCTACGGTGGTAGTGGACCACGTCTCGTCGGGTTTGCTCCCAATGGTGGCCATCGGGTTGGCATAGGTGCCGGATTCCACCTTCATCTCGGGGTGCAGGATTCCGGATTTGGCCATGGATTTGGCCGGAGCTGCATCCTTTTTATCCTGCGCCGTCAAGGTCAACGCGGCCACCGCCGCCACAAACAGTATCAGGGTGTTCTTCCTCAATGTCGCCTCCATTCCTTTGAAGCGTATCACAACGGAAACCACGGCTGACCTGAATAGAATGAATTCCCACGGATTCGGCCAACCCTCCCGCGGAACGTGCGTCTAAACCTGGCAAGGAGGACACTGTTCATGGGCCGTTTCCGGGGAGACTTGCGGTACGCGGTACGCAGCCTGCGCCGGTCGCCGGGCTTCACGTTGGTGGCCGCGTTGACTTTGGCGCTGGGGATTGGGTCCACCACCGCCATCTTCAGCGTCGCTCACGCCGTGTTGTGGAGGCCGCTGCCCTACGCCGAACCCGGGCGGCTGGTAGAACTCTGGGAAACGAACCCGCTCAAGCGCTGGACCGACGCCCCGGCATCACCGGCCAATTTCGCCGACTGGCGGAAACGGAACACGGTCTTTACGGACCTGGCAGCTTACGTTGGCGGCCAGGACTGGAAGAGCGCCGGCGGCTTCGACCTGTTCCTGACCGGCCGCGGCGAGCCGATGCGTCTGAAGGCGGAGAACGTGACCGGAAGCCTCTTCGCCGTGCTTGGCGCGAAGCCTCTTCTGGGGCGGACGTTCACCGAGGAAGAAACCTACGAGGGCAAGAGCCGGGTAGCGGTGCTGAGCCGTTCGCTGTGGCAATCGGCGTTCGGCGGCGACCCGAACATCATCGGCCGGGACATCTCGCTCAACGCCCGGAATTACACCATCATCGGCGTGATGCCGGCGGAGTTTTTCTTCCCCAGCCGCGAAGTTCAATTGTGGGTGTCGCCCGGTTATGAGCCTTCCATGTTCGTAAAGGTGCGGCGGCCACATTTCCTGCGAGTCATCGGCCGATTGCGTCCCGGCGTTTCCGTGGAGCAGGCGCAGGCCGCCATATCCGCAATTGCCGGGCAACTGGAACGCGAGTACCCGGACACCAACACCAGGATGGGCGCCGGCGTCGGGCCGCTTCGCGATTGGGTGGTTGGAGACACGGGCCGCGCGTTGATCCTGCTGCTCGGCGCGGTAGGCTTCCTCCTGCTGATCGTCTGCGCCAACGTGGCCAACCTGCAACTCGGACGCACCGCCGGACGCGCGCGGGAGATTGGCATTCGCACTGCCCTGGGCGCCACACGGAAGCAACTGGTCCGGCAACTCTTGACCGAGAGTCTGATGGTCTCGCTCCTGGGCGGCGTTCTGGGCCTGGCGATCGCCGCCGTGCTGCGCGCCGCGCTACTGTGGGCATCGCCCGCGGCGATCCCGCTGTTGAGCGAGGTCCGGGTGGACGCCTGGGTCGTGATCTTCAACCTGGCGGTTTCGCTGTTGGTGCCGGTATTTTTCGGAATTCTGCCGGCCTTCACGGCAACGCGAACGGAATCTCTGAACGAACGCAGCCAGTCCGCCTCGGCGCCGGCACGGCACGCCCGCGCCGTCCTGATCGCTTGCGAGGTGGCACTCTCGGTGGTGCTGGTCGCCGGTGCCGGGCTGCTGGTGGAGAGCCTGGTCCGCCTGGAGCGCGTGAATCCCGGCTTCAACCCCGAGCACGTCCTGACGTTCAGCGTGGTGCTTCCCGGCGCGCGCTACCCCAAGGATGAACAGGTGGTCCACTTCATCAACGAGGCCAGCCGGAAGTTGCAGGCCGGTCCCCGCGTGGAGGCGGCGGGCGTCAGCTCCGGCATGGCCTTAGAGGGGTCCGTGTGGACCGGCGATGCCACCCTGGAAGGGCGCGCCCCGGATGACTACGAGCGCGAACTGCGCCACAAATCGGTCACCCCCGGTTTCTTTCGCGCGATGGGAACTCCGCTGCTCAGCGGCCGCATGCTCGACGAACAGGACGCGCGGCCCAAGGCACCGCCCGTGACCCTGGTGAATGAGAGCCTCGCGAAGAAATACTTCCGCGGCGCCGGCCCCATCGGCAAGCGCATCAAATTCGGCCGGCCCACCGACCAGGAACCGTGGGTGACCGTGGTGGGCGTGGTGGCCGACGAGAAGCAGGACGGCATGGGAGCGTCGGTTCAGCCCGAAGTCTACGTTCCGTTTGTGGACGGCTCGAACCCGCTCTTCTTCGCCATTCGCAGTGCCGAGGACCCGGCGGAGCTGACCGCGTTCGCGCGCGAGCAGGTGCGCTCGCTCGACAAAGACCTGACCCTCACCGATGTGATGACCCTGCGCAGCCTGGTCCACGGGTCGGTCAGGGAAGAGCGCTTCCGGACCTCGCTGCTTTCGGGCCTGGCGGGAATGGCGCTGCTGCTGGCCGCCATCGGCATCTACGGCGTGCTGGCCTATGTGGTGACCGAGCGGACGCGCGAAATCGGCATCCGCATGGCGCTGGGAGCGGGGCAGCAGCAGTTGCTGGGACTGGTGTTCCGGCAAGGCATGGGCCCGGTGTTGTGCGGTTTAGCAATCGGGCTGGCTGGCGCGCTGGCGGCGGCGCGGCTGATCCGCACCCTGCTCTTCGGTGTGGATGCGGCCAATCCGATAACGTATGCTTTCACGACGGCCATCCTTCTCTCCGCGGCCGTCTGCGCCTGCTATTTTCCGGCGCGCCGGGCGATGCGCGTGGATCCCATGGTGGCGCTGCGCGACTCCTGGTGAGAATGATTTTTCCGACAAGCTGTCGGGAAAACGCTGCTAACTCGTTGATTCTTCGTAGGAGGCGCCCGACACAATGTCGGACGGGCAAGAAGGAGCGCAGCACACTTCGGAAATACGCTCGCGAATCGAAAGCCGCATGCTTACGCGCGCGGCTCCGAAGACGGCGAGGGTTTGTGAAAAGAACTATTGGCTCTTCACGTATGCGAGCTTGGCGGCCACCTTGCCATCGTGCACAGTGAAGATGTCCACGCCGCGAAGGTGGCACGGTTGTCCGTTGCGTATCTTGCGATAGACCCACCGCACCACGGCGCGATCGCCCCGCGCGGGGGAAGGTCTTCAAACACGGTGTCTTCTGTCAGCAGCAACGCGACCGCCGCCGCACCGTGCCGGTTTGAATGCGTCGGTGAACCGTCCGACTATCCTCCTGGAAGACTTGCGGAATTCGTTATCGGATGGGCGAAAAAGGCAGTGGCCGCAAAATCGTGTTG
>DATJWB010000302.1:0-9231 GCA_035501495.1 Bryobacteraceae bacterium | reverse complement strand
TGGCCGGACCGATTCGGCGGCCAGTACAGCCGCCACCTCGCAATCGCTCCGCAAGGCCTCTTCCAGCAGGTGGAAAGTCTCGGCTACCCAGCACCCCTGTTCCGTCGGCCCGCCACGCACAATCGCGCGGCGGACGTCCTTCAGCAGAGGATTTGCGGGACTGGTGATCGTTTCGGCCTTCGGCATCTGATTACAATAGGGTTTCTGAACGTTCAGAATAGCGCAGATGAAACTGGCCGCACGGATCGTACTCCTGTTGATAGCAGCGGCAGTGCTGGGCTCGATCGCTTACGTTTCGATACGGATCGAGCAACAATCCACGAAGGATGAAGCGCAGCCGGCGGATGTGATCCTGGTGTTGGGCGCGGCCGAGTATCGCGGCAGGCCGTCTCCGGTGCTTCGCGCGCGCCTCGATCACGCGCTGGAATTGTACGGCCGGCGCCTGGCGCCGCTCATCATGACCACCGGGGGCGCCGGCGGAGATCCGGACTTCACTGAGGCCGGCGTGGGCCGCTCGTACCTGATGACCAAAGGCGTGCCCTCGGAGGCCATCATCGTGGAGGGCGAGGGCGAAAGTACGCTCGAATCCATGGCTATGGCCGGCGAGATCATGCGCCGCATGGCACTGCACTCCGCCATCGTGGTGAGCGACGGCTACCATATCTACCGCGTGAAGAAGATGCTCCAGTTCCGGGGAATCAATGTCTACGGGTCGCCGCGCAAGGAACTGGCCCCCGATACCTTGCGGGAGCGCATACGGGAGCGTTGGAACTACGTCAGGCAGGCCGTCGGGTACCTGCTGTGGAGTGTGGGCGTGGGAAGGTAGGCCGGCCGATTCGCGCGCAACTTTACACAGACCCGTTCGCGCTTTACCCTGCCGGGCTTAAGATAGAGGTAACGGGCGTCAGCCTGCCCGTCCGCGGAGAGTGCAACCATGCGCGCCATCGCCGCCATCGCCATTCTGAATCTTCTGCCGGTGCTCGCGGGAGCCGCCGACAAGAAAAAGGCGGACGCCGACGTCCCCGAGAAGCTCACCCTGGAGGACCGCATCGAACTGACGCGCGGCTTAACGGCCGAATATGGCACGGTCAAGGTCCTTCTGCCGCGATCCAAGAAGCCTCTGGAATTCAACTCCGACGGGACTTTCGATAAGAAGGGCTGGACCGAGATTGCCAAGGAGAGCGGGCCGGCGGCCCGCTCCGGCGACTCGGTGCAGATCACCAAGCTCTCGATCGAACACGACCGCCTGGTGCTCGAGATCAACGGCGGTTTCAAAGGCGGCCGCAAGTGGTACCAGGGCGTGCAAGTGGGCGGAGGGATGGGCGTCCCCACAACCCATCCCATCGGCACCGATAGCGACAGCAACGCTCCCGGCGGCACCTCGCTGGTGATTCTTTTTCATAAGCCGCTGGAGCCTATCAAATCCGCCGAGGTGAAGAAGATGCTCGCCCCGGTCCTGGATTTCGAGAAACACAGCGTCACCGAGATCTACTCCGAGACCTTGCCGCCCGAGGTACAGAAGGCGATCAAGGACAAGCGCGTCACCGAAGGCATGAACCGCGAGCAGGTCATCATGGCGATGGGCCGCCCGGTGCATCATGAGCGTGAAACCAGGGATGGCCTGGAACTGGAGGACTGGGTGTATGGCCAAGCTCCGGGAAAGATCACATTTGTAACCTTCAACGGAGACAAGGTCATCAAGGTGAAGGAAGCATACGCCGGCTTGGGCACGCAGGTGCAGGACCCCCCGGCCAAGGCTAAATGAGGCGGCGAGTCTGCCTGCCGATCCTCGCGGCGATCAGTTGCACCAGAACCCCAGGCCCGCCCGCACAATCGGGCCAGGCGAGTCAAGCCGGATCCCCCCAACCGGCCCCTGTCCGCATCACGCAGTTTTATGCCACCTCGCCGAAGCTGCCGCGCGGGGAAAAGGACTGCTCTGCTACGGTGTGGAGAATGCCAAGACTGTTTGGCTGTCCGCACCGCGCCAGGAGCTGTCGGCATCCGCGACCCGGGAGGTGATCGTGCAGGTGGGCGCCCCGGCCGTGAAGATTATCGTGGTGAAAGTGAGCACCCCTCGATCTGCATCCCGGCGATCAGCTCAGCCTGTTTCCTCACGGCCCCCCGGGAAACCACACCTACCTGGTGTCAGCCAGCGGTGCTGATGGCACCCAGGATCATGAGCGGGTTACCGTCAAGGTCCGATAGTCGTCGATGGCTGCTAACCCCGGCCCGATCCGCCCGTCTATCCCCTAAATAAGGACGGACCCGATGAAGAACGACAGCCTCTACTATCTGGCAGCGGCCGCACTGATCGTCGCGTGGGCTCTCACCCCCGTGAAAAGCCAGGCGGCAAAGTCCAGGAACTTCAACATCAGCACATCCGGAAACGCGGATAGCTGTGCCGAGCTAAAGGTCACCTCCAACGGGGAGTTGGCGCGGGCCAACGAGATGGTCAATCTCACGAAGGGCCAGGCGCCGATCCTCGAGATGACGGGGATGGATCGGTCCGTCCTGCAGGTTCGCGGCTGGGACCGCGCGGACTATGCGGTCGAGGCGTGCAAAGTGGCTGTGGCCGAGGATCGCTCCACCGCCGAGCAGGCCCTCCGTGGCATTTCGGTCAGCCACAACGCCGGACAGTTCTCCTCTACCGGCCCTACCACCGACGACGCCAACTGGCAGGTGTTCTTCTTCGTCCACGCGCCCAGGGACGCGAATCTGAGCCTGGAGACGAAGAACGGCCCGATCAGCGTATCGGGCATCAGCGGCAGTGTCAAGGCGCGCGCGTTGAACGGGCCCGTTTCCGTGAATGACACCGCGGGGATCGTGGAGGTGCACACTACCAATGGACCGATCTCGTTCAACGGGGGCGGCGGCGAGGTCCACCTCATCGCGCAGAACGGACCGATCTCGATGAATCTCAAAGGCGAGGTCTGGAACGGATCGCAGCTCGAAGCGCGCACGGTGAATGGCCCCGTCAGCCTCAACATGCCGGAGACGTTCCGCTCGGGCGTGCGTCTCGAGACTTCCGGTCACTCTCCGGTGAGTTGCCACGCCGGCGCCTGCAGCGGCGCCTGGACCAATACCGGCGCCAACCAGCATGTCCTGCAGTTGAACGGTTCCCAGGATACGATCCGCGTTTCGACCAATAACGGGCCGGTATCGATCGGCAGCTCGAACCAGAAGCGGTTTATGTAGCGGCGCCGCCCTGCGCGAGCTGCAGGATCAGCTCGACGGCTTCCGAGAGCCGGGCCCAGTTGGCGGTCTCATCTTTTAAGTGCGCCTGGCCTTTGCGGGTGAGTTTGTAAAACTTGGCCTCGCGGCCAGTCTCCGAAGCTTTCCATTCGGCGGCGAGCAGGCCCCGATTCTCGAGACGATGCAGCGCGGGGTAAAGCGAGCCTTGCTGCACCTGAAACACGTCCCGGGAGACCTGGCGGAGACGCTGGGCGATGCCATAGCCGTGGATCGGCTCGAGGGCGACCACCTGAAGGATCAGCATGTCGAGGGTTCCCTGCGGGAGGTCGGATTTCGGCGAGCTCATGACGAATGCCTCGTACTTCTACAGATAGCACAACGCTAGCGGCGCGGGCACTCGTGGGCGATTGTTCGGGTGTGCACAGTGCCCTTTGCGGCGAGGGTTTTCGAGGCTGCGCGAAGGATTCGGCCCGTTTCGGAGGGTGCACTCGCGAGATGCTTATTCGTACTTGAGCGCGGTGAGCGGGTCTACGCGCGTGGCACGCCGGGCCGGCTGCCAGCTGGCGAGCATCGCGATCGCCATCCAGGCAAGGCTCGCCGCCGCGAACGCGACGGGATCGAAGGGACTCAGGCCATACAAGTAGCTGCGGAGCCAGCGCATGGCTACCGCGCTCAGCAGCAGGCCTGCGCCGATTCCGGCAGCCGTGATGCGCAAGCCCCGCCCCAGCACCAGCCACTGCACGTCGCCCGCAGTGGCGCCCAAGGCCATCCGCATGCCGATTTCGCGCGTGCGCTGCGAAACGGTGTACGCCACCACGCCGTAGAGCCCGATTGCCGCCAGCACCACGGCGAGGAGGCCGAGACCCGCGGCCAGACCGGCGCGCCAGCGGAGTTCGCGGAGCTGAAACGCGAGGGCATCGTCGAGACTCCGGGTTTCAAAGATGTGCAGTTTCGGGCCGCCGGATTGCGCCACGGCGAGCAGAGCCTTCGACCACTGATCGGGGTCGCCCTCGGTCTGCACGATGAGTTCGAAGAAGCCCGTGCCCGAATCCTGCCGTCGCGACAAGTAGAGGAAAGGGCGGGCCGCCTCGTCGAGGTCCTGATACTTGCCGCCGCGGGCGACGCCGATCACCGTACCGAGCTTCTTCGAGGCTGGCTGGCAGCCCATCCACAGCGGCTTACCGAGAGGGTCTTCTCCAGGCCACCAGGTTCGGGCCATCGTTTCGTTGACGATTACGCCCGGCGGTTCCCCAAGCGCGCCGGATGGCCCGAAGGCGCGGCCGCGGACGATCGGCACGCGCAGCATCTCGAAGAAATTCGGCTCCACGACGCTGCTGAGGAGGTTCTGCGACTTCCCCTCCGGCGAGGAACTGGCGCATGCCTTCGTGACTTCGGACCCGATGATCGACGACGCGAGTGTCGCGTCGCGAACACCGGGCAGTTCACGGGCCTGCTGCAACAGGCTCGTAAACAAACGCGCGGATTCCTCCGGCCGGAAAAACTCCGGCGACGCCCAGAGGTTGACGTAGAGGCGATGGTCGGTGGCCACTCCGGGGTCGATGCTCTGTTCACGAGCGAGGGCGCGCAGCAGCAGGCTGGTAGCGATCAGCAGCGTGAGCGAAAGCGCCACCTGGGCCAGCGAATACCATTCCCGCTGGCGCGGCCTCTGCCTTGCATCCGATTCCTTGAGAGCGAGACCCAGATCGCGCCGCCCGCTTTTCAGGGCCCCCGGAAGGCTGAAAAGCACGGCGCTGGCGGCTCCCGCCGCGCAGACGAAGAGGGCGACGCGCCAGTCCAATTCGAATCGCAGGCCTGCGTAGGCGGTGGCGGTGAACGTCGGCAGCACGCTCTCGAGGAGGCGGCCGATCCAGCACCCCGCCAGGACGCCCAGTGCGACGCCGCCAGCCGCCAACACCAGGCCTTCGATGAAAGCCTGGCGAAACAAGCGGAACCGGCTGGCGCCGAGCGACTGCCGGACCGCAATTTCACGCCCGCGCACCGCCGCGCGCGAGAGCAGCAGATTAGCGACATTAACACACGCGATGAGCAGCACCATCCCGCAAACCACGCTCATCAGCATGGCGACGGGCTTCATGTAACGGCGGCCGCTTACCCAAAGGAATCCGGACGCCGGTTCGACGACGGCGGGGTCGGACGCGCGCGGATCCTTCGGATCGGACGCGCGCAATGCGGCGTCGATCACGCTCACTTCCGCGGCAGCGTTTTCGAAGGTGGCTCCCGGAGCAAGGCGCGCGATGAGGCTGACCCTGGGTCCGGCAGGATCTCGGCCCCCGAACCCCGGTTCCAGGGTTGCCTCTGTGAACCACAGGTCCTGGGCGATCGGCGGGCGGTCGCCCACAAAGCCCGCGGGTGCCACGCCCACGATCCGGTAGGTCACGTCGTGAATTCGGATCTGCTTTCCGGGCACCGAAGAGTCGGCATGGAAGCGCGTGGTCCAGAGATGGTGGCTGATCACCACGGCCGGCTCGCTCGCCGGCGAATCTTCCTCCGGTACGAACCAGCGCCCCAACGTCGTTCCCAGGCGCAACACGCGGGCGTAATTCGCCGACACCACCTCGAAGCCGAGGTTCACCGTCTGCCGGTCGATATCCACATAAGTGCCCGCCGAAACTGAGGCGGCGGCCTGAAACGAACGCAGGTGGTCGCGGAAGTCCAGATATTCCCGCCAGGAGCATAGCGGCGTGTTCTGCCGAATGACCTGGAAGAGGCGATCGGATTCGGGCAGTGGCAGCCTGCGGAAGTACAGGCTGTCGAGGAAGCTGAACAGCGCGGTGTTGACACCCATGGCCAGCGCCAGGCAGACCATCGCTGTGAAGGCATAGCCCGGATTGCGGCGCAGGATCCGCAGGGCATAGTGGAAGTCCTGCCCGAGGCCGGGGAGCATCCGCCGATGGGGCGACCGGCGCACCGCCGCACAGCTCACGGCCTGACGCCAGTACCACAGCGTACCGCCGCCGCGCTCGTCATAGGCTTCGCGCAGGTCCCCCGCCACCGCATCGGCATCACGGCCGCCCACCAGCCAGCGTAAGAGTCGTTCCGCCAGTTGCGGAGGACGCTCAGGCATCCGATTCTCCCTTCAAGCGGACTCCCTGCCACATGCGGTTGAACATATCGCGCGATTCCGACAATGCCTGCACGCCCTTGGGCTGCAGCTTGAAATAGCGCTTCGAACGCCCCCCGCGCTGCGGCGTAGGGTCGGCGAACCAGGAGTGAATCAGGCCCTTGGATTCGAGGCGGTCGAGCGTGGCGTAAAGCGCCCCCACCGTAACGTGCCGGCCCGCACGCTTCTCAATCTCCTTGCGGATCGGCACGCCGTAAGCATCATCGCCCAGACGCAGGACAGCGAGCAGAACCACCTGTTCGAACTCCCCGAGGTAACTCGCGGGCATGTTTGTTCTATATCGTAGATCATATGGGGGAGCTTGGCAAGCCTATAACAGCGCTAGACTGGTCGTTCTCTCGCAGAGGTGAATCGCATGCAGGTGGACCCCGAGTATTTGCGCCAACATTACGCGTCGTTATCCGACGAGGAGTTGCTGTCCGTAGACCGCGCCGAGCTGGTGCCGGCAGCGCAGACGGTTCTCGACCAGGAGATCAGCAACCGCCGTCTGACCGGTCGCGTGGATCGTGCGATCACGTCCTTGACGGAGGATGAAGAACCGGAGGCCGAAACCGAGGAATACGACGAGTATGAGGAAGAAGAGGAACCCGGCTGGCTGGACGATGCCATAGAGGTCCGCTCGTGGGCCACAACCAACACAGATCAACCCTCGGGCGATGCCTTGGAGGCGCTCCAGGCACTCAAGAGGGCGGGGATCCCGTGCTATCTCGAACTCAGCGAACTCGCGGAAGGGCCGAGCCCGCAGCAATACCCCACGCATCAATGGAGGCTGCTCGCTCCCAACAAGCTGAACCTCAGAGCCACCGGCATTCTGGAACGCGACATCCTGAATGCGGAATTCGAGGACTCCTGGAAGGCCCAACTGGAGGCGCTTTCCGACGAGGAACTTCGCTCCATGGATCCCAAGATCGCCTTCTGCGGCCTCTACGACCGCCTGGCGCGCCTCAATCGGGTCTATGCCGAAGAGGTGGCTCGCCGGAAGGCAAGCGCTTAACGGGGGAGCCCCATCTTCTTCATGAGGCGCTGGAATCGCGGGTCCGAACGGATCCCATCCAGACGCTGGTCGGAGAGCACCCAGAGGTTCAGCTCGTGTTCCTCGACCGCCTTTTCATATGCTGCGAGCGCCCGCTCCCGATCTCCAAGCCCTTCGTACACCATGGCCAGGTAATCCGGGGGAACGTATCGCGACTTCGCGAGCGCCTGCATCTCCGCCAGCACTTTTCTCCCCTCGTCGCGGGCGCCGGTAACACCTAACGCGTGCCCGAGATACATCAACTCCAGCAGAGCCTTATGGTTCGTGTCCGCAACTTCCATTTGCAGTTCCGCCACCGCCTCCCGCGTGCGCCCCGTTTGCAGAAAGACGGAAGCCAGAATGTAACCCGGACGCCCCTGGGGATGCCATTCGTGCCACTTGCGCCATTCTCCTTCGGATTCCTCATAGCGGTGCGACAAGTAAAGTAACCAGTCCAAATTTGCGGCTACGACACTATCGAGCGGGTCCGCCTGGCGCGCCAGCCGCATCTCGGCCACTCCTTCCTGCTTCCTGCCGATCACGGCCAAAAGATGGGCGTATGCCCACCCGGAGTTGGGACTCAACTGGATTGCCTGCCTGAATAGCTGCTCGGCTCCAGACCAGTCCCAGTCGTAATCCATCTTCACCGCGGCGAGCGAGACGAGCGGTCCGGCCATGGTGTTGTCGAGCTCCAGCGCTTTCTCGGCAGCAGCCCGGGTGCGCGGAGCCGCCTCGCTCCGCGGAAGGACACCCCAACTCCCCAATCGGTCGTATGCGTCCGCCACTCCCGACCAGGCAAGGGCGTACCCTGGATCCTTCTGCAGGGCCTGCTGGAAATACTCCAGGCTCCTCGCCAGGTTCGCTTCTCCGCCCGGTTGCCAGAAATAGCGGCCCTTCAAATAGGCCTCATATGCCTCGGGATTGATCGCTCGCGGCGTGGCCAGCAGCGACCGTTCCTTCGGCGTCAACTTGATCTGGATGGCCTGCGCAACCGCGTTTGCTACGGAGTCCTGGACTGCTAAAACATCGCTCAGGCTGGCCTCGTACCTCTCGGCCCAGAGATGTCTTTCCGGCGCCGCGGCGATCAATTGGGCGGTAATCCGAACGCGGCCTTGGTCCCGCTCCACGGTCCCTTCCAAAACCGCATCCACATTCAGCTCGCGCGCAATTTCGGGTACGGTCTTTCTGGTCCCTTGTATTGCATGACCGAGGTTCGGGAAATCACTCGTAGCGCGCCGATCTTCCCCAGGCCGGTGATCAAATCGTCGGTCATGCCATCGGCAAAGTAGTCCTGCCCCCCCGCCGGATGCCAGCGGCTTCCGCAACGATCCCATCCGGCAGGCCGTGCTCATTCGGTTGAATGCTTCGCCGGCCTACCGGATCCTCTTCGGGGTGTATTCCCCAGTGTCGCCGCCGGTGCGCCGATCGATTTCTCCAGGTTCGGACGGGCGATCGCCGAGTTCACCCTCATCTTCGCCGACGCCCCCATCGACCGTTTCGCCCGCGGCGAGCCCGCGGCGATGAGCGTCCCCGAAAAGCGGGGCGCGCTCCTCTGCTTCGGTAAGGGTGGCTGCGTCACCTGTCACGCCGTCGCCGGCCAGTCCAACGGCCCCGGGCAGAACGAAGATTTCGGGCTGGAACAGGTCACCGGCAATCCCGCCGATCGCTACAAATTCCGCAGCTCGCCGCTGCGCAACGTCGCCCTACAGCCCGCCTTCTTCCACAACGGAGCCTTCACCCGGCTGGAGGACGCCATCTACCACCACCTGCACGTCTTCGAGTCGGCGCGAACCTGCGATCCCGTCCGCGCCGGCGTGGACCCCGACCTGAGACTGCGCCTGGGCCCCATCCGGTCCTGGCCCGGATCGATCCGCTGCTACGCGAC
>DATJWB010000301.1:0-4258 GCA_035501495.1 Bryobacteraceae bacterium | reverse complement strand
TCCGGAGATGTCGCCGGACCAAAGTCCGGCTCCTCTGCTTACCAAAGGCCCGTTCGCGCGGGTGCGGAACCCGCGTTATCTCCAGATTCTGGTCGTCGTGCTGGCCTGTGCGCTGTTCAGCAACTACCTGGCGTCGTACATTGTCTTCGCCGCCAGCGTGATTGGCCTGCGGGTGGTCATCTGGATGGAAGAGAAGGAGTTGCACAAACGCTACGGCAAGGACTACGAGGACTACTGCGCCCGTGTCCCCAGGCTCCTCCCCAGGCTGCATGCGGAGGCATCCCGGTGATCGGTGAGGTCGTCGGGAAGTATCGGATTCTCGAACTGATCGGCAGCGGCGCGCTGGGCGCGGTATATAAGGCCCAGGACACCTTCCTCGGCCGGTTTGCCGCCTTGAAGCTGATTGCGGAGAAATACCTGGACGACCGCGAGGCGCTGGTCCGTTTCGAGCGTGAAGGACGGGCGGCCTCCGCGCTGGTTCACCCGAATATCTGCACGGT
The DNA here is from genome assembly GCA_035501495.1 of Bryobacteraceae bacterium. GTDB lineage: Bacteria > Acidobacteriota > Terriglobia > Bryobacterales > Bryobacteraceae > JAIQFL01. The sequence continues at coordinate 3,758 of DATJWB010000301.1, read as the reverse complement.
GTTCGAAACCGGCCGCTGGCGCGACCGCCCTTACCTGTCGATGGAACTGCTTCAGGGGGCGCCGCTCAGCGAAAGAATTTCCGCGGGGCCCGTGGGAATCGGCGAATTGCTGTGCATCGCGATTCCCGTGACGAGCGCTCTCGAGGCCGCACACAAACTGGGTATTATCCATCGCGACATCAAGCCCGCGAACCTGTTCCTGACCAGCCGGGGCCAGTTGAAGATCCTGGACTTCGGCCTGGCGAAACTTCGCAGGCGGCATCTCGCGCCCTTGGGAGATGACGCGCCGACTGTCGCCACGTTCGTCACCATGCCTGGCACCATTCTGGGAACCTACGCGTACATGGCTCCCGAGCAGGTGAGAGGCGAGGAAGTGGATGGCCGCGCGGATCTTTATTCCTTGGGCGTTGTCCTGTGCGAAATGGCGACCGGCAGGCTGCCGATTCACGGCACGCCGATGTCGCCGGTGCCTGCCGGACTCGGCGCGGTGATCGAACGGCTGATCGCGCCGGATCGAAATGCGCGGTATCCGGATGCGGGGGCCCTCCGCGCGGACCTGGAAAAGTTGCCGTAAGGCGTGCGGATGCCGTCCATGCTTCCTCAGTTTACCGTTATACCTTGACACGCCTGACGCCCTCCGATACAGTTGACGGTTCATAGACATGGCCCAGGAATCGAGTTCCCTCACGGCCCCGGCCGCCGACAAAAAGAGCATCTTTGTTCTGGACGACGGGACCAACCTGATGTTCACGTTTATCCTGGTCAGTTCGCTGTTTCTCCTCTGGGGATTCTGCAACGGCATGATCGACGTGATGGACAAGCACTTCCAGGAAGAACTGAGCCTGACGAAGTCGCAATCCGCATGGGTGCAGTTCGCGCATTATCTCGGTTATTTCCTGATGTCCATGCCGGCGGGATGGATGGCCAGCAAACTCGGATACAAGGGCGGCATCATCGCCGGGCTGTTGATCGTGGCCGGCGGCGGCTTCTGGTTCATTCCCGCTACCCACATCGCGGCGTTTTGGGCGTTCCTCGCAGGGGTCTGCATCATCGCTTCGGGTCTAACCTTCCTCGAGACGGTGGCCAACCCCTACACCACGGTGCTGGGCGACCAGCGCTATGCCGCGACGCGCATCAACCTGGCGCAATCCTGTAACGGCGTTGGCTGGATTCTCGGGCCGATCGCCGGCGGTGCGTTCTTTTATTCCAAGAATGCCCAGGGTGTCAACACCGGAAGCCAGACGCTCTACATTCCGTACGTCGCGGTTGCGATCACGGTGATCGTCATCGCGCTGGTGTTCCGGCTGTCGAACATTCCCGACATTAAGACCAAAGACGATTACCATCTCGACGCGAACGACACCGGCACTGCCGTGGCGCAGGCCGAGGAACGGCACATCAACCGGGTATTGGTATATCTCCTGCTCCTCCTCAATGCCGTGGTGCTGACCGGCGCGTGCGGCATGATCGTTTGGGTGATCCTCGAGAGCCTGAAGGTGAGCAGTTCGGTGATGACCACCACGTTGTGGACGCTGGGAGCGGGCGCAACCGCGGTGGCCGCGGTCATGCTGTTCCCGGTGGCGCGGAAGATTACGCATCACAACATCTGGTCGCACCCGCATTTTTCCTCGGCGGTGCTCGCCCAGTTCTTCTACGTGGCCGCGCAGGCGGGTATCTTCAGCTTCTTCATCAATTACATGACGTCCGAGGTTCCCGCTCTGCCGGCCTCGTGGGCAACCGGTTCCCTGGCCGCCTGGTTCGAAGCAGGCAAGGGCGGCCTGTTGCACATCAGCGACAAGGGGGCCGCCAACCTCCAGTCGCTGGGGACCTTCTGTTTCCTGGTGGGCCGCTTCACAGGCGCCGGGATTCTGCGGAAATTTTCAGCTCACAAGGTCCTGGGCCTTTACAGCGTGCTCAATGTCTGCACCTGCGGGCTGATCTTCCTGAAACTCGGCTGGCTCAGCGTGGTGTGCGTCTTTCTCAGCTACTTCTTTATGTCGATCATGTTTCCGACCATTTTTGCGTTGGGGATTTTCGGGTTGGGGGTGCGGTCGAAGAAGGCCTCGGCATTCATCGTGATGGCCATCATGGGCGGCGCCATCCTGCCGAAGTTGATGGGGCACGTTGCCGACCTCTTCGACATGTCCCGCGGCTTCATCGTGCCGATGTTCTGCTTCGCGCTGGTGGCGTTGTATGGCTTCAACTGGTCGAGGTTCAGCCATGCGGAAAGCCTGCAGGGTGCGACGCCTCAGGGACACTAGAGGCCTCCGGCCGTCTGCGGGGATCGAACCTCGTGCAAGCTCCAATCCGTACTCTGTTTCCCTGCTATGCGCCCGCCGAGCGGCCGATGGCCGCCGCGTTGGCCGACTTCCTGGAGAAGGGCGCCGATGTTCGCGTATTCCTCGATGAGGGCGAGATGCGACCGGGCGAGGACCTGGCATCGAAAGCGCGGGACGCGCGGATGGCCGACATCGTTCTGGTCTTCTTCTCGCGCGCCTCGCTGCCGCCGCGTTGGCCGCGCGCGCAGTGGGAAGACGCGCTGGTGAAAGAGCCCGAGGACGAGGGCGTCCGCATCGCATTCCTTCGCTGCGACGATTGCACGCCGCCGGCGGTTCTGAAGCCGCGGTTCGAATTGGCCGGCCTGCCCCTCCGGGCCATGCGCGAAGCGAAGCGTTGGGTGCGCCGCTCGAAGGCGTCCTACTTTCCACCGTCGATGCCCGCGCGAGTCGCGCCCAATGATGCCGATCTGGAAGTGCTCGGCATAGCGCTCGCGGACCGTCCCGGCGTCGAGACCGCCGCCAGCTTCGAACTCGCCTTCGAGTTCGCCCGCGCGTTCCGCGAAGATTTCGACGAGATCCTGATGCTGGAGTGTGGAGACCGGTCGCTCGCGGCACTGGCCGGCGACCTGGGTGCGCAACTCGGTTTGCGGCTGGAGGGGGATTTGTACGACAGCCTGGAGCGATTGCGCGGTTTCTGTTCCGCGCGACGCTTTCTGGTGCTGCTGGCCGATGCCCGCACAACCCCGGAGGAGTTCATCTTTGGCGGCCGGTGCTCCACGCTGATCGTACACGGGGGCGGCCTGGCGCCATCCGAAGATCCGCTGCGCGCCGTCCAACGGGCCTTCCGGTCCGGCGATGCGCCGCCAGATTGGGCCGAACTATGCGAGCAGGCGCGACTCGGCAGGCGGCTGACTCGCGACCAGGGCAGAATCGCGGAGTGCTTCGAACTGATGGAGTCCTGGCACGAGATGGCGTACGCGCACAGGGATCGTAAAGTGCTCGACGAATCCGCCCGCGAGATGGTGTGGATACTGGAGGGCTGGGGAAGGGAGCGGGAAGCGCGCGTGTTGGACCGCCGCCGGCGGGCGGAATCCAGCGACCAGATGGAGTTGCCATTCTAGACGTCTCTCGGGACCAAGATCTGAACAAAAGTGTCAAGTTTTGAAAAAAGACAACACATCCATATATGCGTGAATTGGAGAGTCACGCCGCTTTTAGCTATGACCGCAGATCGGGTCCATCCAGTGCCCGCACAGAAGCCACAAGGGCAAGGCTCTCGGCCATTTTGACCGAGTCGCTTAAATCGGGATTTCTCCCGTCGTGCGGATATTGCCAATGGGCGTTACGAGGTAAACCTCGGGACCGATCCGCAGTGTTTGTCATTCCCATCATAGCTCCGGTGCCGTTTTATGGGTTCTTTGGGCCTTGGCGGCCTGACGAGAGGCTAACGAACGCCGTGTCCGCTGGCACCTCGTCGGT
>DATJWB010000300.1:0-13557 GCA_035501495.1 Bryobacteraceae bacterium | reverse complement strand
GTGATGCCGGGCGCGGTGAAAACGGGCATCGGTTCCTCGGCGGAATCAGGGTCCGGCATCGGAGCGAACGGCTCGATCACCGCGGCGGTTAACGGCATCGTCTACCAGGGCACGACGTTTACCCTGGATGGCGTCAGCGACATGGAACTGGAGAACGCCTTCCAGAACGTGACGCCGCCGATGGACGACATTCAGGAGGTGAAGGTATCGGGTACGGGGTCGCCTGGCGACATTGGGGTGTATGGGGGCGCCCAGGTGAACGCAGTAATCAAATCCGGAACCAACGAGTTCCACGGTACGGGCTTCTGGTTCTACCGCACGCGCGGCCTGAACGCCAACTCGTGGGCCAACGACTTCAATAGTGTGCCCAAGGCGCCCTATCGCGGCGATCAGTATGGCGGCTCGCTGGGCGGTCCAGTGAAGAAGAACAAGATCTTTTTCTTCATGGGGTATGAGGGGCTGCGGCTGGATACCGGGATCACTTACACGTACACGGTGCCAACCCCCATGCTGGCAAACGGCTATTTCCCCACGAATCTCTTTACCAAGCCGATTTACGATCCGCTGACCGGGTCTTCGGCAAATGGCGGGACGAATCCGACGCCGTTTCCGACGGTCACCCTGCCAGCCGGAACGTACGGTTGCGTGCCGGGACAGACCGCGACCAACCTGCCCTCCTGCACCGCCTACCAGATCCCTGCGGCGCGCTTCGACCCGGTGTCGGCGAAAATGATGCAGGGCGGGATCTGGCCGGGGGCCAACGCGGCCAATCCGCTGGCGCCGACCAACAACTTCAGCCAAAGCCTGGTGCAGACGAATCCGCAGCAGAAATTCGACGTCAAGGGCGACTTCAATCTGTGGGGCGAGGATCGTCTCTTTGTGCGAGCCTCCTATCAGCGCAACGACCTGAACCAGCCCGGGCCGACGATTTTCATGGACGTGGGCGAAAACGCCGCTCCCAGAGACCACAACGACGTGGTCGGGTTCACGCACCTGTTCTCGCCGACGATGTTGAACGAACTGCGGTTCGGGTTCAACCGCTTCTACACTTTCCACTTCACCAACGACTACGGGACCAACGAGAACACCGTGCTGGGCATTCCGAACGGCAACCTGCCGCAGTTCCCGCTCATCAGCGGCATCGCGCAGATGACTTTCGCGGGCAACCAGAATCTGGGGAACTGGCAGGAGACGGGAGGCGCGGGATCCTCCGACGCGATCCGGTACACACAGGCGTACGACATCGTGGACAACGTCTCGAAGGTCCACGGGCGGCACACCTTCCGCTGGGGCGGAGAGTACCGCAGGCTGCAGGCGCAGGTGACCAACCCCGATCACTACCAGTCGGGCAATTTTGCGTTCGACCAGAGCTACACCACCAGTTGCGCGGGCAATTCTCTGTGCACCGGCGCGAGCGGCGGCGCCGGCGTGGCGGATTACCTGCTCGGCCTCCCCACCACGATGAATCGCGACATCGTGAACACTTTCCCGCAGACACGCCTGACCATTGCCGATGCCTACTTCCAGGACGACTTCCGCGTGACGCCGAAACTCACCTTGAACCTGGGCCTTCGCTGGGACCTGATCACGATGTACAACGATGTGAATAACCACCAGTCGAACTGGGACCCGCAGACCGGGCTGCTGGATGTCGCGACGGCGGGCAACCGGGCCCCGAACGTGCCTACGGATTACCATATCTTTGCTCCGCGGCTGGGCTTGGCGTATTCGCCGGACAATGGCAAGACCGCTATCCGCGCGGCGTTCTCGATCACCAATTTCCCTGACCATTACGGGGCCGCGGGCGGCACCCTGGAACGCAACTGGCCGTTCTTCGAGGAGTACACACTGACCCAGGGGGCCATCAACACGCCGTGGGCGGCGCTGAGCTCGCCGCAGAATCTGCCGAACGCCGGCTGCGCACCCAATCTGACGACGTGCGTGGTCGGATTGCCGGGCTTCGTTCCCCAACAGTATGCGGCCACGGTGGTTCCTTCGCCGGCGGCAAGCCTCTACTACGTTCCGTCCTTCAATCTGCCAGACCGGGCGACGCAATGGCACATCGGCATCCAGCGCCAGCTCACGGCGTCGAGCGTGATCGACGTGGCGTACGTGGGGACTAAGGGCACGAACCTGTTCCGGTCGATCAATATTGACCAGGCGTACCCCGGATCGAATACGATCATCGGCACGGGCGTGCCCTCCAACATCAGCGCGCTCACGGCCAACCGGTTGTTCAGCACGGTGGGCTGCACCGCGTTCAGCCCGACGGCGACGCTTTCTTCGACGGGCGGCCCGGTTTGTATCGCGGGTCCAGTGGCCTCGCTGGGCGCCATCAACGAGCGGGGATCGACCGGCTGGTCGAACTATCATTCGCTGCAGGTGCGGTACACCAAACGGTTCTCGCACGGGCTGACGGCGCTGTTGTCCTACACCTTCTCGAAGGAAATGGACGATATGACGGTGTTCGATCCGCTGCCGAACCAGGACCAGTTCAACCGCGCACTGGGCAACGCTTCGGCGCCCGATGTTCCGCAACTCTTCATCGCCAGTTTCGTCTACCAGCTTCCGTTCGGCAGGGGCCGGGATTTCATGCGAAATGCGCCGAGCTACGTAGATGTGGCGTTGGGCGGCTGGCAGATCAGTGGAATTACGGACATCCAGAGCGGCGTGCCGCTGGCGGTGACGGACGGCATGCCGAACAATGGCGGCCTGAATTCGGGCTGGAACAATCGCGCGATCTACAACCCCTCATGCGGGTCATCGGCGCCAATTGTCAACAGGAACAACACCTTGTCCACCACGCTGGGAGTTCAGTGGTTCGACGTGACCTGCTTCTCCGATCACACATCGAACTACGTGCTCGGGACCTCGGTACCCGGCAACGTGTGGGGGCCGGGCCGCGTCAACTTCGACCTGTCGATGTCGAAGGCGGTGAAGGTGCGGGAGCGGTACGAGATCAAAGTGCGTGTGGACGCGTTCAATGCCTTCAACACGCCGCATTTCGCCAATCCGAACACGACCTGCTGCACGGCGCAAAGCGCCGGCTTCGGCGTGATCACGGGCACGGACGGGGCGAACCCCAATCGCCAATTGCAATTGGGATTGCATTTCGCGTTTTAGAACGACGATTGTCGGGTCGTCTACCGAGAAGCCGGCCTGGGCCTTGTCGGGATCCTCTACCGCGTAGCGGCCGTCGGGCGACAGCGCGAGTGTGCCGTCCCATTGCACCGGCGGGCGGGCCAAAGTCGATAGCACCTTCGACACGCCGGTCTCCGGATCGAACGACCGCAACTCGGCGAAAGCCGCATTGGTCTGTCCGGCGTCAACTTGCCGCGTCACCGATGGTGAGATGTGGCGCCCCGGCGGGCAGGTCTTGCCTGACGGCGCAGTGGTTACAGACTCGCAGGACTCGGCAGCCACCGAATTCTCGATGGCGGGTTTACCCTGGACTGACCTTTTCGTTATTCACGCAGCCAGTGCCGCGGACGTTACGGTTAAGCTCGATGGCCCACCCCTACACCAGCACGGTAAAGGCAGATTCGGTGCGCTGGACCGGCCGGTACCGCGTGTCGCGTTCCACAGGCTCCCGGCCGGCCTTGCGAATCAGCTGTAGCAGCTCCGCGCGCCGCAGCCCCTGTGCCGTGGTCGCGCCGGCATCGTGATAGATGCGCTCTTCCACGATCGTGCCATCGATGTCGTCGGCGCCGAACCGCAGCGCGATTTGTGCGATCCGCGGCGTCATCATCACCCAGTACGCCTTGATGTGCGGAATGTTATCGAGCATCAGGCGCGATACCGCGATGTTCTTGATGTCGTCGAACCCGGTAGTCTTTCCGATGTGCTGCAAGGGCGTGTGGTCCGGGTGAAAGGCCAGGGGGATGAAGGTCACGAAGCCGCGCGTCTCGTCTTGCAGTTGCCGCAGGCGCACCAGGTGATCGGCACGGTCCTCTTCGTTCTCGATGTGGCCGTATAGCATCGTGCAGTTGGAGTGCAGTCCCAATTCGTGCGCGATGCGGGCGGTCTCGATCCATTCGTTGCCGTCGATCTTGTGGTCGCAAATGATGCGGCGCACCCGCTCGTTGAAGATTTCCGCTCCGCCGCCGGGAAGCGAGTCCATGCCGGCATCGCGCAGGCGCTCCAGGGTCTCGCGGGTCGAGATCTTCGTGCGGTGCGCCAGGTAGGCAATCTCCACCATGGTGAAGGCCTTGAGATGCACCTGCGGGAAACGCTGCTTCAACCCGCGCAGCATCTCGCAATACCAGTCCAGAGTCAGTTCCGGATGCAGACCGCCGACGATGTGGAACTCCGTGACCGCCTCGCTCCAGCCTTCTCCGGCGCGATGCCACACCTCTTCGAGCGACATGGTATAAGCCTTGGGATCCCGCACTCGTTTTCCGAAAGCGCACAGGCGGCAACTGGCCACGCAGACGTCCGTGGGATTGATGTGCCGGTTTACGTTGAAGTAGGTGGTGTCGCCGTGAAGGCGCTCGCGAACCAGGTTGGCAAGATACCCCACGGCCAGGATGTCGTTGGTGCGATACAGCGTGCTGCCCTCTTCGAACGAGAGCCGCTCCCCCGCTTCTACTTTTTCGCGGATCGGCAGGAGACGAGGATCATCGATGACGACTGGCATGGCTTTTCAAACACCCGGTTTCAGCAGGAATATATCAGCGGCCCAGAATACCGAGAATAACACGCTGACGTAACCGTTGATCGTGAAGAAGGCCGCGTTGACTCGTGATAAGTCGTTGGGCTTCACCAGCTTATGTTCCATACCGAGCAGGATTCCGACGAACATCACGCCGGCCTCGGCGATTTGCCCCAGGTGGAAAACGTGGACCAGGGTTAGCAGGCAGCAGATCATGGCAACGTGTAAACCTCGCGCCACCCATAGGGCCTTACGGATGCCCATCAGGCGCGGCACGCTGAAGAGGCCCTCGGCGCAGTCGAATTCGTAATCCTGGCAGGAATAGATAATGTCGAACCCGGCAGTCCAGAGCGTCACGGCGGCGGTGAGCCACAGGATTCGCAGGTCGAGCGAGCCCCGTACCGCAATCCATGCGGCGGTCGGCGCGATTCCCAGGCAGAATCCCAGCACCAGGTGAGAAAAGGAAGTAAATCGCTTGGTGAAGGAATAGAAAAACACGACCATCAGCGCCATCGGCGACAAGTGCAGGCATAGCGGGTTCAATTCGCCCGCGGCGAATACGAAGACCAGGGATGCGGCCACCGTGAATGCCCACCCGAACCACCGGCTTAGCAGCCCCGCGGGCAGGTGCCGCGAGCGTGTGCGGGGATTGCGCCCATCGATATCCGAATCCACCAGCCGGTTGAAGGCCATCGCTGCCGACCGGGCGCCCACCATGGCCACCACAATCCACATCGCCTTCCAACCCATGTCGGGTACCGGTCCGCCCGTCCGAAAAGCCAACAGAGCGCCGGTCAGGGCAAAAGGCAGCGCGAACACCGAATGCTCGAACTTGATCATTTCGAGCGTCATCCGCAGGCGGTTCCAAAACATGGAGTAGTACCCTACATTTTACTGCCGATGGACTTAGCGAAAATTGCGATTCCATGAGTCGCCCCGACCGTGTTACAGTCTTCCATGGGGTCAGGCGGCTGAAGGGAGTCGGTATGCTGGAATCCTCCGCATTGTCGGACAAGGGTTGCGTAAGGTCAAACAATGAGGACTACTGTCTGATCGAACCGGAACTGGGTCTGTACGTGTTGGCCGATGGAATGGGGGGCGCCCGCGCGGGCGAGCGGGCATCACGGTTAGCGGTGGACACGGTGGCGGAAATGATCCTGATGGCCCAACAGCGTGATTCTCAAGTGCTGATTTCCGCGGTCGAGGAGGCCAACCGCCGCGTGCTCCAGGCCTCTCACAGCGACCCCACCCTCGAAGGCATGGGAACCACCCTGGTGGCCGCTCTCGAAATTGAAGGCGACCTGTCCATCGCCAGCGTAGGCGACAGCCGGGCGTACCTGTTGGACGACGACGGCTTTCGCGCCATCACCGATGATCAGACCTGGGTGAACGAAGTTGGCCGCCCTCTGGGCCTCGATGAGAATACCTTGAAAAACCACCCCATGCGCCATGTGCTGACCATGGCAATCGGAGCCAGCTCTCCCCTTACCGTCAATTACTACTCCGTAGGACTGAAAGCCAACTCCCTGGTGCTGATGTGCAGCGACGGGCTGCACGGTGTCGTCGAACCACCGCAACTGGAAGAAATCCTCCGCTCGGGACGCAACGGTGTCTCGCTCGAAGAGAGTTGCCATCGCCTCATCGAAGCAGCCAAGGAAGCGGGCGGCCCTGATAACGTCACCGCGGTCCTGGTCCGCAAGCCGTCGTAGGAATCCTCGTTCCGACACCTCACCCCGGTTCTGATTCCCCTTGACACCGTCCGAAATCTGCGCTACATTTTGTAGCGCTACAATGTTCAGCGCTCGAAAGCCCCGCAAGCCCCTCAGTGAACTGGAGCACCTCTTCATGGAAGTCGTGTGGCAGCGCGACTCCGTCACCGCCGAAGAGGTCCGCGCCTCGCTGGCGGAACGCCACCCCATGAAAGAATCGACCGTCCGCACCATCCTCAAGCGCCTCGAAGAGAAGGGGTACGTCAAGCACCGCGTCGATGGACGCACTAACGTCTACAGCGGCCTCGATGCGCCTCAAAACGTCGCGGCCAAAGCGGTGAGGCAGATCATTGAACGCTTCTGCGGAGGCTCCGTAGAACAGCTCCTCGTCGGCATGGTGGCCAACGACGTGGTGGACGAGCAGGAACTGCAGCGGCTCGCGGAGCGCATCGCGCAACGCAGAAAACGCGAAGGTGAGTGAGATGGATTTCAACCAGAGTGTTCTCGCATACCTGGCGGGCGTCACGGTTCGCTCGCTTGGCCTGGGATTACTGGCGCTGGCCGCAGTGCTCTTGTGGCGCGTGAAATCGGCCGCGGCGAGGCACGCGGTTTGCACCGCGCTGGTGGGCGGAATGCTGGTGTTGGCCGGCCTCACGCCGCTGCTTCCTTCGCTGCCGGTGCGGATTCTGCGGCCGGAGCGAGGACAGGTCTTCGAGCCGCCAGTCCTGCCGCCACTCGACACTCGCGCCAGCGCCCCGCTCTCGGCTCCCGCGCCTTCCAACGATGCGCGCCTCTCCTGGCAGCAGATAGCCGTGCTCGTTTATGGGGCAGGTGTGCTGGGATTCCTGATTCGCCTGGCATTCGGATACCTGTTTACGCGGCGCCTGATTCGCGCCAGCCGCCCGATCCAGGGTCCGTGGAACGGCGAAGTCTGCGAGTCGAGTTGGACCTCCGTCCCTTTAACCGTGGGATGGAGGCGCCCCAAGGTGCTTTTGCCGCGAGGCTGGGATACGTGGCCGCCGGATAAGCTGCAGGCGGTGTTGGCGCACGAGCAGACTCATGTGCGCCGCGGCGATTGGGCCATCGCGTTGTGGGCGGGACTGAACCGGTCGATCTTCTGGTTCCATCCCTTGTCGTGGTGGCTGGAGCGCCGCCTGGCATTCCTGGCCGAGCAGGCTTGCGACGACGCGGCGCTCTTACTGGTGGGCACGGCGCCCTATGCGCAGGCGTTACTGGACATGGCCGCGGCCGTGAAGGCTGGGCAGGGACGATTGGTTTGGGAGGCGATGGCAATGGCAAACGGAGCAGAGGTACGGCACAGGATCGAACGCATTCTCGACGAAACGAGGCAGATTCCCAAAGGACTGACGCGCTCCCGATGGGTGGCGCTGATCGCCTGCAGTCTGCCTTTGATCTACTTGGCCTCGGTGGTGCAACTGGCGCCCGCACAGGAGCAGGACCAGCGGCAGCAGGTGTCCACTCCGCGCAAGAGCGCCTTCCCGCCAACACCGGAATCGGCCGTGAGCCAGACGATGCGCGGCAAGCAACTGAGTCCCGCCGATGTCGCGCAGATGGAGCAGTATCTGACTACCAACCCCCAGGATCTCGACGTTCGCAGTCAACTGGTGGTCTATTACTTCGACCACAACATGCGGGAGCCCCGCCTCAGCCACATCTTCTGGCTGATCGCCAACCACCCGGAGTCCACGCAGGCGCTGTTCACGTCCAGGGGGATCACGCCGCGCACCACGTCGTTGAATGACGCCGCCGATTACACGCGCGCGGCGGACCTATGGAAGCAGCAGGCTGCCTCGCACGCCAACTACCCGCGAGTGCTCGCCAATGCCGCCGACTTTCTGTTTCAGCCCGGCGGCGATCCGGACGAGGCGGAGCGCCTGTTGAAGTCTGCCCACCAGGTTGAGCCCGCAAATCCGGAATGGCAGAGCCGGCTCGCTAAACTCTACACCGCCGCCATTGTAAGCAGCGCGGGCGACCCCAAGTTCCGGAACGTGGACAGCGCCTTCGCAGACCGCGTGAAGCTTGAACTGGAAAACTCTACAGATGGACGGATACTGCTGGTCACCGGCGGCATGTTGGCTTCGGTCGCAGTCCGGCCGCAGCCCGGCCAGAAGCTGCCGAACGGGGTGCTGAATCTGGACGAGCACCCCATGTTGACTCCGGTGGTGGAAATGGGGAATCGGCTGCTTTCCCGCGCGGAACAGTTCGGAATGCCTGGCGTCGTGGGGCCCATCACCGCCGGCCAGACGATGCCCCGCACAGTCATGACAGGGCAAGCCGCACCGATGACCATGAGCGCACAGGACGGCTTTGCCCCGCCGCTGGCCACCGAGCCAACCCTGCTCAACAAAGTGGACCCCGTGTATCCCCCTCTTGCCCTGCAGGCTCGAATATCGGGTGTCGTGAAGTATAAAGCTCAGATCGGCAAGGATGGGCACGTGCAGCGCATCGAGGTGGTCTCAGGACATCCTTTGCTGGTTCCTGCCGGCCTGGAAGCGCTCAAACAGTGGGCTTGGGCTCCCATCCCGGCGCCCGGTTCGATTCTGGTCGATGTTCCTTTCTCGGTGGACGGAAGGGTGGCGACAGTGACGAATCAGGCCAGAGAGCAGTCCCTCCAGACGGACGTGGTTGGCGGGGTCATCGGAGGCACACCTGGTGGCGTAATCGGAGGCACACCTGGTGGCGTAATCGGAGGGATCATCGGCGCCGTACCCAGCGCGGCCCCGCCGCCTCCTCCCGCCCCGTACGCATCCGGCTCGGCCCCGACTCCGCAACGCATCCGAATCGGCGGTGCAGTCCAGGCTTCCAAGCTTGCCTCAAAGGTGGATCCGGTCTACCCCGAGCAGGCTCGATCGGCGGGCATCGATGGCGACGTGCTGTTGGACGTCACGATTGACGAAGATGGTCACGTCGAGTCGGTTGCTGTGAGAGACGGCAATCCCGTGCTGGCCACCGCGGCGGTCGATGCGGTCAAGCAGTGGACCTATCGGCCGACCCTCCTGAATGGACAGCCGGTCAGCGTCCAGACCCAGGTGACGGTCCCCTTCCGGCTGCAATAAATGTGCTTGGCCAAAACCGAAAGCGCCTGCCAATCACGACGGCAGGCTCTGCAGGAACTTCTTGCGGTTCTGTTCCGTTGCAATCTCGGCCGCGAGTTTCTCGTAGAGTTCCGCCTTGCTCCGCGACGTCTTCGACGCGCGCGTCACCATCACGCCGGCAATCGGACCCACGTAGATGGCCAGGGCCTGCTTCACCGCCGCCAGCATCGCGGGATCCCAGGCCGGCGTGTGTGCAGTAGTGGTCGCAAAGCGCCCGATGGCTTGCAGAAACGACTTCCGCTGACCCGGGTCCGGGATCTGTCCGGCCACCTCCTGGGACAACTCATCGTAGCTGGAGCAGCGCTGCGCCGCGCGCGCGACCACGTGCCGGGCGATCGGGCCAAGCACCCCGGCCAGCGCCGCTTCCAGTTCGCTCAACCGCGCCGGATCGATGTCCTTTGCCGCCACTCCCGCGGAAGCCAGCGATGCCGAACTGCCCGACCATCCGACCACCCGGCGCAGAGCATCCCGCAATTCCGCCGCCGTCTGAAACCGGTCGCCAGGACTCTTTGCCAGCGCACGCAGGATCAACCCGTTCAGGGGCCCCGGGATCGTCGGCATCCAATCCAGCGGCGGCGCCGGCACGTCCACCAGGTGCGCACTCAGGATCGAGTATTCGTCCTGGCCGTCGATCGGCCGTTTGCCGGTGGCGATCTCGTAGAGCATCACGCCCACCGAATAGAGGTCGGACCGGCCATCGAGCGTCTGGGCCCGCACCTGTTCCGGCGACATGTAATACACCGATCCCAGCGCCACGCCGTCCCGCGTCAGACTCTTGTCCCCCGGCGCGCGCGCGATCCCGAAGTCGGTCAGCTTCACCATGCCGTCCGGCGGAACGATGATGTTGGCAGGCTTGATATCGCGATGGATGACGCCGCGCGAATGCGCGTAGTCCAGAGCCGAGAGCACCTGGTCGACATACTGTAGGCCGTCGGCCAGGCTGACGGTGCCCTTCCGGAGCCGCTCTTCCAGGCTGGTGCCCTCCACCAGTTCGATAATCATGATTACCTGGTTCTCGATCCGCAGCGCGGTTCGCAGATGCGCAATGTGCGGATGCTCCAGGCTGGCGTGAACGCGAATCTCTCGCAGGAAGCGGTCGGCGAGGTCGGGATTGGCGGTGAAATCGGGGAGCACGACTTTCATCGCCTCTACCCGTTGGGAGAGCAGGTTGCGGACGCGGAAGACTTTGCCCATTCCGCCCCTGCCCAGTATCCCGATGATCTCGTAGTCGCCGACGATCCTTCCGATTTCGAATTCCATGAACTGCTTTTCCAGCATAGCTGAATACCTGGAACCCGGTAGAATTTGCTAAAATCTTTAGAGTTATGGCAATTCCGAATGTGAAGCGCTTCCGGCCTTTCTGCCCCACCTGCAACGAGACTTTTACGCTCATGGCCGTCCTGCCCAAAGAGGCGGACGTGGACAAGTACCTGGCGGATGCGGTGGCGCGCCACGATCACAAGGCATTCCAGGAAGCTAAGTCGGCGCACTTCAAAGTCCGCGTCGGCCAACAGAAGCAGAAGAAGGCGAAGTAGCAGGCTTTCGCAAAATCAGCTTAGCGACGGCTCGAGACGATCTGCACCATTCCGCGCTGGACGAATATGGAATCCGCCGCACAGGCCGCGCCCTTCGCACTTTCCGTCATCGGCCAGATCGGGATCACGGTCACGGACATCGATCGCGCCGTCGCCTTCTACCGCGATGCCCTGGGAATGAAGCTGCTGTTTCAGGTCCCCAACATGGCATTCTTCGATTGCGCCGGGGTGCGGCTGATGCTCTCCGTCTCCGAGCGTCCCGCGGAGACTTACTCATCGATTCTCTACTACAAGGTGCCCGACATCCGCGCGGCATTCGAGACCTTGAGCGGCCGTGGCGCGGCTTTCGAGCGCGAGCCCCACATGATTGCCCGCATGCCGGATCACGACTTGTGGATGGCCTTTTTCCGGGACCCGGACCGCAATCTGCTGGCTCTCATGAGCGAAGTCCGGCATCCATAGCTGTCGCACTAAAGGCAAGAACATGACATGGCTTCGCCTGTCGGCGCTTCTGTTGGGATGGCTGGCCTGCGCCGGACCGGCGCCTGCACAGAGTGCTCCCCGCGCCAAGGACCTTTGCGGCGAAGCCAATCGCATCGCGCAGGATCTGACCAAAATTTCCGGCCTGCCGCTGCACCATACGGTGCCGTGCGATTTCATCACCAAGGAGAAGATCAACGAGTTTCTCAACAAGCGCGTCAAGGAGACCGCTAAACCGGAAGAGATCCGCGCCGAAGAACTGACCCTCAAGAAGTTCGGCCTGGTGCCGCCGGATTTCGACCTCGCCAGGAATACCGTGGACTTGCTCACCGAGCAGGCCGCCGCATTCTACGACTACGACAAGAAAAAGCTGTTCATCACCGAAAGCACTCCCGAAGATACCCAGGAGCCCGTGCTGGCCCACGAACTCTCGCACGCGCTCGCCGACCAGAATTTCAACCTGTCGCGATTCATTCACCAGGGGCGCAAGAGCGATGATGGTTCAACGGCGCGTCTCGCCGTAATGGAGGGCCAGGCCACCTGGCTGATGTCCGAGTACCTGGCGCGCAAAAACGGGCAGTCACTCAAGGACTCGCCCGCGCTGGTCGCCATGATGAGCAACTTGAGCGACTCCGGCAGCGGTCAGTATCCGGTCTATGAGAGCGCCCCGCTCTATCTTCGACTCACCCTGGTATTCCCGTACACCAAAGGTATGCTCTTCCAGAACGCGGTCTTCCAGAGAGATGGCCAATATGGGTTCGTCGAGGTCTTTCGCCACGCGCCCGTGTCCACCCATCAGATCCTCCACCCGGAAGATTACTTCGCCAACCGGAAGCCCACCGAGCCGGAACTCCCCGACCCCCATTTGCCGCGTGGATACCGCGGACTGGTGGGCGGTACGCTGGGCGAACTGGAGCACGCAGTCCTGCTGGAGCAATACGCCGGGAAAGAGCGGGCCGCCGAGATCGCCCCGCACTGGCGCGGCTGCAACTTCGAATTGCGGGAAAACAAGAAGACCGGATCTGTGGTGCTGCTCTACGCCGTCGAGTGGGACGGCGAAGAGGCGGCTCGCCAGTACTTCGCGGCGTACCGCGAGGCGCTCCCCAAGAAATGGAAAAAACTGCAGGTGGATTCCGAGACTGCCGACTCCGTTAAGGGGACTGGCGACGACGGCCGATTTGTGCTGTTACGTACCGGTGCGATCGTAACCAGCCAGGAAGGGCTACCGGCCGAAATTCCCTGATTACGCTAAACTGAAGGTTTGTTATGTGGAAGCTTAGACTGGCACTCTTGTCGATTTTGTGTCTGGTGGTTGCCGCAGCCGCCAACATTCCTCGCCAGTCCCACGAGTTGGCTGTCAGCCTCAGCGACGGCGGCAAGGTGATGTTGACCCAATACCGAGGCAAGGTGGTAGCGGTTTGCTTCATCCTGACCGCCTGCCCTCACTGCCAAAAGACTGTGGGCTTTCTGAACAAAGCTCAAAAGGATTATGGACCCCGCGGATTTCAGGTGCTGGCTTCGGCCATCGAGCAGGACTCCGCATCCCACGTGGCAGGCTTCATCAAACAGTTCAATACTTCCTTTCCTGTGGGCTACAACGATCCCATGGTCGCGATGGAATGGATGCAGCATCCCGCCATCATTGGCCCGCGCATGCCCATGTTGGCGTTCGTGGACCGCCAGGGCAATGTCCGCGCACAATTCGAGGGCGACGACGAGAAGTTCTTCAACGATCAGCAGGAGCAGAACCTGCGCACCCACATCGAAGCGCTTCTGAAAGAAGGCGGCCCGGTCAAGAAGAGCGCCGCCACCGCGGTCTCCAAGAAGAGTCTCCCGGATTAACGGCGGAATTGCCCCACTACCCCCCACTGTATCGCCGGAGCGGCCGCTCCGGTTCCCGTTCCGAGGCCAGCGCGCGCACCAGATCCTCCAGTTCCTTCACCCGCCGCGCCAGGTCGTCGATCGCCTGGCCTTCCGGGTCCGGCAGTCGCCCGTGTTCCAGCGGGCCACCCTCGGGCCGCACGCGCACCACACGCCCCGGCACTCCAACCACCGTGGAATGATCG
>DATJWB010000299.1:0-5749 GCA_035501495.1 Bryobacteraceae bacterium | reverse complement strand
TGGCTGCCGCCGTGGAGCAACACTTCCAGGAGTCGCATGATGCGGGGGTCCTGGATTTGAATGCCGGGGATTTGGCTGCGGTGGTCGAGCAATTTCCAGCATGCCGTGCAGCTTGCCGCGGATGCGCTTGTGTTTTAATTGCGGCAGTACTCGACCGGCAATTTTCAGGTCACGGCTGCATTCCCGCGGGAGGAACTCTATGGCTTGACCCGTCAACTGCGGCGGTGCAGTGCCTCGATCGCGGCCAACCTCGCCGAGGGATGTGGTCGCAGCGGAGATGCTGAGTTCGCCCGGGTCTGCTCCATCGCTATGGGGGTCGGCGGGCGAGTTGGACTATCACCTCCTGCTGGCCAGAGATCTGAACCCCATCGCGAAGATTTCAAGTATCCTTGGCTATGCTTGGCGTGTCAACATCCTTCGAATTCTGTCGTCGGCCGCCGCCTGCCGCCAATCCCGGAAGCGATCGAGGCCGGCCAGAAAAGTCTCGATCCATTTCAACAGTTCGAACGGCAGGAACAGGATGTCCAGGATGGTCATGGCTCCTCTTCGTCACTCAATTCACTTACCGGGTCGGATCTTTCTGATATACGAGACCTGTTGCCGAATTGGTTCCACGCGCCGCCCTAATTCCCGGAAGGCGTCTTTTCCGCGCTCTCGACGACCAGCCGCTCCACCGGCCCCTTGCCCGATTCGAGCTTGAGGCCGAGCTGCTCCTGAAGGGCCCTGAAGAGGGTGGGACCGGAGTCATTCGAGTCGCGGCGAGGTTCGGCCGCATCGCCTCCGCCCGCTCCCGGCCCCGGACCCTTGGGCCCGGGCCCCATGCCCTCAGGAGAAAAGTCGAGCGCGACGCCGTAAGTTCCCGTGAGTCCCGTCTGATCCACGACCGGGCGGCCCAGCGTCATTCCGAGAATCTCGGCCAGACGTGCCATGGTCACGGCACCGCCCGCGAGGCGCATGCGCCCGTTGACCATCGCCTGGATTCCCAGTTGGCCATGCGGCGTTCTCAGAAAGCCATCCTTGCCCCTAAGCCGAAGCCCGGACGAAAGGCTGCCCGCGCCTTCAGCGGGCGGGGCCGCGGTCTGGGCCGCTTCCTTTATCTTGACGCCGCCTTTAGCCACCACCAGCTCATAGATCGGCGCCTCTTTGCTCTCCTTGCGCAGCTTCAGCCTGAAGCGGTCCGACAGCAGGTTCTGGAGCATGACTCGGGCATCGTCCCTGGTGGCGCCATCGGGGACCTTGGCGATGATGTCGAAGCGCTGGCTATCGATCCAGGACGGGCCGGAGACCTGGAAGCCCTGCACGGCATAGGCGCGCATGATCAGCACTTTCAGTGTCATATCGGTGAACCGGATCCGGCCGGGATCGGAGGTTCCCGGGCCGCCGTCCGCACTCCCCTGGAGCCGGGCCATAGCTTGGGGAGCGGCCGGTTTGATGGAGGCTACTTCGAACGTGAGTTTCGGGTCGGGCTGCTGCCCCAGGCCGAAGGACGCCCACAGAAGCACGGCGGCACTGCTCATACGGAACATCACGGCACCACCTGTAGCTGCTGTGAAGGCATTGCCCTGCCGGCGGTTTCGCTGAACCAATTGTAATACGATGGCCGGGCCCGGTTTGTGACAACGGCCGGCCCGCGATCGGGGCCGATCCCCGAACGACGCTTGACTCTCCCTGAGAGCTGCTCTAATATATCCGTGGCGGACATATTGGCCCACCATATGCATGCCATGAAGCGCGTTTCGCGGTGGTTTCACCGCAGGCTGTTGGCCTTTTATCCAGCCGAATTCCGGGACGAATTCGAGGCGGAAATGGCACAGGACTTCCGCACGCAACTGACCTTGGACCGCCGCGGACCTGCCCGCCTCTGGGGACGGACGCTCGCGGACTGGATTCGCAGCATGCCGCGCGAGCAACTGGACGTCACCCGCCGCGATCTCGGCGTGAGTGTCCGCGGAGTCTTGCGGTCGCCGCTCTTCTCGTTCGCGGTGGTGGTCTCTCTCGCCGTCGGGATCGCTGCCACTTCCGTGGTGTTTACCGTCGGGAATGCGCTTCTGCTGCAGACGCCGCTGGCCGGCGACCCTTCGCGATTCGTCGGCGTGCTTCGGGGAGATGGCATGGCCGAGCCATGCTCGTGGCCCGACTACGTGGAGTATCGCGACCGCAACCGGAGCTTCTCCAGCTTTGCGGCATGGAACATCATGCCGGTTTTCCTGGGGCGCAGCGGCCAAAGCGAGAGCGTCATGGCGGAGACGGTGTCGGACACCTACTTCGATATGCTGCAGGCCAGGCCGTTCCTCGGCCGCCTATTCGCAACCGGCGGGTGCTCCGGATCCTGTCCGCAGGAAGTGATCCTCAGCCATCGCTTCTGGCAGCGGGCGTACGGTGGCGACCCTGGAATGGTCGGCCGGCAACTGACGTTGAGCGGAGTCCCGGCCGCCGTCATCGGCGTCATGCCCGAGGGCTTCGACGGGATGCTCCCGCCCGTGATGACGGATATCTGGATTCACGCGGAGAACCGCCGCCTCACCAACCCGGAGCTGTTTTCGAACCGCCGCAACCGCTGGCTCGCCATCGGAGGGCGTCTGAAGGACGGTGTCCCTTCGGCACAGGCGCTCGCCAATCTCAACGCGATTGACCGGCAACTGCAGAGCGAGAACCGGTACGCCGAGCATGAAGACCGCCGGCTGTGGGCCGCGGCAACTCGCGGCATCGGAGTGCCCGCTCTGCGGAAACGGGCCGAGGTCGTGGTCGCCTTGCTTGGAGTGGTGGCCTTGCTGGTCCTGCTGATCTCCTGCGGGAACGTAGCCAACATGCTGCTGGCCCGCGCGATTGCGAGGAGGCCGGAAATGGCGATGCGGCGCGCGCTCGGGGCCGGCAACAGCCGCCTCATCCGGTTGTCGCTTACCGAGAGCATCGTGCTTGCGGCACTGGGCGGCATCACGGGGCTCTTCCTCTCCATTTGGACCGTCGGTCTGGTGCCGGTGCTGCAGCCGCCCGCCAACGATCTCTATACCTATCGATTCGCCCTCCATCAGGATTTCCGGGTCTGGGCGTTCACCGCGGCGGTCAGCCTGGGCTGCGGCCTGCTGTTCGGAGTTCTTCCCGCGCTCCAGGCGGCGCGCGCCGATTGTCTGCAGGCGGTCCGCAACCAGGACGTGCACGGGCGCCCGCGTCGCCTCGCGGCCACCATGCTGGTCTCCTGCCAGGTGGCGTTCTGTATCGTTCTGCTGACAGCCGCCGGCCTGTTCTACCGTAGCTTCGCGCGGCAGCAGCAGATCGAGCCGGGCTTTCCGGATGCCAGGGGCCTGATCGTGCCGCTCAACCTCAACCTCGTCTCGTACTCGGGCAACGAGGAGAAGGGAAGACGGTTTTTCGGGGCTGTCAAGGACAAGGTGCTGCGGCTTCCGGGCGTACAGTCCGCGAGCCTGGCGAGTGATATTCCGCTCAATGCCGGCGCTCCGACGGTCGAGGTCCGGCGGGACGGGTCGGCGCCAGTCCGCATCGCCCTGGACTTGATCGATCCGGACTACCTCGCGACGATGGATATCCGTTTGCTCGCCGGCCGGAATTTCTCGGCTCACGACCGCGCGGGGTCGCCCGATGTGGGGCTTGCGGACAAACGCCTCGCCGGACAACTGTGGCCCGCAGCAAGCGGTGCAGAGGCCCTCGGCGGGATCATCCTGGTCGGCGAAGAGAAGCGTGCCGTGCGGATCGTGGGCGTCGTGGAAAGCGAGTCCCGCGCCTCGCTGACCGAGGCGCCGCGGCCCACGCTGTTTCTTCCCGCGGCACAACGCTATTCGCCGATGCTCTACCTTCTGGTGCGCGCCAATGCCGGCCCGGATCGGTTGACAGGGCCGATTTCGCAGGCGGTGGCTTCCATCGATGATGCCGTCTCGCTGCGGAGAATGCGGTCGTTTCAGGAGCAGTTGCGCGATGTTCTGTGGCCGATTCGCACCGGTACGAAGGTGGTGGCCGCGGCGTGCCTGACCGCGGTGTTGCTGGCGATTCTGGGGCTGTATGGCGTCGTCGCCTACGCCATGGCGCGGCGGCAGCGGGAGATGGGAATTCGCGTGGCCTTGGGGGCCCGGCCGTCGGATGTGTTGCTCTCCGTGATCCGCGACGGCCTTCGCAAGACGCTCGGCGGCATCCTGTTCGGGTTGCCGCTGGCGGTCGCGGCGAACCTGGCGTTGACGCGCATGCTCTACGGCCTGAAGCCGCTCGATCCCGTCGTGCCTCTGGCGGCCATCGCGGTGTGGCTGGCGATTTCGTGCTGCGCCTGTGTGCCGCCCGCCGTTCGGGCGGTGCGCCATTCTTTGACCACGATCCGCGACCTGTAGGCCGGGCGTGGCAAGCTAATAGAGCATGCGCTACAAGTGGGCGGTGGTGGGGATGCTCTGGGGCATCTCCTTCTTTAACTATGCCGACCGCCAGGCGGTCTTCTCCGTGTTCCCCCTGCTCGAGAAGGAACTGCACCTGAACTCCGTCCAGTTGGGCCTGTTGGGCTCATCGTTTGCGCTCACTTATGGCATTTGCGCCATGTTCGCCGGAGCGGTGGTAGACCGTGTGCGGCGCGTTTCGGCGATCCTCTGGGGCCTTTACGTTTGGAGCCTGATCTGCGTAGCCACGGCGGTCTCGCGCACCTTTCCGCAACTCCTCGCTTTTCGCGCGGCGGAAGGCTTGGGCGAGACGCTCTACTTTCCCGCATCCATGTCGCTGATCAGCGGCTATCACGGCCGCGAGACCCGCTCGCGCGCCATGGGCCTGCACCAGACCAGCGTCTACATCGGCACGGTGGCCGGCGGATTCTTCGCAGGTCTCGTCGGACAGCGTTATGGATGGCGCTGGTCATTCGTGGCGTTCGGCGGGGCGGGAATCCTGCTGGGCGCCGTCCTGCACCGGTTCCTGCGCGAGCCGGAAGAGAAGCGCATGCCCGTTTCTGACCGCGGCGGGGCTGGAGCTTCGGCCCGCGAGTTCGGTCTCCTTCTCCGCCGGCCGACGGTCCTCTGCCTCATGGGTGCATTTCTGTGCGCCAACTTTGTGGCCGTGGTGCTGCTCTCGTGGATGCCCAAATTCCTTCACGACCGCTTCCACCTGAATTTGGCCATGGCCGGACTGACGGCCACGATCTTCGCCCAACTGGCGAGCATGCTGGGGTCGCCGGTCGGGGGTTGGTTGGCGGATCGGCTGCGGCGGCGAATGCCGGGAGGGCGCCTGGTAGTGCAGGCCATCGGGGTCTTCGCCGGCGCCCCGTTCGTGCTGCTCTGCGGAATGACCGAGTCCATCGGCTGGCTGGTGGTGGCGCTCACGTTCTGGGGATTCGCCAAGGGCCTCTACGACGCCAACATCTTCGCTTCGGTCTACGACGTGATTCCGGCCCAGACTCGCGGCAGCGCGGCCGGACTGATGAATACGGTGGGTTGGCTGGGCGGAGGCGCCGCGGCCCCGCTGACGATCGGGATTCTGGCGAATACCTACGGGCTGGGCGTGGCAATCGCGCTGACCTCGGCCGTGTACCTCGCCGCCGGCGCATTTCTCGTGACCGCGATCACCGCATTCGTGAAGAGCGATCAGGAGCCGCTTTCCTGACGTGGCGCCGGCACTCCTGCCTGTACCCACGGGCCCCCGCCGGCCCACAAAAATCCATGAAAACCCGCGCTGGCAATGTGGCGCGGACACTCATGTCTGTACCCATGGGCCCCCGCCGGCCCACAGAACTCCATGAAAGCCCTTG
This sequence comes from Bryobacteraceae bacterium, assembly GCA_035501495.1. GTDB lineage: Bacteria > Acidobacteriota > Terriglobia > Bryobacterales > Bryobacteraceae > JAIQFL01. The sequence goes on along the minus strand of DATJWB010000299.1, from coordinate 21 downwards.
CGCCATCGACGTGGCGCAGGC
>DATJWB010000298.1:0-25909 GCA_035501495.1 Bryobacteraceae bacterium | reverse complement strand
CACCAAGAAGGTTTCGGATGTGCTCGCCACCTACCGCGCGATGTACACGCCCGCCGCCGGCAGCCCGCTGATTCACGCGGGAGATCCGCAGGATGGCTCGGGTGGAAACATCGGCGCCATCGGCAACGGTGAATCCGCCGATCAGTTCGGTTTGTTCGGTTCCGGCTCGGGTACGCCGGCACCCCCGGTAATCGCCAACTTCGCCGCGACTCCCAACAGTGTGCAGAGCGGACAGAGCGCCTTGCTCAACTGGTCTGTCACGGGTGCGACCACGGTAAGCATCGCTCCGGGAGTCGGCACAGTTACCGGCACTTCGACCACGGTCACCCCGAGTTCCACTACCACCTACACGCTTACCGCGATGAACACCGGTGGGTCGACGTTTGCGTCCACCACCGTCACGGTCGCCACGCCGGCGATTTCGGTGATCATTACACCTGGCAGCGCCACCGTCGCGCCCGGCGGTACACAGCCGTTCTCCGCCACCGTCACCGGAACCTCGAACACCGGCGTCACTTGGACGGCCTCAGGCGGCACCATCAACGCCAACGGCCTGTACACCGCGGGCGCCACGACGGGAAGCTTCACCGTCACCGTTACCAGCGTCCAGGACACGTCGCGCTCGGCGACGGCGGCCGTGACCATCGCGGCGCCGGCGTCTGGGGTTACGATCTCGCCGCTCACGCCCACGATCTTCACCGGCGGCACGCTGCAGTTCACCGCCACCGTGACCGGCCTGGCCAACGCCAACGTCAACTGGACGGCCACGGGCGGGAGCATCTCGACGTCCGGCCTGTACACCGCCGGCAATGCGGCCGGCACGTTCACGGTGACCGCCACCAGCGTGCAGGACACGACGAAGTCCGCCTCCACCAGCGTGACTGTGGTGACACAAACCACCAGCGATCATCCGCGCATGATTCTGGATTCGAACACACTGGCCACGCTGCGCACCCGCGCCGCGGCCAACACGCCGCAATGGGCAGCGCTGAAGGGCGTATGCGATTCCATGGTCGGCGGCACGGTCGAATTCCCGGATGGGAACGCCTATCCCGATCTGCCCAGTGTCGGCGAAGGCTATCAAGGCAGCAGCTATTGGGACGCGGTGGCGCCGCTGGGAATCTGCTACCAGGTGCTGAAGACCACCGACCCAAACACCGCCGCCAAGTATGGGGCCAAGGGTGTGGCAATCCTGGCCGCGATGTCCGACCCGAACCACCAGGTGGTCGATGGCACTCAGATCTATGTCCGCGACGATGGCTACGGCATCCGCTTCTACGGGACCACGATGGCCATCGCCTACGACTGGTTCCACGAACTGGTCACACCGCAGCTTCAATCCCAGGTGCAGACCGTGCTCAATAGCTGGATCACCACCTTCGAGACCAACTCGCAGGTTGCCTTCGAATACGAGAACGTGCTGGGCAACTACTACGCGGGATATTACGCGGCCAAATGCTATTCGGCGCTGGCCGTGCAGGGCGACAACCCGATGGCGGACACGTGGTGGAACGACTGGCTCACGAAAGAGCACAATCAGCGGGTAGTTCCGTACTATGCCGCCAACATGACGGGCGGCGGGTGGCCGGAAGGATTTGCCAACTACGGGCCGCTTTCGACGCGCAACATGCTGCTGCCCACGCTGGCGGTGCGTTCGGCCAAGGGGCTCGACCTGATCCATGCCGCGCAGCCGTTCACCTTCCCTCTGGATCAGGCGCGCTGGATCATGCACTTCACCTGGCCGAGCCGCGACATGATTGACGACCGCGATGGCGCCCACAGCAACTCCGAGGGCGATCCGGTCTGGCCCGGAACCGGCGACCCGAACACGTATTCGTTGCTGGCGGGCTACCTCGCCATGTGGAACGATCCGCTGGCGCCCGCCATGCACAGGTATGCCCGCGATGCGAAGGCGGCACTGGTGCCGGCCGGGGCCGGAACGCCGGATGAGTGGGTCGAGTTCCTGTTCTGGGACAACAATGCCCCCGAGGCCGACTATTCGACCGGAGCGACATCCTACGTCACTTCCGGAATCGAGGAGGCGTCGGCCCGCTCCGACTGGTCGAATGCAGCCACCTGGATGTCTTTCCGCTCCGGTCCCTACATCAATAATCCGGGCGCGGGGCATCAGGGCTTCGACGCCGGTTCGCTGGCGCTGGTCCGCGGCAGGAGCCCGCTGCTCGTCAACTCAGCCGTGTGGATCATGCACAATCCCGGCGGCGATGCGGGCGAGAACGCCCAGTACGACGATCTGTTCGGCAACTGGGACCTCGATCATACGCTGGGCAACCGCCGCTTCGACAATACCTTCCAGGTGCGGCACCTGGATTCGAGCGGGACGCCGCTGCACGAGTACGGCCAGTGGGCCATGTTGCGCACCGATGGCGCCCGCACGAGAATCTCACGCTTCGAAGATGGCGGAAGCTACGTCATGGCTCTGGGCGTGAACCTCGAGGACATGTATCGCCCCCTGACGGAGATCTGCAGCACCTCGCCGGTGACGTCGTGGTCGCGGGAGATCGTCTATCTGCGGCCGTCGCAGTTCGTGGTCTACGACCGCACCGGGGTGTGCAACACGGCACTCGATCAGTACATGGCCTGGCACTTTCCCGGGGCGCCGACGGAAGTTACCGCGCCGGCAGCGGGTGTTCGCCGCTTCGACGTTTCCTTCGCCGGTGCCTTTGCGGGCTCGATGACGACCCTTCTGCCCGCGGCCGCCCAAGTGGATATCACAGATCACATGTCGCCCGACCCGAACGTCTGGAACAAGGTCTGGCGCAGTGAGATTCGATTCACTGGCGCCTCTGCCGCGAACCATCAATGGCTTGCGGTGTTCGACCTGGCATCGTCCTCCGCCCAGGTGGCGTCGGCGGTCCCGCTCACCGTGAATGCCGGCCCGGTAACGGGCGTGGTGCTGCAATCGCCGGCGGGCAACAGCGCGCTGGTCTTCGGCACAGCCGCGGCGGGGACGGCGATTTCGGGGACGGTGACCTACACGGTGCCGGCGGCGCAGACCCGCCATGTGATCTCGGACCTGACACCCTTGGGGGCTTACACGCTCACCGTGAGCGCCAACGGCAGCACGCATGTGGTGACCGTGACTCCGGGAGGCAACACGCACGCCAGCGCTAACGGCGTGCTCTCGTTCGCACTGACACCGGCGGGCGTGGTGCAGCCGTAGCGCCGGCGGGAGTAGAAGGAGCCCCGGCGGCGGCCAAAAGCGCCCCGAAGAGTCGGGACGCGGCGAGCAGGAGTGCGTGCGCCCCATCCGGGGCAGATGAGTCGATTACGATAGACGAATGGAGCGGACTTTCACGCACGCTGCCGTGGGACGCCCTCCGACGGAACTCGCTGGCCGCGCGCTCGGCGCGCTGACCGCGATCTATGCCGCTGCCAGACTCCTGCATCTCGTTCAGGACCGGATCCCGTTGATCGTGCTCATCGCGCTCTGGATCCTGGTGCCGCTGGCTTTCGCGCTGATTCACGGCACTCTCTGTTACGGACTTCGCGGCATGCTCATCTTCGTGGCGCTGTGCCTCGCGATCGGCAACATCGTGGAGAATGTGGGTATCCGCACCGGCATGCCCTTCGGCCGCTACTTCTTCACCGATGTCATGGGCCCGAAAATTCTGCAGGTCCCGATCCTCCTCGGGCTGGCCTACGTTGGCATGGGCTACCTCTCGTGGTTCCTCGGGTGCCAGATTGTGGGCCCGCGGCGGAGCCTCCTGGCGGCGCCGCTGCTGGCGGCACTTATCATGATTTCGTGGGATGTGGCGCTCGATCCTGTCTGGTCCACGATCCATCGCGGCTGGATCTGGCTCGATGGCGGCGCCTACTTCGGGGTCCCTCTGATCAACTTCGCGGGTTGGTACTGCACGGTCGGCCTCATCTATTTATCATTCGCCGTGATTTCAAGACGCTGGCCGGCGGAAGCCGCGCCGCTGCCGCCCGCATGGCGGAAGATGCCGGTGGCCCTCTACGCGGTTGCGGCGGGCGGCAATCTCCTGCTCTGGTTTCCGCTGTCGGGCTGGTCCTCCGTGGCGGACCCGGCTGGCCGGCAGTGGCATGTGGGCAGCATCTTCGCCGCCTGCGCCCTGGTCTCCATTGTGGTGATGGGAGGCTTCGCCCTGCTCGCCTGGGCGAAGATTGGCGATCGCACGCCCAACCCGTCACGCGCGCAAGCGGAAGCATAGGATACTGGAACTGAAGGCGCCGGGGTTTGGGTGAGAATTCCGGCGCGACAAGGAGAGTTCCATGTTCCGACGCCTTTCGGTGCTGATTCTGGCCGCCTCCGCTTCCCTCTCGGGCGCTGCGGCCAACCGCGAAATGCAGGAGTTGCAACGCGACGTGGCCCAACTGCAGGACTTGGTGAAAGCTCTGCAAAGCAGCATCAACGAGAGGTTCGCCACCCTCCAGACGCAGGTCCAAGGTTCCTCCGATGCGGCCCGTCAGGCCAACGCCGCCGTGGCCGCGGTGCAGCGAAGCCTGGACCAGTTGGCACGTGACGAGCAGAACAAGCTGGTGCCTCCCATGGTGGCGATGGGGACCCGCATGGACCAGGTATCGAACGGGCTGAGTACCGTGCAACAGGCGGTGTCCGACCTGGCCGGCCTGATGGCGAAATTGCAGACGCAGCTTGGCGACCTGAACAACGCCGTGAAAGTAGCGCTCACGCCGCCCACGCCTCCGCCGCAGCAGCAAGCCGCTGACAAGCCGTCACTGCCTGCCGGAACGATGTTCGAAAATGCCAACGCAGACTATCACTCCGGCAAACTCGTGATCGCGCTGCAGGAGTTCCAGGAGTACATGAAGTTTTATGCCGACACGCCGCTGGCTTCGGAAGCGCAATATTACATTGGATCGATTCATCAGTCGCAGAACGACCTGGAGGCTGCGGTGAAGGATTACGATCTTCTGATCAGCAACTACCCGGATTCCAAGAAGCTTCCCGATGCGCTCTTCTACAAGGGCAAGGACCTGATGCTGTTGGGACGGACCAGCGAGGCAACGGACACGTTCAACGATCTTCGGAAACGCTTTCCCACGAGCGATCAGGCCCGGCAATCGAGGACCATCAAGCCGGCTGGGCGCGAGTAGGGCGCCCGCAAGTTAATTTAGCGGTCGAAAGCATCCGCGTAGGTCTGTTCGCGGAGGTCGAGCGGGCTCACCTCCGCGGGAGGGAGGTCTTCGAACTGCAGGCGGTTGGCCGGCGATCGGGCGAATTCGGCGGTACGCCGCCAGGCTGCGAATGCGGCCGCCAACAGGATCGCGTACATCACCGCAAACCGCACGCTTCCGTGCATGGCCCAAAACTCGATCTGCACTCCCAGGCTGGCAGACAGGAGGAATCCAATTCCAACGGTGCCCACCCTGGTGTGGATCCTGGCCTTTCCGGGCAGGTACGAGCAGGCAAACGGAATCTTCTGAAAGCGGTGCATCGCGACCTCCACCAGGAGAATGCCGATCACGATCATCACCGCCATGTGCTGCCCGGCGAAGCGCACCGGCCAGATCGCAAAGAAAAGCGCCGCCGACAGGATCCAGAGCGGAATCGCCGTGAGAGCAAACAGCGAACGCCGCACGGACGCCGAATAGGCGGCGGGGCTGTGCACCGCGGTAAGGCGAAAGATCCAATTGGCGCGAAGGGCGATCGGCATGGCGAAAACGGCGCGCGCGCCGATCACCGCGAAGAACAGCAGCACCAGGCTGCCGGCCAGGAACTGCCCGTTCAGGTGATTCCAGTGCAGGTCGCGGTAGGCGGTTTCGAACGACGACGTGCCGTAGAGAAAGTCCCGGGCGTAGGCCAGTGCGATCGCCAGTCCGATGCCGCCATACGCCGCCAGCAGCAGCCGGTGCTGCCGGCTGCGTGCGATGGTGCGGCCGGTAAACAGCAGGATGGCGCGCTCCAGAGAGCGGACCAAAAGCTTCGACGCCAGAAAGCTCAGAATTCGCGTCGGACGGCGGGAGCGGTCGGCCGGGGCGATGTCGGGCTGCTCGATGATGCGCCGGAGGTTTCGCCCGTACGACAGTCCCAAAGTGCCGAGCGCGACCGACACTACCAGCAAGAGGCCCCACAACGCCCGCGAGGCGAGCGCCGCGAAGAGCGGATCGGAAGCTCCGTTCAACACTTGTAGCAGTCCGCAGAACCAGAAGGAGGGCATCCAGGCGGACACCCACGCAGGCGGTCCCGACACCGACGCGAACGAGGGCTTGAGGAAGTAGAGGCCCAGGATTGCGAAGAACGCGCCCAACTGCAGAACGCTGGAGATCCGCAGCATCAGCCGGTAGGTCAGAAGGTGCGCCGCGAGGCCCTGCAACGAGAGCAGCGCGCAGCAGACGAACAGCCCCGCCGCGGCCAGCGTGATCCAATGTGCGCCGAACGCCCGCAATCCACCCGCGAGACCGCCGCCCGGCGCCCCGGCCACGAACGGAAAGGTCAGGCCCGTGAAAATATTCACCGCGGCGATGCTGACTCCAAGGGCAGTCGCGATGGCGGCCAACTTGGCCAGGAAGATGGTGCGGATGCGGACCGGCAGCAGCCCCAGCACCAGGCTGTCGCGCCGGTCGGGAAAAACTGCGTTCCAGGCAAGCACCGAAAACAGGCCGGCGATGGCCATGGTGGTGGCGATCAGAAACTCCTGCTCGATGTGCGCCGCTGCCATCAGCTTGTCGAAAGGCAGCCGCGACATGGCCAATCTCGGGAAAGAGAAGATCGTGATGGTAAAGCTGAACGCCGCCAGCATGGCTGCGAACTGCCCCAGCAGCTTCTCGACGCCGCCGGCGGCCGACAGAAGCTCCAGGTCCACCAGGCGAAAGAGGAAATCGCGATACAGCACGCCACACTGCCGCCGCTCCTCGGGCATGGTCAGATCTCCATCACCTCGAGGATCTGGCGCGTGATGGCGCTGGTGTCCTGCTCGATCGCCAACTGCGAAAAGATGCCTTCCAGCGTGGGCAGCGCCATCAGCGAACGAAGCCGCGCGATGGAATCGTTAGCCACCACGCGGCCCTTGTGCAGGATCACGACGCACGAACAGACGCGCTCCACGGTCTCCAGTTCGTGCGAGCTGAACAGCACTACCTTGCCCCGGGCGGCCAGTTCGGCGATCAGTTCCCGCAGCACGAGCGCCGAATTCACGTCCAGGCCCGAGAAAGGCTCGTCCAGCAGCACCAGGTCGGGATTGTGGAGCAGCGCCGCGGCCAGCAGCACTTTCTGGCGCATCCCTTTCGAGTAAGACGAGATAGGAACGTAGCGATCGTCGTAGAGCGAGAGCAGTTGCAGGAAACCATCGATCTTCCGGCTCAAATGCTGCCTGGGAAGCCCACGCAGCTGCCCCACCATCTCCAGGTATTCGGCGCCGGTGAGATGCGGATAGAGCTGCGGTTCCTCGGGAACGTAGCCCAGACGCTGCCGGTAGCGGATCCGGTCGAGTTCGATGCGCTCACCGTGAAACAGGATCTCTCCTTCGGTGGGCTCGATCAGTCCGGTGATCATCTTGAGGGTGGTAGACTTACCGGATCCGTTGGGCCCCAGGTAGCCTGTCACCTCTCCGGCGCGCGCCTGAAAGCTGACACTCCTGACGGCGGTGATCCCGGGATATCGCTTGGTGACGTTCCGCAATTCGAGCATGTTGATTCTCTCATCGGCCAGTCTGCGCCAGTCTGGCAGGATTCGCGCGAACGCCCCGTGCGAGTCCATCGAGTCTTTTCCGGTTGATGCCTCTCACCCAGGCCACCGTGGCGACGACCATCAGCACGGTGCCCACCGACACCCACATCATGACGGGAACCAGGTTCTGCAGGGCGATCGCCTCGGCGGGATTGGATATCCGATGCAGCGGGGCGCCGACCATCCGCGCCTGCATGCGGGTGTGCATGAAGATCGCGCCACCCAGACCTCCGGCGACGATCTCCAACAAGCCGCCGATGAGGGCCGCCGCCAGCTTCCACGGACCGGAGCGGAGCAGCCATTGGCGAAGAAGCGAAATCACCCCGTCGGCAAATAGCGGCGCAACGCCATCGGGGGATGTCTCCTCGAAGATCCACAGCATCTCGCCCGAGAATTCCCGCCGGAAGCTGGGCGGATGGAGCCACAGCAGGCCCCGATAGAGCGTCCGGGTCATGCGGCGCTCTCCGGGCTGTGCGCGCGAAGATGCAGTTTGGCTTCGCGCACCACCGTGTCGAGACGGGCAATTTCGGCCGACAGAATGGCGCGGCCGAAACGCGTCAGGCGGTAGTACCGGCGCCGCGGGTCGTCGTCTTCGGATCGCCGCGGGGCGCTCTCCACCAAGCCCTGGTTCATCAACTTCTGCAGATTGTCGTAGAGCGTGCCCGGTCCGAGCTTGTACTGACCCTCGGACTGGCGTGCGACCTCCTGCATGATGCCGTACCCATGCCGGTCCTCGGCAGCCAGCGAAAGCAGAATGTGCAGAGTGGCCGGCGATAACGGGAGATAGGAAATCGGGTCGGCGCTCATAGTCGGAAACCGTTATATCGGATTCCGAGTTATAAGTCAAGCAGCACGTGACGGCCGCTGTGGGCATGTCTTGACATCGCCTCAATCGGGCGCCGACTGCCTCGCCCGAGCCAGCGTCGCCGACCATGCGGCCGCGGGTATCAGCATCACCAGCCCAATCATCACGGCGAATGTCTTGGCGTCCACGCCCAAGTCTATGGCCACACCGGCGAAATAGCTGCTCGCCGAAATGGTCAGCATGCAGAGCCCGTACTCCGCGGCGAAGACCCGCCCGCGAAACCGGTCGGCCGTGCAAACTTGCAGCAGCGTAGTGGAAAACACCCAGTTGGTGGACGCGCCGCAATGAGCCAGGATCACCATCAGTACCCCGACTCCGGCCGATGTCGACATTCCCAGCAGAATGTACCCACCCCCTGCCAGCAGGAAACCTGCCACGATGCCGGACCGCAGGCGCGCGTGCCGGTTTCCCGCCCATCGTCCGGCTACCAGGGGGCCGAGCAGGGCTCCCACGCCGCGCGCGCCCATCAGCAGGCTCATTCCGAGCATCGCTACGCGGCCGCTGTCCAATCCGTGGAAACTCGCGGGGAAAATGCGTTCACCCAAGATCGGCAGCAGCACGTTGTTCGCGCCCAACAGCCCGCCGCCGGCTTTGACGAACACCGTCGCGAAGAGCCGCGCATCGGCGCGAATGTAGCGCGCTCCCTCCACCACGGGCGTGAAGTCCACCAGGTCGCGCGCGCGCAGTGGCGGCAGGCCCGCGGTGTGAGGTTCGTGGAAATCCATCCGGCGAATCAGCCATGCCGAGGCCAGGAAGGAAGCCGCATTCAGAAGGAACACAGCGTCGCGTCCCACGACCACGGCCACCAGCCCTCCCAGCGAAGCGCCCACGGCCAGACAGAACGACCACGTGACCGAGGACAGCGCGTTGGCCGTCAGAACCCGGCTGTCGGGTACGATGTTGGGGATCACCGCGCTGCGAGCCGGCTCGAAGAACGCCGCGGCGATTGTCTCGAGCAGGAGCAGCGGATAGACCATCCACACCATTCCCGGAGTGCGCACGCCCAGCATCCCCATCACGATGAAGAATCGCGCTACGTCCGCGCCGATCATGATCGCCTTCCGGCTGATCCGGTCGTTGATCACGCCGGCCGTGGGCGCGGCGAACGTATGGGGCAGAACCTGCAGCACCACCGCGAGCCCCACCGATTGCGCTTTATTGTGGGTGAGTTCCAGAAGCAGGTTGAAAACCGCCAGCGAGTAGAACCAGTCGCCCAACTCGCTCACCACCTGCGCCATCCACAACAGGCGAAAGTTCCGGTTGGTCCGCAGGAGGTCGAGATAGGAGTGCAGCATGTGGCTGGCGCCGCCGGAGGTCCCTGGGCTGTCCCGTCAGGTGTACAGCCCCATCTTGTCTTTGACCGCCCGGACGGTCGCGTTGGCGATGGGGGCCACGCGCTCCGCACCCTCCCGCAAGACGCTCGCCAGGTATCCCGGCTCCGCGGTGATCTGCCGGTAACGCTGTTGAAAAGGCTCGAGCTGCGAAATCACCATCTCGGCGACCTGCTTCTTGAGGTCGCCGTAGCGCATCCCGGTGAACTGCCGCTTCAACTCCTCGTCGCTGGCATTGGAGAAGGCCTGGTAAATCGAAAGCAGATTCAGGACGCCGGGTCCCGCCGTCTCGATATCCACGGAGGGGTTGGAATCGGTGGTGGCCCGCATGATGGTCTTGCGGACCTTGTCCGCCCGATCGAGCAGCGCCACCGCGTGGCCCGCCGCGGTGGTGGATTTGCTCATCTTCTGCGTCGGGTCGTCCAGCCCCATCACGCGCGCCCCCACCGCCGGCAGGCTGGTGCCGGGCACCACGAACGTTTCGCCATACAGCGAATTGAAGCGCTGGGCAATGTCGCGCGTCAGCTCGAGATGCTGCGCCTGATCCTCGCCCACCGGAACGATCCCTGCCTGGTAGAGCAGAATGTCCGCGGCCATCAGCACCGGGTATTGCAGGATTCCGTCGCCCACCGACTCCTGCTTGGCGGCTTTCGCCTTGTATTGGGTCATGCGCTCCAGCCAGCCCACGGGCGTCACGCAGGTGAGCATCCAGGCCAGCTCGGCATGGGCCGGAACAGCCGATTGCACCATGATGGAGCACACCTTGGGATCGATGCCGGCAGCCAGGTAGAGCGCCGCAATTTCCTCGATCTTGGTGCGCAGCTCCGCCGGCTCCTGGTACAGCGTGACAGCATGCAGGTCTACGATGCAGAATATGCATTCAAAATCATGCTGGATGCGCACCCAGTTTTTGAGGGCGCCCAGGTAGTTTCCGATGTGAAGATTTCCGGAGGGCTGCATGCCGGAAAAGACTCGTGTTTTCATGGTAAGGGAACGGAGTACATCCTATCGTAAGCAATTTCGAAGTCACGGTGGAGAAGCTGATTTACGGCGGCGACGGCCTGGCGCGTCTGGACGGGCGCGTGGTGTTCGCTCCCTACGTGCTGCCGGGGGAGCGCCTCCGCGCTCAGGCCGAGAGCGAGAAGCCCGGCCTGGTGCGCGCGCGGGCGCTCGAGGTGCTGGATGCCGCGCCCGAGCGCGTCGCGCCGCCGTGCCCGTACTTCGGCCGCTGCGGCGGCTGCCACTATCAGCACGCCGCCTACGAGTATCAGTTGGCCGTCAAGCGGACCATCCTGGTCGAGGAATTGCGCCGCTTGGGAAAGATCGAGCCCCCGGAGACACTTCCTGTCGTGTCGGCCGAGCCCTGGGGATATCGCAACCGTGTGCAGTTGCATGTCGAGAACGGCCGGCTCGGATATTGGGAATCGCGATCCCACAAGCTCTGCGGCATCGATCGCTGTCCCATCGCCTCGCCCCGTCTGAACGAAGCGATGGCCGCGCTCTGCGGCATGCTGCACGACCCGCGCTGGCCGCGATTCATCCGCTCGCTCGAGCTCTTCACCGATGAGCGGCAGGTGCAGTTGAACGTGTTGGAGACGGAGCGCCCGATCGCCCGCCGTTTCTTCGACTGGTGCGCGGAAAGCATCGCAGGCCTGGTGCCCGGGGCGCTCGACTACCAGGACCGCTTCCGCGTGAGTCGCAATTCGTTCTTCCAGGTGAACCGCCACTTGACGGATCGGCTGGTGGAAACTGCCGTGGGTAGTGCCGAAGGCGAAACGGCCCTGGACCTGTACGCCGGAGTCGGGCTGTTTGCGCTGGCCTTGGGCCCGAAGTTCCACGAGGTGACCGCCGTGGAGTCCGGCTCGGCCGCGGTGCGAGACTTGCAGTTTAATGCCGCGCGGGCCGGCCACGCCAACATCCGCGCGCAACAAAACCAGGTGGAGGAGTATCTCGCCGCGGTCGAGCAGGCACCTCAATTCGTCCTGGCCGATCCTCCTCGCGCCGGCCTGGGGAAAGCCGTGGTCGAGCGCTTGAACGCACTTGGTCCGCGCGAGATTGTGATCGTTTCCTGCGATCCGGCCACTCTCGCACGCGACCTGCCCGGGCTTCTTGCCGCGGGCTACCGTCTCGAAGAAATGACCCTGGTGGACCTCTTTCCGCAGACGTTTCACGTGGAAACTGTGGTCCGATTAACACGATCCGCCGGCTGAACAATGCTATCCTGCCAGTCTATGACCAAGAACCTGTTTACGGCCATGCTGGCGCTCTCGATCCCCGCGCTTGCCCAGAGCTCCGTGAAAGACGCCCTGGTGAAGCACTGGCAGGTCACCACCGATTTCACCATTGCGGTGGCGAAGCAGATGCCAGCCGAGTCCTATGGTTTCCGCCCGGTGCCCGAAGAGCTGAGCTTCGCCCAGTTGATGGTCCAGATCGCGGGAGCAAACCTGGGCGCCTGCAGCCAGGCCAGCGGCATGGCCGCTCCCGCCATCCCGGACAAGCTCATGAAGGCGCTGCGCGATGAAAATGCGCCCATCGATATCAGCAAGGACGAGGCCGTCCAGTTCCTCACCGACACTTTCAAGTTCTGCAACGAAGCAGTCGCTTCGATGACACCCGAAAAGCTGGACGCCGTAGCCGGCCGCGGCAATCGCAAGATGACGGGATTCGAGTGGCTCTGGGCGTACTTCACCCACACCGCGCACCATCGTGGACAGGCCGAAGTCTATCTCCGGCTGAAAGGCATCACCCCGACCACCTACTCGTTCTGAGCACGACGTGGCGCAGGAACTCCAACCTGGATAGCCCCGGGACAAACCGGCATAGGAGTAGCGATGTGAATAAGTCGTACAGGGAAGGCTTGGCGAGCCACCCTGGCCCCGGGCCATGCGAGGGCGGTCGCGAGGCCGCACTTGCAGCGTTGGACACAGCCACGCGACGGATAGTCGAGAGATTGCACCGAAGCGATCCGTAGGCAGTAAGCGGGCCGGGAGGAGAAGGCGAGGAGCCACGAATCCTCCATGCACGTGGGCGGGAAGTCGAGCGACTGCACCGGTAGCCGTGTGGGCAAAGATGGCCCGGGCGCATCTGTCTCAAAGATGGGAACCGAGTGCGTTAGTGGCGCGAGCACGGGTCAGTGCGGGGGCGGCGGGCAACTGTCGTCCCTACCGCGACCCGCGTCGGCTCTCTACCGACGCCTTTTGGCCGGCCCCTTCGCCGCCACTGGCACTGTACACGCCCGACAAGCGTCCCGATGAGTCGGGGCGCGGCAGCCACGGGTGCCCAATGCCACATCGCGCCCGAAGACCGGCGGGTTTTCATGGATTTTTGTGGGACGGCGGGGCTCATGGGTACCTGCAGAGTGCCAAGGCAGGAGTGCCTGCGCCACGTGGCCGGTGAACGGCCCGAGTTAACAGTGCCACGACCGTGCTCCCGATTCACAGCCGTGGCACGCCACGCCCACCGTGCGGACCGTTACAATCAAGAGAGTGCCAGGAGTCTATCTCTCATTTCCCTTCTGCGCGCAGAAGTGTACCTACTGCAATTTTGCGTCGGGCGTCTTCTCACGCGCGGTCGAGGAGCGCTACTGCGAAGCGCTGCAGGCAGAGGTGTGCGCGCACCACTGGGAGTGGGAGCCCGAGACCGTGTTTCTGGGCGGCGGGACCCCCAGCAACCTCGCCCCGGACAACCTGGCTGCGCTTCTGGAACGGATCCCGGGCCGGCCTTGGAAGGAAGCCACCATGGAGGCCGCTCCAGGCACCATCACGCGTGCAAAAGCGCAAGCTTGGGCGCGTTGCGGCATCAACCGCGTAAGCCTCGGAGTGCAATCCTTTGTGGACACCGAAATCCGCCGTACGGGACGCAAGCACACTGCCCAGACCGTTGCCGGCGACCTGGATTTGCTGCGCGATGCGGGGATCCGCAACTGCAACATCGATCTCATCGCGGGCCTCTCGGGCCAGACGGAAGCAACCTGGCGCCAGTCGATCGACTGGATCCAACGCCTGGCTCCCACGCATGTCTCGGTCTACATGCTGGAGGTAGATGAGGACAGCCGGCTCGGCAAGGAGCTGCTCCACGGCGGCGTCCGCTACGGCGCGGCGGACATTCCCGGCGACCGCCAGATCGCGGCGTTCTACGAAATGGCCGTCGAACTGCTATTGGGGATGGGCATCCGGCGCTACGAGATCTCCAACTTCGCAATTCCCGGATGGGAGTCGCGTCACAACCTCAAATACTGGAAGCTGGAGCCGTACGTGGGCTTCGGAGCGGACGCTCACTCGTTCGATGGACGCATGCGGTGGCAGAATCCGGAATCCGTTGCTGAGTACCTTGCGGGCAATCGGGAGAGAATTGAGGAAGCTCCTCACCGCGAGGAGCGTTTCTTTGTCGGGCTCCGCTTGATGGAAGGCATTCGGCCCGCGCCCGAAGATTGGCGGAGATTCGCCGAGCCGATCCGGCGTTTTGTGGATGACGGCCTGCTCCAAGCCGAAGACGGCGTCTTACGGCTGACGGGCCGCGGCGTGCTTTACTCGAACGAAGTGTTCCAGGAGTTCCTCCACTGATGATCGATCTTCGCAGCGACACCGTTACCAAGCCCACGCCAGCCATGCGCCGGGCCATGATGGAGGCCGAGGTCGGAGACGACGTCTACGGAGAGGATCCCACGGTCAACCTGCTGGAGCGGCGCGCGGCCGAGATTGCCGGCAAAGAGGCAGCCCTCTTCGTGCCCACGGGGACGATGGGTAATACCATCGCGGTGAAACTGCTGACGGAGCACGGCCAGGAAGTGATCTGCGACTCGCGGGCGCACCTGCTCGATTACGAGCTTTCGATGGTCGCGTGGTTCTCCGGCTGCGTGATCCGCGCCATCCAGACCGAAACCGGCATCCTGTCCTGGGATGAGGTGCGGCGGCAGATCAAGCCGCTCAGTCCGTATTCCGCGCCTACGGGCCTGGTCGCGATCGAGAACACACACAACATGTGGGGCGGAACGGTCTATCCGATGAGCACGGTTCACGAGATCTGCGAGGGGGCGCGCGAGCGTGGGCTGAGCGTTCACATGGACGGCGCGCGGATCTTCAACGCAGCGGCGGCCCTGGGCATTCCGGTGAGCGAAATCGCGAGGCCCGCGGAAACGCTGATGTTCTGTCTTTCGAAGGGACTGGGCGCTCCGGCGGGATCCATCCTCGCCGGCCCCGCTCCGCTCATGGCCAAAGGCCGCCTCTACCGCAAGCGGCTGGGCGGCGGCATGCGGCAGGTGGGAGTGCTGGCGGCGGCAGGGCTGGTCGCTCTGGAAGAATCGCCTCCAAAGTTGTGCGAGGATCACGCCAACGCCCGGTTTCTGGCCGATGGCCTGCAGCGGATCTCCGGTATAGCAATTGAACCGCGCAGGGTGGTCACCAATATCGCGGTCTTCGATATCAGCGGCACAGGGCTGGCACCCGCGGAGATCAGCTCCCGTTTGAAACAGCGCGGCGTGCTGATCAACTACATCAACGAGCGCCAGATGCGCGCGGTTACGCATTACGATGTGGATCGCGAGGCCTGCGGTCGCGCCCTGGAGGCTCTGGCCGACGCGGTGGCATCATGAGCGATCGGACGGATGTGGCGCGGACACTCGTGTCTGCCGCGCCCCGACTCTGCGGGGCGCTTTTTCAGGCCTGCGTAGTATCGCCGCTGAGGTGCAATCGCGTGCCGCCGCACGAAAAGCGTCCCGAAGAGTCGGGACGCGGCAGGCAGGAGTGCTTGCGCCACATCTTTATTTCTTCAGGACGGAATGTTTCCATGCTGAGAGTCATCCTGCTGCTGACCGGCGCCCCTATTGCCTTGGCGCAGCAATACACGATCACCACTATCGCGGGCGGCGCCCCGCCTTCCACACCCGCGGCAGCGTCTGCCAGTTCCATCGGACAGCCGCGTCGCGTAACCGTGGATTCGGCCGGCAACGTATACTTCAGCGCCTCTCATGCGGTCTTCAAGATGACCGCTGGGGGCACCATGACACTGGTGGCCGGCAACTCCCGCGCCGGCTATTCCGGCGATAACGGTCCGGCAGTGAATGCGCAATTGAACACGCCGCAAGGTCTCGCACTCGACCAGCAGGGCAATTTGTATATCGCCGATTCGGCCAACAACCGGGTCCGGATGGTCACTCCGGCGGGCATCATCGGCACATTTGCAGGAACCGGCGCCACCAGTCTCGGCGGTGGGCCCGGTCAATACAACGACGGCGGTCCGGCCACCAACGGCCTCTTACGCAATCCGATGGGCGTGGCGGTTGATTCGGCCGGCAACGTGTGGATCGCCGACACCGGAGACAATAGCATTCGCGAGGTCACCACTGACGGTTTCATCAACACCATCGTGGGCGACAGCTATCCCGGTTTCCTCGGAGACGGCGGCAGTCCGGCATCCGCGGAGCTGCATACGCCTACCGATATTTGTTTCGACACCAAAGGCAATCTCTACATTGCCGATTCCTTTAACGCGGTCATCCGTGAGGTCTCGGCGGGTGTCATCAGCACGATCGCAGGTACCACCGCGGTTGGCTATGCCGGGGACGGCGACCTGGCCACCAAGGCGGCGTTGCTGGCTCCCTTTTCGGTGGCGGTGGATGCCAGCGGAAACGTATTCATCGTGGAGAACGGCGACAGCCGGATCCGCGAAGTGGATGCCGCCAAGATGAACATCAATACCGTAGTCGGAAACGGCTATGACGGCTTCGCGGGCGACGGGAGTTCCGCGACTAAGGCGCAACTGAATTATCCGACCGGTATCGCGCTTGATTCGTCGGGCAACATGTACATTGCCGACTTTCTGAACCTCCGGATTCGCAAGGTCGCCTCCGGAAATATCTCCACCGTGGCGGGAAATGGAGTGTTGAGTTTCTCCGGCGATGGGGGGCAGGCGTTGAGCGCTCAGATGAATGCGCCGCAGGGAGTCGTGTCCGATCGCGCCGGGAATTTCTATGTGTCGGACACGGGCAATAACGTGGTCCGGCAAGTGGCCAAGAATGGCGTCATCACCACCATCGCGGGCAACGGCACGGCCGGCAGCAATGGCGACGGAAGCGCGGGAACGGGCGCCCAACTCAACTCGCCCGCGGGTCTGGCGCTCGACTCGTCGGGTAACCTCTACATCTCCGACAGTCTGAATGCCAAGGTTCGCAAAGTGTCAAGCAGCGGCGCGATCACCACCGTCGCCGGGAATGGTACGCCGGGATTCGGCGGTGACGGCGCCTCGGCGGCGAGCGCGCAACTCAACACGCCTTTGGGCCTCGCGGTGGACGCCTCCGGAAATCTCTATATCGCCGATTTCAGCAACAATCGCATCCGCATGGTCTCACCCAGCGGCACGATCAGTACAGTTGCAGGGAGCGGGAATTCCGGATATTCGGGCGATGGCGGACCGGCCGTCAACGCGCAGTTGAACACCCCCACGGGTGTCGCTATAGACGCAGCCGGCAACCTCTACATCGCCGACGCGGGGAACTACGTAATCCGGAAGGTGTCTACGGGAGGCACCATCTCGACGATTGCCGGCAACGGGACCGCGGGGTACTCGGGCGACGGCGGGATTGCGGTCAACGCCCAACTGATCAACCCGCGCGCCATCGCGGTGGATGCGGTCGGCAACATCCTGATCGCCGACGGCAGCACTTTAATCCGCCAGGTCATTTTTCCCACAGGCAACATCCAGACTGTGGCCGGGAACGGCTCCCGGGGATACTCGGGCGATGGCGGTCTGGCCACCAGTGCGCAGATCAACGGCCCCACCGCCGTCTCACTCGATGCCAAGGGCAACCTTTACGTCGCCGACACGAACAACAACGCCGTTCGGTTGCTCCAGTTCGCGGGCTCCGGAATTTCCGTGAGCGCGGTAGTCAACGGCGCCAGCAATGCGGCCGGTGGCATTTCTCCCGGAGAGTTGCTCGTAATCTATGGTTCCGGTTTGGGGCCGGCGACGCTGACGCAGTTCCAACTGGGTGCCAATGGCCTGGTTCCCACGAGCCTGGCAGGTACCAGCGTGACGGTGAATGGCATCCTGGCGCCGATTCTGTACACTTCGGCCACCCAGGTTGCGGCGATGGTTCCATACGAAGTGACGGGGTCGAATGCGCAAGTGGCCGTAGTCTATCAGGGACAGGCTGCGACTGCGCAGACCGCCACGTTGGCGGTGACGTCGCCGGGGGTCTTTACGGCGAACAGTTCGGGCACCGGTCCCGCAGCGGCCCTGAATAACGGAAAGACCGTAAACGATTCCGGCCATCCGGCGAATTCCGGCGACGTGGTGACGCTTTACTTTACGGGCGGCGGCCAGACGAATCCCGCGGGAGTAGACGGCAAGCCGAATGGCGACGGGAGTGCGGGCAATCCGATACCTCTTCCGGTGCAATCCGTTTTCGTGAACATCGGCGGGAAGAACGCGACCGTGCAGTTCGCGGGCGGAGCGCCCGGCGTGGTTGCCGGCATCATGCAAGTCAACGCCGTGGTGCCCTCCGGTCTTTCGGCGGGCGCGGCGCCGGTGGTGGTGCAGTCGGGGACTGCATTCAGCCAGGCCGGCGTGACGATTTCGGTATCAGGCAACTGAGGGAAATCGAGACGCCTGAGGGCCGGGGCGCGGCAGGCGGAGTGCCTGCGCCAAGTAACAGGGCTTGCATTGTGCATCTGTTTCGTGCATATTCATATGGCATACCCATATGGGCGGGAAAACGGATGTCTGGCAGGGCACGCTGGCGCTGATGGTCCTGAAAACCCTCGAAACCATGGGGCCGCTCCACGGCTACGGCATAGCCAGGAGAATCGAACAGACCAGCGGCGACCGCCTCCTGCTCAACTACGGCACGCTTTATCCAGCCTTGCTGAAGCTGGAACAGGAAGGCTTCATCGCCGCGAAATGGGGCGTTTCCGCCAATAACCGCAGGGCGAAGTTCTATTCGCTCACGCGCGCAGGACGAAGGCAGCTCGAAAAAGAAGCTCGCCAATGGGAAGAGACCACCGGCATCATCGCGCGGTTCTTCGCACCTGAGGGCGAGACGCCATGAGCGCAGCCCGCCGCGTGTTCGCCGGCCTTTTGGGCATGTTTCGCAAATCACAACGCGAACGCGACATGGCCGACGAATTCGATTCGCATTTTCAGATGCACGTGGAGGACAACCTCCGCGCCGGAATGACTGCCGGCGAAGCTCGCCGGGAGGCGGCTCTCCGGTTCGGCAGTGTGGAATCCGCCAGGGAGGGAATCAGGGACATGTCCACCAGCATGTGGCTTGAAATCACGGTTCGCGATCTGCAGTATGCGCTCCGCGGGTTGCGGCGCAACCCCGGATTCGCGGTCACGGCGATCCTGTCACTCACGTTGGGAATCGGGGCCAGCCTCTCGATCTTTGCGGTCGCCGACGGCCTGCTGCTGCGGCCGTTTCCCTTCCGCGAGCCTGACCGGATCGTGATGGTTTGGGAGCGAAACGTCAAGCTGAAGGCGGAACATAACCCGATCTCGCCGGGCAACTATCGCGACTGGAAGGCGCAGAACCACGTGTTCGAGAGCATGGCCTCGTTCGGGGACGGCCGTGCCGTGCTGAGCGACGGCGATCGCGTGGAGGAACTGCGCAATCGTTTCGCCACCGCCGACCTGCTCCCGATGCTGGGCGTGCAGCCGCTCCGCGGGCGCTTTTTCACCGCGGAGGAGGATCTCCCCAAAGGGCCCAACGTAATCGTAATCAGTTACCGGCTATGGCAAAGCTGGTTCGGCGGTGATGACGGAGTGATCGGGCGCACCGTCCAGCTTCGGTCGCAGCCGACGACCATCATCGGCGTCCTTCCGCCTCTGTTCTACTTCCGAGACCGGAACATCGATATCTGGGAGCCGATTGGCTACGATCCCGCGCGAGACTATCGGGCGACTTCGGGGCGTGGACCCAGCGCCGTCGCCCGGCTCCGATCCGGAGTCACACTCGGGCGCGCACAGGCTGAGATGACCGCCATTGCCGGCCGGTTGGAAGCCGCGTATCCACAATTCGACAAGAACTGGACCGTCAACCTGGAACCGTTGCGCGATTCCATGGTGCGCGAAGTGAAGACCTCGCTCGAGGTGTTGTTGGGCGCGGTTGGCTTGCTCTTGCTGGTGGCGTGCGCCAACGTGGCCAACCTGCTGCTGGCGCGCCACACCGCGCGGAAACGGGAGCTCTCGGTGCGGATGGCCATCGGAGCGGGGCGCGGCCGGGTGATCCGGCAACTGGTGACGGAGAGCGCGGTGCTCTCGCTGGCGGGCGGCATCCTCGGGCTGACGTTCGCGCGATTTGCCGTTGTCGCGCTGCTCGCGATGGCTCCGCGCGATCTGGCCGGCAATGCCCTCATCTCCGTGGACGTTCGGGTGGCGTTGGCCGCCCTGGCGCTCTCGGTGCTGACCGGCCTGGTATTCGGCCTGGCGCCTTCGGCGATGGCCTCACACGAAGGGTTGGGGCAGGGTCTGCGCGAAGCTGCCCGCTCCGCGCTCGGCGGCGGGGTGCGGCTGCGGTCCTTGATGGTGGCCACGGAAGTGGCCCTTTCGATGGTGCTGTTGGCCGGAGGAGGGCTGCTGTTCCGAAGCCTCGTGGGACTGCAGAGTGCGGATGCAGGGCTCAACCCGAAAGGCGTGCTTACCTTTCGCCTCACCATGCCCGTTGCCCGCTTCTCCGACCCCCCGCGGCGCATCCGGTTCCTCACGCGCGCGCTCGACGAGATCCGCCGCCTGCCGGGAGTTCAGTCCGCCAGCGCGGTCAGTTTCGTGCCCTTTGACGGGTTGGGAGCGGCGACCGGTGTTTGGATCGGCGGCCGGCCGAAGCCCGCGCCGGGAGAAGTTCCCGTCGCGTCGATCCGAACCGTCATGCCGGGATACTTTCAGACGATGGGGATTCCGATCCGGAGCGGCCGGGACTTCGCCTCCACCGACAATACCCCGGAATCTCCATACCGCTTCATCGTGAGCGAGGCCTTCGTGCGCAAGTACCTGGGGGGCGAAGAGCCGATTGGAAAGCAGATCAGCGCGCAGATGGATCAGCAGAATCCGTACGGCGAGATTATCGGGGTGGTTGGCGACGTCAAAGAAGGCGCGCTTGATCGGGAGCCCGCCCCTACGGTCTACTATATTCACGCGCATCTGGTTTACACCGGGATGGGGTTCGTGGTGCGATGCGCGGGCGATCCGCTGGCGGCCGCCGAACCGGTGCGCCGCATCGTTCGCTCGCTGGATTCGGCCATGCCGGTTGCGGATGTCCGCAGCATGGAATCGATTGTCGCTGACACATTCTCGCGGCAGCGCTTCAGCGCAGTGCTGCTGGTAGCGTTTTCGGTGGTGTCGCTGCTGCTCGCCGCGGTGGGAATCTACGGGGTGCTGGCCTATTCGGTGGCCGAGCGAACTCGCGAAATCGGACTGCGAATCGCGTTGGGGGCCGAGCCTGGCAGAATCATCGCGCTGGTGATCCGCGGCGCGGGAGGCATCGTTCTTCCCGGGATGGCCGCGGGAGCTGCCGGAGCTTTGATGCTCACCCGCCTGCTGAGGAGTTTGCTGTTCGGAGTCACCTCGCACGATGCTCCTACCTTTGCAATAGTGACGGTGGTGCTCGCGTTGGTGGCCGCCGCCGCGGCCCTCGTGCCCGCACGCCGGGCTGCGTGCCTCAAGCCGCTGGATGCGCTGCGAATGGAGTAGAGCCGGACCGCGGGACCGCTCAGACCAATCTCAAACGAAGGGCGTACTGTATCAATGCCGCCGTGGTTTCCACGCCGAGCGTCTGCATGATCTCGTATTTGTGCGATTCGGCGGTCCGCGGAGAGATGTGCAGAATCGAGGCGACTTCCTTCATGGTGCGCCCCTCGGCAATCAACTGCAGAACTTCCCTCTGGCGCGGCGTCAGGGGGCTGTCGCTGGACGAACCTTCGCGGCCGGCTTCCATCAACACCGTAATCAGGTCCTTGGTGAGCAGAGTAGTCACGTAGGCCCGGCCCATGGCCACCTGCGAAATCGCCGTGATGAGCTCTTCCCCCGGTGACACCTTTAGCATGTACCCGGTGGCGCCGGCGCGAAATGCATCCACCGCCAACTGGGTTTCGCGGTGCATGGTGAGGACGACCACGTTCATGGTGGGCCAGCGCGACCGGATCTGACGGATCGCATCCAATCCGTTCAGAAGCGGCATCGAGATATCGGTGACAATCACCTCGGGACGAAGCGCCTCGGCGGCATCCAGCAGAGCACGCCCATCGTGCACGACGCCAACCAGGTCGAAATCGTCCTTCAGCAGCGCTTCGAGTCCCTTCGCTACGACCGTGTGGTCATCCGCAAGCAGGACTCTAGTTTTGGCCATGTCCGATACCCGCTATCGCACTCATCATAGCTCGTCCAACCTGCCGCCGACATCTCCATTAAACGGCCTGCGTCACCGCGTGGGGTATCAGGAGAATTACGGTGAAACACACCACCGGTTACGGGCATTTTGGAATGTCGGAGGGCTGCGCGGTTGCGCCGCAAATTCGGCAACACTCGCGCGGTCTGTGGCAGAGGGATCGCGTGGCGCGGACACTCATGCCCGCGTGGGCCAGATGAGTATTGTTACCGGCAGGCGACCAAAAGTCCAGCCTCGAAAAAGCCTTTGCGGCAGGCGGCTGTGTACACGCCCCGACAAGCGTCCCGATGAGCCGGGACGCTGGCAGACGCGAGTGTCCGCGCCACATCGCCAGCGGGGCCGATCGGACAGACACAGAGGAGCGTCCCCCCACTACATGGCGGCTGAAGGCCCGCTTACTCTGCCACCGCTACCTCTGCAGGCGGCAAGACATCATGTTCCCGAGCCATCCACAGGTACAGTGCTGGCGGCAGAAAGATGCTCATCGCGAGCTCGGAAATCAGTCCACCGACGATCACGATCGCGAACGGCCGCTGCGAGTCCGACCCGATGTCATGAGACAGCGCCGCGGGGAGTAATCCCAGGGTGGCCACCAGCATCGTCATCATGATGGGCCGCAACCGCAACACTGCGCCTTCGATGGCCGATGCTTCGATCGATGCCCCTCACGCGCGCCGTTGATTGATGTACTCCAGCATGATTACACCGGTCTGCACCGATACTCCAAACAGCGCCAGGAAGCCGACTCCGGGCGACACGCTGAAGTTCGTGTGGGTCAGCAGCAGCGCCAGCAGCCCGCCGATGCGGGCCAGCGCCACATTCACCAGGATGAGGGTGGCCCATTTGAATGACTGGAACATTGGTTTCGCCGATTCCGCCGCTGCCTTGGCGCGCAACAACTCATCTTCCGACCGTTTTCGGTCGCTGCAGTCGCTACCCACTCCGGTCGTTGCTATGGTTCGGTCCTGTTCGTCTTGGACCAACGCCGTCGATAGCGAGAACGGAAATTCGCGGCCTGCCTTGTCGCGGTTCCAGAGCAGCCCCGCCAACCGCCGCGGCTCGTGCAGTCTCTGATGGTGGCGGCCAATTCCGGCGTGACTACCGGAGCAAACACCAGGCTGATGGGCTTCGACAGCACCTCCTCGCGTGAGTAGCAATGGAGGCGGAGGAATGAATCGTTCGCGAAACTCCAGCGTATGGTCTCCGCCCGCGGAGCATTCGGCGTCGGCGAGCCGAACCGCCGCGTCCCGGTCCGGCGGGTATAGATGGTCCCTCCAGAACTTCGGTTCCGTATGCCAGGAATCCACCGCGTACCCAAGAATCGCCTCGGCCTGCCGGCTGACGAAGTTGAAGCGCGACCGCTGAAGGTCGGATTCCCACACCACGCCATCGATGGAATTGACCAGCGATTCGAGCCGCTGGCGAGCTGCGCGCAAAGCCTCCTTATCGCGGGTCGAACGCCAGAAGACGCTCGCGTTATGATTTCCCTGAATTTGGATTAGAGTTAGAAAAGCAGACGATACCAGAACGATGGCAACGCCGTCCGCACCGCCTCGATGCAGGCCCCACACGATCTGGGGAGTCAAAAGCGAGACCAGGAACCAACGCAGCAGCGGCGGGCCGGGGCGGAGGGAAGTCGTGGCCCCGGCGCCGATACCGGCGGTCATCAAGAGCATCATCCAGGTGGGCCAGCCATCTCCGCCGGCGTTCATTTCGTGAATCGCGAAGGCATCCCATGCGATGACGGACGCCAGCGCTCCGGCGCGAAACATGCGATACCAGCGCCGCGGATCTGCCGGGTACAGCTGATCGAAAGCCGCCGTCGTCCGGTATCGGATTTCGGTAATCATCAGAATCAGTACACCCCAGGGCAGGTTGAAGGCGAGGCGCCGGCTTGCCCCGGGGATTGTCAGAATCGTGACCGCGATTAGCACGGGGTGCGTGAGGATCGACAGGCGTACACGGCGAGCCAGAGTTTCGGCGACTTCGTGGGCCATTGCAGGCGAGGCCGCATCGGGAGTGTCCTCAGTGGTTCATCAAGTTCCGTTCATCAAGTTCAATTGGCCGGCAACTGGCCATCGCGCGGATTTCATCACTCTCTGCTCTTATCGGTTGGTACGGGGAGTTTCTGTAGGGTATTGTTGCCATCCCGCACAGCGAGCCCTGTACTCCTGATTAGCGCTCGGCATGCCCCGCCGCCGGCGCACGCCCAGCGTTGGCAGGAAGGCCGTGGCGTGAGACCGGTCGCCCCCTGGAGAGGGCGGTTCGCAATTCAGTGTGATAGTCAGGCGAAGGTCAGCCGTTCGATGGCGCGGGACGACGTGCCGCACTACAGACTTCCCGATTCAGAGCCGATGAGTACGGTGAGATGGCCAGGTGGTCAGATCGGGTGGATTTGTGTCCGGAAACTGGACGTTATCCGAAGCCGCTCGTTGAAGCGGCCAATGCCGAGCTGAGGTCGCGGCTTGTCCTGGGGGCATACACGTACGTCGTGATGCTCGCGGTCCTGGGAATCACCACGGACACATTCTCAAAACATCCGTGCCTGATGTGGCTTTCGGCGGCGTTGATCCTCCAGGGTGTCGGATTCCGAGCTCTTCTAGTCATCAGCCCGTGGGGAAGATCTCGCGCTCGGGACCCTCGCCGTTGGTGGATTCTGATCGCCATGACCGTTGCCGTCGTCTCCGGCACCTGTGGCTTCGTGCATGCGGGAATCCTGCGCCTTTACAATTTCGAGAGCTGGCCGTTCGCCGTATCGGCGATCTGGATCGCGGGATTGTCCACCGGAGGCAGTGCGGTCTTCGCGCCATACATGCGGCTGGTTTGGCTCCACGTGCTGATGATGGAAGTGCCGGTTACCGTCGTTAGCCTTTTCGTTGGCGGAGTTTACGGATTCACTTTTGCTATCACGGTGTCCCTCTTCGTCGCATTTCTGATTACGCTGGCGCGCGGATTGCACGACGCATTTTGGAAGGTGTTGATCGACCGGGGGCTCGACGAAGAGAGGCGCAAACAACTGGAATCGCTCAGTCAGGTGAAGAGCCAATTTCTGGCCAACATGAGCCACGAGATCCGCACGCCCTTGAACGGGATTATTGGTTTCACCGGACTGCTGTTGGATGATCCTTCCTTGACCGCGGATCAGCGGGAGTCGTTGGACACGATCCGGGCATGCGGCGATGTTCTGCTGCTGCTCATCAGCGACATTCTGGACCTGTCCAAAATCGAAGCTGGAAAGCTGCCGATCGAGGCCTCTCCTTTCGATTTCCTGGCGGCTCTGGAAGATGTCGTGCAAATGGTCTCGGCCAGGGCGGAAGCCAAGGGACTCGACCTGGTCGTGAACTACCCGCCAGCGGCCCCGACCCGATTCGTCGGAGACGCCGGCAGGGTTCGGCAGGTTCTGACCAATTTAATCGGCAACGCCATCAAGTTCACGGAACGCGGACAGGTTGGGGTCCATGTCGAGGTGGAGATTCATGAAGCGGCGGCCAGGCTCCACGTCGCGGTCACGGATACCGGATCGGGAATTCCCGCCGACAAACTGCCCCTGCTGTTCCAGAAGTTCACCCAGTTCCGACCGCCGGGAGCACGGCAATTCGAAGGCACTGGCTTAGGCCTCGCCATATCCAAGCAACTGCTGGAACTGATGGGCGGATCGATCCGCGCCG
>DATJWB010000297.1:0-3224 GCA_035501495.1 Bryobacteraceae bacterium | reverse complement strand
CTTATGATTGAATGGTACATCCGCTACGGCGGGCACGGCGTGAATGATTGGAGCGCGGGGCGAACTGCATATACTCGCAGTTGAAGAGGTGCTCCTCGTCTGATTCTGAGGTCGCCGCGATGATCGAGGGTGTTGTGGATAGGGGGTAGCCGAAACCGACTACCTAAGATAAGAGCCTGTTGCATAAGCCCCTCCGCCGCGCTCCCTCTTCCATGTGCACAGTTTACGGGAGGTCAGGTGGCGCGCGATTCAGACCAGGCCACGCTAAGAGCTGTCCCGCAATGGCGGCAGTTTTCTCGCCGCCACGCTGGACAGGTCGGTTCGCGCTTGCGTCCGGTCCGGCGTGGTCCAGCCAGAAAGGCTGGTCTCATCCGGGGTTGGGCGCAGCGCCGTGCCGACGTTTCGCCGAGCCACCATCGCCGATGGGGATGGTGTCCGCCACGTTTCCTCAACGGACGAGCCGTCGAGGGCGTTCTTCGCGGTTGACTCGGACCGGGCGTCTTGCCGCCCGGATGCTACGAAGTTGAGGGAACGGCCGAGGAGTGCTCGCGTGGCTGGGCACCGCAATGATTCCTTCGCCGCGGCAAAGTCCACGGCGGCAGTGGAGGGATCGGCGGGATCCTCGAAGACGAGGAAAGCCGCCAGCGTGGCCGAGATCGCGTCGCGATCACCGGCCAGGCCACAGCGCGGGCAGTAGTGGGTCCGCTCGGAGAGTGTCTTCTCGACACGTTGGCCGCACAAGCAATGTTGTGAGAGAGCAGTCTCGCGGGTGGATGCTTGCAAGAACCCAGCTGCGAGACAGGCCTGGGTGGCAGCCGCGGCCGCCTCCCGCTTGATGGCGGCGAGGAGCGTGCCCGGCGAGAAGGCGTGCAGGGCACGGCCCCACAGCCGTGCCCAGGCCGAGAGGTTGCAGGCCTCGACGGCGAACCACAAGCCGTGCCACAAGACGACCAGTTTGGCGATCCAGCGGGCTCGGTCCCGTTTCGCCTGCGCGGTGGAAGCCGCATCCGCCGCCAAGGCCGCACGTGTTCGCCGGTAGCTGCGGGAGAGGCGATCTTTCCGGAAGGCCCTGAGCGGCCTGCCATCGGAGCGTGCCTTGCGTGGCCCCTTCGGGATCACCGGGGGTGTCGGTAGCCCCGCCTCCACACGCCGCTGCGCCCGCTCCTCTTGCCGCTTGGAGAGGTGGTATTGCTCCGGATTGGCGGCGCGTCGGGAACGCTCGAGGGCCCGTTCGCGCCTCCGTTTCCTCGCGGCGAGGCGGCCTGCGCTCTCGCGATCTCCTGCGTCCCTCTCGAACCGGCTGATCCGCAGGTCCTGACCGTTCTGGTGAGAGGCCACCGAGATGTTGGAGACGTTGACGTCGATGCCTGCTTGCCGCCCGGCCGATAGACGTGTGGCGATGGCACGCCACTCGACAGTTGTTGGTGAGGCGTAGGGCGCCGTGAGCACCATCAGGTGGGCCTCGTAGCGCCATCGCCCGGTCGGATCTTGGCGGCGCACCAGGTCGATCTTGTGCCACCGATCGGGATCCGACAGGTAGTGCTCCAAGATGCGCTGGTTGCAAGGCGAGATCGGTAGCCGCACCGGAAGTACCAGCTCCCCGCTGCCCAGGCCGGTGAAAACCACGACGAGGGCACCCTGGTGCCGAAACCAAGAGCTGCCGGGAGCCAGCACCGGCCGCATCGAGTGGGGCTGGAAAAACCGCCCATCGGTCCCCGTATACGCCTTTTGGTGTCCCGAGAGCGTTCCGTGAAGCTGGAAAGTCTCCCACTTTCTTGGTCGGGTGTGCGAGCGGGCGCGTCCGGGAATGCGGTGGAAGCGGTGCCACCGCCCAACCTTGGGCTTGCCGGATCTGCGCCCCCGGGAATCGGCAAACAGATGCCGCTTGACGTCGACCCATACGGAATCGGCGAGGTGCATCGCCATGGCCTTGGTGGCGTGGAGACGCAGGTGAGGCGCTCGACTGAGGTGGCGGTAGGCGGCGCGCTCCAGCGCCTCCCTCGACAAGCCCAAACGCTTGCGCACTGCCGCAGACCCCTTGGCAGCCCGTTCATGATGCGCCGCCCAGTACGCACCCAGACGGCTGCGCGCGTCGCGTTGGAGCGCGCGGCGCAAACAGAAGGCGGCTGCGAACAGGCCCTCGAGCCGCTCGCGCTGCAGCGGATCGCTGATATCAAGCGGCAGACGCAGCACGGAGACGCCTGACATCGGGTCGCGCCGCCACGGCGGCTGCTTGTTCGGACCGCGCGTCTGCTTTGAGCCGGTTGCTGCCATCACAAAGCATATTTTCACCTACTGGTCTGACATGACTCAGGGACGAGAGATGACGATACACCCCAACGGGGATCGGACAAGCCGGAACAGGTCGAGATGGGGCGTCTTTACCGGACTGTCCCGCCAGCAGCTTCAGTTCATCCTGCGCCAGCTGCGGGTGACTCGGCGCGGGAGGCCTTGGAGAAGGCGCATCGTGATCGCCTGCACGGCGCTTCGCACGAATCTGACCATTCGCGAACTGGGCGCGCTGTTCCGGGTTTCCAAGTCGCAAGTACATCGGATCCTGGGCAACCTCATTCCAAGGTTGGCGCACCTCCTTGGCCTCACCGTCGTTCGCGACCGGCGATGGTCATGGATCGTGGACGGAACCCTCGTGCCCACCCGGGACCACATGGCCGCAGCCCGCTCGAAGAACTACCGCTGGTCTTGCAACGCACAGGTTCTCGTCCGTCGGCGCGACCTGCGCGTCGTCGAGGTGTCGGGGGGCGGGCCTGGCAATCGCAACGACACGATCCATTATCGGGGCTCCCCGATCGAGGCGCTGTGTCGCCAGCACGCCCGGGTCCTGGCCGATGGCGGCTACCGCGGCATCCACGAACTCCTCACGCCGGTCTTCCAGCGCAACCGAATCCTCCGCGATGAAAACTGGCGACGCCACCGCAAGCGCCGCGCACGCGCGGAGCACGCCCTGGCAAGGCTCAAAGACTGGCGCGTCCTCCGCGATCATCGCCGACGAGGTCGCTCCCTCGCGCAGACTCTGGCGGCAGTGGCGTTCCTTCACAACCTGCGGATCGCCATGCCACAAGAATTGCGGGACAGCTCTTTAGCAACGCTGCCTCATTCGCTTTTCGCCTTGCCCCACCTGAATTGCAGCGGGGCCTTCTGCCATCATAACGGCCGCCGCATCCAGCGCGCCGCCCCCCAGATCGCCGGGGAACCGCCGGGATTGG
>DATJWB010000296.1:0-11743 GCA_035501495.1 Bryobacteraceae bacterium | reverse complement strand
CAATCCGCCACTCTGGTTGCACGCCGCGGGTGGCGTGGAACGGCTCGAGGCGACGGCCACCGTGGTCGGAGCTTTCGAGCGCTGGGACGGATCGGCCGGGTGCGCACGTCTCGCACCCGGCGACCTGTTGGCAATCTACAGCGACGGCATAACCGAAGCACCGCGGGGGGAGGAGGAATTTGGCGAGCGCCGGCTCATCGAAGAACTGGACGCCCGCCGCAACGCTTCCGTCGGGCCGGCGATTGCAGCCGTCCTCCGCCGCGTTCAGGATTTCAGCGGCGGGATGCAGGCCGACGACCTCACCCTGATGCTGGCGCGCGCGCTCTAGGAACCAACGCCAGCACCAGGTAGATGTCAGCATGCGCTTACGGCGCTAGCGGAGCAGCCTGGCCGGTGCCTGGGGAGGGGTGTGCAGCCTTTTTGCGGCTACAGTTTCCCGAGTTGGCGCATACGCGTTTCTGAAGACTCTCCAAGCGTAACGGCTAGAGGTGCGGGTTCGAGAACGCTTCGCCGACAGACGAATCACCGGCGGCCGGGCCGGTTCCGTACCGCGCGTCAGGCGGCCGGGAAGTGATACGATGCCGAAGGCCGGATCCGATGAGGCGCGGGACCATATGATTACGGTGCTGTTTCGCTCAATCGATCGATCATTTTCCTATGCCGTTCGAACCCATTGAGAACTACGGCGTGATCGGGAACATGCAGTCCATCGGGCTGGTGGGAACGAATGGCTCGCTCGATTTCCTGTGCTACCCGGATTTCGACTCTCCAACCATTTTCGCGGCCCTGATCGACGATCAAAAGGGCGGACGTTTCGAGATTTGTCCCCAGCTGACGAACTCGCGAGTGCGCCAGATGTATCTCCCGGAAACCAACATTCTGGTCACACGATTCCTGGCCGAGGAGGGCGTGTCCGAACTGACCGACTATATGCCAATCGACAGCGACGGCGGGGAACCGAACGAAATCGTGCGCAAGGTGGCGGTGATTCGCGGCGATGTACGTTTCCGGTTGCGGTGCCAGCCGCGATTCTCCTACGCAACGTGCGGGCACCGGCTGGAACTTTCCGAAGGATGCGCAACCTTCCACTCATTTTCAGCGAGCTGCCCGCCAATGTCGCTGCACTCGACGGTGGGGCTCGCGCCGGATGGCGACGACGTGGCCGCGGAATTCCATTTGAAAGCAGGCCAGACCGCGACCTTCCTGTTTGGCGGTGTTCGGCCTGGGGGACAGCGGCCGGAGATGGAGCTACTGGACCAACGCTTCCGTAACACAGCCCAGTTCTGGAAAGGGTGGATGTCCAGATCGAAGTACAAGGGACGGTGGCGAGAGATGGTGCAGCGCTCGGCGCTGGTGCTGAAACTGCTGATTAGCCGTAAGCATGGCTCGCTGATCGCGGCGCCCACATTTTCCCTGCCTGAAAGTATCGGCGGCGTCCGAAATTGGGATTACCGGTTTACCTGGCTGCGCGACGCGACATTCACGCTGTACGCGCTCATCCGGCTAGGTTTCGTGGACGAAACAGAAGCATTCATCGGGTGGCTGAAAGACCGACTGAGCGACGATGCGCAGAGAGGTCCGCTGCAAGTGATGTACGGCGTGGACGGGCGACAGGAACTAGAAGAGACTTCGCTAGACCAGTTTTGCGGTTATGAGAATTCCCGGCCGGTGCGAATCGGCAACGCCGCTTACAAACAACTGCAACTGGACATTTACGGCGAGATGATGGATTCGATCTATCTCGCGAATAAATACGGAAAGCCGATTTCGCATTCAGGATGGCAGGATGTTCAGCGTTTGCTGGAGTGGCTGCGGAAAAATTGGAGGCGTCCCGACGAAGGTATCTGGGAGGTGCGAGGCGGGCCCAGGGAGTTCCTGCACTCACGAGTCATGTGTTGGGTTGCGTTCGATCGCGCGCTGCGCCTGGCCCAGAAGCGCTCGCTTTCGGGACCCCTGGATATCTGGCAGCAAACGCGAGACGAGATCCGAAACGACATCTTCACGAATTTCTGGAGCGACGAACTGAAATCGTTTGTGCAGGCGAAAGGCACCAAAGACCTGGACGCCGCAACGCTGCTCTTGCCGATGGTGCGGTTCATCAGCCCGGTGGATCCGATGTGGCTTTCCACCATGAAAGCGATCGAGGAACACCTGGTTGAAGATACGCTGGTGCGGCGTTACGAGGTGGAACGCACCCAAGTGGACGGCCTGCCCGGAAGCGAAGGCAGTTTCACCGCCTGCTCGTTCTGGTATGTGGAGTGCCTGGCGCGCGCAGGCGAGTTGGAAAGGGCGCAGTTGTTGTTTGAAAAGCTGTTGGGTTACGCGAACCATCTCGGCCTGTATTCGGAGGAGTTGGGCAGGGATGGGCGGCATCTTGGGAATTTTCCGCAGGCGTTCACGCATCTCGCATTGATCAGCGCCGCGACCTATCTCGACAGGGCTTTGTCGGGCACAAACGACGCGACGTGGCGGTAGGAGCGGACGGAGACCCGCCGTGGCAGCGAGCCCCGGCATACCGGAGCGCACGCTACTGTACCGGCCGGGTATTGGCCTGCTGGACCTTGCCGTCAGGCATGAGCCAGATTCGGAACTCCCACGAGCCCTTTGCCGATTTGACAGAGTAGATGTCCGCACCTCCTGGTCCTACCCCTTGGAAAGCGATCTTCTCGACGGCGCCGAAGCCTGCAACCTCTTTTTGCAGACGCGCGAGCTGCTGCTGTATGGGAGCGCCGGGGCTCATCATGGCCGGATCCGGACTGGCATTATATAAATCTCGAATCATCTTGTTCGCGGCCTGCTCACTGCCGGGCGCCGGGGTCTGGTCTTTCAATCTTTTGGCGAACGCAGCGGCGGCATCGGCGAGCTTTTTCGCCTCGGCGTCGTCCAGCCGTTTGGCCGTCATGTCCCTGCCATTCTGGTGAAGGGTCAGTTGGCCAGCCTTTCCGGAGCCGTCATCTTTGGGGAATTCGATTTGGGCATCAACCACCTTGAGGAAGAACATGGTCTCGGATTGCGGGAAGATCGGAACCGCCGGCTGCCCACCTAACTTCGCGGTCAGCTGGCTGCCGTCCAGCGCGATGAGCATCGCGGGCCCGCCATCGGGCATCTGATAGGCGCCCAAATACCGCCTCAGCACGTTGGAATCGAGCGTGATCTCCTTCCGCTCGCCGGTCAGTGTTACGGTCTCGCCGCGGGCCACGGCGGCGAGTTTATCGGCGATGTCGCCAACGGGACCATTCAGGTTCGCCAGAACGACGACTGTGAGTTTGTCATCCGGATAATAGCTCAGTTGCGTATTGAAACCCTCGATGCCGCCGCCATGGGATATTTTCTTGTGTCCGCCGGCGGTCTCGACGCCGAGTCCGAAAGCGTAGTTGTTCTTGAAGGGGGTAATCATCTTTTCGACCGAAGCCGGCTTTAGCACCTTGCCGCCGAACAGACCCTGCTCCCATTTCAGAAGATCGCCGGTTGTAGAGTAGAGAGCGCCTGCGCCTTGCGGAACCGTCATGTGGATGAAGCCGGCGTTCTCCACCCCGCCGCGGCCGGGCGAATATCCGGACGCCCGCCGGGGGATGATGGCGGAATTGGAATCGTACCCGGAATCCGTCATTCCCAGAGGCGCGAAGATATTTTCGCGGACGAATTTCTCATAGGTGTCTCCAGTGATCTTTTCGATGACGTAAGTGAGGAGGACGTAACCTGAATTGTCGTACAGCCACTTCTCGCCGGGCTCGAAATCCATCGGCTGATCGCGGAACAGGGCGATCAGCCTGGCAGGTGTGGTGGCGAACGGTTCGATTTTCGGATAGTCCGGAAGACTGGTGAAGCTCGGCACTCCGGATGTGTGGGTCAGCAGGTGAAAGATGGTGACCTTGTCCCAGGCCGCGGGCGCGTCCGGCATGTACTTCTTCAGCGGGTCATTGACGTTCAACTTGCCGCGTTCCTCCAGCAGCAGGATCGAGGCGGCGGTGAACTGCTTGGTTACCGACCCGAGTCGAAATTTTGTGGCCGGCGTATTGGGAACGTTCCATTCGAGATTGGCTGAGCCGTAGGCTTGGTTGAAAACCACCTGGTCGCCGCGGGCTACAAGAGCAGCCCCCATGAATCTGTGGTCGGCTACGTAAGACTGGATGATTTGATCCATCCGGGCCGTGTTTTGGGCGAGGCAGGAGCCCGCAAAAAGAACTGAGAGCGCAATTCGGAACAGCATGATCCCGTATACCGTTTTTCGATGTGCGAGGCAAGGGGCCGCGGACGCGACAGTGTGGCGGGCCGGTCACGCTTAACGGCTAGACGCTGGCCTAATCCACGGTCACCACGACGAGGGATGCGTCATCGTGAAAATTGCCGCTGCAGAAACTCGAGACATCCTGGAGAATTCTGGCCCGGATGGCGTTCGCACCAAGGCTCAGCGCGGCGCGGGCAGACGCCGCCACCCGTTCCGCACCGAACTCCTCGCCGGCCTGGTTAGCCGCCTCCGTCACACCGTCGGTGGTCAACAGGAGGCAATCGCCGGATTGCAGCGGGAAGTTCCGTTCCTGGTACTGCGCGCGAGGGAAGAGCCCTAACACCGTGCCGCCCTCGGTCAACAGAGTGGTCGCATGGGCGCGTAGAACGATCGGCGGACAGTGGCCTGCGTTTTCAAAACGCAGGGTCAGGGCGGCGCTGTCGATCACGCCATAGAACAGCGTGACGAACTTCCCCGGCAACACGTTGCCGCACAGGGCTTCGTTGACCTTCCTGCACAACGCGCCGGGGTCTGCAGCGCCCGGCGCGAACGCTCGTACCAGCGCCTGGAGGTTGGCCATCAGCAACGCCGCGGTCATCCCCTTGCCGGAAACATCGGCGAGACAGACGCCGATCTGTCCCGGCGCAAGTGCCAACACGTCGAAATAGTCACCGCCCACAGAGCGCGCGGGCTGCCACGCGCATGCGACGTCCAGTCCCTTCACGCGCGGGATCTCGCGCGGCAGCAGATGGCTCTGAATCTCGCTGGCGGCCCTGAGCTCGGCTTCCTGCGTCTGGAGCTCGATGCGCCCCAGAGTCACCTGGCTTTCCAGGTCGCGATTGCGCCGCTCCAGGCGGGCCTGCCGCTTGAGCGCCAGGTAGGTCGGGCCGGTGATCACAGCAGAAAAGAAGATGCATTTCAGCATCGACGGCAACGAGAAGGTGAACGGGTTATTTCCAGCCCGTTCCACGGCGAGTCTTGCGACAATCAGCGCGACGTAACCGCCCGCAATACTCGCAGGAATCTGGATGAAGAGGAGTAAGAGCAGGTCCCATGGGAAGTTCCTGGACCCATAGAGCCGCGCCGTACCGAGCGCCGCAAGCCGCGTGCAATTGCCCACGATGAAGGTGAAGATGACGTACTCGGCAAGATCCCGGACGCTCATACGGCCCTGAATCAGCCCGGAAGCACCCACAAGCGCGAGACTTGTGGCAAGAAGAACGATCTGAAATCGCCGAACGGGAAGGCTCGCGTATGGTCGCACAGCGGCGGCCCGCGGAGAAACGTCCGCTGCCATCGCCATATTATTGTACGCGCCTGATTCTGTCCGGGTTGCCCGGAAACGGTCGACACTCCAGTTGACGGGTTCTGTTCTAATACCCGAGCCGGTTCGCCAGGGCCATTACCATTTGCCAGACGGACTCGTCCGCGTCCCAGCCGGCGGGCGGTTCCACGCCGCGCGGAATCCCGACGCGGTGCGGCACGGGATCCTCGAGAAACGCCGGATCGTTGCCGCCGGGCATGCCGGCCCCTCCCGGCACGGGCCGGGCGAATGGTGATGCCTCGGGATGCAGCATGGCGTCGATGGCGGCTTCGTCGTCACGGATCCCGAGCCACGCCGCGATCGCCCGCATTTGGGCGGCGCTATGGTTGAGCACATCCTCCGCCCGCACGCGCAGGCAGCGCCCGGCGGGCAGCGCTTCCGCAAAGCACAGGATGCGCCGGTGAATCTCGTACCACGATGCGATGCTCGCCACGGGCTCTCCCTCGAGCGGGTAGCCGGGAACGGTCCGCCGGCGGTGCTCGACGATGGACTGTTGAGTGGTCACCGGGTGCCGCGCCAGGTGCAGGTACCGAGCCCGGGGATATGCCGCGGCCATCCTGCGCAGGCCGTCGTCGGTCAGGATGTTGTCCGGCGATTTCTCCACCGCGATGCGGGGTTCGAGCCGTTCCATCAGAACGTCCAGCACGTCCTCTCCCCGCCAGCCGGGCCGCTCGTGCAGCCACGCCACTGCCGATGCCAGCGACGCGGGAGACTGGCCGCCAAAGAGAAATTCGGCGAGCGCGCGCACCAGGCCCGGACTGCGATGCGCGGCTCCCCGTTCGATCCAGTAGCGCGGGAGCGAGGCTTCCAGTTCGCCGATGGTCTCGCAGCAGAAGAGCTTCAACTCGGGAAGCCCGGCCAGTTCGGGGTGCTGCCCGATCATGGTCGTAACTACCGACGAATACGACCGCGCCGTTGCCAGGACAAAGACCGGCGCAAAACGATCTTTCGGCCGGTTGCTAATGGGTTTGCGGCACCATCACCGGCCCGCTGGTGCAATCGGCCGTGACCGTGTCCATCAGCAGGTCGACGTTATCCCGGACGAAGCTGTTGCGCCTCTCCAGCAGGCGCCCGCCGCGTTCGATGCAGTAAGCCCGCGCCGCTGCTACGTCGAGCCTGGAAAGATCACCCTCGAGGAATCCATCCAGGCACTCCTCAACGTGTGTCAGCAATTTGTCGTTGCTTTCGGCGGTCAGACTCTGCAGGTCCGCCCGATACTCGCCGGCCCCCTGCACGTCCGGCGCGAGCCGGCAGAACGTGTCCAGCTCGTCCCAGGCGTAGTTCAGCTGATAGGAGAGGCCTTCTTTGTAAATCCAGGGACGGACAGTGGGCACCAGCAGCCGGTGGAACTCGTTGAGCCGGAGATCGAGAAAGTCGTAGTCCGGATGGGTCAGGTCGCCGCGCAGACGTCCTTCCTTGCGCAGCGTGTCGCGGATTGGCGTGCCGCCGTACGGCAGCATGCGGGAGAAAGTGGCGGCCGCCATTCCATCCCCCACCATCTTCCGCAGGAAACCGAGATTTTCCCGAATCGAGTCGAACGTGCTCGAAGGATCGAAGAGCATGAACCCGTAGGAAACCTGAATTCCCACCTCCTTCAGGGTGGCCACGGCCTGGAGGTTCTGGTCCACGGTCATTTCCTTATTGAGCACTTCGAGACCTTCCTCGGTGCCCGACTCGATCCCCATATAAACCAGGAAAAGACCGGCGTCCGCCAGCTTGGCGAACAATTCGCGCTCGACATACTCAGCGCGGCAACTGATTTTCCAGATGACGCGCCCCACCATGCCCGCGTCGTACATGCAGCGCACCAGCTCATCGGCCCACCGGCGGCCCGCTCGTCCCCAAAGTGGAAAATCGTCGTCCTGGAACAGGATCACGCGCACTCCATGGTGGCGGTGAAGATAGGCCATCTCTTCGATCACCTTGGCGGGTTTTCGAACCCGGACCACTTTTCCGGGAGCGGTTCTGTAGAACGTGTGGATGGAGCAGAACGAGCACGTGCGCGCGCACCCGCGGCTGGCCAGCAGCGGGAGCGTGGGGAATCCGCCGATCTGTTCCGGCTCGAACGGCCGGTACGGGTAGGGCAGGGTATCGAGGTCCTCCACGAGATGGCGGGGTTCCGTCTGCACGATCTCCCCGTCTCGCAGGTAAACGATGCCGGGGGTCTGCCTCCAGTCGCGGCCGCGGACCAGCCGCTCCACGAGATCGACCAGGGTGATCTCGCCTTCGTAGCGCACTACGCTGTCGATTTCCGGGAACTGCGCCAACACCTCCTCATGGCACAGGCTGGGGAAATGTCCGCCGATCGTGAAATGGCTGGTCACTCCCGCGGCGCGCAGATGAGCCGCCACGCGGCGGAACTGCGGCAGGAAAACCTGGAAGATCAGCGAAAAGCCGACCACCAGCGGCTGCCGCCCGACGAGGCGCTCCGCGATCTTCTCGGCCCCGTCCCGGATGTCGATCATGTGGACGGTGTGGCCCCGCTCGCGTAGCACCGCGGCAAGGTATCCCATGCCGAGGTTGCCCTGATCCTGGTAACCCAGGAGGGCAACTTCAGCCGGCATGGAATCGCCTTGCAGCGGAGCGAGGCCTGAACCGTCCTGCACGATGGGCAGGAGGCTATCCACGCTGCTTCGTCGCTCCGCCGAGGATTCCGGCGATCTGTGCCGCACCGTCAGCCAGCGTACGGTGCATAGCGGCAAGAGTATTGAATTGCGCGGCAATCACCTGGTTCCGAAGACCCCCCTCGATCTCCTGGAGGACAAATTCCATGTCGATCCAATCTGTGACCGGGCCGGGTCTGTACTTCAGTCGAGTCGGTAATTCGGCGACGAATTGTTCTGGTCTTGGCGGCATTTATATCGATTTCTCCTTTCGATGTTTCGTAATTATGCAGCGTGTAGACTTACAGTACAAGCGAAAGTCGCGCGTATCTTTAGAACAGCGGGAAAGTTGGTACGGAACAACCCGCAACCCTGCCTGGCCCAGACGAATGTACTATTAAACACTTATTGTCCTCTGGCCGTGCGCGCGGAAACAGTGTAGAATTCCGCGATGCGGATCTGGAACGCGATTCTATCTTTCTTACGCGGCCTCGGCGCCATCACCGTCCGGCAACTGCTGAAGGCCGGAGTGGTTGCGGCCATCCTGCTGATCGTGCTTTTGTTCGGCGGACTGCTCGCCGCTTCCGTCTGGCCTAATTCGAAGGTTCCGATCCTCGAGCCGGTTCAAAATATCGTCTATCTCAACCAGGGCTGGGGCGCCGGGCAGGACGCCGCGTCCCGCCAGACTTATTACTACACGCCGCAGGGGACGAGTATCAAGGGTATGCGCTACAACTGGCTCGTGCACCTGGAGCGGCCCTGGAGCACGCAGCGCTTTGCCGACCCCGATCACATGCGGGAGTACGGATTTCTCGTGGACCTCAAACCCTCCCAGGCCAATCCGCACCAGTTGCCGGTCGGCTTCACCCATCACTTTGCCGCTGAACTACAGGATGACGTCCTCGACCTGACGTGCGCAGCCTGCCACACCGGCCAGTTGAACGCAGTTGTGGACGGGAGGCGCACCGCGATCCGCATCGATGGCGGCGAAGCCATGCACGCGTTCACCGACATGAAACCCGGCGACTTTCTGCCGGACCTCATCCTGGCCATGACCGCGACGTATGTGAATCCGTTCAAGTTCAACCGGTTCGCCAGGAATGTGCTCGGCGAGGACCATTACGACGAAGGCAAGAAGGCGTTGCGCGATTCGTTCTATGATGTCCTCCTAAGTTTCGTCAAACAAGGCTGGAACGATCAGACGAAGCACTTATATCCCGTCGCCGAGGGCTATGGCCGTACCGACGCCATAGGGCGGATTGCCAATACGGTGTTCGGCGACCATATCTCACCCGCTAACTATCGCAAGGGCGATGCCCCAGTAAGTTACCCGCCGGTATGGGATATCTGGAAATTCGACTGGGTGCAATACGGCGCTTCCGTCCGGCACCCGCTGGCGCGCAATGTCGGCGAGGGCATGGGGGTAGGCACGAGTTACCTGCTGGTGGATAACTACGGCAGGCCGGTGCCCCCCGCCGAACGCTACCAGGCCAGCACCATGATCGAGAACCTATATAAGATCGAGAACACTCTGTGGTGGCTGACTCCGCCCCAGTGGCCGGAAGACCTGCTCGGCAAGATCGATTGCAAGCGCGCCATCTACGGCAAAGCGCTCTTCCGCCAGTACTGCGTCAAGTGTCACGGGCCGCGCCTCGGCGATGCGGCCAGCGTCGCCATCGACGCCCCGTGCAAGACGCGCGAGACCCACTGGATCGTATCCGTGGTCAAAGCCGCCGACATTGGAACGGATCCCAAGGCGGCCGACAATTTCGCCCACAACGTGCTCGACCTGACGCCCACCGGGCTCACCGCGGACGACGCGCGTCAACTGGTTCGGCCGCTCCTCGAAGAGGATCTCAATCGCCGGCTCGCGCTACTCAAGGCCGGTTCGGACCAATGGAGCACAGCGAAGAGCCGGGGCGAGGCGAGGATCGCCAGCCAGTTGGCGGCGGTCGATATGCGGGCGGTTCCGATCGGTTTCGGGCTGAACTACTTCGGGCTGCTGATCCGCGCGCAGTATCGCAAGGACCCGCGATTCGCCCACACCGCGCCTCCGCCGCCCGAACGGGGCGTCGATGACGGCTACTTCGGCGAGATCGACATGCCCCAGGCGCCTCCCGCGTACAAAGCCCGTCCCCTGGCGGGGATCTGGGCCACGCCGCCGTTTCTCCACAACGGATCGGTGCCGAATCTCTATCAACTGCTCTTACCCGGGGATAAGCGCGACACCAAGTTCCTCACCGGCACCAAGGACTTCGATCCGAAAAACGTCGGCTATGTTCTCAAGCCGCTTAGCGAGCGCGGCTTCGTCTTCGACACTTCGATCGCCGGCAATTCCAACCGGGGACACGAATTCCGCGGCACGGAGGGGACCAGGGCATTGCCGCCGACCGGCGCAGCCTGTCTCGCCGATGCCGACGCGCAGCCGCTCATCATCGAGGCCAAGGACATGCCGCCCGTCAAAGACGGCGTGCTTGGTCCGGAGCTCACCGACGACCAGAGGTGGGCCATCATCGAGTACCTGAAGATCCACCGCAACGATCCCGGATCGGACGAGTTCCCGGACTATTGCCACTGCTCGGGATCCCGCCCCGCCAAGCAGCCGGAGGTGAAGATCCCCGAGTGCCGGGCGGCCAAGTGACCGGTTGCCGCGCAGCTCAGGCCAGCGCGGCCTGATACAACGCCAGCAGCTTGCCCCACGCGCGCTCGGCGTCCGGTTTGTTGTAGATCGGATTGCCGTTCTGCAGCGGCATGTCGGCAACGCACCATCCGTGCAGCGCGTCGGGATAGACCTCGATTTCCGCGGGCACCTTGGCGGCGGCGAATGCCTCGCGCAGCTTGTCTTTTGCGTCGGGCTGCTGCTTGTCGTCGTTCGAGGCAATTCCGAAATACATCCGCCCCTTGATCTTCGGCGCCAGTAAATGCGGGCTGTCCGGGCGTTGCGTCACCAGTCCACCGCCGTGGAACGATGCCCCCGCGCCGACGCGGCCGGCCACCGCGGCCGAGGTTCGCACCACCAGCGGCCCGCCCATGCAATACCCCTGGGTGCCGACCTTCTTCGCGCGATCGACCTGCTTCTGCGCATCGAGAAACGCTATGTAGGCGGGCGCATCTTTTTCCGCGGCGCCCGGCGCGCTGATCGAGCCCATCAGCGGAGTGAGCTTGGCCCGGTCCTCGGGATTCTGAAAGTTGAATTTGGAGATGTCGCCGAAGACCGGCGCCTTGGCGACGCGATAGAACGGATTCGGCACCAGCACCGAGTAGCCCTGCGCCGCCAGCCTCTTGCCCATGTCGCGAAACACCGGCCTCAGCCCGAACGCATCGGTCCAGATCAGCACGCCGGGATGAGATCCACTCGCCGGATGAATAAACGCGGCATCGCACGTGCCATCCGGAGTTTTGATCTCCACATCGCTCTCCACCACAGGCAATTCCGCGGCGGAGCCAGCCGCGGTAACCAGCCCCGCGGCCAGCGAGGCCGCTACAAACTCCCGCCGCGGCAGTTCGTTCCTCACATCGTCATCGTGATTGTTCGTACCCTGCGCCATGTCGTCCCCTCAGGGACAGAGTATATCCAACATGGCGCTT
>DATJWB010000295.1:0-19570 GCA_035501495.1 Bryobacteraceae bacterium | reverse complement strand
GCGTGGACGTAACACCTATGAATTTTTTGGCCATGGCCAAGCGGCTTTTTCGCGGCCGGTTTGCGTCGCCTCTGGCGCAGGCCGCTATGCGCCTTCTGGAATCGGCGGATGACGTGGTTCTGGGCTGGTTCCCCGCCCTGCGGCGCTTTTGCGGCGAAGTGCTTGTCGTAGCTGAGAAATAGCCGGCAACAGTGTGCGCAATTAGCCCACTTGACGCCTGTTTTTTTCCGGCAATACAATGATATAGTTAAACTTAAATCAGCCTTCAGGAGGCGGTGTGTTAATGAAGCCGGCTCGCCTTTGGATACCCTGCTTAGCCGTTAGCGTATTATTCACGATCGGCCGCAGCTACGCGGATAAGAAGGACGGCGCACCCAACACGGACGCGCAGGGCCGCGAGACCATCGCTAAGCCGCTGAGCGAAAAGGAAAAGAAAAAGCGCGAAGCCAAGCTGCGCAAAGAGCTCGAGACGCCGTACAAGAAATGGCTGAACGAGGACGTGGTCTACATCATCACCGATGAGGAACGTCAGGCCTGGAAGCGCCTGCAGACCGACGAAGAGCGCGAACAGTTCATCGAGCAGTTCTGGCTGCGCCGCGACCCGACCCCGGACACCTTCGAGAACGAATTCCGCGAAGAGCACTATCGGCGGATTGCCTACGCGAATGAGCATTACGCGTCGGGCATTCCCGGCTGGAAGACAGATCGCGGCCGCATCTATATTACCTTCGGACCTCCCGACGAAATCGAATCCCACCCCTCCGGTGGAACCTACGAGCGGCCCCCGGAAGAGGGCGGCGGCACCACCTCCACTTACCCGTTTGAGCAGTGGCGGTACCGCTACATCGAAGATATCGGCAATAACATCATCATCGAGTTTGTCGATCCGACCATGTCTGGCGAGTACCGGATGACCAGCGACCCGTCGGAAAAGGATGCGCTGCTGTATGTTCCCGGCGCCGGCCTGACCATGATGGAGCAGATGGGGCTTTCCGACAAGACCCAGCGCTTCAACCGGACGGACGGAACCCACCTGGGCGTCCCGTTCGGCGGCGAGACCGCCAGCATGAACGAGTTCAACCGGATTGAGCAGTTCGCCAAGCTGCAGAAGCCGCCCAGCATCAAGTTCAAGGACCTGGATGCCGTCATCCAGTCGCGCATCAGCTACAACATCCTGCCCATGAAGGTGCAGGTGGACTTCTTCCCGGTGACCGACGCTTCGGTCCTGACCAACGTCACCATCCAGTTCGATAATAAGGATTTGCAATTCCAGGCGAAAGAAGGCGTGCAGAAGGCGGCGGTGAATATCCTGGGCACCGTGACCTCGATTACGCGCCGCCCGGTCAGCAACTTCGAAAAGACCGTGGAGGTAATCGCGCCCAACGAGATGCTGCAGGAGTATGCCAAGAACAAATCGCTCTTCCAGCACACCGTTCCCCTGGCGCCGGGGACCTACCGGCTGAACGTGATCGCCAAGGACATCATCGGCGGCAATCTCAGTGCCCACGAATTCGCCATCACGGTGCCGCGCCTGGATGCGGATAAAATGTCCACCAGCAGCCTGGTGCTGGCGGACCAGATCGGCAAGGTTCCGACCAGGAGCATCGGGACCGGCCAGTTTGTGATCGGAAGCTCGAAGGTGCGCCCGCGCATCGGGGACGCCTCGGCCCATGTTCCGCCTACCTTCACGCGTAGCGAGAAGATGGGTATCTATATGAAACTGTACAACTTAGGTGCGGACGAGAACACTCACAAGCCGGACGGGCAAGTGGAATACGTCCTTTCGAAGAACGGCAGCAACGAGAAAATTATCGATTTTACGGAAGAGATCACCCAGATTCCGGACGCCTCGGCTTCCCAGACCACAATTGAGAAACTGCTTCCTCTCAATAACTTGGCTCCTGGGCAATATACGATCCAATTGAAGGTAACGGACAAAAATCGGAATCAGGTAGTCTCCCCTTCGGCCCAGTTTACGGTAATCTAAGGTATATGCGGGCGTTGCCCGCACCAGAGATCGAGCGTCGGATGGTTCGAACGAGGACGCACATGACGGTGTCGGCGCTGTTATGGGGCGCAGCGTGTGTTCTGGCGACAGGCATCTCTCCAGCCGCGTCTCCGGTACGCCTCTCGGGTGCGATTTCCGGCATCGTGGTGGATGGCGCGGGGATTCCTCAGATGGGCGCCACGGTTGTCCTGTACAATCGCCAGGACCGCCTGACTGAGAAGGTCACGACCAACGACAAGGGTGAGTTCCAGTTTCTTAGCCTGTTCCCCGATCTCTACTCTGTGCGCGTTACTCTGGCCACCTTCCTTCCCGCCGTCCGGCAGAACATATTGGTGCAGCCCGGAATGCGGAGCGTGCTGAATGTCAACCTGAGCGGGTTGTTCAGCACGATCCAGATCTCCTATCCGACGCTCGACAACGGCAGCCT
The DNA here is from genome assembly GCA_035501495.1 of Bryobacteraceae bacterium. Taxonomy (GTDB): domain Bacteria; phylum Acidobacteriota; class Terriglobia; order Bryobacterales; family Bryobacteraceae; genus JAIQFL01. Next base: position 17,135 of record DATJWB010000295.1, on the reverse strand, counting down.
GATCACCGACGACTGGAAATGGGTATTGCGCAGTGCCGCTGCAACGCGCCCGGTATTGCGGTTCCTGGACAAAGCCACCGCCGACCAGACGCTCGACGTAGAGTCCACCCCTGCGGGCACCCGCCGCTCCGCCGTGTTTTCGGATACTCGCGGAATTCTGAAGGTGTCGGCGGGAGAAGGCGGGCTTCTCACCGGCGCCGGAAACGAAGCGGACCTCGGAACGGCATTTGCGCTGGCTACCTCGGTGTACGGAAGCAACATGGTGCAGGTGAGCGGCAACGTGGGTTATGGATCCCAGACCGGTATCCCCACCGCTGCGTTCCGCACCAGCTATAGCCGGAACGTGTTAGGCGAGACGCCGGAGGTTTCACTGACCATGCGGCAGTTGTTCGTGCCTTCGCGGCTCGGTCCCTCGCTCGCCGGCAACGAATCCGCGCTGCCCATGCTGCGCACCATGTCGGCATCGTTTGACGACCGCTCCCAGGTAGCCGACAACGTCACCCTGCAATACGGTTTTACGATGGACTCGGTGGTCTTCATGGACCACCTCAACTACCTGAGTCCGTACGCCCGGCTGGATTATGCGATGCCGGATGGCGGCGACCTCGAACTCGCCTATACCTCCGGAAACGCGCGTCCCGATCTGGCAGGCCAGCCCGCGCCGGATGCCGACCTGCAACGCGATCTGAACTCTCTGGCGATGTTCCCGAATGTCTCGCTGCTGAACGGCCGGCCGAAGATCCAGCGCGGCGAAGAGTACGAAATCACCTACTCGCGCAAGATGGGCTCGCGGACGTGGTATGTGTCGGCGCACCGCGAGTCGGTAGTGAATGCCGCGCTCTCCATGGTCGCCCCGGGGGGCCAGTTCCTGAGCGGGGATATCCTGCCGGATCTGTTCTCCGACAGCGCGATTTTTAACGCCGGCAACTACCAGGCGACGGGATATACCGCCGCGATGACTCAGAATCTCGGAGACCACGTCACGGCCACGGTGATGTATGGATCGACCGGCGCACTGACGGTCGATAATCAGGACCTCACCACCAACAGCCCGGACGAGTTGCGATCGATGATCCGCGCGGGCCGCCGTCAGGCTGCCACCGGGCGCGTCACGGCCACCATTCCGCATCTGGGGACCCACATGATCGCCAGCTACCAGTGGACCAACGACCCCCGCTGGGCGTTGACCGGCAATCCGTACAGTACCCAGGCGATTCGCCAGACTCCCGGCCTGAACGTGTATATCCGCCAGCCGATTCCGAATTTCGCGGGGCTGCCGTGGCGCATGGAGGCGACCGCCGACATGCGCAACATGCTGGCGCAGGGATATCTGCCGATCAATACGCTGGGTGGACCGCAGATGCTCCTGGTGGAAACCCCGCGCAGTTTCCGCGGCGGCCTCAGCTTCATCTTCTGATTGCGCATCGATTCCCACCATTCCTTCTCCGAACGTTACACGCTCGAATATCTGGCCTCCATTCTGAAGCGCAACCGTTTTGAAGGCTCGGTCGTGATTGCGGAAGACGTGGCGGACTACCCGGAGTTCGTCCGGGGCATCGTGATCCGGGCCGACCTTTGCGACCCGAATCTGCCCCATCTCCTCGACCGCTGGCAGCTCGACCCGCGATTTAAGGGCGTGTGTCACCAATTCGATGGCAGTCTGCCGGAAGGGCTCGCCGAAGTGGAACGCCGCGGCATCCTGCTGGACGCGGCGGCGGTGCCTGGCGTGCTTCCGCGGATGGTGGAGCGCTGTCCTTCGCTGCGGATCGCGATCGACCATCTGGGAATGGGGAGCGGTGGCGCGGCTGACGACCAATGGGCACAGGACTTGGTGCAGGCGGCGGCGTTTCCGCAGGTATTCTGCAAGCTCAGCGGGGTGGCGCGCCTCGCGGCTTCTGCCCGGGCGTGTGTGCAGCACGCGATGGCGGTGTTCGGACCTTCCCGCCTGATGTTCGGCAGCGACTGGCCGGCGGGCCTGCCGGACACCACATGGAAAGCATCACTGGCAGCATTTACGCAGGCAATTGGTGCGCAATCGATCGAGGTCCGCGAGGAATTGCTGGGAGGCACGGCCTGTCGTTTTTATGGGCTGTAGATGCCGACGCGGCAGCCTCAAACCTTCGCCGCCACTGGCACTGTACACGCCCGCAAGCGCCCCGATGAGTCGGGGCGCGGCAGGCCGGAGGGCCTGCGCCACCATCGCATCTGAGGACTGGCGGGTTTTCGTGAATTTCGGTGGGCAGGCCGGGCCCGTGGGTACAGGCAGGAGTGCCCGCGCCACATCGTTGGTGTATCGTTGGAATTGAAACATGGCCTCCGTGCGTGCCACCCCCCGGAATCACTACCTGCTGATCGTGTTCGATAGCTGCCGCTACGATTCGTTCGTGGCCGCGCGTCCGCGCCACATACGCCAGTTGGGGAAGGTGGAGCGCCGCTGGTCGTACGCCTCGTGGACCGCGCCTTCGCACTACAACCTGCTGACCGGCCTGATGCCGCACACCAGTCCGAAGCGGGTGTACGCCTCGGAATACTACAAGGCCGACTTCCTGAAGTTCAACGAGCGGCTGGGCGGCAACGGCATCGAATTCCGATCGTTGGTTCCCGACCTCTACCTGCCGTCCTTTCTTCAGCGGCAACTCGGCTACCGCACGCACGCCCGCGTCTCGATGCCGGTGCTCAATCCGCACACCGTTCTGAATTGCGGGTTCGACAGCTACAAGCTGATGCCGCGGCACAACGACTTCTCCGCGATCCTCGACGAACTCGAATTCCCCGAAGACCGCCCCGCGTTCTATCTGCTGAACGCCGGCGAGACTCATTATCCCTATGCACTGGCGGGCGAGCCTCCCGATCTCTGGCCGAAGCTCAGCGGCGTCCACGGCGTCTTCAAGCATCTCGATTCGCAGACCCTGACGAGGCCCCGCCCCTTTCGCGCCGCCAAGCTCGAAGAACTGCGGCATCGGCAGATCGATGCCGTGAAGTTTTTGGATGGCGCCATCGAGAGGCTTTTCGACACCGTTCCAAAGAACACCTACATCACCATCACCTCCGACCACGGCGAGCTGTTCGGGGAGGACGGATATTTCGGACACGGGCCGATCCACCACCCCAAGGTACTCGAAGTGCCCTTCGTGGAAGGGAAGATCCGCTGAGATGCTGCGGGACGCCCTGTTCGCCTACATCGGTCCGGGGGCCGGGTTTGCTGTAGGCGGGTCGCTGCTGGCGATCCTGCTGGCCTTGGCCGCGAACGTGTTCGCGATCCTCTTCTGGCCGTTTCGCGCCGCCTGGGGCTACCTCCGGTCGCGCCGGGCGTTGCGAAAGGCGCATATCCGCAAGCTGATCTTCATCGGCTTCGACGGCCTCGACCCGCGGCTCACCGAGCGGCTCATGGCCGAAGGAAAGTTGCCAAACCTGGCGCGCCTGCGTGAGTCGGGCGGCTACCGGCGGCTGCGCACCACGTTCCCGGTGCTTTCGCCGGTGGCGTGGTCCACGTTCGCCACCGGCGTGAACCCAGCCCGCCACAACATCTTCGACTTCCTGAGCCGCGGCGCGCGAAGCTACGTGCCCGAGCTCTCGTCGGCGAAGATCGCTGGCGGCGTGCGCGGCCGGTTCCGTTTCCGCCGTCAGGCGGTCGAAGGAAAGCGGCGCAGCGAATCGTTCTGGGCAATCCTGGGGCGCCACCGCATCCGCTCCATCATTTTGCGCGTGCCGGTGACGTTTCCGCCGGAGAAGTTCCACGGCATGCTGCTTTCCGCGATGGGAACACCCGATCTGAAGGGTACCCAGGGATCGTTCTCACTGTTTCACGCCGACCCGCCGGAGGCCGAAGTGGAGGGCGGCGCGCACTATCCTCTGGAACGCGACGCTCAAGGCTATCGCGGGTTCCTGGAGGGTCCCCGCGATCCGCAAACGGGTACCGGACACCCACTGCGCGTCCCGTTCCGCGTGAACGTCTCCAGCGATTCGCGGCCACCCGTCTTGCGCATCGAAGGTGGGTCCTACGAATTGCGGCCGCACCAGTACACCCCGTGGATCCGCGTACGATTTCGCGCCGGCCGCTTCCGGTCGGTCACCGGCATTGTGCGCTTTCTGATGACCGCGGATGGCGCGCGATTCTCGGTCTACGCCTCTCCCGTGCAGATCGATCCCGAAAATCCGGGCCTCCCGATCAGCCACCCGGGCGCATATGCCGTCTACCTCTCGAAGCTGATCGGGTGCTTTGCCACGCTGGGGATGGCGGAAGACACCTGGGCGTTGAACGAGCGCGTGCTTTCCGAGGGTGACTTCCTCAGCCAGGCGTACGCCATCTTCGACGAGCGGCTTCGCATGTTCACCGACGCGCTCGAAAAGACGCGGCGTGGCGTCGCGGGGTGTGTGTTCGACACCAGCGACCGGATTCAGCACCTCTTCTTCCGCCAGATGCGCGATGGCGCGGCCGGTAGTGAATTCGGCGGTGTGATCGAGGCGATGTACCGGAGGATGGATGAGGTCGTGGGGATGGCCACCCGGCACGTGGATTCCGCGACCGCCCTGGTAGTCCTTTCCGATCACGGCTTCTGTGCTTTCGACCGCGGGGTCAATCTGAATGCCTGGCTCGTGGAGAATGGATACCTGAGCGTGGATGCCACCGCCGATGGAAAATACTTTTCCGGCGTGAACTGGCGGGCGACCCGAGTGTATGCGCTGGGACTCGGCGGATTGTATCTGAATCTGCGAGGACGCGAGCCGGAAGGCACCGTGGCACCGGGCGCGGAGGCAGCGGCACTGAAGCAGGAGCTGGTCACCAGGCTCAGCGGCCTTCACGACGAGGCCGGCGGCAAGGCCGCGATCCGTAATGTCTACGATGCCGATGCGATCTACTCCGGCCCGTATCTCGACCGCGCGCCCGACCTGGTGATCGGCTACCACGAGGGCTATCGCACCGCCTGGGGCGCCGCGGTCGGCAAGACCAGCGGCCCGGTGTTCGAGGAGAATGACCGTCCCTGGAGCGGCGATCACTGCGTGGATCCGCCCCTGGTGCCGGGCATTCTCTTCGCGAACCGGCCGATCGGAGCGGAAGATCCCGGAATCGAGGACATGGCGCCGAGTTTTCTCCGCCTGTTCGGCGTGGACCCGCCCGCGTGGATGGAGGGGAAGCCTGTCTTCGACTGCCGGTGAGGTTGCGGCGGGTCGGCGGCTGCTTCGGCGGGAGGCCGTGCTACGCTGACCAGCAAAGCATGGTCACAGGATCGCATGGGCGGTATCAATGGCTAATGGACCGGCGGAAGGGCATCGGGCATATGCTGGAACGATGCCCCGAGGCGTTGCTGGATCGCTACGTCGCCGTGGCATGTTTCGACAGCGGTCCTTTTCACCCCAACGCCGAAGAAACGGCCGCTGGCTGGCGTTTGGAGAACCAGTTGGCCTACAGTCCCCGGCTGGAATCTCTCAGCCGGCCTCCATTCCGGTCTTTCGATGAGTGGTATGTCTTTGCCTCGCCGGCCAGACTCTGCTCGTGCGAAGTTTTCATCAACTTTGGAGGATTCACGCTTCAGCATCCAGAGGAGTGCCTGGCCGAGTCGCATCCAACCTGGGACCGTGCCGGCGCGAAGGCCCTCGCCGCAGGACAAATACGTCAGCAAAGGCAGTTTTGGGCCAGTTGGAGTTGTTCGGCGCCGAATCCTACATCGCCGCGGGAGACAACTTCATTTTCGCTACTGCCAACAGCGAGTTGTTCGTTTGCGTAGCAGCCGCGTTCCGTTCTGCCTGAGACCCCGATCAGATCCCAGGGAGAGCCTTACGCGTCCAGCTTGGGATGCTTCAGATGAAAGCCCGAGGCATCCTGGTAAGCTTTCACCACCGCCAGCAATTCCGCCTCTCCGAACGGCCGCCCATAGAAGGTGATGCTCCCCGGTGTGCCTGCCTCGCTGAACCCGTTCGGCACCGAGACCGCCGGATAGCACGCCAGGTTCGCCATCGTGAAATGCCGCTGGACCGCGCTGCGGGCCGCCCCGCCGCGGCCGCCGCCTCTCCGTCCGCCGCGCGCTCCCGAAGGCGTGCGTCCGTCCACCGGAGCCACCGCCCCATCTGCCGCGCCTGACCCTCCGCCGCGCGTTGCCGCAGCCGCCGCTCCGTCCGTCGGTATCGCGCCTCCGCGCGGACCGCCCCCGCCCGCGTTGAATGGCGCCAGGTAAACATCCACGTCCGCAGTGGCTTCCGCCAGCTTCATCATCATCATCGTGCGCGCGCGCTGCGACTGCAGGTACTCCACCGCCGGCACCACCCGGCTGCTGCGGAAGCCGTTCGCCCTCCCGGGATTGGTCAGTTGCTTGTCGCGCCCCGTCCGCACCAGCTCATCGAAGAACACCGCCGATTCCACCCCGATGCTCGATACATCCACGTTCCAGTCGGGCACCGTCAAGGGCACCAGCTTGAACCCCAGCGAGCGCATCTGGTCGAGGACCTTGTCCTCGTTCGCCTTGGCCGCCGGGTCGCGGGTCTCCTCGAAGGCGTCCTTCAGGTAGCCGACTCGCAGCCTGCGAATGTCGAGCCGCGCGTTCCAGTTGAACGGAATGTCGGACACGCTCATGTCCTTGTTGTCAGGACGCGCGATCACGCTCATCACCATCGCGCAGTCCTCCGCGTATCGGCACAACGGCCCAAGCCGGTCCTGCGTCCACGACAGCGCCATCACGCCGTGGCGCGAGACCCGCCCGAAAGTCGGCCGCAGCCCCGTGACACCGCAGCGCGCCGAAGGACTCAGGATCGATCCGCTGGTCTCCGTGCCGATTCCGAACGCCACCAGCCCCGCCGCCGTTGCACTTGCCGGACCGGCCGACGATCCGCTGGAGCCTTCCCCGGTGTTCCACGGGTTCTTGGTCTGCCCGCCGAACCACCGATCGCCCTGCGCCAGTTCTCCCGACGTCAGCTTCGCGATCAGCACCGCACCCGCATCGCGCAGCATGCCGATGACGCTGGCCTCTTCGTCGATCACCTGGTCCTTGTAGGCGTTCGAGCCCCACGTGGTCTTATAACCAGGAAGCGCCAGGATGTCTTTCGCGCCCCACGGAATGCCGTGCAACGGGCCCTTGTATTTGTGCGCCGCCAGGTCCGCATCCGCCTGCCGCGCCTGCGTCATCGCCAGATCGTCCAGAAACGTCACCACGCAGTTCAGCTTCTCGTTGTATTTATGCAGGCGCGCCAGGTACATGCCGGTCAATTCCACCGACGTAACCTGCCGGGTGCGAATCAGATGCGCCAGCCGCGTGATCGGCCAGAAGGCTACATCTTCCAGGTTGGCGGGCTTTCTTGCCGCCACCGCGCTGAACCGCAGGGGCTGCCGCGTCCGGTTGACCTTCATTCCCGGAACAATCGCGCTGAAGTAGAACGGCGGCGCCACGTCGTTCGGGATCTGCAGCTTCCGCAGTTCCTCGTACCGCCCCAGGTTCTGATTCACGCCCTGCAACATCGCCTTCTGATCCTCGTCGGAAAACGAAAGGCCCGACAACGCAAGCGCATGCTGGAGCATTTCCTGCGTGACCTGGGGAGCTTCGGATTGCTGGACCTGCGCCCACAGCACGCCGGGCAGCAAGGTGGCGCCCAGTCCGATACCTGAAAAGTAGCCCAGGAAGCGGCGGCGCGCCCGGTCCGTACGATTGTTCTCAGATTGGCGTGGAAATGAGTGCATAATCGGCGATTATAGCGGGCCGGACACGCCAAGATCGTCTACAATTGTTGATAAACTAGGTCTATGGCAAAGCCCACCGATCTCGTACAAGGAACCCTGGACCTCCTGATCTTGAGGACCATCTCTCTGGAACCCAAGCACGGTTGGGCCATCGCCAAACGCATCCAGCAGGTCTCGCGCGAGGCACTCCAGATCCAGCAGGGCTCGCTGTACCCGGCGCTTCACCGCCTGGAGCAGCAAGGCTGGATCAAGTCCGAGTGGAGACCCACCGAGACCGGCCGGATGGCCAAGTTCTACTCGCTCACGCGATCCGGCCGGCGTCATTTCGAGGCCGAACTGGCCAGTTGGAGCCGGTTGTCGTCAGCGATCAATCTCGTCATCGAGGAGGCTTGACATGCGCGCGCTGAACAAACTCCGTCTACGTTTGCGTTCCCTGTTCTTCCGCGGTCATGTGGAACGTGAGCTCGATAACGAGCTTGGCTTCCACCTGGATCAACTCACCGAAGAAAACATTGCGGGTGGCATGCCGCCCGCTGAAGCCCGCCGGATGGCCAAACTCACCATCGGAAGCATGACGCAGTTTCAGGAGGAATGCCGCGATATGCGCGGCGTGAACTATATCGATGACCTGTTGCGCGACCTGCGATACGCCGGCCGTAACCTGCGCCGGAGTCCGGGATTCTCCGCGCTGGCCGTCCTGATCATGGCGCTCGGCATCGGCGCCAATACGGCGGTCTTCAGCGTCGTCAACGCGGTGCTCTTGAAGCCGCTGGCCTACCGCAACCCGGATCGAATCGTCACGCTCTCCGATTTCTCGGCAACCGAAGCGGACCGCACCTCCCTCTCCAAGCAGGTCTCCGACCGCGAATTCCAGGAGTGGCACGCCCAGAGTTCGTCGTTTGAAGCCATGGCGTATTGTGGCTCGCGGGAGACTGTCGTCATTCGGAGCGCCGGTGCGGAATATGCCCGAGTTACGGGCGTGAGTCCCGAGTTTTTCCGCGTCTTCGCAGCGGAACCGGTCGCCGGCCGCTTCCCCACCGCGGAAGAGATGAAGGAAGGAGATGGAGGTGCCCTGTTGCTCAGTTACGGCTACTGGCAGAGCCACTATGGCGGCGACCCACGAGCCCTTGGCCAGACCGTCCGTGCCTATGGATTGAAGACCATTGTGGGGGTGCTGCCGCCGGACTTCCGCTTTCCGGACAAGACCGACCTGTGGTTTGTGGTGAGCGAAACCACCGATCCTCGCGCCGCGCGCAATTATCTCGCGGTCGCCCGGCTCAAACCTGGTGTTTCTCTGGAACAGGCGCGAACCGAGATGGCCGTAATCGCCAAACGAGTCGAGCAGCGGTACCCCGACACCAACAAGGGGTGGAGCGTAGCTGTGGCTCGTGTGCGCGACGACATGGTGGAGGACGTTCGCCTGACGCTCTACCTGTTGCTCGGAGCGGTGGCCGTCGTGCTTCTGATCGCCTGCGCCAATACAGCGACCCTGCTGCTCGGAAAGGCGATTGCTCGAACTCGCGAAGTGGCGCTTCGGGCCGCGCTGGGAGCGAGCCGGCGCCGGATCATCAGGCAACTCATCACCGAGAGCTTGCTGCTTTCGTTGGCGGCGGGCGTCGCCGGGCTGCTGTTTGCGTATCTGGGATCGAAAGCACTGGTGGCGCTGGCTCCGCCAGATCTGCCTCGGCTGGCGGAGATCGGGATCGATCGGTGGGTGCTCGCCTTCACTTTTGGCATTTCGATGCTCACGAGCGTGCTGTTCGGCCTGGTTCCCGCGGTGTATGCGTCACGAGTGGAATTGAGCGAGGCGCTGAAACAAGGTGGAACGCGCGCTTCAGCAGGCGGCGGAATCCTTCGCATGCGAGGAGCGCTGGTCGTGACCGAAATTGCTTTGGCCGTGGCGCTGGTTTCCGGGGCAGGTCTCCTGATCAAGAGCCTTGCGGCGTTGCAACACGTGGCGCTGGGCTTTCGGCCGGAGAACCTGCTGGTGATGCGCGCAACCGTGCCGGGCTCACTGGCGGACGCCACCCCGCGGGCGCGCCAATTCTTCCGGGAGATGCTTTCTCAAATCGCCCGGCTACCCGGCGTGTCGGCCGCCGGCGCAACCATGGCGCCACCCGGATCGATCGATTCGTCGGGCGGGTATTTCATCGGCCGGTTGCCGGCCAATCCGGATTGGGCTCGTGCCCCGGAAGCGGTTCTCTCCATCGTCGCGCCGGGCACGTTCGCGGCTCTGGAAATCCCGGTGAAGCGGGGACGCGACTTCAGCGACGGCGATACACCGCAGCGGCCTCTGGTTGCCGTGGTGAATGAGGCGCTGGCTCGAAAGTCGTTCCCGAACGAGAGCCCGCTCGGCCGAACGATCTTTTGTTCCTTCGACACCCTCGAAGGAATGACGATTGTCGGCGTGGTGGGTGACGTCCATCAGCTCGGGCCTGAGCGCGAGTCGATGCCGGAGTGCTACATGCCTTACAGCCAACATGCGTTCAACGGGTTGACCTTGAGCATTGTCGCGCGGACCACCGGCGATCCCGGCGCGTTATCAGAAACCTTGCGGCGGCTGTCGCGCGAGAGGTCGGCAGACGTCCCGATGAAGTTCACGACGATGGAGGCCATGCTTTCTAACCATGTGGCGGCACCCCGGTTTCGCACCGTTCTGTTTGCCGTTTTCGGCGGCCTGGCGGTGTGTCTCGCCATGGCCGGCATCTATGGCGTGGTGGCGTACTCCGTAAGCCGGAGAACCAGGGAGGTCGGGCTGCGAATCGCGCTGGGGGCCAGCAAAGGCGGCGTGGTGCGGCTCGTTCTGGGGGAGGGAATGGTGCTCGCTGCGATGGGCCTGGGCTTGGGATTGGCCGCTTCCATCGCGGATACGCGATTGCTGGAATCGATGCTATTCCAGGTTCGGCCCAACGATCCATGGGTCTACATCGCCGTGGGAGTGATGGTAGGCGCGGTGGCTCTGCTGGCCGGCTATATTCCGGCGAGCCGCGCCGCCAGGATCGATCCTATGGCGGCGCTCCGGCAGGAATAAACGCGCGTCCACTCCGGCGACACGGGCACTCAGGCCGACGCCTGTGGGCGCCTCGAACTCCTTACGCCGCCAGCGACACTGTGCGCGGGCGACAAGAGTTCCGAAGAGTGGGGGCGCGGCAGACACGAGTGTCCGCGCCACATCGCGCCCGAAGACCGGCGGTTTTCATGGATTTCGTTGGGCCGGTGGCAGCCCGGTGACTCGCGGCCGCAGTGAACCGCGTAGCCTGATTGTGCCAACCTGCTTCCGCGGGTGTTACCATCTGAGGATTGCCGGCGATTCTCTTCTCGCCGGGCTCCAGCCGTGTACCCGCATCACCAGGTCGTGATCCGTTCCAGGCACAGGCGATGAGGTCTCGATATGCGGTTTCGGTCCTACGACACGGAAGGCTTTTACGACGAAATGTTCCAGGATGACGGCCATCCCCGGCCGGGAGCCCAACTTCTGCTCGAAACCGTGGAGGCGCTCTCCGAAGGCCACCTGCTGCGCTATAAGCATGCCGCCGAACGCCTGCTTCTCCAGATGGGCATCACCTTCAACGTCTATGGCGATTCCGCCGGCACCGAACGCATCTTTCCCTTCGACCTGATTCCCCGCATCGTCTCCGCCGAGGAATGGGACTACGTCGAGCGCGGTCTGAAGCAGCGCGTCCACGCTTTGAATGCCTTCATCGACGACATCTACCACGATCAGAAAATCCTCAAGGATGGAGTCATCCCCAGCGAGGTGATTCTCTCCGCGGCCTCCTACCGAAAGCAGTGCCACGGCCTGAATCCCCCCTGGCGTGTCTGGTGCCACATCACCGGAACCGACCTCGTCCGCGACCGCGACGGTGCCTACTACGTGCTCGAGGACAACCTGCGGGTCCCCTCCGGCGTTTCCTATGTCCTCGAAAACCGCGAGGTCATGAAGCGCATTTTCCCTGCGGTCTTCGAGGGCCTCTCGGTGCGCCCGGTCACCGAGTACCCCAGCCGCCTGCTCGAAATGCTGGAGTCCATCGCGCCTTCGCAGACGAGCAATCCGCGCGTGGTGCTGCTCACCCCCGGCATCTACAACTCCGCCTACTTCGAACACAGCTTCCTCGCACAGCAGATGGGGGTCCAACTCGTCGAAGGCCGTGATCTCGTGGTCAACGATGGGGACGTCTTCATCCGCACCACCAAGGGCCTGGAGCGCGTGGACGTGATCTACCGCCGCATCGACGACGATTTCCTCGACCCCGACGAGTTCCGTCCGGACTCCCTGCTCGGCGTCGCCGGCCTTGTCGGGGCCTACCGCGCCGGACGTGTCGCGTTGGCCAACGCCCCCGGCAATGGCGTCGCCGATGACAAGGTGGTCTACGCGTACGTGCCCGAGATGATCCGCTACTACGAAGGAGCCGATCCGATCCTCCCCAATGTCCCAACCTATCTGTGCTGGAGGGATGACGACCGGAAATACGTGCTCGAACACCTGGACCGCCTGGTAGTGAAATCGGCCAACGAGTCCGGCGGCTACGGCATGCTGGTTGGGCCGCATTCCACCCGCCGGCAGCAGGAGGAGTTCGCCGCCAAAATTACGGCCCATCCCCGCAACTTCATCGCCCAGCCCACCCTGGCGCTCTCGCGCGTCCCTACCATCGTGGACGATCATTTTGAAGGCCGCCATGTGGACCTTCGCCCCTACGTTTTGTGCGGCCGGGAAATCTACGTCCTCCCCGGCGGTCTCACCCGCGTGGCCATGACGAAAGGCTCCCTGGTGGTGAATTCCTCGCAAGGCGGCGGCAGCAAGGACACCTGGGTGCTCTCCGGCGGCCAACGTCAGGAGCAATCGCAATGATGTGGCGCGGACACTCCTGTCTGCAGCGCCCCGACTCATCGGGGCGCTTTTTGGACGGCGCCAATCCGGTGCCGTCCCTTCTCGAGGCCCACTCCCGTGACTAGGCCGCTCCTGAGCCGCGTCGCCAACTCCGTCTACTGGATGGCCCGCTACATCGAACGCGCCGAAAACGTGGCGCGCTTTATCGGGGTCAACCAGAACCTGATGCTCGACCTCCCTCGCGGGTACGGCGACCAGTGGCAGCCGATCATCGACACCACCGGCGACGGTGCCTGTTTCCGCGAGCACTACGGCACACCTACCGAAGAAAACGTCATCCGCTTCCTGGCCTTCGATCCCGACTACTCCAACTCCATCTACTCCTGTGTCCTCACCGCCCGCGAAAACGCCCGCTCGGTGCGCGAAACCATCTCCTCCGAAATGTGGGAGCAGATCAACAGCCTTTACCTCCTCATCACCGCCGAAAGCCGCAAACCGGTGCCGCAGGTGCTGCCCGAGTTCTGCCACACCATCCGCATGGCCTGCCACCTTTTTCAGGGCATCACCCACGTGACCTTGAGCCACAACGAAGCCTGGCATTTCATCCGCCTCGGCACCACCCTCGAGCGCGCCGACAAAACCACCCGCATCCTGGATGTGAAGTACTTCATCCTTCTGCCCTCCGTCAGCGATGTCGGCACGCCCTACGACGACGTCCAATGGGCAGCGGTCCTGCGATCGGTCAGCGGCTTGGAAATGTATCGCAAACGCTACGGCCGCATCGCGCCCGACCGGATTGTGGAGTTCCTCCTGCTCGACGCCGAATTCCCGCGCACGGTCCGCTTCTGTGTGGCGCGCGCCGATCAATCGCTCCACGGCATCACCGGCACACCCCTGGGAACCTTCTCCTGCGATGCCGAGCGCAAACTCGGACTGCTCCGCGCGGAGTTGGATTACGCGCAGGTGGACGCCATCCTTTTGGACGGCTTGCACGAATTTGTCGATTCTCTGCAGAAAAAAATGAATACAATCGATGAATGCATCCTCGGCAACTTCTTCGCCCAGAAGCCGATCACGCGGTCGGCCAGCGGATGACCCGGACGCGCCCATGACCTTCTGCCTGGGAATCACCGTCGAGCAGGGCCTGATCGCCATCGCCGATACGCGCGTCGTGGCCGGCAACGAGTGCCTGGTCGCCAAGAAGACCGCCAGTTACCAGGGCCCGGGCTTCGCGTTCTTCGTCATGCACTCCGGTCTGCGCTCCCTCCGCGACAAGATCCTGCTGTACTTCGAAGAGGGGTTCGCGCGCGAAACCATGGCCCGCGACCGTCTCTTCAAAGTTGTGAATCTCTATGCCCAGCAGGTGCGCCGCGTCTCCGAGGAGGACGGCCCCGCCCTGGCCCGCGCCGAGCTGAAATTCAATGCCTACTCGCTGATCGGCGGCCAGATGTCGGGAGACTCCACGCACCGCCTCTTTCTGATCTACCCCGAAGGCAACTGGGTCGAAATCGGCCCCGACACCCCCTACCAGATCATCGGCGCCTCGGGCTTCGGAAAACCCATCCTCGAGCGCTCTCTCACGTGGTCGGACTCCATGCTCTACGCGTTCAAGGTCGGCCTCCTGGCCTTCGATGCCACCCGCCTTTGCGCCGCTGATGTGGACTTCCCCATGGACGTGATCCTCTACTCCCGCGGCGGCTTCACCCTGGTCGAGCAGCGCTACGAGGCGCGCGATCTGCGCCAGATCTCCGACTGGTGGCAGGAGCGGATGCGCCGCAGCGTCCACGACCTCCCATCCGAGTGGGTCGAGGCCGCGTTCTCCAGGCTTACGGGCGACGAACTGGTGCTCTGACCGCCTCCGCCTTTGCCAGATGCGCATCTCGGTAATCCACTCCACCACGTACCGGTATGATCGTCCGGTATTTCAGGAGCCGCACACGTTCCGCCTGCGTCCGCGCCACGATGCCGCACAGCGTCTGCTGAAATTCGCCCTCGACATCTCGCCCGCGCCTGCCGGAAAAAGCGAATGTCTCGATCAGGACGGCAACGTGGTGCTGGAAGCGTGGTTCGAGTCGATGCTCGAAGAGATGACAGTCCGCAGCTCTTTCGAAATCGAGACCCTCCGTGAGAATCCATTCGACTTCATGCTGCCGCGGGAAATGAGCGGTCTCCCGCTGTCCTACCGGCCGCCCCTCAGGGACGCAGTCATGCCCTACCTCGTCTCAGGCAGCGAATCGGAGGAGGTTCGTGTGATGGCCCGCTCGGTTGCCGATAAGGCCGACGGGTCCACCATGGCCTTTCTGACCGGGCTGAGTCGTTATCTGTTCGAGCACTTCGAACACACCCTCCGCGACCACGGCCCTCCGCTCGAACCCGCGGTGACTCTGCGGGAGCGCGCCGGTACCTGCCGCGACCTCGCGATCCTGTTTTGCGCAGCTTGCCGTATCATGGGAATTCCCGCCCGCTTCGTGAGCGGCTACGAGCGCGAGGCTGCCTTCCAGGAACCCGCCCAGATGCATGCCTGGGCTGAAGTTTACCTCGCCGGCGGCGGATGGCGAGGCTACGACCCGGCCGTTGGACTGGCGGTCGGGACGTCGCACGTCGCGGTCGCGGCCGCGGCCGATCCCCGCCTGGCGGCCCCCATTTCGGGCGCCTACAGGGGCTCGGCGGATTCTCACATGGATTACCAGATCGCTTTGCAGGTGAGTGGCTGAATGCGGAACAACGTTGCTATTGAATGTTGATCGTTACTGCGTTGGAGGTCTGGCCGTCTACGGTGAGGACGACGTTTGACTCTCCGCTGCCGCGCAGACTCAACGCCAGGCTGACATTCACCTGATCGAGGCCGGCGTAGCCCGGCGCGGGCCCCGCGTATGTGACCGGTACGCTCATGCCGTGAATCGTGGCGGTGACGTTCGCGAGCGAGCTGCGATTGCGAATGCCGGTGCCATAGAACGATACGTAGACGGGGGTATCGACCCCCAAACTGATGGGCACCGATACGCATGTCGATCCGTTGCATTGAAACACCGGTACCGGGGTTTGCAACTGGGCGTTCCCCGCGATCACCGAGACCGCGGTTGCCGCCGCCACGCCGCTTCCCATGCCGTTCATGGAGAAGAGCGTGGGCACCACGGGCTGCACCTTGGCCGTCGCCGTCTGCGTCGTAGACCCGTTGTTGACGGCGAAGGTAGCGGCGCCTGACGCCACGCCGTCAGGAACTACGAAATTGATCTGGCCGGGAGATACGAAGATCAGCGGCGCGCTGCGCTGGGTCCCCGCGGAATCCGTGACGGTGAGAGTGACGCCCCCCAACGTCGTGGGCAGCGGCTGTGCGGCGGCCTGAGCGGTGCCCGTCGCGAGATTTGTGCCGTAGAACGAGGCCAGAGAATTCGCCGACACCCCGTTGGACGGCGCCGCGGCGGATTGCACCGAGGTATCGGCGGCGATCACTCCGTAGTACCGGCCCATCCAATAGGGGAGGATGTAATCGATGCCCGCGCCTTCGATGGTTCCCAGCCCGCCGCCTGTCAGTTGGAACGGGTCGCGCTGCCAGAGGAAGTCCGTCGTGGGCCGCATCGAGACCGGCACGGGCTGGCAGGCTTCGCTGCCGCACACCTTCACCGTGTTCGTCAGGTCCACGTAGGGGTCGCGCCTGGGGCGCTGTAGCCACTGGTTGAGCAGGCTCACGGCCTCGGCATCACGGGCCGCATTGGGCCCTTCGAGTGCGCGGTCGATCATGTCGAAGAAGGCGTTCTGGTGGCTCGCCGTGTACCGGCGCACGGTCAGATAGGCGCTAAAATTATCAGAGTTGTTCTGCAACCTCACGAGGTTGTAGAAGCTCATGTAGTCGAGGTTGAACTTGAAGTAGGAGCTGAGACTCTGCACGTCCACCGTAACGCCGGTGTCCACCGGCGGTACCAAGAAAGGACCGCTGACGGTGTTGGAGGGATTGACGTGCCGGGCCACCTGCAGCAGCATCTGGAGTTCTTCCGGCCGCAGCACAAATGTGGATGTAATATCGTCGTTGGGCGACCACTGGTGGCGCGATATGAATCCAATCAGGAGGGTCGCCAGATTGCTGACCGTGCTCTTGACCCCTGGGTCGTCCACCAGATCGTACGCCGCGCAGAGGCCGAAAAAAGCCCCGACGACCTGGTCGCGGGAGGTGTTATCGACCCAGACAAGAGGCGGGTTCTGGTTGATGGTGTTGGACGCTTCTTCGCTCTCGATGCCCGACGCGTAGGGCGAATTCGCGGGAAAGGTGCAGCGCGCCAGGCGATTATCGCCGGTAACGCTCTGCAGCAATACCAGGCCTGCCAGCGCCGACTTTACATTGTTCAGCGCGTCGGCCGTACGTGTCACGTTGTAGCGGAATGACTCAGCGGCCAGATAGGCTCCGGTCCACAAAGCCGAGTCACCGCAACGCGTGTAGCCCACGATCTGGTCGCTGGTAGGCAAGGCGTAGACCGGATCCATCACGGTCCCGAAGGGCAGGTGTTTGGCCTGAATATTCGCCGAAATAGCCAAGGCGTCGCTCTCCGATGCCGCTGCGGGTGCTGCCGGGATGATTACCAGTAAAAACGTCGAGACCAGGAAACGCACAACTCCCCTCTGGGAGCCAACCTAGCAGGCAAGGGG
>DATJWB010000294.1:0-5022 GCA_035501495.1 Bryobacteraceae bacterium | reverse complement strand
TGGCGAAGAAATAGGCCGCCGCCGAGATTCCGCCGCCGGGCCAGCCGCCGAGCGTCGTTGGCGAAACGACCCTCCAGGAGCCTCGCGGCACATCCGCGGGGGAATAAGAGATGCGCTCGCCCACCACGTAGTAACGGATGTCGGGATAGTTGGCGTTCTTGATTTCCTCGGCCCCGTTCCTGGCCCCCCGCAATCCGAACTGCATGTTCGACTGGCCGGCGCAGATCCAGACATCGCCCACCAGCACCTCGTGCAGTTCGACGGTCTGCTGGCCGCCGGCGATCTTAACCGTATACGGGCCGCCCGCCGGGGGAGGCTGAATCCGCGCCTGCCACTTGCCATCCGGCCCTGCGGTCGCGGTCGCGGAGTTCTCTCCGATTTCCACCCGCACAGTGTCTCCCGGCTGAGACCATCCCCAAATCGCATTCGGCTTTTCCCGCTGGAGGACCATGCTGTCGCCGAAGATCGGGCTGACGAATGGGAGCGGCGCTGCGGCCTGGGGAGGCGCGCCAAAACCTCTTCCGCTGGCGATCGCCATGACGCTCGCCAGCAGGCAGAAGATATTTGCTCTAGTCAATTTCATTTTTGGGTTCCTTAGCCGGACGTACGCGAGGGAATGGATATTTTAGGCTGATGCGGTGGTTGCTGCAATGGCTGCCATCCAGTCTTGAGCGCATGCCAGCGCTCATGGCAATCCTTTGTGTAAGCGGCTTCCTTGATTGCCGCTACGATCTACACTATCGGAGGTCACGAAGTGAAACGAATTCGGTGACACGTGACCGCTATCCGCGAGCCGCCGGCCCGCACGCGGCGTTGGGTACCGGGTGGGAACGCTCGGGTTTCTGGCGCACCCGGACTTGAGCGCCGAGAACCAGAATCACACCGCGGGGAATTACGGACTGCTCGATATGATCGCGGGCCTCCAGTGGGTGCAGAAGCACATCGGCGCCTTCGGCGGAGACCCGCTTCACGCATTCTATATCGATGACGGTATCGTTGACTCCCGTGGATCGCCTTTGCTATGATCTGCGGGTCGAGCTCCTGAAGCAGTATCGGCCGGCGGTGGATTATGCGGCTGCGCTGAAAGTGACACTGGCCTGAAAACAGATGCCGGTTACAGGTCCAGGTTGCCGGATGCCGTCTGTTCTCATGCATGGTCCGCCTGCTTGACCTGAGCGTTCTCTATCTCGCGTACCGAATCGATGAACCATCGAGGTTCCTATCACGCGAATCTCTCCGATGACGCGCATCTGTCGCCGCAACCTGCTCTCTTCCGGACTGGCTGTCTCCGCCTGTTCCCTGCTCGCCCGCTCCGCCTGGGGCCGTGCGGTGGCGCTGCTCGGAGGCGACGTGCCTGAGGGCTCGGCGGCCGGCGATGAGGTTCCTGCAAGGAGATTCCTATGACAAACCGATGGCAAGTCCTGGTTCTCGCTGCGGTTGCGCTCGGCGGTGGGCCTGCGCGCGCGGCGGCTCCGGCAGTGGAAAGACAGGCTCACGGCGCAACGATACGGTTCGACTCCGGAGCGCTTCGCCTCGAAGTCTGGTCCGATCGCGTCGTGCGGGTCGTTTACGCCGCCGCCGCGGAGATTCCCGCCATCCGCAGTCTGAGCGTGATTTCCGCGCCCGGCGCGGTTCCCTTCGAAGTCACACAGACGCCGGCGTCCGTCGATATTTCCACGCGAGCGTTGCGCGCGCACGCTGACAAGAGTACAGGCCTCGTTTCATTCCGTGACTTGGCGGGCAAGACGATCTTCGAAGAGAAAGGGCCCCGCGAATCCACCGCCGGCGACACTTTTGCGCTCGCTCCTGATGAACAGATCTACGGCCTGGGCCAGCACCAGGATGGGTACATGAGCTATCGCGGAAGCACGGTCCACCTTCAGCAGAAGAACATGGAGATCGGCATCCCGATGCTCGTTTCGAGCCGCGGTTACGGCATGCTGTGGGACAACCCTGCGATTACCGACGTCGAAGTTGGCATCAAAGGCAAGGAAAACCTGTTGCGCTGGGCCTCGGAAACCGGCAAGGCGATCGATTTTTACTTTATCTTCGGGCCCAAGTCCGACGACGTGATTGCCGGATACCGCAAGCTGACCGGCGCAGCGCCGCTGCTGGGCAAGTGGGCCTGGGGGTTCTGGCAGTGCAAGGAGCGGTACTCCACTCAGGAGGAGATGCTCGGAATCGTTTCGCGATACCGCGAGAATCATGTGCCCCTCGATGGCATCGTGCAGGATTGGCAGTATTGGAAGCCGGGCAGCTGGGGCTCGCATGAGTTCGACCCCGCGCGTTATCCGGATCCGAAGGGCATGGTGGACTCCATCCACAAGATGCATGCGCATATTCTGATCTCGGTGTGGGCGCGCTTCGATCTCGACACCGCCAATGGTAAGGAACTGGAGCAGGCCGGCGCGCTCTACCCCCCCGTGATTCCGAACGTGTATCCGAAGGGCCAAGGCAAGTGGTACGACGCCTTCAGCGGGGAAGGCCGCCGCATCTACTGGAAACAGATTTGGGACCACCTCGGCACGCTGGGAATCGACGGCTGGTGGCTTGACGCCACCGAGCCCGAGATCGGCGGGAAGTGGGGCGAGTATCGCACATTTTCCACGGCCGAGGGGCCCGGCGCTGCGGTATTCAATGCCTTCCCCTTGATGACCACCACCGGCATCTACCAGGGCCAGCGCGCGCAGACGGACAGGAAGCGCGTCATCGTCCTCACTCGTTCCGCCTACGCCGGCCAGCAGCGCAATTCGGCCATCTCATGGTCGGGCGACATTCAGGGCAACTGGGACGTGTTTCGCAAGCAGATTCCGGCGGGCCTCAACTTCTCGATGAGCGGCATTCCGTACTGGAACACCGATATCGGAGGCTTCTTCGGAGGGAATCCCAAAGACCCGAAATACCAGGAGCTGTTCGTGCGCTGGTTCCAGTTCGGCGCGTTCACGCCCATGTTCCGCGTGCACGGCACCGGGGCCGGCAAGGAGTTCTGGCAATTCGACCCGCCCACGCAGAAGACCCTGAGGAATTTCGAGCGGCTGCGTTACCGCCTGATGCCGTACATCTACTCGGTCTCCTGGCAGGTAACCGAACAGGGTAGTTCGATGCTGCGTCCGCTGGTAATGGACTTCGCCAGCGATCGTGACGCACTCACAATCGCCGACCAATATCTGTTCGGCCCGGCCCTGATGGTCAACCCGGTGACCACGGCGGGAGCTTCCTCGCGCCCCGTGTATCTCCCCGGCAAGAGTGCCTGGTACGATTTCTGGACGGGCAAACGCGAGACAGCAGGCGGACGCGTGGATGCCACCGCGCCGATTGAATCGATGCCGTTGTATGTGCCGGCCGGCTCGATCCTCCCGCTCGGACCGGACGTCGAATACGTGGACCAAAGACCCGCCGATCCGCTTGAAGTGCGGGTTTATCCGGGCGCGAACGGCTCGTTCACCCTCTACGAAGACGCGGGCGATTCCTACGCCTACGAACACGGCGCCTACACGACGATTCCGCTGCGCTGGAACGACGCTTCGAAAACGCTGACCATCGGAAAGCGCGCCGGAGCCTATGCTGGAATGCTCACGAAGCGCACCTTCCGCGTCGTGCTCGTGGACCAACCGCGCGGCGGCGGCTTGGAGGAACCTGCCGGGGCGTGCGCGGTGGCCTACTCGGGCGATGAAGTTCGCGTCAAGCTGCCCTGACGCACGCAGGATCTTAGAATAGACGAGACAGGAGACTTCAGATTGAGACCCAACCGGCTTACGATCCCGTTCCTTTTGCTGCTTGGCCCGACGTCATTCGGGCAGCAGCCCGGCAGCGCTCCCTACCAGGATCTGAACTTGTCTCCGGAGCGGCGTGCGGCGGATCTGGTATCCCGCATGACGCTTGAAGAGAAGGTCCTGCAGATGCAGAACAGCGCTCCCGCGATTCCGCGTCTCGGTATACCTGTCTACAACTGGTGGAACGAGGCGCTGCACGGTGTGGCGACGGGACGTGCCACGGTTTTCCCCGAATCTATCGGGCTGGGGGCGACCTGGGATGTCGACCTCGTGCATCGCGTCGCAGACGCGATCTCTACAGAAGCGCGGGCCAAATACCATGAGGCCCTGCGCCACGACCTGATACCCGAGCCGCCGCCAGGGAACGCGCCCGGCCGGGTTGCCGGACTGACGTACTGGTCGCCGAACATCAATATCTTCCGCGATCCCCGCTGGGGACGCGGACAGGAGACCTACGGCGAAGATCCCTACCTTACCAGCCGCCTGGGTGTCGCCTTCGTTACGGGGATGCAGGGCGACGATCCGCATTATCTCAAGGTAGTCGCCACACCCAAGCACTACGCCGTACATAGCGGTCCGGAGCCACTGCGTCACACGTTCGACGCCAGGGTGACCGAGTCCGACATGCTGAACACGTACCTGCCGGCGTTCCGCGCGGCCGTGGTGGAGGGCAAGGCAGGCTCCGTAATGTGCGTGTATAACTCCGTCAACGGAGATCCAGGCTGCGCCAGCGAGGACCTGCTGCGGAAGCGGCTCCGAGAGCAGTGGGGATTCCAGGGCTACGTGGTCAGCGATTGCGGCGCCGTGGGCGACATCTACCGCAATCACAAATTTGTTTCCTCGGAAGGCGCGGCGGCGGTTGCGGCCGTCAAAGCGGGCACGGACCTCACCTGCGGCGGCGAGTATCGCAGCCTCATCGACGAAGTGAAAGCCGGCCACATCACCGAAGCCGAGATCGATCGCGCGGTGCAGCGTCTCTTCGTGGCGCGATTCCGTCTGGGCATGTTCGATCCTCCGGAGCGCGTTCCGTACGCCGCGATTCCTTATTCCGAGAACGACTCCGCCCAAAACCGGCAACTGGCGCGTACCGCAGAGCGCGAGGCCATCGTTCTCTTGAAGAACCAAAACGGCTTCCTGCCCCTGAAATCCTCGGTGAACAAAATCGCGGTGATTGGCCCCTCCGCCGACGATCCGGTCGGGCTGCTGGGCAACTACAACGGCATCTCTTCGAAGCAGGTGACTCCGCTCG
>DATJWB010000293.1:0-17392 GCA_035501495.1 Bryobacteraceae bacterium | reverse complement strand
TATCGCTTCGAGGAAGCCGCGGCCCGCAGCGATACTCCCCTCGAAGAGCTCATCGAGAACATCGACATCGGCGGCCCGACCATGATCCGCGCGGCGGCCAAGAACTACACGGACGTCGCGGTGGTAGTGTCGCCCGGGGATTATCGAGCCGTAGTGGACGAACTGCGAAGCTGCTCGGGCGAGTTGTCGCTCGAGACGCGGTGGCGCCTCGCGAAAACGGCATTCCGCACCACCGCGGACTACGACGCCGCCATCAGCGCCCGCCT
The DNA here is from genome assembly GCA_035501495.1 of Bryobacteraceae bacterium. Lineage (GTDB taxonomy): Bacteria > Acidobacteriota > Terriglobia > Bryobacterales > Bryobacteraceae > JAIQFL01. The sequence goes on along the minus strand of DATJWB010000293.1, from coordinate 17,126 downwards.
GGAACGGGTGGACGCGCCCGGCGCCTTGCCCGCCCTGCTCAGCGTGCGGGCGCCCAAGCTGATGGATTTGCGGTATGGCGAGAATCCCCACCAGTCAGCGGCGCTGTATGGGAAGACCGGCCAGGGGCTCGCCGGTGCCGAACAACTGCACGGCAGGGAGCTTTCGTACAACAACCTGGTGGACCTGGATGCGGCCTGGCAACTCGCCCTGGAGTTTTCGCAGCCCTCGGTGGCCATCATCAAGCACACCAATCCCTGCGGCTGCGCGGAGCAGGAGACCCTGGCGCAGGCGTGGCAACGCGCCTACGAGTGCGATCCGGTGTCGGCGTACGGCGGCGTGGTGGGTGTGAATCGCCCCGTGGACGAAGAGACGGCGCGCGAGATGTCCCGGACGTTCCTGGAGGCGATTGCGGCGCCCGGCTATGCAGCGGAGGCGCTTGCGGTCTTGTCGGGGAGACGGAATCTCCGGGTGATGCAGGTGACACCCGCCAACGACCGCCTGGTGCTGAAGTCGATTTCCGGCGGTCTGCTGGCACAGACGGTGGATACCGGCAAGCTGGATCGCGCAAAGGCTGTGGTGAAGACCCTGCGGGCGCCGTCGGACGAGGAATGGCGCGCGCTCGAATTCGGCTGGAAGGTGGCGAAGCACGTGAAATCGAACGCTATTGTGTTCGTCCGGCCGGGGCAGGCTGTGGGGGTGGGGGCGGGGCAGATGAGCCGCGTGGACTCCGTCAAGATCGGCGCGCTCAAGGCGGTTCTGCCGTTATCGGGCACAGTGGTGGCATCCGACGCGTTCTTTCCGTTTCCGGATGGAGTGGAAGAGGCGGTTCGTCACGGCGCCACGGCGTTCATCCAGCCCGGCGGCTCGGTACGCGACGCGGAAGTGATCGCGGCCGCCGACCGCCTCGGTGTGGCGATGGTATTTACGGGCATGCGGCACTTCCGGCACTAGCAGCCGCCGCAATCCCCGCTACATCATCATTCCGGTAGCGGCGATGACCACACCGCCCAGCCCGGCCGCCAGGCCCAGCACCGGGAACATCATCTTCTTCGAGATAAAGTACAGCGACGTCAGCACCAGGCCGATCTCCAGCAAACCTTCGCCAATGTCGTAGCGCAGCGCCCGGTGCTCGGCGGCCTCGGCCATCTCTCCGTCGGTCCGCGCCTTTTCCTGGCTCTCCTTGCCCTGGTCATCGTACTTCTTTTTCTGGTTTGCGTAGTCGGCAAGCATCTTGTCAGCCGCATCGCCATTGGCATTTAGAATCGCGGCTAGATTCTCGCCGAGTTCGAGGCTGTGGTATTTGACGCGGATCGCCTGGTACAGCGCCCACTGGTCGTTGGCATCCGACTTGAAGATGATGGCGGCGGTGTGGGTGCGATGAGAGGCGATGGTGACCACCGCCAGGAAAACAGCCAGCAAGGCGGCCAGAACCCCTACCTTCTGACCGGTGGGGTCGATTGCGTGACCCGATTCGTGATGGATTTCGAGCTCTGTCATAGTAAACGGTTACCGTATTATATGCTAGTGTGTCGTAGCGTCCCCGGATTTTGGTTCAGGTGAGCGACGAAGACTTCATGGAAGAGGCGTTGCGTCTCGCCCGTGAAGGTGAGGCGGGCGGAGAAGTGCCGGTCGGCGCGGTAGTCGTGATCGGCGGCGAAATCCGCGGACGAGCCTTTAACTCGCCGATCGCCCGCCACGATCCGACGGCTCATGCCGAGGTCCTGGCGATCCGCGAAGCGGCGCAATCCGCAGCGAATTACCGGCTGGAGACCGCCACTCTGTATTGCACCCTGGAACCTTGTGTGATGTGCGCCGGGGCGCTGGTGACGGCGCGCATCGCGCGCCTGGTGTTCGGCGCCCGGGACCTGCGCTTCGGCGGTGTGCGGAGCAAATTCCAGTTGGCCGATTCGGACCTGCTGAATCACCGCGTGGAAGTGGTGGAAGGCGTGCGCGCCGTCGAGTGTGTCGAAATGCTGCGTCGGTTCTTCGAGCGCCGGCGGGCCGAACCCTGACGTTTACCGGCGCCCTTCGGTGTGCGATCCGGTCATCGCAGCGGCCACCTCCGCCAGGCTCCGATTGAACACATCGGGCGATTCCAGCATCGGATAGTGGCCGGTGTGAGGCAGAATGACAGCATCGAAATCCGGCACGATTTCCCGGCCCGCCTGAACGTTCGTCGGGAACAGATCCCCGTTGATGCATCGAACCGGGACCTTCAAGAGCCGGCAGGCTGGCCTCATATCATAGCCGCCGAAAGAACGAAACATGGCACAGACCGTGTCCACCGAAGCCTTCGCCATGCGGTCCCGGATATCGGCCAGGAAGGCGGGTGCGGCATCGGCATGCAACAGAGTTCTGAGCATCCGATCCAGGGAGCCGCTGAAGTCGCGGCGCCACGTCTCCGCCAGTTCCTGCGCCTGGGCGGGATCCATATGGGGATTCAAATCGTGAAAAGTATCGACGCCGACCACGCCGATCGCCCTACGGCCGATCATCGCCGCGGCTTCGATCGCGACCGCGCCGCCGAGCGAGTTCCCCACCACGATCACCCCGTCCAGGTTTTCACGTTCGATGACTGCAACGACGTCCTGAGCGCATTGCGGAATCCCCCATTGCTCGCGCGCCCCGGATTCGCCATGGCCGGCGAGATCGGGCGCCACCACCGTATAGTGCTCACAGAAGGCCGCATGCTGGCCGGCCCAGAAGGAGCGGTCGGCCAGGCCGCCGTGGAGGAAGAGGATCGCGACATCTCCGCTGCCCGAAATCGAATATGCAATCGGCACACCGTCAAACGCGGCGGTGGTTCGATGCTGAATGGCCGTCTCCAAAGTCTTCAGAAGTTCAGCCGCATCACGAACTCGATGATCCGGCCGCCGGGATCGTTGGTGTTGGACAGGTCGCGATACGCGCCCGTCGTCTGGCCGAATGACGAGCCGATGGTGGATGTCGGGGTGATGCCGTTGCCTGGTGTAAAGAGCAGGAAGTTCGTCAGATTGAAAACATTCAACGCCTGCGCGCGGAACTCCAGGTTGAAGCGCTCGGCGATGTGCGTCCGCTTCACCAGGCTCACGTCCCACTTCTGCTGCTTGGGGCCGTAGAGGAAAATATTCTCGCCGAGCTGCCCGGGAATGTTCGCGGGGCCGATGTAGGGCGCGTTGGGGTCGAGGTTCGCCAGAGTCTTGCCACCGGTCTCGAAAGCCGCGAGGGTGTTGTCGATCAGGTTCTGCGGCAGGAAGCTGACGATGCCCAAGCCTTGCGCGTTGGTGGTCTTGCGGATGGACATCATACTCTGCAGTTGGCTCGCCGTGAGGTTGTGCAGGATCACGCCGGAATCGTTCTGGTTGAAGGTATTCCGTCCGCTGTTGAGCTTGATGGGCGAGCCCGACTGGATACGGCCCACGGAGGCCAGTTCCCAGCCTTCCAGCGCCTTGCGAGCCACGACGTTATGCACATTGCCCAGGAAATGGCGTTTGGAGCCGAAGGGAAGCTCGTAAATCCAGTTGGCCTTGAACGACTGGCGGATGTCGTAGGGCGACGGATTCTTGTCGTAGCCCACGTTGCGCAGGGTGGTGAAGCTGCCGCCGCGGCCCTGGCTCAGTTCGTTGGAGATGGAGTGGCTCCAGACGTAGCTTGCCTGGAACAGCAGGCCGAACGACATGCGGCGCCGCGCCTCCACCTGCAGACCGTGGTAGTTCGAGTTTCCGCCGTTCTCCAGCAGGTTGTCGGCGGCCTGGATGGTGGGGTTCACCTGGAACATGTTGAGCGGATATCCCGCCGCGACCAGGCGATTCAGGTCGGTGAGCGTGGTGGCGATGGTGTTCGCCAAAGCACCTGCCTGGCCTTGCACCAGCCTGGTGGCGGTGGTGGTGTCGCTACTGAGATTCAGCGCCGTCTGAATGATCGGGATCGGTCTTTGGCCCGGCAGCCCCTGATTCCCGAAGTTGGTGCTCTTCAAGCCCGTCGAAGGGAGCTGCGCTACCGAACTCACTCCGTTGGCAATTGCCAGATTGTTCTGCGCGACCTGGAACTCGTTCAGGAACCCGTTTTCGAAGACGTTCACTTCGTTGAGGTTGACGGTGCGCCAGAGGTCGGTGCCGTGGTTGCCGATATAGCGGATTTCGAGCACCGTGTCGCGGGTCAACTCGCGCTGGAAACCGATGTCCCAGCTCTGCACATAGCTGAGCTTCAGGTTGGGCGAGAACTCGTTGAGACTGGTGCCGGCGGGCGCTGCCAGCGGAAAGACGGGAGTGGAAGCCACACTGCGGGACGGCAGCGTCGCCTGGTTGAAGAGCACCGATCCGGGAGCGCCGAACTGGGCCGGGTAGGTGTTGGGATCGACGCTGGTGGATACCGTGCGCCCGGAATTGCCACCCCACACGCTGAAGGTTCCGGCATCCTCGCGAATGGTGCTGATGGAATAGCCGGCGCGGAGGACGCTCTGGCCGTTACGCCCAACCAGCCACGCAAGCGGCTTCACATCGGTCTTCGGCAGTTGATACGCCAGGCCGAGCGAGGGCGAAAGCCTTCCGACCCCCTCATCGTAGCCAGGGGTTCCGGCAGCCACGAGATTCAGTTGGGGGGCCGATCCCGTTTGCACATACGGATTGAAGAGATTGCCCACGCCGGAAATGCCAAACAGCCCGGCGTACCCGGGACGGGTGTAAACACCGTCCAGGTTGACCGGCGGATTCTCATGGTCGAGGCGCACACCATAGTTCACCGTTAGCCCTGGGGCTACGCGCCAGGAATCCTGCACATAGAATCCAAACTCCCGCTGCTGGTTGTGGACAATTGGCTGGTTAATGCCATAGGTCTTGGAGGTCGCACCCAGAACCACCGAATTCGTGATGCTGGCGACGCGCCCGGTCAGCAGCGCATACAGATTGCCCGCATCGCTCAGGTTCGTGGCAGTGGCGCCTGGGAAGTTCGCGGTCGTGAAAAGATTGGTCGCGCCGGTGTTCACCGGATCGTTGGATGCGAGTCCAAAATCAATGCCGGGCACAAAAGGCGCCCCGCTCGAAGCGGTGGTCCAGATATTCACCTGGGTGAAGCTGCCGCCGAAGTTCCACAGGTGCGCACCCCGCGAGTAGGTCAGGTTCACGTTGCCCTGTTTCAGGGGCGTGTTACGCCGCGATTGCCCGGTTACGCGGTAAGGATTGGTGACGAATCCCGTGGTACCGCTGGTCGCGCCCAGCACGGGCGAAAAGCCCCGCCACTGAGCGAAATCGGCGGGCGAAATCCCGTTATTGAAGATGACGGTGCCTCCGTTGAGTCCGAAACGGATTTCACTGGTCAGCCGCGGAGTCAGCGTCGAACGTAGGGCCGTTACGGCCTGGAAAGCGATTCCGCCCTGATTGCCCGGCTCCCCGTTGGAGCTGTTCAGAACGTTTCCGGTACCCGGAAATACCGGACTTGCCGTGCCGATGTTCACGCCGTCAGGTCGTCGGATATTGGTCTGATAGTTGTAAATGAACTCGATGTGATGCTTCTCGGTGACGTTGTAATCGAGCCGCAGCGCCGGAAAATTCCGGTTGTTGGCGCCCTTGCTCTGGAAGTCCAGGTTGTTGCGGTTGTAGTCGTTGTTGCTGGCGATGCGGCTCTTCAATCCGGGCTGGCCTTCCACCAGGCCATCGATCTGCGACAGTGTCTTGCTGATGATCGGGTCCGGGGTGGAGGGGAAGCCATGGGCCGCCGCCAACTGGTACAGATCGATGGTCTGTACCCCGCCGTTGGCGCTGTAGCGGAACAGGCCCTGGATCGCCTGCGGCGTCAGAACGGTATCGGTGGGTTCGGTGTAGGTCTGTGGCAGCCGGAAGGCTTCCATCGCGGCGAAGAAGAACAGCTTGTTGCGCCTGATGGGGCCGCCTACCTGGCCGCCGAACTGGTTGAAGACGATATGGTCGCGCGGCTGGCTGTTGATGTTGTTGAAGTAAAAGTTGGCGTTCAGGTCCTGATTGCGATGCTGCTCGAAGAGCCCGCCGTGCCAGTCGTTGGATCCGCTGCGCGTCACCATCTTCACCTGGTAGGCGCCCTCGGCGTTACTGTCGGCGCCGGCCGACGCGCTGCTCACCGTCATCTCCTCCACCATGTCGGCGCGCGGAAAGATCGCGTTGAAGAAGCCGTCGCTCGATTTATTGGAGTTGTCCTGGATGTTAATACCGTCCAACGTAACGTTAAGGGCGGCTTGCGGCAGACCGTAAACGGACGTGCTCCGGGGAACTCCGGGCGTCGCACTGCCCGGCTGCGTCACGATCAGCTCGGTGAGGTTCCGGCTGGTAAAGGGCAGTTCGTGAAGCTGCCGGCCCACCAGCGTCGAGGTTACCGTGGCGGTCTGGGTCTGCAGGATCTCTGCGCCGGCAGCGACCTCCACGGTTTCGGTCAACGCACCTACCTGAAGAGTCGTGTTCACGGTTGCCGGGACGCCGGCGTCCACTTTCACGTTGTCGATATTCTCGGTCTTGAAACCGGGGTGGCTGACGGTCACCGTGTAGGTCGCGGTGGGCACGGAAGGAATGGCCCACAAACCCTTGTCATCAGCCGCCACATTGAGCGTCTGACCCGTCTGGGTGTTGGTCACCTTGATGAGCGCCCCAGGAACGGTGGCGCCCTGCGCATCCGTGACCGTTCCTTCCAGGCGGCCGGTCATGACTTGGGCGCTGGCCGCCGTAACCAATACAGCCAGGAGAATACAGCTCGAGACGCATTTCATGAAAATTCGACCCCTTATACGGAAATGTCAGATACAACCCTGGGATGGGATGGGTAATAGCTTAACCGGGCCGGACAGGCGCGTCAATAGCCAAAACGCTCGGGCAGGGAACACATCCAAATAAAATACAGTTGCTACAGGCGAGGAAAACCTGGAGCGGCGGACCTGCTAGGGCTGGTCAGCGGCCTCCGCTGACCGCCGTCGAGGTGCCGGCGGAGTTGGTCAGGGTCACGGATACCGTTCCAATGACGCTGGTGTCGCCGCTGAATGTGAATGGGACGGCAAGCGAGGCGTTGCCGCCGTTGGCGATCCCGTCGGCGCTGGCGAACCATGCGGCGGCATCCGGGCCGAATTTTACGGTGCAATTCGGCGTACAACCATTCATTTGAGTTCCGGGTGCTGCTGTAAACACGAATGTGCCACTGACGAGGTCGCGGGTGGTCGAACCGGTGTCGAGGAACACCTGGAAGCCGGAGGAGGCAACGTTCGTGATTTTGACCGATCCGGGGACGATCACCGGGGCCATTGCCGGCAGCGTCATCTTGACGCCTGGCTCCGCGCCCGATAGCGGCAGGACCTGGGCAGTGCCGGGTATCATCACCGGGCCCAAAGTTCCGATGATATCGCCGGCCACGCTGCCGATCTGAATCGAGGGAATCGGCGGACTGGGCGTGGTGGAGTTGGGCGGGATGGAGACCGCGAAGCGTGTGGTGCCGTCCGGGAACTGCACGTCATTGTATGCGGCCGGCAAGCCGGGTGCGTTGGCGACGAAACTCAGCGTAAACGTTGCCGTCATGGGAAATGGATAGGACTGCGAAAGGGTCAGTTGCGGCGCGGGCTGGTCCGCGGGTGTGGACGGCTGCGGAGCGGTAATGGTGAACGACAGCGGGGGGTACACCGGGAAATTGACCGGTGTGGTAGCCGACTGCGACCCGCTGTCCTGCGCCTGTACGGAGAACTGATAGCTGCCGGCAGCCTGGGGAGTTCCGGAGACGATTGCGGTGTTGCCATAGGCCGTGATCGAAAGGTCGCGCATGGTGTTCGACGGCATCGTCCATTTGTAGGGAGGCGTGCCGCCGGAGGCCTGGAACGTCTGCGAAAATTGGACGCCGGCGAAAGCGGTGACCGGGGCGGCTGGAGACACAATCTGCACGGGGTTGGCAGAGACTACCGTCTCTGTGACAGTGGACGAGGTGCTTGGGGCATATCGGGTGTCTCCACCATAAGAGGCGGACAGTGAGTGTACCCCAGCCGCGAGTGTCGAAATCGTAAACACCGCGGAGCCGGAGTTCAACGGCGAAGTCCCCAGGAGGGCTGAGCCATCTTTGAAGGAGACCGTCCCGGTTGCCGAGGACGGGGCCACCGTGGCAGACAGCGTCACGCTTTGCCCCGCGGTGGAAGACGTCGGCGTAACGGTCAGGGTGGTGGTGGAGCTGGCGGGTGAGGCAGTGACCGTCTCGGTTACGGTGGTCGAACTGCTGGCCGAGTACTTGGCATCGCCGCTGTAGGAAGCGGACAACGGATGGGCGCCGGCAGCCAGGGTGGCCGTCATGAAGACTGCCGTCCCCGAATTCAGGGGCGCCACTCCCAAGTTCGTTGTGCCGTCCTGGAAGGTAACGGTGCCGGTAGCAGATGACGGGCTTACCGTCGCGGTCAGGGTAACGTTTTGACCGGTGGTTGAGGACGTCGGGTTGACCGTGAGCGCGATGGTAGTCGCGGCGGACGACGGGCCAACCGTCTCAGTTACGGCGTTTGACGTGCTTGCCGCGTTTTTGGTGTCGCCACCGTAGGAAGCGGTCAGGGTGTGGGTCCCGGCGGCCAGGCTGGTCGTTATGAATACTGCGATCCCGGAATTCAGAGGCGCCACCCCGAGGCTCGTCGAGCCGTCCTGGAAGGTGACGTTGCCGGTCGCGGTCGAGGGAGTCACGGTCGCAGTCAGGGTGACGTTTTGGCCAGCGGTCGAGGACGCCGGGTTGACCGTAAGGGCGGTGGTTGTGGTGGACAGCGATGACCCCACTGTCGCGGTCACCGCGGCCGAGGTGCTGGCGGCGTTTTTGGCATCGCCACCGTAGGACGCGGTCAGGCTGTGGGCGCCGGCAGCCAGAGTGGACGTCATGAATACCGCGACGCCGGAATTCAGCGGCGCGGCTCCCAGGTTGGCCGTGCCGTCCTGAAAGGTGACGTTGCCGGTCGCGGTCGATGGGGTCACAGTGGCGGTCAGGGTGACGTTCTGACTCGTTGCCGGTGATACCGGGTTGACGGTGAGGACGGTGGTCGTCGTGGAAGCCGGCGGCGCGACCGTTGCAGTCACAGCGATCGAGGTGCTGGCGCCATTCCTGGCGTCTCCGCTGTACCAGGCTGTCAGCGTGTGGGTGCCGGCCGGGAGGGTAGATGTCATGAAGACGGCGGACCCGGAGGCAAGCGGCACGGTTCCCAGCGCCGTGGATCCGTCTTGAAAGGTGACAGTGCCAGTCGCCGTGGACGGCGTCACTGCCGCGGTCATAGTCACGTTTTGGCCAGGGGTCGAGGACGTGGGAGCCACGGTGAGGACGATGGCGGTCGTGGTGGAAGCCGCCGGAGCGACGGTGGCGGTCACCGTGTTCGAGGTGCTGGCAACGTCCTTGGCGTCTCCCGCGTAGGAAGCGGTCAGACTGTGGGTGCCGGCCAAAAGAGCGGATGTGCTCCAGACGGCGGTCCCGGAAACAAGCTGCGCCGTGCCCAGCGCTAAGGAGCCGTCCTTGAAAGTAACGCTGCCGGTGGCGGAGGATGGTGTGACCGCTGCGGTCAGGGTGACGTTTTGCCCCACGGTCGAGGACACGGGAGCCACGATGAGCGTGGTGGTCGTTATAGCGGCGGATGCCCCTACCGTCTCGGTGGCCGAATTCGAGATGCTGGCCGCGGTTCTGGCATCGCCGCCATAGGCAGCGGTCAGGACGTGGACGCCGGCTGACAACGCGGACGTCGTCAAGGTCGCTGTTCCCGCATTCAAGGGCACGCTGCCGATGCTGGTCGTGCCATCCTGAAACGTGACCGATCCACTGGCCGTGGACGGCGTGACCGCGGCGGTCAAAGTAACCGATTGGCCTGGAGTTGAGGATGTCGGGGTTACCGTCAAGGTGGTCGCGGAAGTCTGCAGCACGGACGCAATTCTCCAGGCCAGAGTTGCCGGGATTCGCGATGACGGTATGACTCCGCCGGGGAACGCGCCGCCATTGGCAAGGGGATCGATGAGAAGCCCGGCGAACGCGCTGAAATCCCCGCCCCGCTCCGCGGCGGTCGGAACATACGCCGTGACCGGTACGCCTGGGGCAAGAAGGACCGTCCCACAGAACTGTTGGTTGGGAGCAACCGGCAGCGGAAGACCCTGATAGGTGGCGTAGTTGCTGGAAGTCATGCTGCCGACTACCGCGAGGTCGCCCGCGGTATTGGGCTGTGTAAACGAAGAAACCGAAGTGAATGGCACAAACCCCGCTGGGAAAGTCGCGCACGGGGCCGCCGCGCCAATTGTCTCGGTGACCGTGGTCGAATTGCTGGCGGCGTAATTCCCATCTCCACCGTAGGAGGCAGTCAGGTTATGGGTACCCGCGGCAAGCGCGGAAATTGACAGGGTGGCCGTCCCGTTGGCGAGGGGCGTGGTGCTCAGTGTGAGTACCCCATCGTTGAATACCACGTTTCCGGTAGCCGCCGAAGGGGAAACTGTTGCCGTGAGGACCACGGTCTGGCCTGGAACGGATGAGGCTGGCAGTGCCGTAAGAATGGTCACGGTCGCCGCCTGACTGACAGTCTCGGTCACCACAGCCGAAGTGCTGGAAGGATTGTTGCTATCTCCGCTGTAGTTGGCTTGGAGCAGATGAGAACCGACCTTGAGAGCGGACGAAGTGATCGTGGCGCCGCCTCCCGAGAGCGTCTCCGGTCCCAAATACGTTCCCGTGGAAGTATCGATCACGGTCACCGTTCCGGTGGCGCTCGCTGGCGTGACCGCGATCGTAAGGGTCACCGCCTGGCCAAAGGCGGCCGGATTCGGGGAGGCCGTCAGGACCACCGAGCCGCTGGCACCGCTTACGCTCAAGGTCACCGTGTTCGACGTGCTCGAACTGTAAGCGCTGCTGCCGTTGTAAGAGGCCGACAGCGAATGACTGCCCGCCGGGAGGGTGGAAGTCGTGAAGGACGCGCTCCCGCTGCTGAGGGACGCATACCCGATTATGGCCGTCCCGTCCTTGAATGTGACGAGTCCGGTTGCGGCCGAAGGGGTGACGGTCGCCGTCAGAGTCACCGGCTGGCCGGTCGTCACCGATCCCGGCGCGACCGAAAGGCTGGTGGTAGTGGCAGTCGCCGTAGCCGGGTTGATCACCTCGGTCACGGCTGACGATGTGCTTGCTGCGTTGCTGGAATCGCCGCTGTAGGAGGCAGTCAGCGAGTGGCTGCCGGCTGTAAGGGAAGATGTGCTGAACGTGGCAGACCCGTTTGTGATATTGGCGGTACCAATGGCCGTGCCTCCGTCCTTGAAGGCGATGCTCCCGGTAGCGCTCGCCGGCAACACCGCAGCCGTCAGGACCACCGTCTGCCCGACGGCCGCGGGATTCGGAGTCGCGGTCAGACTCGTGGATGGCTGGTTGCCGCCGGCATTGATCGTTTCGTTAAACGCGGAGGAGGTGTTGCCGTAGTAGTTGGCATCCCCACTGTAGGATGCCGTGATCGAATGGGATCCCGCGGACAAGCCCGAGGTACTCATACCCGCGGACCCCGCCGTCATCGTGGCAGTGCCGAGAGTCACGGAGCCGTCATGGAACGTGATGCTCCCGGTGGCTCCGCTGGGTGTGACGACGGCACTGAGCATCACGGGCTGGCCGGCGCCTGCCGGATTGGGCGTGGAGGTTACACCGATTTGTGTCGCGGTCTTTCCGGTGCCGACATTCACGGTAACCGGCAGGGAGGTGCTGACATTGAAATTACCGTTTCCGCCGTACGTTGCGGTCAGAGTATGGATTCCGGCGGCGAAGTTGGCAGTCAGGGAGGCGCTTCCATTCGAGAGAGTTGCGGAGCCGAGAGCGGTGCTGCCGTCGTAGAAAACAACCGAGCCGGAGGCGCTGGAAGGACTCACAGTGGCCGTGAGGGTCACCGGTTGCCCCGGAGTCGTGGAGACCAAAGACGGCGTGAGGATCGTGGTCGAATCGGCCTTCGTCCCGGTGCACGCGCTGATCGAAAGAAGATTGACCGGCGATGCCGCGGCTGCGAATCTCCCGATCGGCAAGGTACTCGATGGACCCGATCCCGCACTCGCGGAGAACGTGGGTGCGAAGCTCAACGTTACCGTGGCCGTACCCGGGGGAGGGCCGTTGGCGGTGAACTGCTGCCAGACTCCGAACTGGAATGTGCCGGAGGCCGCCGGATCGGTGTTGATCACTTCCCAGACCGCCGTCGCGGAGCCGTTGACCACCAGAAGCTCCGCCAGGTTCGTGGTGGGAGGTGTGCCGTTTACCGAGGTAGTGGAAATCGTCACGGGCGGAAGGCCGTTGGCATCCACGGCAGACTCGCTCTGCACCAGCTCCGCGAAGGCCGACGTGCTATTGCCGGAGGGAGCGGACGTGTTCGCGGACGACGTATTCGATGCCAGGTTAGTCACCGAAACAAAGATGCGAACACCGGTAGGGATATTGTTGAAGGTCGCTTTGAGCCGGGTACCGTAGTCGGCCAGCCCGGCGACCACGGCGCCGTTCGATGCAGCCGGAAAGACGAAGCCCGATTCGGAATTGTAGATAGAGCCGGGGACGTTTTGCGTGGGGGCGCCGGATTGGCCGTTATATGTGGTTGTGGGGGCCACTCGCGGCAGGAAAGCTGAGGTGAAATTCTCGCGGAACTGGAGTGTCGATACCGCGACCGGAGAGCTGCTGCCGGTGCATTGGCTAAAGCTGGTGCCGCCGGCCGCGAGAGCACCCGAGTTGGCCGCATTCTGCCCGCTCGCCGTCAACCCGGCTGTCGCATTGGCTACCGTCTGGGGATTGTTGCTGACATTCACGGTCACCCCGCCGGAAATCGATACCGTACCGGTCACCGCACCGGTGCCTGCGCCCGACATCCCGGACGCATTTACCCGTACATTGGTGATGCGGAGAATACGGGTGCTGCCGGAGGCGGGCGCCAGCAACGGAATGGCATGAAACATCACCTGGCTGCCGTTCACAATCCCCTGAAAGACGTTGGCTCCCGGAGCCGCGGGACCCGATGGGGAACTGGCAGCCACCAGCACCGAGCCGCCGCCGGTGCCGGAGCCGACAGTCTGGGCGTATTCCACGCATCCGCCGGGTGCCGCTCCCAGGGGGCTCGAGCACAGGATCTGCGTCGCCCCGGGCCCGAATCCGGGCGCCGGCGCAGGCAGCCCGCTGCCGGGTTCGTCGATCAGAAGTAAGGCCTCCGAGACCGCTGTAGCGCCAGAGGGATCCAGCAGCCGGCTGGTGACATTGGCGTTGAAGGTAAGGGTGATATCGGCAGTCGGGATCTGGGTGGCGCTGGGCGTGGGGGTCCCGCCGGTGCACGTCAGCACGACATCGCCGACCAATTCCGACATGCCTTCGTACCGCACCTGCCGGGACACGGACGTCGCAGAGCACGCCAGGGGCGTCGCCGCCCGAAGATGGCCGGATGCTATGACGATCACAACGGCGAATTGGGAGGCCCCCCGGTGCCCGATCATGGCACATCCTCGGGAGACGGGCTGGACGCCGGCACGAATACCGTCCGCCCGGTGCTTCCGTCGAAGTAAAAGATCCAGGCGGGTTGGCGGCGGCCGGCGGAAATCAGAAAAGTATCGCGATTGCGCAACGGCTCGAGCGTCATGGCTGCTACGCCGGTGGAAAAGCAATTCACATCCCCGGAGGCCAGGTCGAGCGCCGCGACGAATTTGGTGCCGGGCCTCACCAGAAACACGGTCCCGCCGTCCCACGAAGGGTACAGCTTTCCGCCGCCCTTCCACCCGGTAGCTACGACGCGGTCCGACGGTTTGGTCGAGACGTTATCCAAAACGTGAACGGATCCCGCACCGCCGTCCCAAATCGCGGCGCTGGTTCCATTCCGGAACAGGGCTAGGGAGGCGATCGCGTTTGCCTCCAGGAGTTCTCGTGCGGCGCCGTTCGGCTGCACGGAGTACACGGAGCGGCGGCCGGCCATCAGAACGGTCCCGCCGTCATCGCTCACAGCGGCGGACCGCGGCATTTCGCCGAAGAGGCCGGCATCCACATCGGCGACCTTCCGCGGTGATGCCGGCAGCCCGGTGAAAACCTGCAGACGGTTGGAGGCGGCCGAAAATAAGACAGCGGACCCCGACTGCATGCTGAATGTCACCCAATCCGGCGTTACGGCCCCGTCTAGCGGTGTGACGCTGCCCACCGTACCCGTCGCAAACGAAAGAACCGCCACGCCTGCTGCTTCGCGTTCGACTATTGCGAAGTCCTGCTGCGGAGCCACGTAGATCTTTGCGACTCCGGGTGGCAGGGCGAGCGGATCGCTGAAGCGGAACGACCCGGGAACACCGAGGATCGCCCGGAGCACCGGCCCGGGCGACTGGGGCACATAACCCGCCACCGGTCCGGTTATGGCGGTTGCACCCGCCATGGGCAACGGCAGGGCCGCCAGAAGCCAACAGCCGCGTAGCACTCCTGGTACCGCCTTCATGTCCCCGGCCCCTCTGCAAGAACGCCATTCCCTCTCATACTGGTCCAAAGAATAATGTGCCCGCGCCGGTCCGAAGCTCTCATAAAGATCATCGGATGGGAAACTATGAAACTATAGAGCAGGAGTTGAAGCGCCACGGGCTGAAGCCTGCCCCTCTAGTGCGGCGGGCCGAAGGTCGTTCCGCCGCCGGTGCCAACCGTTCCCGTCGTAGTAGTACCGGTTTGAGAGGAACCCGGGCCGTTGCCTTTGCCTTTCGAGACAACCGCCAACGCCACGCCACCCGCCGCCGCAACCCCCGCCACGATGCCGATGATGCCCGCCGTCGAAACCGCTGCGGCCCCTGTGATGCTGGACTGCGAAATCGTGGCGCTTGCGCCCAGTCCGCGGTGCGAGGCATACACGCCGATGCGGTAGGTGCCCGGGTTGGAGTTGACCTGGAGGTGGGGCATCACCGCCCGGCCGGCGCTGTCGGTGTTCACGGTCACGCTCTTGGCTCCTCCGGTGAACGCTCCTCCCGGGCCATCCGCCGGCAGAAGGAACGCAACCGCAACACCCGCAAGGGGCTTGTGATTCTCGTCTTCCACCTTGACGATGGTTTCCCGCGACGTCCGCCGCTTGATATTGTTGATCGCGCCTTCACCCTCCAGCACGACCACGCTGAGTCTGGCGGGTGCGGGGGCCGGCGCGGGCGGCTCCTGGCCGTTCGCGGTCACGAACGCGACCAGCAACGGGATGAGCAGGGAACGAACCACAGGTGACTGCATAGATCGCTCCAGATAGTGGGACAAATCCGGCAGAAGTCTCTATCTTTTTGAGAGTTGTGACAGTGACCGCGCGGAGAAGCATTCATTCCGTGCCCGTGTGGGATAATTGGGAGAGCATCCCACACTCGATGGATCGCGAATTCATACGCAATTTTTCCATAATTGCCCACATCGACCACGGCAAATCGACACTGGCGGACCGCCTTCTCGAGACTACCGGCGCGCTGTCACAGCGCGAAATGATGGAGCAGGTGCTGGACTCCATGGACTTGGAGCGGGAGCGCGGCATTACCATCAAGGCGCACGCCGTCCGTCTCAATTACCAGGGCGAGGACGGCGACCTCTACCAGTTGAACCTGATCGACACCCCCGGCCACGTGGACTTCTCCTACGAGGTCTCGCGCAGCCTGCAAGCCTGCGAAGGCGCCCTGTTGGTGGTGGATGCGTCCCAAGGGGTCGAGGCGCAGACCCTCGCCAACACCTATCTGGCACTTCACCACAACCTCGAGATCATCCCGGTGATCAACAAGATCGATCTGCCGGCGGCTGAGCCCGAGCGCATCCGGGAACAGATTGAGACCATCATTGGCCTCGATGCGCGCGATGCGATCCTTGCCAGCGCCAAACAGGGCACGGGGATCCACGAGATCCTGGAAGCGATCGTCCACCTGGTGCCGCCTCCCAAGGGATCGGCCGACGCTCCGCTCCGGGCGCTGATCTTCGACTCGTGGTTCGATACCTATCGTGGGGTGATCATCCTGCTGCGTGTGGTGGATGGCCGGCTGCGCCTCGGGCAGAAGATTCGCTTGTGGTCCAACGGCCAGGTTTACGAGGTGGAAACCCTGGGGTATCAATCGCCGAAGGCCGTTCCTTGCGACGAATTGTCGGCGGGCGAGGTAGGGTACCTCTCCGCCAACATCAAGACGGTGTCGGACGCCAAAATCGGCGATACCATCGTGGACCACCAGGACCCTGCTGCGGAGCCGCTGCCCGGCTTTGAGGAGATCAAGGCGATGGTGTTCGCGGGGCTGTACCCCGTGGAGTCGCACGAGCACGGGCTGTTACGCGACGCCCTGGAAAAGCTGCGGCTCAACGACAGCGCCTTCAGTTTCGAGCCGGAGAATTCGGTTGCCCTGGGCTTCGGATTTCGCTGCGGTTTTCTGGGCCTGCTGCACCTGGAGATCGTGCAGGAGCGGCTGGAGCGCGAGTTCGACATCGATCTCATCACCACCGCTCCCGGCGTCCGCTACCGCATCACCACCACCTCCGGCGAAGTGGTCGAGGTGGACAATCCGAGCCGGTTCCCCGACCCCTCCGAGATCCGGCAGATCGAGGAGCCGATCCTCGACGCCACCGTGATCACGCGCGAGGAGTACCTGGGCGGCATCCTGGCGCTGCTGGAGGAAAAGCGCGGCGTGCAGAAGAAATTCGAGCACATCGGCGCCGGCCGCGTCCTGCTGCTTTACGAGCTTCCCCTCAACGAGATCGTGCTCGATTTTTACGACCGGCTGAAATCGGTCTCGCGCGGCTACGCCTCGCTCGACTACCACCTCACCGGCTACCGCGTTTCCCCCATGGTCAAGCTCGACGTGCTGGTGGCGGGCGATCCGGTGGACGCGCTCACCATCATCGTGCACAAGGATTTCGCTTACGAGCGCGGCAAGGAGCTGATCTCGCGTATGCGCAAGCTCATCCCGCGGCAGATGTTCGAGGTGGCGCTGCAGGCCGCTATCGGCAACAAGATCATCTCGCGCGAGACCATTCCCGCCATGCGCAAAAACGTGCTCGCCAAATGCTATGGCGGCGACATCACGCGCAAACGCAAGCTGCTCGAGAAACAGAAGGAGGGCAAGAAGCGCATGAAGCGCGTCGGCAAGGTCGAGATCCCGCAGGAAGCGTTCCTGGCCGTGCTCAAAGTGGGACAATCCGACGAACCGTAGTTCTCCGCACCCGCCGCCCGTGCGTCCCGTGCGTTTTAGTCCCG